>NZ_SNZE01000001.1:0-106852 GCF_004363775.1 Hydromonas duriensis
TGGGTAAACGCTTAGCGGCTTCGGTGGCTAAAGGCATTAGTTTCTTTACACAAGGTGGGGGCATTAAATTGTTTGCTGCCAAAGGAGCGGTTGAGGTTCAGGCGCAGAGTGGCAACATTGAACTGATTGCCGAGAAGATTATTAAAATCATTTCTGAGAAGAAGCGCATTGAAATCGCGGCGAAGGATGAGATTTTAATGACGGCGGGTGGCTCGTATATCCGTATCAATAAGGCGGGGATTGAGGAAGGCACGCCTGGGAATTGGAAGGCTTGGGCGGCGGATCATGATACGCCGGGGCCGAAGAGTGTAGATTATGTATTACCATCTATTGGGAAAGAAATTTTTGATGAGCAAATTCAAATCCTTGATGTAAATGGCAAATTAACTTTTGCAAACTGTAAATATGAAATAGAAATGAAAAATGGAAACGTATTTACGGGCATCTTAACTGCAGAGAGTAAAACTGAACGGATTGTGACGATACGCCCTGAAGAAATCAGTAACATTAAAATTTATCCAAAAAATAAGGAGTCGTAATGACTGACAACTCACTAAAAACGATACCCAAAGACTGTTGCAGTTTTCGGAGGCAAGCCCCTGTCGTAATACCAATTTCAGGAGTGTCAACAAACAATAAATTGGTTGGCACTTCGGTGAGGACTGTTGAAGTAAAAGGAAAAGTACGGTTTTTAACAGAGGGAGAGAAAAAAATGGCGAAGCGCTTTTACTCCAATAATAGTGGTGGTTCGCTCATACCATATGACAAAGTAACAATTCGAGAGGGAATGTTTGCTGACTATGATGACCGTGCAGTCACAAAAAATGGCACTTCAATTCATTGGCCATCGCCTTCTTATGAAGAAGATTTCTCAAAGGCCAGCCTAGTGAAACAAAAAACATTTATTCATGAAATGGCACACATTTGGCAGTATCATTGTGGTGGTTGGGTTGCTTTAAATTCTTTATATCACCAAGGGGTCAGCGGCCAAGCAGCATATAACTATGATCTTGACCACTTGCTTGGCTATTACCCTGTAGAAGCTCAGGCTCATATGATTGAAGATTATTATGCATTGAGGTATTTCGGCGCGCCTAATTATAAAAAAACATCAGAAGATCAGTATTGGGATAAGAATCAGAAAAAATACATTTCGGGGCCGGTTTTTCTTTTCGGTGGATTTGCTGCGGATTTTATTGAGAAAAACAATTTAAATGATATATATTTGAATAAACGTTACCTTTACGAAGCCGCGTTAGAGCCTTACAAGAAAGCATTACGTTATTTTTTACAAGATCCAACCGATAAAAGAGGCTACACCGAAAAAGGAAAAGTGTAATTAAATCCCAATCTTAATAATAAGAGAAGCAATATTTTACGGAGGTTGTATGAAGAAGATGATTGTTTTATTGTTTACTTTGATTGCTACAGGATGTTGGGTAAGAGAATATGATGACCATGCTAACGTTAGGATTGATTCGGGCTTCATCTATCAAAAAGACGGGGATTATTGTTTTACAACCCAAAGCCTAATGGAGGGCAACCAATTGATTGATTTAATAACGTACTGGGCTGACATCAATGGAGGAAAGAACGATGATGACTCACCTTCTGTTTATGAGAGGCCACCAAAGCCTTATTTGTCTTCGTGCATTCCGCTGAGTCAATTGAATTCTACTTTTACCAGTGCGCTAAGCACAAAAGAAGGAAAAGTGAAATTTACGTTTCGCTTTTCTGAAAATAAGGATAGCGGTTACCGACCAGATTACTTTAACTTTACTGTCAATGTCTGTAAAAAAGGCTCCAATCTGGTTATGAGCGAAGAGAATGGGAAATGCACATAGAGGACTTTTATTTGAATTTTATAGAGCTTGTATGAGAGGGATGATAATTGTGTTGCCCGTTTTGATTGCTGCTGGATGTTGGGCAAGAGAATATAGGGATCCAGCATTAGATAGGCTTGATACAGGTTTTGTGTATCAAAGAGATGGTGACTACTGCTTTACGACCGAATACCTGTTGAAAGACGATAAACTTATTAGCTTATCAAGCTATACCGCTCGCGTTAACGGTCACGAAAGCAAATATGAACACTCCTACTTTGATGAAAATCCTCCAAAGCCTTTTTTATCGTCATGTATTCCACTGAGCAAACTAGATTACGGTTTCACAAATGCTTTGACAAAGAAGGAGGGACAGGTGAATTTTTATTTTAATCTCTCTGAAAATAAAGAAAGTAATTATCGACCATCGGCATTTAATTTTGTGGTTTATATCTGCAAGAAAAAATCGGCTTTAATTATGCGCGAAGAGAATGAGAAGTGCAAATAGAGGACTTGTATTTGATTAAGAAGTCTGGGTCAACCCATGCGCGAGAAGCAATATTTTTCAGAGGTTGTATGAAGAAGATGATTGTTTTATTGTTTGCTTTGATTGTTTCAGGATGTTGGGTAAGAGAAACCTATAACCCAGCGTACGAATGGATTGATTCAGGCTTTATCTATCAAAAAGACGGGGATTATTGTTTTACAACCCAAAGCCTAATGAAAGATAACAAATTGATAGATTTAGCATGGTATTCGGCTAGAATCAATAGCGGTGAGAGTAGTGGTGACCCTCCTTCTATTTATGAGCGGCCACCAAAGCCCTATTTGTCTTCGTGTATTCCACTGAGTCAATTGAATTCTACTTTAACTAGTGCGCTGAGCATTAAAAAAGGAAAAGTGAAATTTTCCTTTGGTCTTTCTGAAAATAAGGATAGCCATTACCGACCAGGAACTTTTAACTTTACTGTCAATGTCTGTAAAAAAGGCTCCAATCTGGTTATGAGCGAAGAGAGTGGGAAATGCACATAGAGGATGGAGTGCTACCACTTAGCCAGACAGTCAAGCCACTTTATCATTGAGGTCTTGGAAGTAAACGAATAAACTATAGCGATGATTTTGCAGTCACCTTGTTAAACCAATTTTAAATAAATAAGGACATCGTTTGATTCCACTTCCATGCTTTTCCAAAGACCTTAAAATCACGCCTGCGTTGGGTGAGAAACTCGCTAAACTGGGCTTGATGTCGGATCAGGATGTGTTGTTGCACATTCCGTTGCGTTATGAGGATGAAACCCGTATCACGCCCGTAGCCGATTTGCGGTTGGGTGTGTTTGCGCAAGTACAAGTGACGGTGGTTGAGCAATCGGTGCAGTATCGCGGCCGACGTTCTCTGCTTGTTACCACGCAGGATGTGGCTGGTGATGTATTGGTTGTGCGGTTTTTGAGTTTTTATCCCAATACATTGGCGGCTTTTCGTGAGGGGGCTTTGGTTCGCATACAGGGTGAGCCGAGGATGGGGCATTATGGTGTAGAAATGGTGCATCCGCGCTTTCAAAAGGTCAGTGACGCCACGCCGTTGTCTGAGCATTTGACGCCTGTGTATCCAACCACCGAGGGGCTGACGCAGGCCGCATGGCGTAAATTGATGGCAAGGGCCATGGATGTGGTTGATTTACCTGAAATTTTACCGACCCAAATTTTGGATGAAACGTGGCCGACGTTGAACCAAGCCGTGCGCTTGCTGCACGCGCCACCTCCAGATGTGAATCCTTCGGCGTTGACGGAGCGGGACCATCCTGCATGGGCTCGCATCAAATTTGAAGAGCTGTTGGCGCAACAAATTTCGCTGACGCAAGCCAAGCTCAAGCGGGCTTCGGAGCATGCCCCCTCTTTGCAAGCCAAGAGTGATGTGTTGAATCGATTTGTGGCTCAATTGCCATTTGCCCTGACTGGTGCGCAGCAGCGGGCATGGGCGTTGATTGCTGACGATATGCACCGCAGCCAGCCGATGCATCGTTTATTGCAAGGGGATGTGGGTTCGGGCAAAACTGTTTTGGCGGCATTGGCGTGTGCGCAATGCGTGGCAGCAGGTTGGCAAGCGGCGGTGATGGCGCCGACTGAAATTTTGGCGGAGCAGTTGTTTGAAAAATTGCGTGGTTGGTTTGAGCCTCTTGGCGTGCGAGTGGTTTGGCTGGCGTCCAGTGTGAAAAAAAAGGATAAGACTCAAGCCTATGCTGAAATCACTGCACATGAGGCTCATATTGTCGTTGGTACTCATGCGCTGATTCAAGAAGCGGTGCAATTCCATCAACTGGGCTTGGCGGTGATTGATGAACAGCATCGTTTTGGCGTGGCACAACGTTTGGCGTTGCGGCACAAGATGCAAAGTAGCGTTTTGATGGCTGGGCGCACCGATTTGGCAGATTACGCCCCGCATCAATTGATGATGAGTGCGACCCCCATTCCGCGGACGTTGGCGTTGTCTTATTTTGCTGATTTGGACGTGGCGATTATTGATGAATTGCCACCGAATCGCACCCCTGTGGTGACTAAGCTCATTGACCAACAACGACGTGGGGATGTGGTCGAAAAAGTCGCGCGTGACGTGGCGGCGGGGCGGCAGGTCTATTGGGTGTGTCCGCTCATTGAAGAGTCTGAAGCACTGGAGCTACAAACGGCGATTGACACGCATGCCACCTTAAGCGAGGCTCTGCCTGAGTTGCGCATTGGCTTGGTGCACGGGCGGCTGAATGCCGCTGATAAACGGGCGGTGATGCAAGCGTTTGTGGCGCATGAATTGGATGTGTTGGTGGCGACGACAGTGATTGAGGTCGGGGTCGATGTGGCGAATGCGTCGGTCATGGTGATTGAGCATGCGGAACGATTTGGATTGGCGCAATTACACCAACTGCGCGGGCGTGTTGGTCGTGGCGCGGCGCACAGTACTTGCATTTTATTGTACGATAAACCCTTGTCTGCCATTGCCAAGCAACGTTTAAAAACCATGTATGAAACCACAGATGGCTTTGAAGTCGCTCGGCAAGACCTTTTGTTAAGAGGTGCAGGCGAGTTTCTTGGCACTCGTCAATCAGGCTTGCCGCTGCTGCGCTTCGCTGATATTGAAATGGACGTTGAGTTGCTTGAACGCGCACGCGATGCCGCTGCATGGCTATGGCAACATAATCCGCAGGCTGCAACGGCTCACTTAAAACGTTGGTTGGCGCAACGTGAGCATTATCTGGCGGGTTAATCACGTATAGAGGAGGTGGCATGACCTTAACCGAATTGCGATACGTTGTCGCATTGGCACGAGAAAAACATTTTGGACATGCGGCTCAAGCCGCTTTTGTCAGTCAGCCCACTTTGTCCGTTGCGATTAAAAAATTAGAAGAGGAGTTGGGTGCGACTTTGTTTGAGCGCAGCATGCAAGAAGTTTATCCAACAGCCATTGGTGAGCAGGTCGTGGCGCAGGCGCAACTGATTTTAAACCAAGTCGAAGCACTTAAAGAGTTGGTCAAAAAAGGCCAAGACCCAAAGCAAGGCGCGTTGCAAGTCGGCATGATTTATAGCGTAGCCCCATATTTGTTGCCTCAGCTCATGCCGCACATGATGGCGCATCATTCGCAAATGCCCCTTATTGTCCAAGAAAACTACACCCATATTCTATTGGAGCGCGTCAAGCAAGGGACTTTAGATGCCGCATTTGTTGCCTTACCTGTGGATGACAGTGGATTATGCATCGCACCGCTGTATGACGAAGCCTTTTTTGTGGCCTTGTCCAAAAAGCATCCGCTGGCAAAAAGAAAGCACATCAGCGGTGAGGCCTTAACAGAAGAAGCCTTGTTGGTGTTGGGTGTTGGGCATTGTTTTCGTGAGCAGGTGTTGCAAGCGACCCCACGAGCCAAAAGTTTTCGAGTGGAGCAAGACGGCTTACAAAAGGCTTTTGAAGGCACTTCGTTGGAAACATTGCGACACATGGCGGCGAGCGGCTTGGGAGTGACCGTTTTGCCTGCGCTCGCCGTAGTCAAAGCCGCGCCCAACGACCCTTTGGTTTATGTTCCATTTGCTAAACCTGTGCCCACACGCCGCGTGGTGCTGGTGTGGCGTAAAAATTATTCACGCTCTGAGGCCTGCGAAACTTTGGCTCAAGCGGTGCGTGAGTGTGGTTTGATGGGCGTTAGCGTCAAACACAAGATTTAGGAATGAGGCCTTTGGCGGTTTTGGAGTATAAAAACGGGCTGCTTGTGATACCGATTTGATATCCATTGAGCAGCCCGTTTGACATGCACATGGTGCATTGTCACATTAAAATCAGTGCATATTTAAAGCGTCTTAATCCACCTGATTATCTGATTATTAAGCTTATTTACCCAAAAATTGTCCCAACACAGAACCAATGTCACTGGCATCTATTTTGCCGTTTGGGGTCAATTGGTTGATGAGGTTGGGTAGAAGCTGCGCTAAACCACCTGCGGCATCTTGTTCGGATAAGCCCGCTTGTTGCGCCAGTTGAGACAACATTCCGTTTTGACCTAATGTGTTGTGAATGTCGTCCGCTGAAATGGCTTGGTTTTCTCCTGTACCCACCCACGAGTCGACCTGTTGACCTAAGCCCAGCTGACTCAATAGCCCTGTTAGATTACCCAAACCACCTGCCACTTGGCTTTGGGCATCTTGGCCACCGCCCAATAAACCGCCCAGCATATCGCCTAAGCCGCCTTGTTGCTGATTGCCGCTTAACAGTCCGCCCAGTATGCCGCCCAAGCCACTTGATGAGCCATTGCCACCTTGTTGATTGGTCATCATGCCTATCACTGCTTGTAACAAAGCGCCTTGTACGCCGCCTTGTTGATTACCCAACGCAGCACCTAAAATTCCGTCCAACAAACCCATGATTGTATCCTTGTTAAAAATGCTTAAATAAAGGTGAAATAAATGTAAAACGTATTTTCACCAAGAGTGCAGCGGCAAATTCACGGCAAGTTTGCCGCCTACCACATCGCATTGGTAAATCTTAGCATGAAGTCGAGCGGGGTAAATGATGAACAAATGAAAATTTAAATAAAATTAACCTCAGTTCATTCATTTAATCATTTAAAGGAGGCCTTGATAACGCTCTAAGAGACCGCTCTAAAAATCTCCCCAGAGGGTTTGTAATGCGGCAATTGTTGCCAAGCCCGCTGACTCAGTACGTAAGATGCGTGGGCCGAGCAGGGTGGGTGTGAAGTGTGCGGATTGTGCGTTCATCAATTCAGACTCATCAAAACCTGCCTCAGGGCCAATCAGCACCGTGACCGACTGCTGCGGTTGGGGTTGAGGTAGGGTTTTAAAAGGTTGAGCGTTGCGAGGGTGAAGGATTAATTTGAGGTCTTCATTGTTTTTTTCAGCACCTAAAAAAGAGTTGAGGCTCATCGGCGCTGTTAATTCGGGTAGCACGTTACGCCCCGTTTGTGCACAAGCTGCGATGACGATGCGTTGCCAGTGTTCTAGTTTTTTTATGGCGCGTTCGCTAGACAATTTGATTTGGCTGCGTGCTGAAAATAGCGGAATAATGCGCGACACGCCCAATTCAACTGCTTTTTCAATGGTCCAATCCATTTTGTCGGCGGAGGACAAACATTGCGCGAGGGTGATGGTTAATGGGGACTCAACGCTGAGTGTTTGAATGTCATTCAGTTGCGCTTGAGCTGATTTTTTATCAATGCTGATTAAATGAGCCTGTGCCGTTTGCCCTGCGCCATCAAATATCACAAACGGTTCGCCCACGCGCAAGCGCAATACGGTGACCGCGTGACGAAAAATCTCATCAGGCAACTGAAAAGGGGTGTTCATCGTCGCCCACGGCTGAGGTAAATAAAAGCGAGAAATCATGGTGATGTATTCATAAATGGTAAAGATGTGATGCGAGCATTTTACGCGTGAATGTGTTTAAATGATGCCCTGTTTCTTTAAAAATAGCCGTTACGAGGTTCTCATGTTGATTGTGTTATCCCCTGCCAAAAGTTTAGATTTTGAAACGCCGCCCCATGTTCACACCGCCACGCAACCGCAGTTTGTTCGACAATCCAGTGAGTTGATGGACGTTTTGCGTACATACGATGTGCCTGCGCTGGCGCAACTCATGCATTTATCGGATAAGCTGGCGGCACTCAATGTTGCGCGCAATATTGAGTGGCAGCCTACATTTGATGAGGCCACGGCCAAACAAGCTATTTTGGCGTTTAATGGTGATGTGTATGAGGGGTTTGCTGCGGCGCACTTAAGCGAAGCTCAACTACTTGAGGCACAAAAGACCATTCGCATTTTGTCAGGTTTATACGGTCTTTTGCGGCCATTGGATTTAATGCGAGCCTATCGACTTGAAATGGGTACGGCTTTGGCAAATAAAAAAGGTGCGAATTTATATGCGTTTTGGGGCGAAACATTGGCGCAACATTTAAATGCCGAATTGTCAGAACAGCCTCTTGCGTCTCGTTATTTAATTAATCTGGCTTCGGATGAGTATTTCAAGGCTGTACCGCTCACATCATTGAATGCGCCTGTGATTCAACCCGTATTTCAAGACCGTAAAAACGGCCAATACAAAATCATCAGTTTTTTTGCCAAACGTGCGCGCGGTGTGATGGCGCGGTGGGCAGTGACGCATCAAGTGCAGTCACCTGATGACTTAAAATCTTTTAGCGAAGAAGGTTATCGTTTTGAAAGCGAAAAAACGGCTAAAAATGGCGTGACACAATTATTGTTTGTGCGGGATGAGCGTTAATTAAAAGTCGCTTTCAATACAAAAAATCAAAAAACACAAAAGCCAGTCGTTCGGACTGGCTTTTGTGTTCAACTCTTTAAATATTCATGTTAAATATTTAGGTCTCAAAATATTTGGTTGATTGTTAAAACTTTGCATCAATGCCAATATTAAACGAGGTTTCTTTGCCAGAGTCCTTAGCAAATGTGCTGCCTAACCCGATGTGTGCATTGATTGCAGGTGTGATGTCAACCGCAGTGCCCAGTTCAGCGCGGAAGCCGTCAGCTGTTTCTAAAGCAGGCGTACTAAAACTGCTGTAAGTGGATTTGACATGCGCATTCACATCCGAGCCGCGTGTGCCGTTAAGTTCATAAGCCACTTTAGCATAAGGCTTGAAGCGACCTAAATCGCCTTTGACTTGGTAGCCGAGTGACGCCAAAAAGCCGTGGCGCGATTGCGCACCGTAGCTCATCGCCGTGCTCAAATTGCTTTGTTCATCAAACGCATCCAACTTAATGTCTTCGTAGCTTAGGCTCACGGTTGGGCCATGTTTAAATGCGTTGTTGGCAAAAGACCCCACCGTCGCATCCGCCGCAATGCCAAGCGACCAGTGACTACCGCTAGTATCACCTGTTTCGGTGCGCGTATTTGAACCCAATGTGATGTTGCGTTTCAGATTAGACACGCTTAATTTACCGTAGTTTAATGAAGCCGTTATATTCGCATTGAGGCTGTTTGCTGCTAAGCCTAAGTTGTAGTAAAGACCGACTGAAGGTTCGTTAATGTCAAAGCCACCCGCACCTGAACCGAACGAGCCATCGTATTTTTGATAACCCACACTCAACCCGAGGCGACCTGAACCCAATTTGCGGTCAACGCCGACTAAGAAATTATTGGCGGTGCTTTTTGCTTCACCGAATTTCGTTGGCGTATGGTCGTAGTCCGCAAAGGTGTGCCATGTTTGATTGCCCGCATGAGGCGTATTCATCGCCAAGTTTCTTAAGCGGCTCATGCTGCCCGCCAGTGGGGCAGCGGATAACAAGCTGATTTGTGTGGGCGCATTGAGTACCGATAACATGTACTGACCTGTCAACTTATGCATGGCATCGGTTGGATGGACGCCATCGGCAAAAACGTAAGTGCTGGCGGCATTGGGCGAGACCAACGTTGAAGGCGTGCAGGCCAGAGAGCTCAATTGTCCGTTCAAGGTTGATGTGCACGCTGGACTGCTGGCGTTAGTAAAACCGTAGCTGGTCGGGTTGGAGGCCACTTCATTCACCAGTGAATACACATCAAGCACCGCCACGTTGGTGCCAAACGTTGTGAGGGCTGTTTTAACAACAGAGTTGAAACCCGAGGCTAAGGCCGAGCCTGTGCTCGACAACGCACCTGCAAAGGCAGGTGTCGCACCCAAGTTCGGTACATTAGGCACGACAATGTATTTCGCGCCTGCTAATTGTAACGCCGACACCTGTTGAGCAAAAGCCGTGCCTGCGGTGATGAGGTTTTGCTGCATGGTTGCTTGCGTGATGGCACCTGACTGGACTTGTTCAAGGTTTTGGAAGATGTCATTTGCACCCCCTTGAATCACATAAACCGTGTTGCCATTGGCCAAGTTGTTTGTTTTTGAGAAATACTCGGTTGATAATTGTGTCGCGACTGAGCGTTGTAAATTAGCAGGTTGCGTACTCGATGCCGATGCCACGCGCGCGCCCCCTTGAGCATAATTCGTGCCGCCAGTGGTTGATGGGGTGGTTGTAAAACCTAAGCCTTGGGCAAAATACTCGGCGGCTGTTAAGCCTGGATTGGTGGTGAAACGACTGCCGTAAATACCACCGTCAGACAAACTGTCACCAAAAATGACCACGTTATCATAAGCGTGGGCATTGAAGGCGATGCCCATGAGGGCACTGGATACAAAAAGGGGCAAAGTTGAGCGAATGAATGTGCGCATATTGTGGTCTCCTGAGGAACTGCTGTTTAAGTCTTTTTGTAGATTTTAGCAGGCGACAGAATAGCATTTTCACGCACGCACGTTCATTTTTTTGATGTTGCAATGCAACCTAAATAAAGCGAATGAACGGATTATTTTTCAAAAGTGGGTTGTTGGCTGTCTCGCTTACCACGATTGGCTTTTTCAGCACGTTCTTGCTCGATTTGAGCTTTATGAGCATCTTTTTCGGCTTGCTCTTTTGCAAATTGCTCAAGGCTGGTCGCACGGCTGTCAGGGGTCTCAAGGCTGATGCGACCAATGGCGCCGCTGCGATAGTCGAGCAGTAGGGCATGAGCGGCTTTATCAAAGTCCAGCGAGCCACCTTTAAGGCGATAACCACGTTTTTTAGCGATGTGTTCAATTAAGCCCACGCCATCGGCGGTCTCGATGTCTTCAGTTTTGAAACGTTTTTGAATCAAAGCAGGGTAGCGTGTGAGTAGCAAGTCCGCGAGGTAAATGGCCACTTCATCTTCAAATACCGCGTTTGTACCCACCGCATGACTGGCCGCGAGCATTAAACCGTCTGAAGGCATGGCGATTTTTGGCCACAGCATCCCTGGGGTGTCCACCAGCACCATGTCTTTGCCGAGCAACAGACGTTGTTGAGTTTTAGTCACGGCGGGTTCATCGCCGACGTTGGCCACCCGCCTTTTGAGGAGGGCGTTCATCAATGTGGATTTGCCGACATTGGGTACTCCCATAATCATCATGCGCAAAGGTTTGGTCGGATCGTTGCGATGAGGGGCGATGCCTCGGCAAATATTTGGAATTTTGTGCACTTCAGCAGGGTTTTTACAGCTCAAGGCAATTGCATGGGTGTTTTTTTGTGCGTTGAAGTGCGCCAGCCATGCTTTGGTTGCATTGGGGTCGGCAAGGTCTGATTTGTTTAAAATTTTCAAGCACGGGCGTTGACGATGAATGCGCAGCTCGTGAACAATGGGGTTGCTTGAGGCTTGCGGCAGGCGCGCATCCAGCACTTCGATAACGAGGTCGGTGGTCTCCATGGTCTCGGCCGCTTTGGTGCGTGCTGAGTTCATGTGACCTGGGAACCATTGAATGGACATAATTGCTTCTAACTAAAGGGTAATGAATGTAATGCGCCATTATACCCGTTGTGGTGTTTACCGCTGTTGTTCTGTCAGGCGTTTTATCTGCTTGTCGACGAATCTCGGGTGCAGGTGCGGAGCTTTGGATGCCGATGAGCATAGGTGCACCGTTATCCAAGGTGAAAATTGGAGAACCGCTATCGCCAGCCAATGTGCCGCATTGATGCTCGATGAGTTGTTGACGGTTTACACGCGTTCCTTTGCAGTCATGATGCAACCCACATAAAGTATGGCGTTGAGCACTTGCAGGTTACTGTGACTGACGTTAACGCGCTGCTTCGGTAACAGTGCTTCGATTCGCGTGTATTGGGATTCGCTTAGTTTCATACAAGGCTTATAACAAATCGGACGTAGTGTTAACACGCCCTAGATTGGCAAGACCGATGCCATCTTCTGCAAAAACAATGTGTGTGTTTCTATCCATTGGTTTAAAGTTTCTAATTTATCCGTAATGTTGTTTTAAAATACGCATACTGCGTTTTACATTTGGTTACTTGCTCAGGAATAGCCTCTATTAAAATAACGGCATTTTAATGCTTCAACTTGAGAGATTTATGAAAAGACACATCCTTTTTTTCAGTATAGTCACTTCTTTATGGTTCAACTCGGCTTTTGCACAAACCTTGCGCACTGAAGACCCTGTGATAACACCTGCAACGGTCTCAGCATCAGGTGGTGTGCGGCATACGCCTATGGTTCCATTCGAATCAAGTCAGCATGTTTATCAGCCTTCAAGCAAAAAAGCCAATAAAAAAAGCACACGTAAGGCCAAAAAACACGTTAAACAAAAGGTGAAGCACGGCAAAAAATCAACTCGCCAATCCCAAGCCCATCACAAAAAATCGGGTGCTAAGTCTTCACGCGCAGCGTCTAAAACATCGAAAAACAAAAAGGCATCGGCGCGCGCAGGTCAACAGCACAAACAAACGGCGCATAAAAAAGCAACGCGCTCGACCCAAAAGCATTCGAAGCCATCTCAGTCGAAACGGACATCGACGCGTAAACAAACCTCAAAACAGCAAAAGGTTGCACCTAAAAACAACTCAAAGCAGGTTAAGCGTTCAGCGCAGGTCAAACAACCCGTTAAGGCAAAATCCGTATCACCCAAAAAATCGACCAAACCTACGGTAAAATCTAAACCTAAAGCGGCGGACGTGTCGAAGCGCAAAACTCGAACAACAGCCAAAACGACAACTAAGGTCACTAAACCCACTCAAGCTAAAAATAAAAGCAGTCAAAAGGTCAAGCGCCCTGCTGACGCGAAGAAGCTTAAATCGCCTCCATCAAGTCGAGCACAAGCGCCCTCTAAACAATCGAAAAAAGTGCGTTGAGCTTGGGTTAATTAAGCTGAATGAATTAAGTTGTGTTCATTAAAAAGCCATGGTGACATGGCTTTTTTCTCTTGGTTGCACTTGGTTTGTGGTTTATTGTGAGGCGGGAAGTCAGGTTTGTTCCAATGATTCAAAGTGTTGATTCAAACTATTGATTTAGACTTTTGATTCAGACTGTTGATTGAGCTTACAGACTGAATCAGGGTTTACAATGACAGCTCATGTAATCGTTCCCTACGAATGCTTAAACAAAAAATGAAAGGTTGTTATGTGGACTCTATCGTTGCCTTATTGGGAGTTTATCGCTCGAGCAGTGTTGGTTTATGTTTTCGTTATGATGAGCTTGCGCTTGACGGGTAAACGACAAATCGGTGAACTGGCTCCTTTTGATTTTGTGTTGCTGTTATTGTTATCCAATGGTGTGCAAAATGCCATGAATGGTGGCGATAATACGGTAACGGCAGGCTTTATCATCACCATCAGTCTTTTAAGTATCAATGGTTTGGTCGCTTGGGCGACATACCGCAGTAAAACAGCGGAAAAAGTTATTGAAGGTCGCCCTGAAGTCTTGATTCACAATGGCTATCTGTATAGCGATGTCATGAAATGCAATCGAATCACTCACCATGAACTCAATAATGCGTTGCGCCAAAATGATTGTGTCAGTATTGATGTGGTTCGTTTGGCGGTTTTGGAGACCAATGGGCATATCAATGTCATTAAAAAAGACGCTGCACATGCTTAATGTCAGCCTTATTTTGCGAATGAAACCCATTGGTTTCATCATGCCATGCTAAAATTTTGCCCATGTCCAACCCCATTCAAATGACCCGTCTCCTTGGTATCGACCCAGGCCTGCGCTTTACAGGCTTCGGGGTGATTGACGTGCATAACCACACCATGCGGTATGTGTCCAGTGGCGTGATTAAAGTGACGGGAGAGGCTTTGCCTGAGCGGTTGCGCTCTTTGATTGACGGCATTCATGAGGTTATAGAGCGTTATACGCCACATGAGTCCGTGATAGAAAAGGTGTTTGTCAATGTCAACCCACAGTCGACCTTGTTGCTTGGTCAAGCCCGTGGTGCAGCGATTAGCGCGTTGGTTTTGAAAGACTTGATGGTGCATGAATACACCGCTTTGCAATTAAAAAAAGCAGTGGTCGGTCACGGTAAAGCGAATAAAGAGCAGGTGCAAGAGATGGTGGCGCGTCTCCTTGAGCTGCCGCGAAAACCGCAGGCGGATGCCGCGGATGCACTTGCAGCGGCGATTTGCCATGCGCAAAATCGTTCCCAGTTGGCGATGCTCGCCAAAAGTGATGTATTGGGTGGCTTGGGTAAAAAAGGCATGCGTATTAAAAATGGGCGATTGGTGGCGTTGTAGCGATGAGGTGCTCGTTGCTTTTTCTTTTTGTACGATGCTGAACCTATCTTTAAAATGAATTTTGATATGTTGAACATGATTGCGTGTCGGTAGAATGAGTGTGAACCGTGTTAAACCCCTGTATATTTTAGATACCAACATTTGGCTTGATTGGCTTGTGTTTAGTGATGAAGCGATTAAACCTTTGCAAGCCTTACACGCTGCGGGTCAGTTGGACATTGTTTATACGTCTGACATGCGCGTTGAGTTTTTGGATGTGATTTCGCGTGCGCACTTTAAGTTGAGTATCGAACAGCAAATCTTGGTAGACAAGAGGATGCAGCAGATTGCACGAGAAGTGCCCGCTCAGTCCGTCCAGCCGTCAATACGCTGCCAAGACCGAGATGACCAAATATTCATTGATGCCGCCTTGGCGTACGCTGTTGATTGGCTGCTGACCAAAGACCATCATTTATTGGATTTACGTAAACGAGCCGCGAAGCAGGGCGTTCGCGTTGGGACTTTGTTGGACTGGGCGCGCGCGTACCCAACCGCACACGAATTGATGGAGCGTGTATGAAACAGCTTTCAACCACTATTTTTACCACCATGAGCGCGTTGGCGCAGCAACATCAGGCGATTAACTTGGGGCAAGGTTTTCCTGATTTTGCCGCTGATTCTGCTTTGCTCGATGCCGCTTATGCGGCGATGCAAGCGGGCCATAATCAATACGCACCAATGATAGGTACTTTGCCGTTGCGCCAAACCATTTCTGCGCTGGTCAACAGGCATTATGGCTTTGTTGCGGATGTGGATAAGCACATTACCATCACAGCGGGCGCGTCTGAAGCCTTGTTCTGCGCAATTTTGGCGATAACGGAACCGCAAGATGAGTTGATTATTTTAGAACCTGCTTATGATTTATACCGTCCTGCCATCATCAATGCGGGCGGTCGACCTGTGGCGGTGAATTTACATTTAAATGATAAGCAAGAGTTTGTGGTCGATTGGGCTGCTGTAGAAGCGGCGGTGACTTCAAAAACCCGAGCCATTATCGTCAATACGCCGAACAATCCAACGGGAAACACGTTTACTGCGGATGACTTGGTGGAGTTGGAGCGGATAGCGGAGCACTATGATGTGTGGGTGATTAGCGACGAAGTGTATGAGCACATGGTGTTTGATGGCGCGCTACATCAATCCGCTTTGCGTCGTCCAGCCCTCGCGGCGCGCACCATTCACGTGGCCAGTTTTGGTAAAACATTACATGTCACAGGCTGGAAAATTGGCTACACCATTGCCCCTGAGCGTCTCACTCAAGCGATTCGGGCTGTGCATCAATTCAATACCTTTACGGTGGCAACGCCTTTGCAGTTGGGCATTGCGCAGTATTTAAATGCGCATCCGAATATCACGGATGAATTACCCGCATTTTATCAGACCAAACGAGATGCTTTTCGTCAGGGCTTGGCGATGACGGGTTTACGGCTGCTGCCGTGTCAAGGGACGTACTTTCAGTTGGTGGATTATGGTGATTTAAGCTCCTTTTCAAAGATGAGTGACGTTGAGTTTGCCGTGCATTTGACGCGAGAAGTCGGTGTGGCTGCCATTCCACTGTCGCCGTTTTATGGCGTACCTTTGCCTCAACAGACACTCGTGCGTTTTTGTTTTGCGAAAGAAGAACAAACCTTGGTGGCGGCTTTAGATAAACTGTGCAGCGGATTGAAACCATGATGTTGAAAGGGGTGGCGTTATGGGCTTGTGTGTGTGTGTTGAGCGGCTGTGCCAGTGTATTGCCTGAACCTTACACGCCTGTTTTTGAAGCCACACGAACGGTTGATGCCAATGCCCCTTTAGTGCAAATGGTTCGCCGTGTTCAGCCCAAAGCTGCGCATGTTCAGCTTGCACCTACTCAAAGTGAGTCGATGAAAAAAAAGCAACAGAGTTTGTCAATGAGGCTTGAACAAGCAGTGCCCCAAGTCGAAGCGAACGCATCGGGTATTTATCCGCTGGCGGATGGGGTGCAAGCGTTTGCGGTGCGCAATGCCTTGATTAAAAACGTCACTCATACGCTGGACTTGCAATATTACAGTTTACACACTGGTTTAAGTTCGCGCCTATTGATTCGGGAGCTGGTCAAGGCAGCTGATCGAGGGGTCAGGATTCGAATTTTGATTGACGATATGGATACGCTGGGGCGCGATAAAGAAATGACTGTTTTGGCGGCTCACGATAACATCGAAGTGCGTATTTTTAATCCAATTCGCCGCTTTCGCGGCACCGTGTTGTCGCGCAATCTGATGTTGGTCGCTAATTTGAGCACCCAACATCGACGCATGCACAATAAAGTTTGGTTGGCAGATGGTGTGCTGGGTATTACGGGGGGGCGGAATATCGGCGACCGATATTTTAATGCCAACGAAAGTGATAATTTTTCTGACTTAGATGTGTTGTTAAGCGGTGCAGTGGTGGGACAAATGCAACGAAGTTTTGATGAATTTTGGAACTCAAACAACGCCATTCCAGTCGAACTGTTTGAAAAAGCCCCGCAGGTCAGCACTAAAGAAGATATTCAGAAAATGATTTTCAAAACCAATGCGCTGACACGAAAGGAACGAGTGGCTCGTCACCCTTACTTAAGCGCATTGAACGAGGCAGAGAATCATGTGTTGCCCGATATTTTGCCTAAACTGCTGTGGGGGGGCATTGATTTTTACAGTGATGCGCCCACCAAAGTCACAACGCCTCCTGCCCAAAAAGATGTGCGCATACCGAATGAGGCCGACGTGCAGTCTTCGGGGTCGGCGATGTTTGACGCCCTTGTTTCAAAGATTCAACAAGCCAAGCGAGAAGTGATTATTGCCAGCCCCTATTTTTTACCAGGCGATGATTTTATTCAGCTCTTGCAAGGTTTGGTCAAAAAAGGGGTAGCGGTCACTCTCTTGAGTAATTCGTTAGAATCAAATGATGTTCCCTTGGTCAATGGCCCTTATTCTCGGTACCGTAAACCTCTACTCGAAGCGGGTGTAAAGATTTATGAGTTAAAGGGTTTTCCAAACGTAGGCGCAACCCCGCAATGGCGGCATCCAATATTCAGTTGGAAGGGGTCGCGCACCGCGCTCCACTCAAAAGCGGCGGTCATTGACGGAGAAGTCAGCTATGTGGGTTCAATGAATCTTGACCCGCGTTCCGTGGTCTGGAATACTGAAGCGGGCATCCTTTCACGTCAGCCTGATTTTGCTAAAAATGTGCGCAATGCTTTGCTCAATGCAATGTCTTTAGACTACAGTTATGCCGTGATTTTGAACCATAAAGGGCAACTGGAATGGCGCACGAATGAAAACAGTGGGGGGGCGCAATCGCCCGTTGAGATGATACAACCAGAACCTGCTATGAATGGGGGGAGAGTTATTTTACGAGAGCGAGGCAATTTTTGGCGACGTTTACAAAGAAATATCGGCGCTTGCTTGCCCGAAAATTTTTTGTAAAATCACCGTGATTTTTGGCAAAAATAACGTATGAAAATCAACGAGCTTGTTGAATTTGCGCTATGATTACGTGTTTTACACGGGTGTGCGAAAAGTCGCATGCGGCTGCCAAAGTACGCACCCACTGAATACTGAATTAATAAAATCGAGATGGGCGATTTTGTTGAAAATTAACTTAAATTAACGACTTTTATCTGAAGATGAGGCTTGCGAGTCGTAAAACGAAGTCAACACAAAAAAGGAAGAACATGTTTAACTTTATCCGAAAATACTTCTCAAATGATTTGGCAATTGACTTAGGTACAGCGAATACCTTAATTTTTGCTAAAAATCAGGGCATCGTTTTAGATGAACCATCAGTGGTGGCGATTCGTCATGATAGCAAGACTGGGCGTGCGCAAGTTCAGGCGGTCGGTTTGGAAGCTAAACAAATGTTGGGTAAAGTGCCTGGCAACATTGATGCGATTCGCCCAATGAAAGACGGTGTGATTGCTGATTTTAGTGTCACAGAAACCATGCTTAAACATTTTATCCGTTCAGTGCATGAGTCGAATTTATTTAAACCCAGTCCACGCATCGTGATTTGTGTTCCTTGTGGCTCGACCCAAGTTGAGCGTCGCGCCATTAGAGAGTCAGCGCAAAATGCAGGCGCATCTCAAGCATTATTGATTGAAGAGCCAATGGCGGCTGCTTTGGGCGCGGGCTTGCCCGTTTTTGAAGCCCGTGGCTCAATGGTGGTTGACATTGGTGGTGGCACAACCGAAGTCGGCGTGATTTCTTTGGGTGGAATGGTTTACAAAAACAGCGTGCGCGTCGGTGGTGATAAATTTGATGAGGCGATTGTTAACTATATTCGTCGCAACTATGGCATGTTGATTGGTGAGCCTACTGCTGAATTGATTAAAAAAGAAATTGGCACGGCTTTCCCAGGTGCCGATGTTAAAGAAATGGAAGTAAAAGGTCGCAACTTGGCTGAAGGTGTACCCCGTAGCTTTACTGTTAATTCGAACGAAATTTTGGAAGCGTTATCTGAACCTTTGAATGCCATTGTTTCAACAGTGAAAATTGCCTTGGAACAAACGCCTCCAGAGTTAAGTTCAGACATCGCTGAGCTCGGTATTGTGTTGACAGGTGGTGGCGCGTTACTGAAAGACCTCGATCGCTTGTTACAAGAAGAGACAGGATTGCCCGTGTATGTCGCTGAAGATGCGCTGACATGCGTGGTTCGCGGCTCGGGCATGTCGTTAGAGTACATTGAGAATTTCCCATCATTGTTTTCTTACGAATAATTATTGACGCATAGCGGTTAGGTTCGGAGTTCAACGCGTCATGAAAAATGATTATCAATTATTTCGTCGCACCACGCCAAAGTGGGCAAGGCTTGTTTTTGCAAGTGCGTTTGCGATTGTTCTCATGCTTGTTGATGGTAAAGCCCATCACTTGCAATGGGTGCGTGCGACCATCAGTTCAAGTTTGGGCTTGGTGCAAACGCCTTTGCATGCCGCTCGAACTTGGTTTTCTGACGCCTTTTTTCATGTTTATGATTTAGAGCGCTTGGCGTTGGACAACCAAAAATTGATAGCGATGAATCAAGAGCAAGCCGCGCGGCTTGCTCTCTTGAACCAAGTCGAGCAAGACAACAATGTGTTGCGTGAGCAACAAGGTCTAAAACTTGAGCAAAAAACCCCGTCATTAGCCGCTCAGGTTTTGTATCAAGTGGTCGACCCTTATGCCCGTAAGCTCGTGCTCAACAAAGGTAGTCAAGATGGTGTTGTGGCAGGTCAACCCGTCATCACCTCAAAAGGGTTGCTGGGGCAAATTACAGGCGTTACGCCCATCACATCTGAACTCACATTGATTTTAGATACCAAAATTAACGTGCCCGTTCAGTTGGAGCATGATCCTAAAGTGAGAGGTTTTATCTCGGGGCATACTTCAGAAGGTTTGTTGTCTTTACGGTTTTTTAGTACAGAAGTACACTTGAATGTTGATAACGTTTTTGTGACATCTGGTATAGACGGGCTGTATCCAGCGGGTTTGAAAGTTGGGCGAGTCAGTAAAATTGATACGGCGGCCGAAGGTTCGCAATCAACCATCACTGTTGTGCCCACGACCGAAGGCATGTCAACGCGCTACGTATTAATTTTGCAAGTGCCAGATGTTGCTCACATGGCAAAACGCAGCCAAGAGCAAGCCAGTCAAGTGGTTCAAGACGCAGAGCCTAATACACTGGGTGCAATTGCGCGTGCGCGAGCTAAAGAAAAGCAGGGGGATTGAAATGCGGGCAGAGCAATGGTTGGGTGCAGTTAAAGCACGTATTGTTTGGTTGACTCTTGTTGTGGCTTGGGCTTTATCTTTTTTGACGGTTCGCCAAACCGTATGGTTGGATTGGATGGGCTTTATCTTATTGTTTTGGACTTTGTACCAACCCAGCCGTATTTCGCTCGTCTTGGCGTTCATCATGGGAATTGTGATGGATGTGCAACAGGTGTCATTGCTCGGAGAGCACGCCTTAATGTATGTATGGCTGTTGTCAATTATGCGTTTTTTAACGCCACGTTTGCAATTTTCATCCGTATTTGCCCACGCGTTATATGGCACGGTTTTGATGCTTTGCGCCCAATTGTTGCGTGCTCTGGTGCATTTATTGGCTGGGCAGCCTGTTGACATATTGCAAATAGGTTGGGTGATTTTTGGCATGCTCGCTTGGATGATGCTCGCTTGGTTGTTAACGCGCAGCGCCCAATCACGAGCCATGGGGTCTTGGGTGGCCAACTGAGCTTGTTCATATGCACATTGATTATTCGAAAAGCACTTCTCAACAAGAATTATTTAAGCGCAGACTACTTGTCGCACAACTTTTAGTGCTCGTGTGTTTTGGCATATTGGTGGCTCGTTTTGTGTACTTGCAAGTAGTGCGTCACGAGGCCTTTGACCGTAAAGCCGAAAGTAACCGCACATCAATGGTGCCCGTTACCCCCGAACGCGGTTCTATTTTTGATCGTTATGGCGTGCCTTTGGCGAAAAATAGTATCGGGTTTTCTTTGGAAATCTCGCCCGATGACTTAGAGCGCGTGAGTCCAAAAGAAACCACGGATGAAGCCATTGCGCGGGTCATTGAGCGCATCAGAACGATTATAAATATCACTGACGCGGATATTAAAAAATTCAAAAAAATCAAAGAAGATGCGGCTTCGCATGATTCTATCCCCATTCGAGTCAAGCTGACCGAAGATGAGGTGGCTCGTTTTTCAGTGGAGCAATTTAGATTCAAGGGCGTAGAAATCAAAAAACAATCGTTCCGTGAGTACCCTAATGGTTCGATGGGTGTGCATGTTGTGGGCTATGTTGGGCGTTTGAACAAACAAGATAAGTTGCGTCTAGAAGAAGAACAATTGAGTGAAATTTATCGGGGTACTACGCATATTGGTCGCACAGGCATTGAGCAAAGTTACGAGTCTATTTTGCATGGCAAAACAGGTTATCAGATGCTTGAAGTGTATGCTGGCGGCCACAGTTTAAGGGAATTGGGTAGTCAGCCACCTGTCAATGGTCTGAACGTGAAATTGACGATTGACGCCTATGTTCAATCTTCAGCAGAAAAAGCGTTTGCAGGCCGTCGGGGTGCTTTGGTGGCTATTGAGCCTTCAACAGGTGAAGTGCTGGCTTTCGTGAGTTCCCCTACGTATGACCCCAATCTGTTTTTGGACGGTATTTCCATGGACGATTGGAAAGGTTTGAATGAATCAAAAAACAAACCCCTTTTAAATCGTGCCTTACGAGGAGGTTATCCTCCAGGCTCAACGTATAAGCCATTTATGGCGTTGGCGGCATTGCACTCGGGCGCACGAGACCGTGATTTGGTGATTCAAGATGGTGGTATTTATAATTTTGGCGGTCATAAATATCGTGACAGTACAGGCGGACGCGGTCACGGTGCTGTCAATATGTTCACCTCAATCGCAGTGTCATCCGATGTGTACTACTATGACTTGGCTTACAAAATGGGGGTTGATTTAATCCATCAAGAAATGACCCGTTTTGGTTTTGGGCAAAAAACTGGAATTGATTTAATTGGTGAGTCAGCTGGTTTGTTGCCCTCGAGTGAGTGGGCTTTGAAACGCGAAAATCGAGAGTGGGCACCAGGTCGTACCATTAACTTGGGCATTGGTCAGGGCGAAAACACCATGACTATTTTGCAATTGGCCACAGGTGTTGCCACCATTGCAAATGGTGGCGTGCGCATGAAACCATATTTGCTCAAAGCTAAAATTGACCCTGTGACGGGGCAGGAAACTGAAATAGCCCCAGAAGTTGCTTTAGATTTAAAAATTCCAGCCGCAGACATTGATTTGGTCCGTCGAGCTATGGTTCAGGTGAACATCTCAGGTACAGGGCGTGGGATATTTAATGGTTTACCTGGGCAAGTTGCAGGAAAAACGGGTACGGCTCAGGTGTTTACTGTTGCGCAAAATTCAACGTACAAACAAAGTGTGAGAGGTGAGTTCTCACGCGATCACTCACTGTACATCGCATTTTATCCAGCCGACCATCCTAAAATCGCTGTGGCGACCATTGTCGAGAATGCGGGCTTCGGTGCCAGTGCGGCCGCTCCCTTGGTGCGTGATGTGCTCAAAGCGTTCAATGAGTCACAGGCTGGTAAACGATTTGACACGCCCACGATTATGAATCCTCAAAGTGTTTCGTCGCAAACCAATGATACGACAAAGGCGGGTAAGCCATGAGATTAAGCCATCAATCCGAGTTAGCTGGATTGCGCAAAATTTTTGCCCCATTAGATGGAGCCATGATTTTAATTTTGGTGCTGATTGCAGCCTTAAGCATCGTGGCGATGTACAGCGCTTCGTCTGATATTCCAGAACGCTTCCCTGATCACATCCGCAACTTAGGCATAGGTTTTGTGGTCATGCTCGCCTTCGCTTATATTCCCCCACAATGGCTGATGAAGGCGGCTGTTCCTTTATATGTTATCGGTGTTGTATTGTTAATCGCTGTGGCATTGTTTGGGCAAACCAAATTGGGCGCAAAACGTTGGCTCAATGTGGGGATAGTGATTCAGCCATCTGAATTGCTTAAAATCGCTGTGCCTTTAATGTTGTCGTATTACTTTCATTTAACGGGCATCGTTTCTGGAAGACAGGCATGGTTTAGTTTTGGTTTGGCTGGCGTATTGTTGCTTATTCCCTTTTTATTGATTGCCAAGCAGCCCGACTTGGGAACAGCTCTCTTGGTGGTGTTTGCAGGCTCGTATGTGATTTTCTTTGCAGGCTTGAGTTGGAAAGTGATTTGGGGGCTTATTGGCACTGTCGTCTTTAGTTTCCCTATCATTTGGCAGTTTTTAAAACCCTACCAACGCACGCGGATTGAAGTGTTGCTCGACCCGACGTCAGATCCTCGCGGGGCTGGTTTTCATATCTTGCAGGCTGAGACGGCTATTGGTTCGGGCGGCTGGTTAGGTAAAGGTTTTGAGCAGGGTACTCAAACGCATTTGAAATTTTTGCCCGAACGCAGTACCGACTTTCTTGTGGCGGTGTTATCTGAAGAGTTTGGTCTGATTGGTGTCATTTTGCTTCTTGTGCTATACTTGATGCTGATTTTTCGTGGCTTGTCGATTGCGCATGGCGCGTCCACGAGATTCGAACGTCTGCTGGCGAGTGCCATTACTATGATTATTTTCACTTATGCGTTTGTGAACATGGGCATGGTGGCGGGTATGTTGCCAGTGGTTGGAGTGCCACTGCCGTTTATGAGTTATGGCGGAACCGCGTTGATTACCTTAGGCGTGGGTTGTGGCATGTTAATGGGTGTGCGCCACCATCGAATCAGATGATGCACACTTGTGGGTAAAAAGACCTCCTATAATAAATAATAACCAGTCTAACACCCCGTCTATAAGGAGTAGGACGGAATGATTCGTTTGAAAACACGTCGGCGTATTGTGCTGGCAATAGGGGCAACCGCTTTTGTTACTGTAGCATCAATGAGCGCGTTTACCTCTGCGAAAGAAATAGCAACTGCCAATGCGGTGGTTGCAGATTACCCTGTAAATGGGGCTACTGCGCTTGAGTCTAAAGTACCTAGTGTTAATGTGCAAAAAACCAGTTTTGCACCGACAGACACTAAATTACGTGCTTTGCAAACAGGTGTTGCCTCGTATTACGGTCCTGGGTTCCACGGCCGACGCACTGCAAATGGTGAAACATTTAATATGAATGCCATGACAGCTGCCCATCGTACCTTGCCGTTTGGGACTAAGTTAAAGGTCACGAACCTAAACAATGGTCAAAGTACTATTGTGCGAGTGAATGACCGCGGACCTTATGTGGGTGGTCGTATTATTGATTTGTCAGTTGCAGCCGCTAAACAAATTGGCTCGACAACTTCAGGCACTGCACAAGTGAAGTTGGAAGTGGTTGAGCAATAATATTTGTTTGTTGCACTCAAATCAAATACACCATCGCATTAAACGCCACCTAAAAGGTGGCGTTTTTATATACTCGTCATTCGCAATAGTGGTTGACCTTCAAGCTTGATTTTTAACCAAGACGATTTCGATTTATACGCGTTTATTTGTTGGGAACGATAAGCGATGTTCCCGTGCCGCGTGGGTCTGAGACAGGCATAGGTTGATCCTGACGTATTAAAATGGCTTGCACATCCCCCGTCCAACCTTGGTTCTCTAATTTGTAGCCACGGTCTTGCAATGCTTTGGCTAAATAGCCACGTATGGGTTTGTAAGGCTCAAAAAAGATGGTGTCTTTGGGTAACAGTTGATGATGAAAGCGCATCGCCGCAACAGCACCCCTCAAGGGCATCTTGTAATCATATATGTTGGTGATGGTTTGAAAAATAGAAGTAAAGATTCGAGAACCACCAGGTGTGCCTATGACCAAAACTGGGGTGTCTTTTTTAGTCAAAATGGTTGGACTCATCGATGAAAGGGGGCGTTTATGGGGTGCGATGGCATTGGCATCCCCGCCGACCACGCCGAATAGATTGGGTGCGCCAGGCTTGCTTGAAAAATCATCCATCTCATCATTGAGAAGAAATCCCGCACCTTCAACCACGACGCCGCTGCCGTAGTCGCCGTTTAGGGTGTAGGTGTTTGATACCGCATTCCCCCACTTGTCGACGATGGAAAAGTGTGTGGTTTGAGGTTTTTCAAGTCCAGCTTTGATGTTGGGCGTTGGAGAGATGGTTTTCGGATTGACTTCAGCGGCTCGTTGTTCGACGTACGTGTCATCCAACAAGCGAGTAACGGGCACATTGACAAAAGCGGGATCGCCCAAATATTTTGCACGATCGGCAAAGACCCGTTTTTCCATTTCCGATACCAAATGGATGTATTTAGGCGAATTGAGCGGCACTTGATTGAAATGAGGCGCCAGATTCGCTTTCATTTTGAGCAGTTGCAATAATGCAATGCCACCTGAACTTGGCGGAGGGGCTGTAATGACATTAAACCCATTCCATTCGACTTGAAGGGGCTCGCGCCAAACGGCTTGATATTGTTTCAAATCCTCTTTCGTGATGATGCCTTTTTGGTTTTTGCTCATTTGTGTCACGAGCAAGTCAGCCGTATGACCTTCATAAAATTCCGGTGCACCATTTTGAGCAATTCTGCGCAAGGTTTGTTCCAGTTCGGGCTGGACAAAACGTTGCCCTGTTTTCATGCCTTTAAAGTATTGGGCAAAATTGGTGGCACTAAAATCCTTAAGGGAGGCATTTCGGGTGTCATTTAAATACTTTGACACGGTGAAGCCTTTTTGGGCGTAACGAATCGCTGGTGCGAGCACCTGCGCCCATTTTAAACGACCAAAACGCTGATGAGCAGCCCACATTCCTTTAACCGTGCCAGGTACAGCGACCGCCAAATTGCCGATTAGGCTCAGGTTTTCAATGACAT
This sequence comes from Hydromonas duriensis, assembly GCF_004363775.1. Lineage (GTDB taxonomy): Bacteria > Pseudomonadota > Gammaproteobacteria > Burkholderiales > Burkholderiaceae > Hydromonas > Hydromonas duriensis. The sequence continues at coordinate 25,773 of NZ_SNZE01000001.1, forward strand.
TTCCCTTGTCATCCAAATACATATTGGCGGTTGCCGCTTGAGGAGCGACCTCACGGTAATCTAAAAAATACGGCTTTCCATCCAAAAAAATAGTCATAAATCCACCTCCGCCTAAGTTGCCCGCATCTGGTTTGGTCACTGCTAATGTAAACGCCGTGGCAACTGAAGCATCAACGGCATTGCCCCCTTGGCGTAATATTTCCTTGGCGGCAATGGCCCCGTATGCGTCAGGGGCTGCGACAGCCGCTGATTTTAAATCTTTCGCATCGCAATATCGGGTCGTTACGCCCATGCTCAGAATCAAAGCTGTAAACAATAAACCTAAAAAATTCGATGTTTTCATTTTGTCTCCCACTGTTAAATTGCTGAACCATTTTGCTCAATCAAATCAAGTGTACTCTCGTATGCCAGTTGTTGTTGGGTGACTGGGTCAATAAATTCAATTTTTTTTGCCAATAGTTTCAAAGGCTTGTCGTAGTCGTCCAATTGCACCGCTTGAGCGATAGGGTAAAAGCGATCATTCAAGATGGGCATGCCCAGACTTGACATGTGAACGCGCAACTGATGTTTTTTACCCGTCAAAGGTTCCAATTGATACAGTGAATGTTCACCCAAGGTGTTGAGCAATGTGATGCGGGTTTCGGTATTGGGGAGGCCTTCAATTTCATGCATGACAAAAAATTGCGCAGCCTCCTCCAATCGAGATTGATACAGCATTGGATAAGTTAAATCCAAGCGCGTTGGCGCAATGGCGAGATACGTTTTATGCACGGCTCGCTCGGCAAATAGACGTTGATACATGCTTCGTGCAGCTTTAGTTTTGGCAAAAAGCATGATGCCCGCCGTTTCTCGATCCAGCCGATGCAGGGGCGATAGCTCGGGATTATTCAGTTGGCGGCGCAATCGGGTTAATAGTGTTTCTTGCAAATAGTGACCGCCAGGCGTAACAGGTAAAAAATGCGGCTTGTCAACGATGAGCAAATGTTCTGTTTCGTCTAACACATGGGCTTGCACGGGTATGTGGGATTCGAATGGTAACTCACGATAATAGTATAAACACATCCCAGCACGGTAGGGCGCATCAGGTTGGATGGTTAGACCATGCTCATTCACAACATCACCTTTTTTCATGCGTTCATGCCATATCTCTGCCGAAATGTGCGGAAATCGAGTAGATAAAAACGCCAAGGTTGTTGTCCATAAGCCCGTGGGCAAGTGGACAAAACTCGGGTTGACGCCATTTCGTGTTGGCAAAGGGGGTGGTGAAAAATGTCGTTTCATGGATGATAAATAAGTGGCATGCGCTCAATTTTACGCCTTAAGTATGGGTGTTTTCACAAAAATATGGCGAGCCGAATGGGCGCAAGTCTTGTTCTGTGCTCATATTGAATTGAAGCACACATTTTTGCGTCATCTCATGCACCAAATTCCGCTAAAATAGCGGCAGAACTAGGGAGTCAAAAAAAGTATTTGCTTTTTTTGTGAGAGCGAAAATGATTGGTATTTTGTTGGTGACACACACACCTTTGTCCGCCGCGTTTTTAGCGGCAGTCACTCATGTGTTTAAAGCTCCTCCTGTCAATGTGAGGGCGTTGGATGTTAAGGCGGATCAAGACCCGTATGAAGTCAATGAATTGGCGGCGCAGGCGCTCCAAGAAATTGATGATGGCGACGGTGTACTGATTCTAACGGATATTTGTGGAGCCACGCCAGCCAACTGCGCACAACGGCTGGTTACTTTGCGCGTCAATACGATGCTGCTGTATGGTGTGAATTTACCCATGCTCTTGCGTGCGCTTAACTACCGCCATCTCCCTTTGGCTCAAGTCACACAAAAAGCAATAGAAGGTGGGCGCAATGGTATTGAGGGCTACGCACAGCAGGATAATGTGCCTCACTCAGGGGCATGAGCACGATGCACTTTTAATGCGTCCTCGCCTCTCATCGATAACACACTTTAAATCATGTAAGGAAGTAAGGCATTTATGATTCAAACAGAAACCACCATTGTGAATAAACTCGGTTTGCATGCTCGCGCTTCAGGCGTACTGACGCAAGAAGCGACTAAATTTAAAAGTGAAATTTGGATTACCCGAAACGGTCGTCGTGTGAATGCCAAGTCAATCATGGGCGTCATGATGTTGGCTGCGGGCATCGGCTCAGTCATCACAGTAGAAGCGGACGGTGAAGATGAGACGGCCGCTATGGAAGCGGTTTTGGCGTTGATTGCCAATAAGTTCGGAGAAGGGGAATAAACGCGTGACATTTAGCATTCACGGCATTGGTGTTAGCGAAAAAATTGCGATAGGTAAAGCGCATTTGCTTGCGCACGTCAGCTTAGAAGCCCCGCATTACTTGGTTGCGCCAGAGCGAGTGGATGCTGAAATTGCTCGTTTTGAATTGGCGGTTCGAGATGTGCACGAAGAGTTTATGACCCTGCAAGCGGGGCTGGACGATGACGCACCGAACGAAATGAATGCCATGTTGCAAGTGCACGCCATGATTGCGCAGGACAGCATGCTGGTTGAGGTGCCTAAAGTGTTGATGCGCAATAAACGTTATAACGCGGAATGGGCTTTATCCACTCAAGTGAACGAACTGGTCGAACAGTTTGAAGCGTTTGAAGACCCTTATCTGCGTGAGCGCAAACAAGACGTGATGCAAGTGGGGACGCGTATCATGCGAGCCATTCGTGAACACAGCGGCTTATTGGCGGTGAGCAAGGAACAGCCGCAAGCATTTGACAGTGACATGATTTTGGTCGCGCACGACATCACGCCCGCAGACATGCTGCAATTTAAAGACCGAGATTTGGCAGGTTTTATCACCGATTTGGGCGGGACAACCAGTCACACCGCAATTGTTGCACGCGGTTTAGGTGTGCCTGCAGTCGTGGCGACAGGGCAGGCGCGAGATTTGATTCGTGAAAACGAATGGGTAATCGTGGATGGTGAAAGCGGCGTGGTATTGGTGAATCCAACCGAATTGTTGCTTGAACATTATCGCCAGTTGCAAGCTAAACAGCGTTTACATCAAGCCAGCTTGGGTAATTTGGTGCATCAACGCGCCAAGACCTTGGATGATTGGGAAATTAAACTGTTGGCCAATATTGAGTTGCCCAGTGATGTCGCCGCCTTGAAAGAAGTCGGTGCTGATGGTGTTGGTTTATTCCGCAGTGAGTTTCTATTTTTGAATCGCCGTCAATTGCCCGACGAAGAGGAGCAATTGACGGCGTATAAAACAGTAGCCGAGGGACTTTTAGGCAAGTCGGTCACCATTCGTACCCTTGATATTGGAGCGGATAAGGGGTTAGACACCGACGAATACGTCACTCCGCTTAATCCCGCTTTAGGGTTACGCGCGATTCGCTACAGCTTGGCGCATCCCGACATGTTTTTGACGCAGTTGCGAGCGATCTTAAGGGCATCTGCTTTTGGTTCAATTAAGCTGCTGTTGCCGATGATTAGTGGTCTCGATGAGTTACAGCAGGCATTAGAGCTTTTAGGGCAGGCACGGGCGCAACTGAAAGAGCGAAAGCAGGCTTACGACCCTGATTTACCCGTCGGGATTATGATTGAGATTCCATCGTCTGCGCTCATTCTCCCCGCGTTGTTGCCGCTGATTGATTTCGTGTCGATTGGAACGAACGACTTAACCCAATACACACTGGCGGTCGATCGGGGTGATGCCGAAGTTGGGCACTTGTACAACGAAACGCATCCCGCCGTTTTGCAATTGATTGCACACGTCATTGACACCACACATAAAGCCAAGAAAAAAGTCTCTGTGTGTGGCGAAATGGCGGGCAATGCCAAATTAACACGGTTGTTCTTGGGCATGGGCTTGCGAGAGTTTTCAATGCAAGCCTCCCAAGTGTTGTCTGTAAAGGAACGGGTCTTACTCGCCTCTATCAAAAAATCACGGAAAAAAGCGAATGAAATACTGAACCTATTCGAGCAAAGTAAAATCAACGCTAAAATTAAAGAACTAAATCAAAAAACACATTAAATCATATGACTGAACACACCATTCTCGCAGAAACGACAGAAGTTACTTCTAATTTTATTCGTCAAAAAATTGATGCCGATACCGCAGCTCACAAATACCAACGCGATGGCTTGCCCAGCGTCATCACACGCTTCCCGCCTGAACCCAACGGTTATTTGCACATTGGACATGCCAAAAGTATTTGTCTAAATTTTGGTGTGGCGCAAAGCTATGGCGGGCGTTGCCACCTGCGTTTTGACGACACCAATCCCGAAAAAGAGTCGGTCGAATACGTGAACTCGATTAAAGACACGCTCAAATGGCTCGGTTTTGATTGGGTGGATGCCGCGGGTGAAGAGCATTTGTATTACGCCTCTGACTATTTTGAGCAACTCTATGATTTTGCTGAAAAAATCATCGAAGCAGGATACGCTTACATCGACAGCCAAGATGCCGATACCATTCGCGCACAACGTGGACAACTGCATGAAGCCGGGCAAAACTCACCGTACCGCAATCGACCCGTCGCAGAAAGCCTCGACATTTTCCGCCGCATGAAAGCAGGCGAATTTAAAGAGGGCGAACACGTATTGCGCGCCAAAATAGACATGGCCTCATCGTTTATTGCCATGCGCGACCCCGTGATTTATCGTATTCGTCACGTACACCATCATCGAACAGGTGACGCATGGTGCATTTATCCGATGTACGACTTCACCCACTGCATCTCAGACGCGCTTGAAAAAATCACGCACTCACTGTGCACGCTTGAATTTGAAAACAACCGTCCGCTGTATAACTGGGTACTCGCGCGTTTGGTTGAAGTCGGTGCATTGACTCAACCTTTACCTGAACAAACCGAATTTGCACGGCTGAACCTAACCTATGCCATCACCAGCAAGCGTAAATTGTTACAACTGGTCGAAGAACGCCAAGTGGATGGCTGGGACGACCCGCGTATGATGACCTTGGTTGGCGTGCGTCGTCGAGGCTTTACACCCGAGTCCATTCGATTGTTTTGTGAACGGATAGGTGTTTCTAAAGCAGACTCGTGGATTGACATGAGCGTCCTTGAACAAGCCGTACGTGACGATTTGGATGAAAAAGCCCCTCGCGCCGTAGCCGTACTAAAGCCGCTTAAATTAATTATAGACAACTTCCCCGAAGGCCACGCCGAACCCTGTAAAGCCCCTGTGCATCCACACCATCCCGACATGGGCGAACGTCACTTTAAGTTGACCAAAGAATTGTGGATTGAACAAGACGACTTCATGGCTGAACCCGTCAAAGGTTTTTTCCGTCTGTTTGTCGGCAATAAAGTCCGCCTACGCTATGGCTTCGTGATTGAGTGCACAGGTTTTGATGTCGATGACCAAGGCAACGTCATCGCTGTTCATGCCAACTATTTTGCTGACAGCAAAAGCGGTACAGAAGGTTCAAACAACTACAAAGTCAAAGGCAATATCCATTGGTTGTCTGATGCCAGTGCCAGCCCCGCCGAAATTCGGGTTTACGACCGCTTGTTCACCGACCCACACCCTGATGCGGGCGGTAAAGATTTCATGCAGGCGCTTAATCCCGACTCCAAACACGTTTCGCAAGGCTACGTTGAAAATAGTATTGCAGATGCCGCACCTGAAACGCATTTTCAATTTGAACGTCACGGTTACTTTGTGACCGATAGGCTTGATTCAAAAACGGGTGCGTTGGTGTTTAATCGAATTGTGGGGTTGAAGGATACTTGGAAGAAGTAGTTTGGTTTTAGTGAGTGGTAAGTCTATTGTTAGTACTTTTATTTAAAGAAGAGTGATTACAGTGTGCAAATTTTTTTATGCAATGTTCACGGTATGTATCGTCGGTTGTTCGTCAATTTCGAAAAACATACTACAGGACAAGCCAATTCAAGGCTATGAGTTAATTATGGAAGTTCCTTACAATGGCTCTGGGGGAGGGGCGTTCAAATATTACATTGCTCCCGAAAGTAAGTACGAGCATAGAATCGATTCTGTTAACCCAGTTAATAGAGGCGTTGACACGGTGAAGGTAATGGTAGTTTCAATAGCAAAATCATTTCCGCATGGTGGCGTCGAGTATTTCACAAAAGCATATGCTTGTAGTCAACAACCTGGAACAACGTTTACTAAAATAAACAAGGCTAGTAATGATTGGGATCCTAGATTCCAAATTTCACCATATGGAACCGTAGATTGGCGCATATGGAATAATGTTTGCAAAATATGAGTTTTAAGTGCAACGGTTAGTTCTTAGTCACATTCATTTAGATTGGCTTTTAGCTGTTTTATCTTCATGTTTGTAAAAGAGAAATCCTTTTTTATCGCTCATAAAAAAGAATATTTGGATTGTTTGGAAATAGCGCACCGATATGTTCGAGCAAAAATAATGCCAAATTTTAATGGTGTTTAGTTTTATTTACTTTTCCCAAATAGACCCAACCCCAAGCCCGCCAAAATAAATGCCGAACCCGACACGCGGTTAAAGCAGCGCATGCGAGCGGGCGAGGCTAAAAATCTTGACAGTTGCGTGCCGCTTGTTGCGTAGATGCACATCCAAGCCGTTTCGATGATAGCAAAAGTTCCAAGTAAAATAATGGCTTGCGAGAGCAGGGGCGCATCGGTGTGGATGAATTGAGGAAAAAAGGCGAGGCCAAATAAAATCGCTTTGGGATTGGACAGGGCAACGCCCAAACCCGTGCGAAATTGGTTGGAAAATGAAGGCGCACAGCTACGGGTGTTGACCGTATCGTCAGTGAGTGGTGCGGCTTCATCGACCGTGCGCCACATTTGTATGCCCAAATAAATCAAATAAGCCGCGCCAATCCATTTCAAAATGGTAAATAAAGTCAGTGATGATTTTAAAATCGCCCCTAAGCCGCTCATGGATAAACATAAAATCAATAATACGCCGCACACCTCGCCGAGTAGCGTTGGCCAAATTGGGCGTAGGCCATAGCGTAGACCTTGCGTCATGGCAAATAACATATTGGGGCCGGGCGTGCCCGAAATGAAAAAAACTGCGGCAACGTAGGTCAGCCAAAGTGAAAGAGAAATCATGGGAATGTCTTTGTGAGTGAGGTGGGTGTTTTTTGTTTTTTATGCGGGTAAAATTTAAGAACGATTTAAGCATAGCCTAAGCATGACTTAAGTGTAACTTTTGCTGAATTTTGGCAATTCGGCGTTGCACATATTACCCCAAAGCCTACGGTGCATCTGTTAAAATGGCAAAGTTTTCTTTAATTTTATGAGAGTGCATATGTCAGCAAATGTCAAACAAATGGCGAATGCCATTCGCGCCTTGTCAATGGACGCGGTTCAAAAAGCCAATTCTGGTCACCCTGGTATGCCGATGGGCATGGCGGACATCGCGACGGCCTTGTGGAATCCTGCCAATGGTTTTCTCAAGCACAACCCGACCGATGCCAAATGGGTTGACCGTGACCGCTTTGTGTTGTCGAATGGACATGGCTCGATGTTGATTTATTCTTTGCTGCATTTGACGGGATATAACCTGTCGATGGATGATATTAAGAATTTCCGTCAACTGCACTCTAAAACAGCAGGCCATCCAGAATACGGTTACGCTGACGGCATTGAAACCACGACAGGCCCGCTCGGTCAGGGCATCACCAATGCCGTTGGCATGGCTTTATCCGAAAAGCTGCTTGCACAAGAGTTCAATAAAGATGGACACACCATTGTTGACCACAAAACTTGGGTATTCCTTGGTGATGGTTGTTTGATGGAGGGCATTAGTCACGAGGCCGCCTCATTGGCGGGTGTATGGCGTTTGTCTAAATTAATCGCCCTGTATGACGACAACAGCATTTCGATTGATGGACGCGTGACACCTTGGTTTGATGACAAGACGCCTGAGCGTATGGAAGCGTATGGCTGGAACGTGATTCGCTCGGTTGATGGCCATGACGCGGGCGCGGTGGCTAAAGCGATTGAGCAGGCGAACGCCAATGCGGCCGCTGACAAAGGCCCAACATTGATTTGTTGCAAAACTCGAATTGGTGAGGGTTCGCCGCATTTTGCCGATACAGATAAAGTCCATGGCGCACCGTTGGGGCATGATGAAATTGCCGCTACTCGCGCGCACATCGGTTGGGACTATGAGCCGTTTGTGGTGCCCCAAGACATTTACGATGCTTGGAATTCAACACAAACAGGCGCGCAGGCTCAAGCCAAATGGCAAAAAACATTCGATGCTTACTCGAAAAAATTCCCTAAAGAAGCGGCGGAGTTTACTCGTCGTATGAATGGCGAGTTGCCTGCGAATTTTGACCAAGCGGTTGAAGAGTATCTCAAAGTGTGCGCTGAAAAAGCCGAAACCATTGGCACGCGTAAAGCCAGCCAAAATGCCATTGGTGTGTATGCCAAAGTTTTGCCTGAGTTTTTAGGCGGCTCGGCCGACTTGACGGGTTCGAATTTAACCAATTGGCCCGAATGCAAGCCTGTTCGCGCCGACAGCTGGGGTAACCACATCAATTACGGTGTGCGCGAATTTGGGATGAGCGCGATGATGAACGGCATTGCTTTGCATGGCGGTTACTTGCCATTCGGCGCCACGTTCTTGACCTTTGCAGATTACAGCCGCAATGCCTTGCGCATGGCGGCTTTAATGAAAATTCGCAGCATCTTCGTCTTTACTCACGACTCGATTGGCCTGGGTGAAGATGGTCCGACTCATCAACCTGTTGAGCACGTGGCCTCATTGCGCCTGATTCCAAATTTGGACGTATGGCGTCCTTGCGACACGACAGAATCAGCTGCGGCGTGGGGTGCGGCGATTAAACGAGTGGACGGCCCAGCCGCTTTGATTTTTAGCCGTCAAAATTTACCATTCATGAAGCGCAATGCCACCCAAACCAAAAATATTTTCAAAGGTGGTTATGTATTGCGCGATGTTAAAGCTGATAATGAAAAAGCGAACATTGTGTTGATGGCGACGGGTTCTGAAGTTGACCTGATTGTTAAAGCGGCGGATGTGTTGGCGGCTAAGGGCGTTTCAACGCGAGTGGTCTCGATGCCATGTACGGATGTGTTTGCGCGTCAGTCTGATGCGTATAAAAAAAGCGTGTTGACAGAAGGCGTTGCTCGCGTGGCGGTTGAAGCGGGTGTCACCGATACATGGTGGCGTTACAACTGCAATGCAGTCATCGGCTTGGAGCGTTTTGGTGAGTCTGCGCCTGCGGGTGAGTTGTTTAAATTATTCGGCTTTACGGTCGATAATGTTGTGAACACTGCATTGTCTGTTTTGCAGAAATAAATTATGTTTAGGCGGTAGGCGGTAGGCGCGGGTGACGCTGCAAGACTCACCCAATTCATAACAAAGAGGGCTATCTTTTTTTAATTTAGGAGAAAAAGTATGACAATCAAAGTCGCAATTAACGGTTATGGTCGTATCGGTCGCAATATTTTACGTGCTCATTATGAAGGCGGCAAAAAACACGATATCGAAATCGTTGCCATCAATGACCTTGGTGATGCGGGTATTAACGCCTATTTGACACAATACGACACGGCGCACGGTAAATTTCCAGGTTCGGTTGCTGTAGATGGTGATTCGATTATCGTGAACGGCGACCGCATCAAAGTGCTCGCTGAGCGCGACCCCGCTAAATTGCCTTGGGCTGAATTGGGTGTTGATGTGGTGATGGAATGCACGGGCTTTTTCACTACCAAAGACGCGGCGAGTAAACACGTTGCAGCGGGTGCGAAAAAAGTTATCATTTCAGCCCCAGGTGGTAAAGACGTCGATGCCACGGTTGTGTATGGCGTCAACCACAACGTATTGAAATCAACAGATACCGTCATTTCAAATGCATCATGCACCACCAACTGCCTCGCGCCATTGGTTAAGCCATTGCACGATGCCATTGGTCTTGTCAGCGGTTTGATGACCACTGTTCACGCTTACACAAACGATCAACGCCTCACTGATGTTTATCATGAAGACATGCGCCGCGCACGTTCAGCGACCATGAGCATGATTCCAACGAAAACAGGTGCAGCGGCGGCGGTCGGCTTGGTGTTGCCTGAATTGAATGGCAAACTGGATGGCTATGCCGTGCGCGTACCAACGATTAACGTATCATTGGTTGACTTGTCGTTTATCGCGGCGCGTGATACCAGCGTTGAAGAAATCAATAGCATCATGAAAACCGCTTCAGAAGGCGCACTCAAAGGCATTTTGAATTATGTGACTGCACCCTTGGTATCGGTTGACTTCAACCACGACCCAGCGTCGTCGTCTTATGACGCAAGTTTGACTAAAGTATCGGGCCGCTTGGTGAAAGTGGGCAGCTGGTATGACAACGAGTGGGGCTTCTCTAACCGCATGTTGGACACCACTGTGGCATTGATGAGTGCCAAGTAATTTAAAGTAAACAGCCAAAGGGCGACACTCTTTGGCTGCTTTTTTTATGATACAAAACCAGTGGCAAGCAAGACGCAAAAAGTAAACATAATTTTTAATTCTAAAATGGCGATGTGTTCAGATACACATTCGGTCAACAACGATTCAAAAATATAACGACTTCTGTTTGACGATGAAAGAAAGCTTTAACAATGACCCAAGATTTATTGATTGAATTATTAACCGAAGAACTCCCCCCAAAAGCACTCACCAAACTATCAAGTGCTTTTGCTGACGGCGTACACACCACTTTGGTCAAGCTCGGGTTGGCAGCGTCAGACGCAGTCGTGCATCCGTATGCGACACCACGTCGATTGGCCGTATGTATCAGTGGCATCGCGACGCAAGCGCAAGATGAACAAAAACGCGAAAAAATCTTGCCTGTGAAAGTGGGCTTGGATGCAGAAGGCAAAGCGAGCGCATCGTTGATTAAAAAATTGGCGGCGATGGGCTTTGCGGATAAAACCGTATTGGATTTAGACATTGAAAGTGACGGTAAGCAAGACCTCTTTTATTTGACCTATACGGCTAAGGGTGCGGTGTTGCACGAAGTCTTGGAAAATGTATTGACCGAGGTGGCGGCGAAATTGCCGATTCCCAAGGTCATGACCTATCAAATTCACGCGGGCACAACAGCGGCTCAAGATGTGGCGTTTGTTCGACCCGTCAAGCGAGTACTGGTCTTGCATGGCGCCGATGTGTTGCCAGTGACGGTCTTTGGCGTGAAGGCGAGTAACGTCACGGACGGACATCGTTTTATGGGTGAAAAATCCATCAACATACCAAACGCCCGAGAATATGCGCATGTATTGCGCACTCAAGGCATGGTTGAGCCTGATTTGAATGTGCGCCGTGAAAGCATTTATGAACAGTTAAAAAATAAAGCGGGTGCGAATCAGGTAATTATGCCCGAGGCTTTGCTCGATGAAGTCACCGCGTTAACTGAATATCCTGTTGTTTATAAAGCATCTTTTGACGCGGGCTTTTTGTCAGTGCCCCAAGAGTGCTTGATTTTAACCATGCAAACCAACCAAAAATATTTTGCCATGACGGATGCCAACGGCGCGCTGGTGAATGAGTTTTTGGTGGTTTCAAATATTTTAACCGACAACCCTGAGCAAATCATCGAGGGCAACGCGCGCGTTGTCCGTCCGCGCTTGGCCGATGCGCAGTTTTTCTTTGAGCAAGACAAAAAGAAAACACTCGATGACATGGTGGCCAAGCTCGGTCATGTGGTTTACCACAACAAACTGGGTTCGCAAGGTGAGCGGGTGGGGCGCGTGCAGGCCATCGCCGCCTATTTGTCAGGCGTTTTGGGGGTGGAGGCCACCGATGCCAAGCGGGCTGCGTACATTGCAAAAGCTGATTTGGTCAGCGATATGGTGGGTGAATTCCCTGAGTTGCAAGGGATTATGGGGCGTTACTATGCCACTCATCATGGTGAAAAAATCGAGGTTGCGGCCGCGTGTGCCGAGCATTATCAACCGCGTTTTGCGGGCGATGAGTTACCTGCGACGGCCATTGGTCTTATCACCGCACTGGCGGATAAATTAGAAACGCTTGTTGGCATTTGGGGCATAGGCTTGCAACCGACGGGTGAAAAAGATCCGTTTGCCCTACGCCGTCACGCCTTGGGTGTGGTGCGCATGATGTTGGAAAAGAAACTGCCTTTGTCATTGACTGAGACTTTGAATGCGGTGCAAGCGCAATTTAAGGGGCATGCGCAGTTTAAACCTGCGGCGACAGAAGTTAAACTCTTTATGGTGGAGCGTTTGAAAGGCCTGCTGAAAGACCAAGGCTACGCCGCTGCGCATATTGAGGCGGTGCTGTCGAACAATCCCGACCGCCTAGATGAAGTGACCGAAAAAATTGCTGCCGTGCAAGCCTTTGCGGTGCTGCCGCAAGCGGAAAACTTGGCCGCTGCGAATAAACGATGTGTCAATATTTTGCGTAAAGCCGCGGAAAAAAATGAGGCCATCGCAGCGCAAGTGGATGAGGCTTTGTTAGCTGAATCGGCCGAAAAAGCCCTGGCTGCCGCTTTAAATGAGGTTCGTCCAAGTGTACAAAAGGCTTTGGAGGCTCGTCAGTATCAGAATGCTTTAACCGCTTTAGCCAATTTACGTGAGCCAGTGGATGCGTTTTTTGCTGATGTTATGGTTATGGCGGATGATGCGGCTGTGCGTGCGAATCGCTTGAAGTTGTTGCATGATTTAGCGCAATTGATGAACGGCGTGGCGGACATTTCGTGTTTAGCAGCATAACGAGATAGGGGCGAGGCTGTGGAACATGAACAACGGCTCATCATCTTGTCACGCGATGGGGTCATCAACGAAGACCGTGGTGTCATCGCTACTCCTGATGACTGGGTGGCTTTGCCAGATAGTCTGAAGGCCATTGCCCGCTTAAATCGAGCGCATTTTCGTGTGGTGGTCGCCACCAACCAGCCTGGCATCATGCAAGGTAAGCTCAATGTGTTCGACTTGAATGCCATTCATAAAAAAATGCATGAAGAAGTTGAAGCGGCAGGTGGTTATATCGAAGCGGTGTTTTTTTGTCCGCATACGCCTGATGCGGGTTGCAGCTGTCGTAAGCCTTCACCAACAATGTTGCAAGAAATTGCCGATCGTTTTGAAGTGCCGCTCAACGAAGTGATTTATGTGGGTGACACGATTAACGATATGAACGCCGCTCAACGCGCGGGCTGTCAGCCGTTTCTGGTCTTAACAGGGCAAGGTAATATGACGTATGCCAAAGGGGATGTGCCCGATGCGGCGCATGTGCGCGTGAATTTAGCCGCCGTGGTGAAAGAGTTGGTCGGCGTGGTATAACCTAGCTGGACGGGTATGGGCTTTTATTTCGTGATGAAAGCGATGAGTCGAAAACGCTCTCTATTTTAAAAGAGGGCGTTTTTTGTGTTTGTTTGGTTTCACGCTCTTCGGAGTCTGAGGCAAGTGGGTTATGTGGTAAAATTTGCCCCATTTGAGTATTTTACCGATTGTAAAGGATGAGCATGAGTAACCCCGTTTACCATTTGCCAATTAAGCTGTATTTTGAAGATACCGACGCATTGGGAATTGTGTATCACGCAAATTATTTAAAGTATTTTGAGCGCGCGCGGACCGAGTGGTTTCGCAGTGCAGGCATTCAACACATGGCTTTGGCGCGCGATACTGGGGTAGGATTTGTGATTCGTCAATGTGAGATGGAGTGGTTTTCGCCGCTCACTTTAGATGACGAAGTGGTGGCGACGGCTCAGGTTTATAAAATGGGACGCTCATCTGTGCATCTGGAACAAAATATATTGAAAAATGATGAAGTCGTGTGCCGCGCACGTATTTTGATGGTGTGCGTTGATTTTCAAACCAAAAAACCGAAGAGCGTGCCTGATAGTTTACGCCAAGTTTTTGAAACGCAAGTGGCTGGGGTCTAATGAATTACGTTTTTTATGAACAGTCAGGCAAAATGCTGGCCGCACAGGTCATGGAGCAAAAAGAGCATCATGTGCATGCCAAGGGAAATGGCTCGTCTTTACAAAAAATCAAATTAAAAGACGTGTTGTTACAAGGCGAAGTCAGCTTGGCGTCCAGTCAACACATTGTTGAGCAAGTCGAGCAGCTGGTTGAGCAAGCCGATTTGTCTTTTGTTTGGGAGTGCGCCCCAGAAGGCGTGTTTGAGTTTGGCGATTTGGCACGAGATTATTTTGGTAGCGGTGCAAGTTTAATTGAGCAAGCCGCAATGTGGCAGGTGCTGCATGGCGCACCGATTTATTTTGGTAAAAAAGGACGCGGCTTGTTCACGCGCCAACCTGCGGAACAAATCGAAATCGCTTTGGCGGCCGTTGCTAAAAAAGAAGAACGTTTGCGCATCCAAGCGGCATGGACTGAAGACTTGGTCGCTGGGCATTGTCCAGAGGAGATTTTACAAGTGCGTGATGCCATTTTGCAGAAAAAAAATGCCAATGATATGACGTATAAAGCGGTGGTGGCAGCCGCTGAACAATTGAAATTAACTGTACCCCAATTGTTATTGCATGCAGGCGCGTTTAAAAATGCGTTTGAGTTGCACCGAGCCACTTTTTTTGCCGAGCATTATCCACTGGGCGTGATCGCCAGTTTGCCCTTGCCAGACTTTTCTGTGGATGACTTGCCGTTAAACACTGAGTTAAAGGTGTTTTCAATCGATGACAGCATGACCACAGAAATAGACGATGCTTTTTCGGTATTGGAATTGGGCGAAGGGCGTTATCGTGTTGGCGTGCATATTGCAGCGCCCTCTTTGGCGGTGCAACGTGATGATGCGGCGGATAAACATGCCGCCAGCCGCATGTCCACCATGTATACACCTGGTGAAAAAATCACCATGTTACCCGACGCGTGGGTGGGTTGTTTTAGCTTGGATGCGGGTACCATCAAGCCCGTCGTTTCGATTTATACGACCTTGGACTTAAAGGCAGAAACTGCGCTGAGTGAAGTCGAAAGCAAAATTGAGCGGATTCATGTGGGTGCTAATTTGCGTCATGATGTGCCTGACATGCAGTTGACGGCCGATGATTTAAATGGTGAGCGCGAGGATTATCCGTATGCGTCGGCTTTGAAAGTGTTGTGGCAAGGCGCGTTGAAACTCTCTGCGCAACGTGATGCCGTTCGTGGTAAACCTGAAAATAACAACCGAGCCGATTTTTCATTTGTTCTAGAGCGTGCTGATGATGAAGGGTTAAAAGGCGATGAAGTCGTCCAAATCAGCCAACGCATGCGTGGTTCGCCCATTGATAAAATCGTGTCCGAATGGATGATTTTTGCCAATGTGAACTGGGCGCAGATGTTGGACGGTTTAAATGTCCCCGCCTTGTTTAGAACGCAAAGCAATGTTGGCGTGCGTACATCAACCCATGCCCAACCTCATTTAGCGATGGGCGTGCCCGCTTATATGTGGACGACCTCACCTTTACGCCGTTATGCGGATTGGTTTAATCAAATGCAGTTGCTCGCTGCGATTCGTCATGGCGTGACTGCGCCGATGCAGGCACCGTTTAAAGCCAAAGAGGTTGATGTGTTGCAGCGCATGAGCGCGTTTGATGAAAAATACAAAGCGTATGCAGAGCAACAGAGTAAAATGGAAAAATATTGGTGTTTGCAATGGGTGGCGCAGCGCATGCATAATGACATCTACGAGGGTGATGCCATTGTGATTAAAGAGGGTGTGTTGCGTCTGTCTGAAATACCTTTGTATATGCCGTGTCCCACATTGCCTGAAAATATACCGTTGCAATCTCGAGTGCAAGTGCGTTTGCAAAGCGTTGATTGGGTGGCTTTGACTGTTGGTGTATCGCTACTTGAAGTGCCGCAGTCAGAGCCTTTACCTGAATCTTAAAAGAATCATTTACTCCCTATATTACAAAGCATGATTCAACCGATTGAACCTTCTCGCATAGTACGTCGTCCTCCAAACTTTGAATACAAAAGAGAGGCGTACAAGCGCGCCCGACGTGAGGCGTGGTGGTTAAAAGTATGGCAAACTAAAAATTGGCGAACGATTTTGCTATGGCCTTTTTCAGTGGTGTATGAGTTTATTGTCTTGGTGCGTCGATTGTCTTTTCGACTGGGTGTGTTTGATGTTTATCGTGCACCTGTACCTGTGGTGGTCGTTGGGGGGATTTTGATTGGTGGTGTGGGTAAAACCCCTGTGGTGGGCGCGTTGACAAAAGCGTTGATTAAGGCAGGATATCGTCCAGCGATTGTCGCCCGTGGTTATGGTGGAAACTCTACACATGCAACGGTGCGTGAGGTCACACGAGACAGTTTGCCAACTGAGGTTGGCGATGAGCCGCTGTTACATTTGTTGGGCAACAATGTCCCTGTCTGGGTGGGTGCCAATCGCTCGGCTGTTGTCCAGCGTCTATGTGAAGCACATCCAGAAGTGGATGTTATTTTGTCTGATGACGGTTTGCAGCATTATAAGTTGGCGCGAGACATTGAAGTGGTGGTGATGGATAAGCGAGGCAAAGGCAATGGCTGGTGCTTACCCGCAGGGCCTTTGCGTGAACCGCCAACTCGTTTGGGTAGTGTTGACGCGGTTGTGTGGCACCATCGTTGTGAAAAGTTACCCACGCGCGAGCAACAACAATTGCAATCACAGATGCCAGACCCAGCACGTCCCAATCATTTTGCGTTTAAAAGTCATATTTCGGATGCTTATTGTTTGGCGGATACGCGCACGCGTTTACCCCTGTCTTTTTTTGGTGGTAAAGACACGCTCGCTATTGCGGGAATCGCGCAGCCTGAGCTGTTTTTTAAAATGCTTCAGGCTCACAATATTCATGGCCATACGATGGCGTTGCCTGACCATTTTATGTTTGACGAGGCTTTTGTGAAGTTGATGGATTCACGTCACGTCAAATACGTGTTGATGACTGAAAAAGACGCGGTTAAATATCAACACCTCATTAAGGATAATGCAGCCTATCACGAGCGTTTTTGGGTAGTGCCTTTGGAAATATTGGATACGCCTGAATTAAGTCGTTTAGAATCATTTATGATTGAACGGTTGGATGGAATGCGTAAAAAATAAGCAAACGACGAATAAATGATGAGCTAACACTCAACTAGAGTTCTAGAGTTAAAAATCATTAGATAACAATTGGAAATAAAATATGTCTTCAAATACATGGTTAAATGCACTGCGCTGTCCTAAATGCAAGGGCGAATTGATACAACAGAAAGCCAATCAAGATAAAGGCGCGACTGGTTTGTTGTGTGAAACGGATGGGCTATTATTCCCTATTCGCGATGGCATGCCCATACTGCTGATTGAACAAGCCATTTCAGCCAATAATATGACCGAAGCATCATGAATGCCCCGTTTAAAGTTGTCATTCCAGCGCGCATGGGCAGCTCGCGTTTTTATGGCAAACCTTTGATTGACATTGCGGGTCGAACGATGGTGCTGCGTGTTGTTGAGCAAGCGCTGGCATCGGGTGCTCAAAGTGTTGTGGTCGCGACCGACCATCCCGATATTTTCAACTGCGTGACTCAAGCGGGTTATGTGGCGCACATGACCGATGCGCAACATCCATCAGGCACGGATCGCATTGCACAAGTGGCACTTGATCTGGGCTGGGCGGATGACGCCATCGTGGTCAATGTTCAAGGTGATGAACCTGCGATTGCCCCGAATTTAATTGCTGCTGTCGCAGTAAGTCTGCATGATTCCACAGACAGCGTCATGTCTACCGCTGCGCATCCCCTTCATAGTGCCGAAGATTTTCTCAACCCCAATATTGTCAAAGTTGTTCTTGACAACGCTCAACATGCCTTGTACTTTTCTCGTGCGCCGATTCCGTATCCTAGAGATGCCATGCGCGCTGCGGGCGGCGAATTAAGTGTATTGCCCGCTCAATTACCTGTATTGCGTCACATGGGCATCTACGCTTATCGAGTTGGTTTTCTCAAACGCTACGGTCAGTTGCCTGTCAGTGTCTTAGAGCAGAATGAGTCCCTCGAACAGCTCAGGGTCTTGGCGAATGGTGAGCGCATTTGTGTGCATGTCAGTGATTCGCCCGCAGCTCCTGGGGTGGATGAGCCGACCGACGTTGCCTTGGTTGAAGCCTATTTGCGCAAGAGCGCTACTGAGTCTGGCTTGACCTAATGCTGAGACTGGAGTAAGGTTATGGCTTCGCAAAAAGAGGCTTAAAGGCCCTGTGGTGTGAAGCCAAGTGCTAGAGACGCACATATTTTTATAGAGGACATTATGCGTATTATTCTTTTAGGGCCACCGGGAGCGGGTAAAGGCACGCAGGCGACTTTCATTAAAGACAATTTTTCAATTCCACAAATTTCAACAGGCGATATGTTGCGCGCGGCAGTTAAAGCGGGTACACCATTGGGTGTTGAAGCTAAAAAAGTCATGGATGCAGGGCAATTGGTATCGGATGATTTGATTATCAATTTGGTTAAAGAGCGTTTGACTGAGGCGGATTGCAAAGAAGGTTACTTATTTGATGGTTTTCCACGTACCATACCGCAAGCCGATGCCATGAAAGACGCCCATGTTGCAATTGATTATGTGCTGGAAATAGATGTACCCGCTGAAGAAATCATCTTGCGCATGAGTGGTCGTCGCGTGCACGAGCCATCTGGACGTACCTATCACGTTGTATTTAATCCACCTAAAGTTGAAGGTAAAGACGATGTCACGGGTGAGGATTTAATAATTCGTGCGGATGATGTTGAAGAAACCGTGCGTAAGCGTTTAGACGTGTACCAACAACAAACGCGTCCACTGGTTGATTATTATGGTCAATGGGCGCAAAGTGGCGATGCCCGTGCGCCAAAATACCGAAAAGTGTCTGGACTTGGTGCGGTCGAGGAGATTCGCGCACGAATTTTAGATGCTTTGAAATAACTTGTAAAACATAAATCGAATACTCAACTGCCCCAGTCCTTCGGCTGGGGCTTGTCTTGTTAAATCGTATATTTAAAAATTATGAACCCTGAAGAAATCAAACTTGAAACTGTCATCTCGAATGATGAAGCAGAACACAACTATGGACACATCAAAAGCTTTGTCCATCGCAAAGGTCATTTTTCAGAAGCCCAGCGGCGGGCATATGAGACCCTGATGCCAAAGTATGGCTTGACCTACCAAAAAGAATTAAAAAATCTTGAAGATTGGGCGGAGGTATTTGGCAATAATAATCCAATCGTGCTCGAAATTGGTTGCGGCATGGGTGAGACAACAGCCAAGATTGCCCTGCAAAATCCACATATCAACTACGTCGGGGTTGAAGTGTTTACCTCGGGTGTGGGCGCATTGCTGAAACGAATTGACGAGCATCAACTCACTAATTTACGAGTGATACAGCATGATGCGGTTGAGATTGTCCGTGACATGGTTGCGCCTGACACGTTGTCTGGTGTTCATGTTTTTTTCCCCGATCCTTGGCATAAAGCCCGTCATCATAAGCGTCGCTTGATACAACCCCCTTTTGTTCACGAATTGGCCAAACGCTTGAGAAGCGATGGTTATATTCATTGTGCAACCGATTGGGAAAATTATGCTGAACAAATGTTGTCTGTTTTATCATCCGAATCTTTGTTGATAAATTATACCAAAGAGAATACTTTTATTCCTCGACCCGAATCTCGTCCTCTTACCAAATATGAAAATCGTGGCAATAGGTTGGGTCATGGTGTATGGGATATACTTTTCTTAAAAAATACGATATAATTTCAAGATAAAGTATTTATCTTGAAAAGGTGTCAAAATGAATAAGCACGATATGATGCGTAAAATACGTACCCAGTTTGGCTTTACTTTGCTTGAGTTGCTGGTCGTGATTGCAGTCATAGGTGTTTTGGCGAGTTTGGCCGTGCCACGTATGCAAAACCAATTGAATAAAGCGAAGTTTATCGATGTGATTAATGCAACAGGGCCATATAAAACTGCTGTCGAAATGTGTTTTTTGAAAACGAATGCCTTGACTGCGTGCGACAGCGGAAATGCGAATGGTTATGTTCCGCCAGCTTTGGGGGCAAATGGCAACGTACAAAGTGTATCTGTATCACCCAATGGTGCGATTACGGCAACAGGTGCCTCTCTTTTTGATGCCAGCGGAAAGGATGCCAATGGCGCGTCAATTTCAACGCCTCAAACCTATGTTTTGACTCCAACACAAAACAGCAATGGTTTAACATGGGGTGTTTCTGGTACTTGTGTGGCGAGCAATTTGTGCGATACGAAGTAATAATCTTTTGAAAAATATACAGAACACAAATAAAAAACCAGCTTGAAAAGCTGGTTTTTTATTTTATTTGTCGCACACATGAGCTTGATGGTTCCACGCGCCACCAGCGTCTAAACATTGGTCTATTTGGTAATTGTCATACAGCCAACGTCCAAAAACCATCATTAAAAAAATAATAAACGTGATGATAAATAAGGTTTTACGACTCATTTTCTAAGGCCTTTCACTTTTATTTTCAGTTTAAGATTTCAATTAAACCGTCTAAACCCATATGGTTAAAGCTAATCATGGCCTTCTCTTGCACGCGTGGCTTGGCGTGGTAGGCGACTGATAAACCACTGATGCTCATCATGGCCAAGTCATTTGCGCCGTCTCCCATGCAAATGGCACTACTGCACGGGGTATTTAAGGCCTCGCAATAAGCTTGTACTGTCGCTGCTTTGACATCTGCATTGACGATGGTGTTGGTGACACGTCCTGTGATTTTACCGTTGATAATCTCAAGCTCGTTTGAGCGTGCATGGGTTAAATTCAGACGTTGTTTGATTGCATCGGTAAAAAAACTAAAACCACCCGACACCAGTAAAGTTTCTAAGCCGTGAGCATGGGCTCGCTTTACCAATCGCTCCGCCCCTGGGTTGAGTTGTAAGCGCTCGTCTAATACGCGCTGCAGTACATCTGCATCAGTATCAGCTAAAATGGCCAAGCGACGACGTAGGCTCTCGTTAAAGTCTGTAATCTCTCCTCGCATAGCCGCTTCAGTGATGGCCGCAACTTCAGTTTTTTTTCCGCATAAATCAGCTATTTCATCAATGCACTCAATATTGATAACTGTTGAGTCCATATCCATGGCCAACAGTTTAAATTGTTGCCAATTGTAATCTCGCTCAAGCAAGGCAATGTCAATCCCTGCTGCTTGTGCCGTATTTTTTAATTGGATGCTGCTTTTGGGGTCGAACAACGTGTTTTCAAGTTTAAAGCACGTGGCACTGACACGACGCAACTCGCCTGGCAGCTGATGAACCAAAGAGTGGACAAGTTCATCGGTTAATTTAGAAGGGTGTTGGAAAACAATTTTCATAATAGAATGATATGAGTTATTGGAGTGTGCTGGGTGATGGTGTGGGGCGTTTTCCGATTGATTTTGTTTGTGGTTCAGCATCCTCTTCCCCTTCGCGAGTCCAATAAAAACGGTCAGGGATTTTTTTGCCCATGCCCATTTTTATGCCTTTTTTGAGAGTTTGCCAAGTAAATTCTAAGGCCTCGCCGACAGCCTGAGGGGTGGGTTGGCTGTGTGCAATTAAGGCCGTAATCGCTGCGGATAAGGTGGTATTTGCACCTAAAAAAGAGTCCGTTAGGCGTGATGTTGTGTCTGAGCGAAGTAAGCCGTCCGCATGAAACAATTGATGCACAACTTGAGGGTCGGGGGCGTAAGCATCGGTCAACAATACAAATTCGCAACCCATGCCCAGAATGGCCTGTGCGTGCGCGCGACTAACAGCGTCAGGCGCATGTTGTTTCAGGTTGGAAAAATCATGCTTGATTTCAGCCAGTTGAGCAAGCAATGGCTTTTGTGTGATTAGCAAATGAGTGTTCGGTATGATGAGCTCATGAATGGCACGTAAAATTTCATCGGCGTCGTTTTCTTCATCGTCATCGGCCACCAAAATTGAAGGAGCCAGTATCACAGGTAATTGCGGATAATCAGAGATGATTTCAGCAATCACTCGCACCATATTGATGTCGGGCAAAACGCCAATTTTAATGGCGTGAATTACTGAATCTTCAAGCAAAGTTCGAGCTTGGTCATCAATCCAATCCGCATCTAATGGACAAACCGCATCCAGTTGAGAGAAGTCGCCCGTCAGTAAAGCGGTCGGAACAGTAAACGCAGATGTTTCTAAGCTGGCGCAAGTGACTACGTCACCTGCAATGCCTGCTCCGCCAGTAGGGTCGTGTGCGTTAAAACTCAAAACGATGGGATAGCTCATGATTGATAAGTTAACTGTTAATATGGTTGAAAATTAGGTACAAAGCCTTATCTATTCAAAAGGCAGCAATATGGTAATATTGTACCTGTTTGTGGTGTGCGCATGCGCATTTGAGTTAAGTTTGAGTAAAAAGGAAAAACATGAAAACGTGGATATGTTTAATTTGTGGCTGGGTATACGATGAAGAAACAGGCTCACCTGAAGACGGTATCCCTGCGGGCACAAAATGGGAAGACGTGCCGATGAATTGGACGTGTCCAGAGTGTGGCGCACGCAAAGAAGATTTTGAAATGATGGAAATATAATTCAGGCCTTTAAAACGTGACGTGAAACAACGCTAATATGGCTAATAGATTGTTTTACTTGATTTCTTTGTTGAAATTCTTTAGAATATACCCTCTTTTCGCAATGGTGCGTTAAGAGGGTTTTAATTTTAAGGAATTATTCATGTACGCAGTCATAAAAACTGGCGGTAAGCAATATCGCGTTATCGCTGGCCAAAAATTGAAAATAGAACAGATCGCTGCTGACGTTGGACAACAAATTACCTTGAACGAAGTCTTAGCCGTGGGTACGGGTGAAGGCTTGGTTGTGGGTACGCCGTTGGTGTCAGGTGCTTCTGTCGTCGCAAAAGTATTGTCGCAAGGTCGCCACGACAAAGTACGCATTTTCAAAATGCGCCGTCGTAAACACTACCAAAAGCGCCAAGGTCACCGTCAAAACTACACTGAAATCGTTATCGAAACAGTTAATGCTTAATTGTCGATTCTAAAGATTCGTTTTTAACGGTACAAATCAAATACGCTGGTTCGCATCAGGCGGGCTGGGTTTAGAAATTATGTAAAGGATGTCATCATGGCACAAAAGAAGGGCGGCGGCTCTACGCGAAATGGTCGTGAATCAGAATCGAAACGCTTGGGCGTGAAGATGTACGGCGGCGAACACATTGTTCCAGGCAACATCATCATTCGCCAACGTGGTACAGAGTACCATGCAGGTGAAGGCGTGGGTATGGGCAAGGACCACACTTTATTCGCATTGGTTGAAGGTAAGGTTCAGTTCTCAATCAAGGGCGCGCAAAAACGCCGCACAGTCAGTATCGTGTCTTAATCGATGTGATATGTGAAAAAAAAGCCCCAAGTTTGGGGCTTTTTTTGTGGGTAAATGGTTGAGCGCGGTATAATTGGACAACACGGAAGACCGTCTATTAAGGAAAAGATATGAAATTTATTGACGAAGCAAATATTGAAGTCATCGCAGGCAACGGTGGTAAAGGCGTGGCGAGTTTTCGTCGAGAAAAAAATAAACCAGACGGAGGTCCAGATGGTGGCGATGGCGGCAATGGCGGTAGCGTGTTTGCGCAAGCGGACGACAACCTGAATACACTGATTGATTATCGTTATACCAAGAAATTTCTAGCACAACAAGGTGAAGCAGGCCGAGGTTCCGACTGTTATGGCAAGGGTGGGGACGACATCACCCTGAAACTACCTGTGGGTACAATGATTTATGATGGTGAATCGGGCGAGTTGTTGCACGATTTAGCCATTCATGGTGAGCGCGTTTTGCTCGCCAAAGGTGGTGAGGGCGGCTTGGGTAATATTCATTTTAAATCGTCGACCAACCGCACGCCTCGTCAATCTACGCCAGGAACAGCAGGCGAGCGTTTTGCTTTGCGTTTGGAACTCAAGGTCTTGGCCGATGTCGGGCTGTTGGGCATGCCGAATGCGGGTAAATCGACACTGATTACGGCGGTGTCCAATGCAAAGCCGAAAATTGCAGACTATCCTTTTACGACTTTGCATCCCAATTTGGGCGTGGTGCGCACGGGCATTGAGCGTAGCTTTGTGATTGCAGACATTCCCGGTGTGATTGAAGGCGCAGCAGACGGTGCGGGTTTGGGTCATCGGTTTTTGAAGCACTTGGCGCGTACGCGAGTTCTGCTGCATTTGGTTGATTTAGCCCCCATGCACGAAGGGATTGACCCTGTGCATGAAGCGAAGGCGATTGTTGAGGAATTACGCAAATATGACCCAAATTTGTATGAAAAACCACGTTGGTTGGTCTTGAACAAGTTGGATATGATTCCTGAAGATGAGCGTGCGGAACGTGTGGCCGAATTTGTGAAGTCATATGGCTGGGAAGGTAAAGTCTTTCAAGTCTCTGCGGCGACCCGAGAGGGCTGCGAGGAGTTGATGCGCGAGGTTCAAAATTTTGTCGACCAAGTAAAACTTGAAGAAGCACGGGCAAAAGAAGCACAGGCGTTAGCGGATAAAGCCGCACAAATTATTGCAGATCGAGAATCTCAGGCTCGGATGGAGCGCATTCGTGAGGAGAAAGCGGCAGCAGTAGCTGCGCGCTTGGATAAGCAAACCAATGATGAGATTGAGGATTAAGCATGATGGAGTGGAATCTGCCCGCTGACTTGGCGTCGGCGTCGGTTATAAAATCAGCGAAACGAGTCGTGGTTAAAGTGGGTAGCAGCTTAGTGACCAACGAGGGTCGAGGTTTGGACGAACAAGCGATTGCCAGTTGGGCGACACAAATCGCTTGCTTGCGTGCGCTGGGTAAAGAGGTGGTGTTGGTTTCCAGCGGTGCGATTGCTGAGGGCATGAAGCGTCTAGGCTGGAGTAAGCGACCGACCCATATTGATGAGTTGCAGGCAGCGGCTGCAGTAGGGCAAATGGGTCTGGCGCAGGTCTATGAAACTCAATTTGCGAAGCATCAACTGACGACCGCTCAGATTCTATTGACTCACGCCGATTTGGCGGATCGCGCACGTTATCTAAATGCCCGTTCAGCTATGTTTACGCTGCTGCGTTTGGGCGTGATACCGATTATTAATGAAAACGACACCGTGGTCACTGATGAAATTAAAGTAGGTGACAACGACACACTGGGTGCACTGGTCGCGAATTTAATTGAAGCGGATGTATTGGTGATTTTAACGGATCAAGCGGGACTGTACACCGCCGACCCACGCAAGCATTCAGATGCTCAATTGATTCAAACCGCTCCAGCTGGTTTGTTGCAGCTTGAACAGATGGCGGGAGGCGCAGGCAGCAACATTGGCACAGGCGGTATGTTGACCAAGGTTTTGGCTGCAAAACGAGCGATGAAAAGCGGTGCGCATACGGTGATTGCCAGCGGTCGCGAGCTTAATGTGTTGCCACGTTTAGCTGAAGGCGAGCGCATTGGCACGGAGCTTAAAGCGCAGGTGGCATTGCTCACTGCTCGTCAACAGTGGTTGGCTGACCATTTGCAGTTGCGCGGGCGTGTGGTGCTTGATGCAGGGGCTGTTCGCGCAGTCCAAGATGCTGGTAAAAGCGTATTGCCAATTGGAGTGTTGCGTGTAGAGGGTCTTTTCGACCGTGGCGATGTCGTGGCATGTGTGGATGAGCAGGGGCTAGAAATAGCCCGTGGTCTGGTTAATTACAGCAGCGGCGATGCGATGCGCATTGCCCGTCATGCGAGCGATACGTTTGGCGATTTATTGGGTCGTGATGCGGATGAAGCTGAGTTGATTCATCGAAATAACTTGGTGCGGGTCTAATGCATCCTTGGCACTCATCTGAAGAACGCGACGCATATTTCATGCGCTTGGCGCTGGTCGCAGCTCGACACGCCTACGACGCAGGCGAAGTCCCAGTAGGGGCGGTGGTGGTCTATCGAGATGAGGTGGTCGCAACAGGCTTTAATCAGCCTATAGCTTTGCACGATGCCAGTGCTCATGCGGAAATGCAAGCATTACGAGCCGCAGGTTTGACTTTGAAAAATTATCGACTACCTGAATGCGAGTTGTTTGTCACCTTAGAGCCTTGTTTAATGTGTGCAGGCGCAATGATGCACGCTCGTTTATCTAGGGTTGTATTCGCAACCCATGATTATAAAACTGGAGTAGCAGGTTCCGTGCTTGATGTGTTTGATAATGCACGTTTGAATCATCATGCACAGGTAACGGGCGGGGTCTTGGCACAAGAGGCGCGCGAATTGTTACAGCTTTTTTTTCGTGAGCGACGGCAATTGGCAAAAAAGCCTTGAGTGCCAAGTCATCACATTCATTTATTCAGCTTTTAGTTCACCGACTTTAAAAATAAAACAGCGAATCAAAAGATTCGCTGTTTTATTTTACGGAGCAGGTGGTTCAGAGGCTGCAGGTTTTGGTTTATCCACAGGAGGTCTGTATACAAACGGTGTCAACGGATCAGAGCCGTTTGGCTTCGGTTTGCTGACTTCTTTGACATCCGCTTCATTGACTTTTTCTGCTGCTTGGCGAGCCTCGCTATTCGCAGGAGGAATCGCGCGGCTGTCTACTTTTAACTCCTCAGGAGTTTGTTTGTCTACGCCTGTATCGGTCGTGGGGTCTGATGGTGTTGCGTTATCAGAACCATATTTTTCAAAATTATCAGAGTGAGCTTCCACTTTTTGCTTGTTGAGCGCGACTCTCATGTAGCTCATCCAGATAGGCAGTGCTAACGTACCACCAAACTCACTGGCACCCAGTGATTTTGGTTTGTCAAAGCCCATCCAAGCGATACCAACCAGTTTAGGGTGATAGCCGTTGAACCATGCGTCTACGGCGTCATTCGTCGTCCCTGTTTTACCTGCAATGTCATTGCGTCCCAAAGCCATTGCAGCACGTGCAGTCCCGCTACGTACGACACCGCGCATGAGCGAATCTGTCATGGCTGCATTTTTTTCTGTGATGACTCGGTTGGCGGGGTCGCCAGCTTTTTTCGGTTGGGCTTGCAAAATGATTGCGCCTGTGCGATCAATTACTTTACTGATGATATATGGGTTGACTTTGTATCCGCCGTTGGCAAATACGCCGTAAGCCCCCGCCATTTGCCAGCTGTTGACGCCAACCGCACCAAGCGCAACAGTTAGGTATTGGTCAATACGGTTCGCCTCAAAACCAAAGCGAGTGGCGTATTGACGGAAATAGTCATTGCCGATGCTTTGTAATAGTCGAATCGACACCATGTTGCGAGAGCCTGCCAACGCTTGACTTAGCGAAATCGGACCCAAATACCGTCCATCCGAGTTTTGCGGAGTCCAAGAGCCGATTTTAATTGGGCTGTCGTTAACAATGGAGCCGGGCGTCATGTTGTTTTTTTCCATCGCCGCTGAGTAAATAAAGGGCTTAATACCTGAACCCGGTTGACGGAAGCCTTGGGTGACATGGTTGAATTTGCTTAGATTGTAGTCAAAGCCGCCTACCAAGGCGCGAATAGCACCATCGGTGGTCGACATTGAAACAAAAGAAGCTTGTACTTCGGGCACTTGCGCAATGTGCCATGTGGCATCAGCCGCAGATTCAACGACGCGAATAACCGAGCCAGCTTTGATTGGGTTTTTGCTCGGGGCTTTCACATTCATGTTCACATTGATGTTCTCACCATCAGCTAGAACCGCTTTGACACTGCCACCACTGACACCTAAAACCACTGCAGCACGCATTTCGTCAAAATCATTATGCGAATCGAAAATTTTATCGAGGGCTTTGATTTGCTCTTCGGGTTTACTTGGTAAGGGGTAAGTGGCTTCTGGGCCACGGTAGCCTTTACGGCGATCATAGCTGACGATGGCGTTGCGCACGCCGTTGTATGCCGCAGTTTGTTCTTCGCTGTTGATGGTGGTGTAAACTTTCAAACCTTCGGTATAAGCCGCTTCTTTATAGCGGTCAAACATCAGCTGGCGCGCCATTTCCGCAACGTATTCGGCGTGTACTGCGTACTGTTGGCTGATTGAAGCTGTCTTTGTGTCAATGATGCGTACCACTTCATCTTTGGCTTTTTGGTAATCGGCTTGAGAAATTTTTCCAAGTTCAAACATCCGTTGCAAAATATACTGTTGGCGCGATTCGGCGTTGGTACGATTACGTATCGGATTGTTTGCGCTCGGAGCTTGTGGCAATGCCGCTAGCATAGCGGATTCTGCAATGGTTAGGTCTTTGATTTCTTTGCCAAAATAAATATCGGCTGCCGCAGCAAAACCATAAGCACGTTCGCCCAAATAGATGTGATTCATATACCGTTCTAAAATCTCATCTTTGGTCAAGTTTTGCTCGATTTTAACCGCCATCATGGCTTCGTATACTTTACGAGACAAGGTGCGTTCGTTGGTTAAAAAGAAGTTTTTTGCCAATTGTTGCGTGATGGTCGATGCACCTTGTGGTTCGCCAGGATGCAAAATATTGTTAATAATCGCTCGACCTAAACCGTAATAGTCCACGCCATGATGCTCATAAAACCGCGCATCTTCAATGGCTAAAATCGCATCTTTTAAGTGTTGAGGTGTGTCTTTAAATGAAGTGGGTTTGCGGCGTTCTGCACCGAATTCGCCAATCAGTTGTCCGTCTTCAGTAAATACCTGCATGGCCATGCGAGGTTTGTAATCTTTGAGCGAATCAACTGAAGGCAGGTTGGGCCAAGCCAAGGTCACAAAAATCGCGCCAACAATTGGCATAATAATGGCACTTAGCAGTCCAACGAGCATTAGACCTTTAACAATGCGTAGCCACAAAGGGCCTTTGACTTTGTTATTGGGTTGCTCGGTAGCGGGTTCGTTACTTGTTGTATTGGGTGTATTATCTAAGCTCATGTGAGTGTTTTTTTATGTGTAAAGTTAGGTCATGCAAACGTCGCTTATTGTATACTCGCAAGACTACTTTGTGTCACAAAGAAACTTAAAAAGTATAAACGTTCATGGTTTAGTTCGATGGCAAGGTTGAATTAAAATTAGAGAAGCAGAGGCATTTTTGATTAATTGGCGTGTTTTCGATAAAAAACAGACTGTTTTGGCGATGCAGCTCGTGGATGACGAGATGCGTTATGTGCTGTGTCAAGGTGAAAAGGTCTTAAAGGCAGGTGCGTTAAAGCTTTCAGCGCATGCTGTTTCTGCTGGGCGGGTTGTTTCGCCTGACGCATTGCAATCGGCACTCAACCCGATTTTGAACGGTTTTAAAGGGTGTGTTGCGGTTATGTTGCCTTCGGATTTTGTGCATACTCATCTATTGAGTTTACCTAAAGGTCTGGATGCTGAAGAGCGTGATTATCAAATGATGCGTCACATCACTCAAACGCTCGGTCTACAAATGGCGGATGTTTATTATGATTGGGTTGCTCTTGGTGAGGCCCAAGACCCGAAAGAAGAACATCTTTTGATGACTGTTGCACGACAGTCGGATGTGAGTGTGTATGGCCATGTTTTTAATGGCAATTGGCAGGTGCGCTGGGTGTGTCCTGAATGCTTTGTGTGGAGCCATGCTTTTTCGGAACAGCAAGCCAAAGTGCTGGTGGTTCGAGTCGAACGTAACCAATTGTCAGTTTGGCATGTGGATGGTTCTGGGCAGGCACATTATTTACAACGCCAGTTTAGTGCTCAAATGATGACACAAGCGGGATTTGTATATCAAGCGGTGCTTGATGATGGGCAGTCTGATGTGCTTTTACCCACAGGCTTCGTGGTGGAGGAGATTGTTCAGACGGTTACTCAGTGGCTCGGCGGCGAGCAAATGCGGGACATTCGGGCTTTATTTGGATTGGGTTCAGGAGTGGATTGGAATTTGGCAAAATTTGCGTTGCAACAAAAATTAGGCGTGCCTGTAAAAGGTGTCTTAACTGAACGCATTGATAGTTTATCTGATAGAGCCGATGTGCATAAACTGGGTGGTTTATGGCATCTTGCGACACAGGTGCAAGGATGAAGCATACAAAACTGTTGAATCTTTGGCCTACGCCTGAATCGGTACGGCTTAACTTGCAAAAACGCTTGTGGGCAGAGTGGTGCTTGACCGTGGCTGTAGTGGCTTTGTGTGTGTGCAGTGCTTGGCTTTATGTTCATTGGCGCATCTCACAAACAACATTGGTCAACGACATGTTGACTCAAGAAATTGCTCAGATGCAAGCCCAAGCAGGTGCTTCAACCAGTAACGAGGCTCAACAATGGTCGGACTGGCGTTATCGTCATGCAGGGCAGTTGGATTGGATGGTGCGCTTGGCTGAAGCCTCTAGTGCTGAAGTGAGTTTTTTAAATGCAAAACAGACAGATGATAAATTGACGTTGGTGGGGCAGACTACGAACCCTACATTTGCTAAAAACGCATTGAATCTATTTGCCGAACACACCAAGCGTTATCCGCAATTAAAGTTAACTCAATTTGAACAAAAGACAGAAAAGGGGCAAACACGTTGGTTGTTCAGTGCCGAGTTAGAAACAGTCAAAGAAGACACGCCGAACCGCACTAAGGTGGTGATGCAATGACCACTCAATTGTTATCTTCACAAGTTAAAAAATGGCGTGACTTAGATGTGGCGCAGATGGCTTTTTGGCCGAATACACCACGTCGGTTGTTTGAATTGTTTGGCGGATTGATGCTGGTGGCGGTGTTAAGTTATTTGTGTGTCTGGCCTAAATATCGAGAGTGGCAAGCTGCACAGCAGCAGACCGCTCTTTTACAAGAAAAATACGTGCAAGCGGTTCAGTTGTCTGACCTTCCCTCACGTTCGATGGTTCCAGTGGTTAAAACAATACCGAAAACAGAACGGGCCAATTGGTTGAGCGATTTTGCTTTGATGAGCCAATCGGCTGGCTTTCGGACATTAAAAGTCACACCTATTTACGTATCAAATGAGCAGCCCCCTATTCAGAAGCCAAGTGGTGCCGACTTTGTCAATAGCTCGCGTGTTGGGCAGGTTAATGTCAGTGGCGAGGGTGAGTATGCCGCCTTGTTAAAATGGGTGGCTGCGCTGTCCGCTCGTGATGATATTTTGAGTGTAGATGAAATGACTGTACAAGGCATCGCTTCTGGAGTTGTGCAGTGGCAGGCGCGAATTGTCTTTGCAGCGGAGCCGATGTGATGAAAAAGCATGTGACTGCCCTGTTGTTAATCGGTTTGGCTGGGTGTGTTGAACAACATCCAATACAGTCAAAAAATACAGCGTTACCTGAATTAAACCATCCTTCACAAGCCATCATATGGATGGCGAAAGTGAGTTCACCGCCTCCTGTTCAAGTTGAAATTGAACGAGGTAACAATCGACTGTTAACCCTTGGTTTGCCTGACGATATAACCCCCGTGTTTGATGGGAGCAGTAATGAAACCAATACTGTGGCCGCTCAAGACAGTTTCGCTCATTCGAGTGCTCAGGGCAAAACGGGGTCTCGTTCATCTGTTGAGGAAACATCACGTCTGAATGAGCTTGCCTTTGATGATTTAATGACTTCTTCAACGGTGTTGATTCAGCCCGCTCCAGTGAAGCAGACACAGACGCTGGATTTGAATCAAATTGGCTTAAATGACTTCAAATATGTAGGCATACTCAATTACGATGGTGAAGTTCAGGGCTACATCAAAGTGGGTGAGCGCTTGCATAAAGTGCGAGAAGGACAAATCATCGGGGCGGGTCAATGGCGTGTTAAAGCCATTGAACCACAAAAAATACAGTTGTTGGTTGACGGGAGGCTCATGGTTTATGGGCGAAATTAAAAGACATTACTCAAAACATTCGTTGCCGTTATATAAGCAAGAACTGGTCAGCCATGTACATGGCTTGAGCTTTGGCTTGTTGATGATACTTTGCGCGCCTTTTTCGGCGTTGGCTCAGACGGTTGAACAAAGCCTGTCCACTTTTTCTCAAAGTGCCTCTTCTAATGAAACCACTAAACGGATGGCCTTCGCATTTCAAGACGTGCCAGTGCGTGCATTGCTGCAAGTGCTAGGGGAAACTGCAGGCGTGAACATTGTTGCAGACGATTCGATAACGGGAACGGTTTCGTTGAACTTGAAAGAGGCAACGTGGAAGCAAGCACTGGATGTGATTGCGCGTGCTAAGCGTTTGCGAGTTGAGCAAAATGACAATACATATTTTGTGAGCGCGGATGACTTGTCTTTGTCGTCCAGTGATGATGGAAGTGGCAGCGTGACTTATGGGAGTCACGGCCAATCCGATGTCATTCAACTGCAATATCAAAAAGCTGAAGATGTCCGTCGCATGATTGGTAGCGACGGTCAAAGGCTCTTGTCAAAACAAGGCGCGGTGACCGCCGATGCTTTAACCAACCAACTGGTTGTGCAAGATTCGCCCAGCCGTGTGGCGCAAATACGGCAGCTCATGAATAAGATAGATGTGCCTGCAAGGCAGGTCTTGATTGAAGCGCGTATTGTTGAAGCCGATGACAGCTTTTCTCGTAGTCTAGGCGTCAAGTTGGGTTTTAATGATGCCAGTCATTCAGGTTTTACTCAAGTCTCCGACCCGCTCGATTCAAGCAAAAATATTTCAGTGCCTGTTCGCTCAGGCGTGACGTTTGGTAATAACATGCTCAACGTATTAGGGGCAACGGGGCAAGTCAATACCACCACGGTCGGTAATATGATTAACTTCCCCGCCTCGTCCAACAGCATGGGCACGCCCGCAGCGAGTTTGGCTTTGAGTTTATACAGCTCAGGTTTAAGTCGTTTTGTGAACCTAGAAGTCAGCGCGTTGGAAACCGACGGCAAGGGCAAGGTGATTTCCAGTCCGCGTGTGGTCACGAGCAATAATGTCACGGCCGTGATAGAACAAGGTACAGAAATTCCATATCAACAGCAAGCCAACAGCTCGGGAGCGACATCCGTATCTTTTCGTAAAGCCAGCCTAAGGCTAGAAGTGACGCCACAAATCACGCCTAAAGGCGATGTGGTGATGGATGTCGATGTCTCGAAAGACTCGGTGGGTACATTGACCAGCGCAGGTTATACCATCAACACCAAGCATGTGAAAACACAAGTTAAAATTGAAAATGGTGGAACGGTGGTCATTGGCGGGATTTACCAAGAAGCCAGTGATAAACGGGTTGAAAAAGTCCCCTTGCTGGGAGACCTTCCACTGTTAGGTCATTTATTTAAAAACACCAACAAAAGCACTTCAAAAACGGAGTTGCTAATTTTCCTCACACCGCATGTACTGGATGAGCAAGGGCATTCGCTGCCCGTTAGCGGCTCCAAGGTCGCGCGGTTTGAGCCATGAGTTCATATAATGAGTAAAAAACGTATTCCACACAGCATCCCCATCAGTCCAACACAGCAAGCATTGTTGTCGCAACTGCCCAATATCAGTCTTGTTGGCTTGATGGGCTCGGGTAAATCAACAGTAGGCCGTCTATTGGCCGCCACGTTGAACCGTCCTTTTTTTGACTCGGATGAAGAAATTATTCATCGTACAGGCGCCTCCATTCCGACGATTTTTGAATTTGAAGGCGAAGCGGGTTTTCGCGAGCGCGAAGCGAAAATGATTCAAGAGTTAAGCGAAAAAAAACAAGTCATTATTGCTACAGGCGGCGGCGCGGTCTTACGTGAAGACAATCGAACTGCGTTGAAAAAAAACAGCTGGGTGATTTATTTATCGACCACGCCCGAAAAGCTACTCGTGCGCACCCGATTCGACCGCAATCGCCCTTTGTTGCAAAACCCAGACCCGCTCGGCACATTGAAAAAAATGCACGAAATACGTCACCCACTGTATTCTCAAGTGGCCGACATCATCGTCACCACAGGCTCAGGTCAAGTGGTGCAAGTCGCAACCCACATTTTAGAGGCTTTAACGCAAAAAATAGCTCAAGCGCAGGGTCAACCCGATACACATTAACGAATTGAAACGAGGTTTTAATCATGAAAACAATCCATGTTGAACTGGGCGACCGAGCCTATCCGATAGTGATTGGCGAACACGCCATGCACGACACAGCGCACTTAAAACGCGCGATTCAAGGCAGTACCGTATTAATCGTCACCAATGACATGGTGGGGCCTTTATATGCTCAACAATTGGTCGAAACGCTTAAAGCCATCGGTAAAACCGTACATGTACACATGTTGCCGACGGGAGAGCAGTATAAAAATTTAGAGACGCTCAATACGATTTTTGACGTATTGCTCCAACAACAGTGCGACCGCCGCACAACCCTGATCGCTTTGGGCGGTGGTGTCGTCGGCGATATGGCGGGTTTTGCCGCTGCTGCGTATATGCGTGGCGTGCCTTTCATTCAAGTTCCCACCACTTTGCTCTCACAAGTCGATTCATCGGTCGGTGGTAAAACGGGCATTAACCATCCTCTAGGCAAAAACATGATTGGTGCGTTTTATCAACCGCAACTCGTGTTGACTGATTTAAATGTATTTGCCACCCTACCGCAACGTGAATTATCAGCGGGTATGGCCGAAGTGATTAAGCATGGCGCGATTTATGACGCGGCTTATTTTGAATGGCTTGAAGCCAACACACCCAAGCTCATGCGTAAAGATAGCGAAAGCCTAGTTCATGCCATTGTTCGCTCATGCGAAATTAAATCAGAAGTTGTGGCGCAAGACGAACGCGAAGGCGGGTTGCGCGCGATATTAAATTTTGGTCATACGTTTGGTCATGCGATTGAAGCGGGCATGGGCTATGGCGAATGGTTGCATGGCGAAGCGGTTGGCGCAGGCATGATTTTGGCCGCGGACTTGTCACAACGCTTGGGCATGTTGACTGCGAACGAAGTCGAGCGCATTCGCCGCGTTGTTCAAGCCGCAGGCTTGCCCGTCGAGCCACCGCAACTTGGCATCGACAATATGATTAACATGATGAAACTCGACAAAAAATCCGATGCGGGGTACATTAAATTTGTACTGCTGGACGGCATCGGCCGAGCGGTCATCCGTGATGTCCCTGAAGACGTATTGCGCGCAACACTACACGTTTGCGCTTAAAAAAATCATACTGGACTAATGATGAACAGCCCCGCCGCTTTTTTTTATGAATCCCAATTGGCCCCTTACGCCGCACGTGCCGAAACCTCGCGTGGTCGGTTACACCCCGAGGCCGCCAGCCCCGAACGCAGCCCTTACGCACGCGACCGCGACCGCATCGTTCACGCAACCGCATTTCGTCGCTTGGAGTACAAAACTCAAGTGTTTGTGAACCATGAGGGCGATTTGTTTCGCACACGCTTGACCCACAGCATGGAAGTGGCACAAATTTCACGCGCATTGGCACGCAACTTGCGTTTGAATGAAGATTTGATTGAAGCCATAGCCCTGTCTCATGACTTGGGTCACACGCCATTTGGACACGCTGGGCAAGATGCCTTGCATGCGTGCATGCGCGATTTTGGCGGCTTTGAACACAACTTACAAAGCCTGCGCATCGTTGATGTTTTGGAAGAACGCTACGGTGCGTTTGACGGTTTAAACTTAACTTTCGAAACCCGCGAAGGCATATTAAAGCACTGCGCACGCAGCAAGGCGGAGCAGCTCGGCGAAGTTGGGCAACGGTTCTTGGATGGAACACAGCCCACCCTTGAAGCGCAGTTGACCAATATCGCCGATGCCATAGCGTATAGCAATCATGACATTGATGATGGCTTGCGCTCAGGCATTTTAACCATCGAAGGCATGCGCGACATCCAACTATTTGCCCAGTACCATGATGAAGTGAGGCAGCGTTACCCCAATCTAACAGGGCGACGAGAGGTGCTGGAAACGGTACGGCGCATGATTAACGCGATGGTTGTCGACTTAACCACCACCACTGCGGCACAGATTCAATCGCATCAGATTCAAACGGTTGACGATGTGCGCTCCGCCCCGCGATTGGCTCAATTTTCAGAGCACATGCACCTTGAAATGCAGCGGTTGAAAAAATACCTCATGGATCATTTGTATCGACACTATCAAGTCATGCGCAGCAGTATTAAAGCACAGCGCATCCTTGATGATTTATTCAAAGCCTTTATCAGCGACCCGCGTTTATTACCTCCCGACTATCAAGTCAAAGACGACCAACAACGACAAGCATTGAGAATCGCCGATTATATTGCAGGGATGACCGACCGTTACGCCATCAAAGAACATACACGGCTGTTTACGGTGACGGATAATTAAGGGGCACGGATGCACATTCAAACACTTACCATTGACGACCAAGATGCACCGCTAAGTGTTTGGCTTGCGCAAGAAGATTCGGGCTTAACGCCGATTCATTTTGCCCATGCCAATGGATTTCCAGCGGGGAGTTATCAGCGTCTTTTGAGTGAGTTGGCTCAAAACCGAACGGTTTATGCACTCGACCATCGAGCGACGTGGGACGGCAGCCCGTATCAAGCCTCTAAACATTTTTCATGGAAAGACGGGGCGGATGATTTGATTAAGGCCATTGAACAATTCGCGCCGCAAGGCGTTATTGGTGTTGGACATTCTTTAGGCGCGGTTATCACCTTATTGGCCGCAGATAAACGCCCTGATTTGTTTAAACAAATCTTGCTCATAGAACCCGTTGTGTTTCCCGCACGTTTTTTTCTCGCCTTTGCTTGGTTGCCGCAAGTGGCACGTATGAAGCTATTTAAAATCGTTCAGCGCACATTGCAACGTCGGGAGCAGTGGCGCTCGCGTGAAGAGTTTGTTGATACTTTAAGTAAGAAGTCTTTATTTAAAGGTATCTCGCGCGAGGTGTTGAATGACTACGCGCAGCACGGTCTACGAGAAGTGACAACCGACAGCCATCCATATTTTACGTTGCGTTTTCGCAAGACTTGGGAAGCGAAGGTTTTTATGACTGCGCCTTATTTGTGGTCAACACTTAAACGCTTAAGCATCCCTTGCGTTGTTTGGCGTGCAGAACAAGGCGATGTCGTTCCTCTGAAGTCGTGGCAAAGATGGGAAAAATCGCACCCTCATCATTCTATGCACGTTTTGCCCTCACTTGGTCACATGGCGCCTTTACAAAATCCGCAATTGATGGCGCGAGAAATACAAAATAATTTTCTATCCATTTGATTTTAAATAAAATTGAATGGGCTCATGCGACTGAATACCGCGTGTTTTTGCCAGCTCAAAGCTTAAAAATGGTATCATGGCGCCTCGATTTTAGTGACTGAAGCGGTGTTTGTGCCGCTTTTTCGCTGCTTAAAATAAGCCAAATGTCTAAAGGTGTTGTGTGCGACTGACTCAAATCAAACTAGCTGGTTTTAAATCCTTTGTCGACCCCGTGAGTTTTCACGTGCCGGGTCAACTGGTTGCTGTGGTCGGGCCAAACGGTTGTGGTAAATCAAATATCATGGATGCCACGCGTTGGGTGCTGGGCGAGTCGCGTGCGTCTGAGTTACGTGGCGAGTCCATGAGCGATGTGATTTTCAATGGTTCAAGTCACCGAAAGCCTGCGGCGCGTGCATCGGTCGAGCTGGTGTTTGAAAACCATGAAGGTCGAGCAGCGGGACAATGGAGTCAATACGCCGAAATTTCTGTACGCCGCGTCCTTACGCGTGAGGGCGGGTCGAGCTATTACATCAATAATCAACAAGTTCGCCGCCGCGACGTGCAAGACATTTTTATGGGCACGGGGCTTGGGCCGCGCGCCTATGCCATTATTGGTCAGGGCATGATTTCACGAATCATCGAGGCAAAGCCAGAAGAACTGCGCGTGTTCCTAGAAGAAGCCGCAGGCGTGTCCAAGTACAAAGAGCGTCGTCGTGAAACCGAAAATCGTTTGCATGACACGCGTGAAAACTTAACCCGTGTTGAAGATATTTTGCGCGAGTTAAATAATCAAGTCGAAAAACTGGAGGCGCAAGCGCAAGTGGCGCAGCAGTATCGTGCCTTGCAAGACGCGGCTCAAGATAAATTACATTTTTTGTGGTTGTTGCGCCTTGATGAAGCCTTGAGCGAACAAAACAAAATCACCGCCAAAATTCAACTCGCACAAAATGAATTAGAAGAATCCATCGCGAAACTGCGTCATGCTGAAAGCGAACTGGAAACCAAACGCGCTGCGCATTATGATTTATCCGATGCCATGCACGCCGCACAAGCGGCGTTGTACGAAGCGAACGCCGAGGTGTCGCGTTTTGAGGCGGAGATTAAGTACATCATGGAAGGTCGCTCGCGAGTTCAAGCACAAATTGAGCAGACCAAAAGTCAATTGGCGCAATGGCAAGAGCGCAAAATTCAACTCGCCGACGACGCTTTAGCAATGGAAACTGAGCGCGAAGCGGCGCAGGAAGAGCATGCCGCCCGTCAAGAACAGCTGCTTGAAGCCTCTGAAGACTTGCCCCAACTTGAGTCACGTCATCGTGAAGCGTTGCACAATATGCAGAACATGCATGCCGCTTATGTGCAAGTCGAGCAAAAAGTCGCTCGCGCCGCCGATGAACAGCGCAATGCCGACCGTCAAATCGCCGCCTTGATGGTGCGCCGTGAACGCTTAAATCAAGAAAAAATTGCCCCTGGTCAAGCCGATGCAAAAGAATTGAATCAACTTGAGCATCAGCTCAACGATGAAAAGTCACGGCAAGAGACAGCGCAAGCCGCTCTGTTTGACATTGAAGAAAATTTGCCACAGGCGCAAGAAGCATACAAAATCGCCCGTGAAAAATCGCAAAATGAGCAAGCACGGATTGCACAACTCAATGCACGCCATGACGCGCTGATTCAACTGCAAGAAAAAGTACAAAGCCAAGGTCAACTAACCCCTTGGCTAGAAAAACACAGTTTGGCATCGCGCCAACGCCTTTGGCAAAAAATTCATATCGAAGCGGGCTGGGAAAATGCCTTAGAAGCGATTTTGGCGGAACGCATGGGCGGTTTAGAATTATCGCGCATGGATTGGGTGAAAAACTTTTTCAATGACACGCCACCATCGAAATTGAGTTTTTATGCGAACGATGCCACGCCAACGACTGCCGAATTAGCGCAAGGCCTCATCCCATTGATGCGGATGGTCAAAGTCAGTGATGTGACTTTACAGAATCTTTTGCCCAAATGGTTGAGCCATGTTTTTGTGGCAAAGACGCTGGATGAAGCATACGGCTTACGCGAGCAATTGCCCGAGCATGGCGTTTTGGTCACGCCAGAGGGACACCAATTGGGGCGTAACTCGATGCGCTTTTATGTGGCCGACAGTGAGCAGGCGGGCATGCTCGCGCGCGCTCAAGAAATCGAAAATATCCAAGTGCAATTGCGTGCGCAAGACATGCTGGCGGATGAAGCCGAGGATGAACTGCGCCGTTTGCAGCACCAAGTAGACGCTTATACGCAGCAACAAGCAGCGGCGCGCGCTCAAGTTCAATCAACGACTGCGCGTGTGCATGAGTTGCAAATGCAAGTGCAAAAAGTCAGTTTGGCCAGTCAACAAATGATGGCGCGTCATGCACAAATTGACGATGAATTGGCTGAAATTGTCATTCAAGAAGAAGAATTGTTGGCGCAAAAACTCGAAGCGCAAGCGTTGTTTGATGAAGGCGATGCAAACTTGATGGAGGCGCAGGCCAAGTGGCACGACGCCCAAGCCAGCTATGACGATTTGGAGCAACAGGTGTCTGCCATGCGCGGTCGCTTGCG
Organism: Hydromonas duriensis; assembly: GCF_004363775.1. GTDB lineage: Bacteria > Pseudomonadota > Gammaproteobacteria > Burkholderiales > Burkholderiaceae > Hydromonas > Hydromonas duriensis. Next base: position 65,281 of record NZ_SNZE01000001.1, read on the forward strand.
CGACATCGAAAATCAGGTGCGTGATGCGCAATACCGAGTGCAAAATTTGACTCAGCGCATCAGCGATGTCGAATATAACCAAAACGCCAGTGAACAACAGTTGGAGTTTTTGCAGAACAGTTTAGAAGAATTGCACACGCAGCTTGAAGAGTTTGAAGATGTGTCGAGCAATGAAGGTCTGCAAGAGGCCTTGGGCATCCGTGTTGAGCGTGAGGAGGCTTTGGCCTTGGCACGAGCGAATGCCGATGCGTTGACGCATGAATTGCGAATGGCGGACGAAACCCGCTTGAAAATGGAACGCGACATTGAGCCGCGTCGTGATGCCATTATGCAATTGCAACTGGCGGAGCAGGCGGCTCGATTGAACCAAGAACAATTCGCCGAACAGCTGCGCGATGCACAAGTTGACGTGGTGGCCCTGCGCGCTAAACTCGCTGAAAGCATGCACGACACGACGAAAGCCTCGGCGTTGCAGGGTGAGATTACGCGTTTAAATAATCAAATTAATGCCTTGGGGGCAGTCAATTTGGCCGCGCTCGACGAGTTGACGGTTGCGCAAGAGCGGCAAGGTTTCTTAAACGCTCAAATGGCGGATTTGCTGGAAGCGATTAACACGCTAGAAGACGCGATTGCGAAAATTGATAAAGAATCCCGTGACCTGCTGCAAGGTACGTTTGATGCTGTGAATAAAAATTTTGGTGAATTGTTCCCAGAATTGTTCGGTGGTGGTGAAGCGCGTTTGATTATGACGGGCGATGAAATTTTAGACGCGGGCGTTCAGGTCATGGCGCAACCACCAGGTAAACGCAACTCGACCATTCATCTGTTGTCGGGTGGTGAAAAAGCGTTGACGGCGACAGCATTGGTCTTCGCATTGTTCCGCCTCAATCCTGCACCATTTTGCTTATTGGATGAAGTGGATGCGCCGTTGGATGATGCCAATACGGAACGCTTCTCGCAGCTGGTTAAAAAAATGTCAACGCAAACACAGTTTTTATTTATTTCGCACAACAAAATCACCATGGAAATTGCCAATCAATTGGTCGGTGTCACCATGCAAGAGCAAGGCGTGTCGCGTGTGGTGGCGGTTGATATGGAGTCTGCTTTAGAATTGGCGGGTGTTTAAAACCTGCTTTTTTGTAACGAATTAAAATTTGACGAGTAGGCTTGCTCTAAGGGATTAGGGTGGCGCAAGCCTTGTACACACATGCCGTAGATAGAAAGTTAAAACATGAGTGAGTTTGAACTCTCCACATTGATAATGGTTGTGATGTTGCTGGCTGCTTTAGGCGGCTACAGTTATTGGCAAATCATGCGAGCTCAACGCTCACAACGTCCAGCCCGTAAAGCTAAAACCAAGGGGCAAGCTGGTTTTTACGATAAAGGGCATGAAGAGACGCTGATCGGTGAATTTGAGAGCGACATCGCCCCGCACTCCAGTTCTTCAGTCGCTGCTAAGATGGCGCAAGCGCCTGTTGCATCGGATATTTACGTGCGTTCACAGATGCCACCTGTCGTCATGCCCCGTGACGTGGCGTCCATCAAGTCCATCCATACGACTGAGCCTGCATTTTCCAAAACGGAGAAAATAGAAAAGACAGAAGACTTGTCCGATGTGGCGAGCCACTCTTCTGAGCCAATTACGCAAGAGACTGAGGCAGCGTCTGTTGTTGAACTCGAATCGAATGTCATTGATGGGGCTGTTGATGAGTCGACTGAACTGAGCGAGCTGAACCAGCCTGTTGCGCCTACAGATTCAATTGCCTCTATTGATGATGTTGAATCCAGTGAGCCTATTTCAACAGAACCAACAGAATCAACAGAAGCGATGTTAAATGAAGAAGAGAAGATTGCCGAAGACCCGCAATTTTTTAGTCAACAAGATTTAACCGAACAAGCAACTTTAAGCGTGTTTGAACCGTTAATCCGTTTCTCGTCGTGGGTGGACAGCACCCATCCAGAGCCGATTTATGCGATTGACGGCGTGCTCGATTTGATGGTCAGTCAGCCCAAAAATGCGCAAGACATCGAGCGTGCTTTGTACGATTTACGTTTGGATACCGATTTGCCTTTGAAATTGTTTGGCTTGCGTGCAGGACAAGTTGCAGCGATGCACAGCGACAATCCAAATGCGGCACGCCAATGGCTGCCGTTGGAAATGGGGGCTTTGTACAGCGGTTTGCGTTTGACGTTACAACTTGCCAATGCGGCGGAATATGCCGATAGCCAATTGATTCACGATTGGTTTGAACTGGCGCAACGTTTGGCGAAACGCTTGGCGGCTCATGTGAGCGCATGGCCTGACCCTGCGGCATTGGCGAATTATGCTTTGTATTTGCATGATTTATCCAAGCGTCTCGGCGCACCTATGGTCGTTCAACTGTGCAAGCCACAAGGTTTGTGGCCCGCGTATGAGGTGCATCAACAAATGACGCAATGGGGCTTACAACTTGATGAAAACGGTCAATATGTGGCGCGTCATGCCAACGGTCGTATTTTGTATCGTGTGCTCAATGATGTGAACAATCCGCGAGCGCAAGAATTTTTCCGCGATACTTTGGCGACCATGCATGTTCATACGTTGTCTTTTTGTTTGGATGTGTCGCGTGTCGAAGTCTCGTATCAAGCAGAGCAGCGTTTGTGGCATGACATGAACCAACTGGCCTATGCGCTACAAGCCAATTGGTGCAACAGCGTAGGCCATGACATTTCGTCAGATGCGCTGTTTACGCATGCGGCTGAACACATCCCCGCATACATTCAGCAATTGGCGACATTGGGCGTACCCGCAGGCTCCATCACGATGAAACGCCTGTTGCAAGGCAGTACAGTTTAAAAGCTAGATTTATACAATGAATACTACCGACAATTTAGATTTATTCGCCGAAGACGGCGCACCCAAAAAACCAGCAGATGAGGTACGCTTTCGTTTGCAAAACCTGCGTGAAGAGATTGCTCGCCATAACCAAGCCTATTATGTGAACGATGCGCCTGTCATCAGTGACGCGCAGTACGATGCCTTGTTTAATGAATTGTTGGCGCTTGAACACACATATCCGAACCTCATCACCGCTGATTCGCCGAGCCAACGTGTGGGTGCGGCGCCATTGGATGCTTTTAAAAAGGTGCAACATGCGATGCCGATGTTGTCATTGGCGAACGCCTTTAGTCGTGACGATGTCGAGGCGTTTGATACGCGCATGCGTGATGAACTACATGAGGCCGATTTACTGGGCGAAGATGAACAGGTGATGTATGCCGTTGAAGTTAAATTTGACGGTTTGGCCATTAATTTGCGTTACGAAAAAGGCATTTTGGTTCAGGCGGCGACGCGCGGCGATGGGCAAACGGGCGAAGATGTGACTGAAAATGTGCGCACGATTCGTTCGATTCCTTTGCGTTTATTGACCCAGACTCCGCCTGATGTGTTGGAAGTACGTGGCGAAGTGTTGATGCAGCGCAAAGATTTTGAAGCCCTTAATGTGGCCCAGTCGCTGAAAGGCGAAAAGTTATTTGCCAATCCACGCAATGCCGCTGCGGGCGGTTTACGCCAATTGGATTCCAGCATCACTGCACAACGTAAATTGTCTTTTTTTGCTTATGGCGTTGGTCAGACCGAAGACGGCTCAACCACTTCAACTTGGACGCCTAAAAATTTTCACGACGTCGTGACCCAACTCGCGGCGTTTGGATTACCCGTATACAGCCTCGATTGTGTTGTCAAAGGGGCGCACGGTTTACTCAGTTTTTACGAAAGCATTCAAACACAACGCGACACCTTGCCTTTTGACATTGACGGGGTGGTGTATAAAGTGAACGACATCACTCAACAAAAAGCCTTGGGTTTTGTCTCCCGTTCACCACGCTGGGCCATCGCTCATAAGTTTCCTGCGCAGGAGATGACGACAACTGTGCTGGAAATTGATGTGCAAGTCGGACGCACAGGCGCCATTACGCCCGTGGCACGGCTCGCGCCTGTTGAGGTCGGTGGTGTGGTGGTCAGCAATGCAACCTTGCACAATATTGATGAGTTGATGCGTAAAGATGTAAGGATTGGCGACACGGTTGTGGTTAGACGGGCAGGCGACGTGATTCCAGAAGTGGTGATGAGCGTGCTTGAGCTGCGTCCCAATGATGCACGGGTTTTTGTGATGCCGACGACTTGTCCAGAGTGCCATTCACCCATTTTACGAGAAGAAGGTGAAGCCGTCTCTCGTTGCACAGGCGGTTTGATTTGTCCCGCGCAGGTTAAGCAAAGTTTGATTCATTTCGCTCAACGTCGAGCGATTAATGTCGATGGTTTAGGAGACAAACTGATTGAACAATTGGTTGATGTGGGTTTGGTTAAAACGCCCGATGATTTGTACACATTGAATGTAGAGCAACTGGCTCAATTGGAGCGAATGGCTCAAAAGTCAGCGCAAAATGTATACGATGCCCTACAGGCGTCTAAACGCACAACATTGGCACGATTCATTTATGCCTTGGGCATCAGGCATGTGGGCGAAGCCACCGCCAAAGCACTCGCACAGCATTTTGGTCGACTCGACCTCATCGAACAAGCGAGCTTTGAGGCTTTGTGTGAAGTGCCTGATGTTGGCCCTGTTGTGGCGCAAGCAATAGTGACTTTTTTTGCAGACGAGCGTCATCAAACGGTCATCAAGGCTTTGATACAATGCGGTCTACATTGGGACGACGTGACGCCGCAAGTTAAGACGGATGCTGAACAAGGGGCGTTTTTTGGCAAAACCGTCGTGCTCACGGGGACGTTGCCGACCTTGGGTCGCGACGAGGCAAAAGCCTTGCTTGAAGCCGCGGGCGCAAAGGTCACAGGTAGTGTTTCGAGTAAAACCGATTTTGTTGTTGCAGGAGCAGAAGCAGGTTCTAAACTAGAAAAAGCTCAAGCCTTAGGGCTGGCGATTTTGGATGAAACTGCGATGCTGAACATGCTCGAACAATAGTTGGATAATTGGTCAATAAGTGCGTATAACAATTTTTATAACAAAAGAAGAGGAAAAACTATGTTAGGTGTGATTGCAGGCAGTGGTTTACAACGGCTCACTCATTTTGAGAATGTACGACGCGAAATCGTTCGTACGCCGTTTGGTGAGCCATCATGTGCTTTGACCATTGGCGAGCTGGCTGGGGTCGAAGTGATATTTTTAAATCGACATGGTTATGGCCACACACTCGCACCGCATCAAATTAATTATCGCGCCAACTTATGGGCTTTGCAAAAAATGGGTGTGGACACAATTTGCGCAATTGGCAGTGCAGGCAGTATGGTTGACTCCATTCAGCCAGGTCAATTGGTGATGCCTGATGATGCGATTGATTACACGCATGGGCGGATTGGCACGTATTTTGAAGGCCCAGATCACCCGATTGTTTACACGGACCTATCCGAGCCTTTCGACCGCGCGGCCCGAGGCGTGCTTATGCATGCAGCTAAAAAAGCGGGCGAAAATGTAGTGACGCAAGCCACTTATGCTTGCACCAATGGCCCCCGTCTCGAAACCCGTGCAGAAGTCAAACGCATGACCCGTGACGGTGCGCATGTGGTGGGCATGACCTTGATGCCCGAGGCGGCTTTGGCTAAAGAGTTGGGTTTGACTTATGCCGCGATTACCGTATGTACCAATTATGCTTCAGGCGTAGGCGAAAGTTTGGCGCATGATTTAAATCAATGGCGAGCTTTGCGTGAGCAAAGTTTAGTGAAAGTGGAAAATGTGCTGTTGCAGTGGGTGGCGCAGGATGTGACTGAAAGTCAATAATCTGATTATCCTTTGGAAAATATTGATGCATATTGATTAAACTTGAGAGTGACACCGTAAAAAAAACCGTCAAGCAAATGACGGTTTTTTTACGTGGGTATTTTATTTTGAACTGTTTGCTAAACGCTGCTGAAAATCCTCAGGTGGAATTGCACCAGGGGCGCGAGTACCGTTGACGAAGAAAATCGTCGGTGTACCCGTTACACCTAAAGAAGCGGCGAGTTGACGATTTTTTTCTAAAATGCTGGTGTCGCATTGTGAGGATTGTGCGGGCATTTCATTGTGTAACATCCAATTGTCCCAAGCATGCACGGGGTCTTTGGCGCATAGTAATTGCTTGGCTTTGGCAGTTGAGTCTGGGCCTAAAATATCAATGACGAACGTATACACCTTGATGTTGTCTGTTTTTTCCAGTGTTTTACGGAATAGTTTGCAATAGCCGCAGTTCGGATCTTCAAAAATGGCAATTTGACGACTGCCATCACCCTTAGTCAATACAAAACTTTGCGCCAAAGGCAGTGATTTAAAATCAATTTTAGCCAGCTCTTCTGCGCGTTCTTGAGTCAGGTTGCGCATGTCTTGTGTGTTAATCAAATGACCCACCATCACAAAATCCGTTGTCGCATTGGTGTACACCAGCTCATTTTGGTTCAATTGCAACTCATAAATGTCTTTAAAAGGTGTTTTGCGAATGTTTTTGACTTTTGATTGTTCAAACTTGAGTTCAAAAGCATTTTTAATCGCAGCCAAGTCAGCAGGCAGCGCGGTTGTATCGGCATTGTTGCTTTTCACTAAAGCAGATTGTGTTTTGGCTTGTGCCAAAACAGACAGACCTGTTGCTGCACTCATAAAGACTAAAACAATAAAAGCGAAAACGCGAAGCCAAGGTTTTTTTAACATATTTTGCTCGTTGATTTGTGCGTCAGTCGTGTCCGATGACGGGTTGTTTGAAAAAATCATGATTGTACCTACTTTATGAAGATGTCGTGTTTGATTGCCCCATGGCGGATTGAATTAAGCGGCGTTTGACTGGTGGCAACTTGTCTAATAGATTCATGCCGATGTTGCGTGCGTGGCGCACCAAAGGGTGAGGATGTTGAAATACGCGGTTGAGCGCATGGGTCACATGCTGCATTTCAGCAATGGGTGCGAGCCGAGCGCGCGCATATCGGCGCAATAAAACAGGGTCGTTCACAGCGCGATGCGATTCTTTGTGCTTCAAAATATCAAGCCATGCAGCAAGGTCTTGTAAACCCAAATTTAAACCTTGACCAGCCAAAGGGTGAACCGTATGGGCCGCATCGCCGAGCAATAACGTATGAGGTGCAATGAAACTATCGGCACGACGACGTTTTAAGGGAAATGCTTGTGCAGGCGTGAGTAATTTCAATTGACCTAATGTGTCATGTGATAACGCCGAGATGTGTGCTGATAGTTCGTCGCTGTCTAAAGCCATTACATCTTTGACCATGTGCGTGGCACAAGAGTACACAATAGAAACACGTTGTTGAGGCAAGGGCAACAACGCGAGAACGTCTCCATTGTCAAAAAACCATTGGTATGCACATTGTTGATGCGGTTTTTCGCAATCAAAATTGGCCACGATACCACTTTGGTCATAATCAAAACTAGAAAGCCGAATGTGATGAGCTTGGCGAACCCAAGAATGAGCGCCGTCAGCCGCCATCAATAAAGTACCTGTGATGACTTGTCCCGTCTCAGTTGTGATTTGAACGCCATTGTCCAAAATGTTCAACGTGGTCGCCGTCGCTTTAATGGAGGTTAAATTTGGCACGAAGCGCAATGCAGATTGCAAGGCAAACTGCATATTGTTTTGTTCGATAATCCACGCCAATTCAGCTATGTTGGCATCGTCAGCTTTTAAATTCAGCACCCCGCGAGTGCTTGACAGATGCTGCCCAGCGTCGCCTTGGATGCACATATCTGTGACCGCACATATGCGAGAGGCATCCAATGCATCCCATACGCGCAACCGTTTAAACAACGCCACGTTGTCATGCGATAAAGCATAAATCCGTGAGTCTAAATGTTCGCCTTGCATCACAGGCGCGTCTTGTGAAACATGCGCCATACGCAAACCTGTTTGCGCCAAGCCCAAAGCACTGGCATTGCCGATAACTCCGCCACCAACCACAATGACGTCAAATTGATTTTGCATCAAAATGTATCCATTCTATTCAAGAAAACCAAGCGCATTATAAAAGACAAGTCGCCTCAACGCTCGTATTTATGCCCTTTACATGGACGCGGCCGACAAATACATGTATCATGCGCACTTGCATCATAACAATAAAAATATCGCACAGCATGCGCCCGTAGCTCAGTGGATAGAGTATTGGCCTCCGAAGCCAAGGGTCACTGGTTCGATTCCAGTCGGGCGCGCCACCTCAAGTTCTTTGTATTTTTAGTCTTAAGCAAATTGTTGTTTTCAAACGTAGCGCGAGCAGAATTGAGTGTGGTTTTTTTATCAAAAAAGCTTAAGCTATTGACAGCATTATGAAAAAGCCAATAATTAAATTTGCAATACCACATATTTAAGGTATGATGCAAATAATTTAAGAAAAAACAAAAATGTGTCGCATTTTTTCACTGGTCTATCTCTTAGGTTGTTAGGTCTTAGTGTGTAAGTACAGTTTTTTCTTAATGAGTGCTTTCTATGAACGTGTAACATTTCTCTGAACAAAAAGGAGTGGTCAATGGCCGTAGCGAAAAAAGCAGCACCTGAAAAGAAAAAAGAGGTGGTTAAGCCATCTACTAAACCGATTGTGAAAGCTGCCGCCAAACCCGCAGCCAAGAAAGTAGCGGCGAAGCCAGCGGCTAAAGCAGCGGCCAAACCCGCAGCGAAAAAAGTAGCAGCGAAGCCAGCGGCTAAAGCGACAGCCAAGCCCGTAGCGAAAAAAGTAGCGGCGAAGCCAGCAACTAAAGCAGCCGCCAAACCCGCAGCCAAGAAAGTAGCGGCGAAGCCAGCGGCTAAAGCAGCGGCCAAACCCGCAGCGAAAAAAGTAGCAGCGAAGCCAGCGGCTAAAGCGACAGCCAAGCCCGTAGCGAAAAAAGTAGCGGCGAAGCCAGCAACTAAAGCAGCGGCCAAACCCGCAGTGAAAAAAGTAGCAGCGAAGCCAGCAGCTAAAGCAGCAGCCAAACCCGCCGCGAAAAAAGTAGCGGCGAAGCCAGCGGCTAAAGGAGCAGCCAAACCCGCCGCGAAAAAAGTAGCGGCGAAGCCAGCGGCTAAAGCAGCGGTCAAGCCCGCCGCGAAAAAAGTAGCAGCGAAGCCAGCAGCTAAAGCAGCGGCCAAACCCGCAGCGAAAAAAGTAGTAGCGAAGCCAGCGGCTAAAGCGACAGCCAAGCCCGCAGCGAAAAAAGTAGCAGCGAAGCCAGCAGCTAAAGCAGCGGTCAAACCCGCAGCGAAAAAAGTAGCGGCGAAGCCAGCGGCTAAAACGGCAGCCAAACCCGCCACCGTGAAGCCTGTTGTGGAACCACCCGCAGCGAAACCCGCAGCAATTTGGCCATTCCCAATTACACCGCGCCCGTGATTGAGCGGTTGAAATTGATTGACCTAATAAAAAAACCTTCCGTTGATGGAAGGTTTTTTATTTATGGCGAATGAGCCGTTAAAAAGTCAAATTGAGTCCATCATTGGGCATTTCAACGCCAAAATGTGCAAAAGTCATTGGACTGGCGATGCGGCCACGGGGGGTGCGTTGTAAATAACCTTGTTGCATTAAATAGGGTTCAATAATGTCTTCGATGGTGTCTTTGGCCTCGCCGATGGAAGCTGCTAAATTGTCCAAACCAACAGGGCCACCATTGAAACGATATAAAATCGCTTCCAATAGTTTTCTATCCATCATGTCCAGACCAACTGGATCAACATCCAACATTTTTAAAGCCGCATCCGCAACAGTTTTACTGATGATGCCGTTGGCTTTCACCTGAGCATAGTCGCGCACGCGGCGCAATAAGCGATTGGCAATTCGAGGTGTGCCTCGCGAGCGACGTGCGATTTCAATGGCCCCTTCTTCATCCACTTCGCAATTTAATAAACGTGCTGAACGCTTAACGATGTGCGTCAGCTCGGCGACGTTGTAAAACTCTAAACGTCCGACAATACCAAAGCGATCTCGCAAAGGATTGGTTAGCATTCCCGCGCGTGTCGTTGCGCCCACCAAAGTAAAGGGTTGCAAGTCAAGTTTAACGCTACGTGCGGCAGGGCCTTCACCAATCATAATGTCGATTTGATAATCTTCCAGCGCGGGGTATAAAATTTCCTCAACCACGGGAGATAAGCGGTGGATTTCGTCGATGAACAAGACATCGTTCGCTTCAAGATTGGTCAATAACGCCGCTAAATCGCCCGCGCGCTCAAGCACGGGGCCAGAGGTTTGCTTTAAATTGACACCCATTTCACGAGCGATGATGTGTGCCAATGTGGTTTTACCTAAGCCTGGCGGTCCAAATAATAAGGTGTGGTCAAGCGCTTCCTTGCGAGATTTTGCCGCACCAATAAAGATATCCAATTGATCGCGGATTTTTTGTTGCCCAACGTAATCGTCTAATAATTTAGGGCGTAAAGCACGCTCGATTTGCTCCTCCTCGCGCGGTGGTTTCACATCAACGATGCGGTTAGGGAAGTCTTCGGGGGAAAAATCATCGGTGACGATTGTGCTCATAGCGGGCTCTTAAAAATGTGTTTAACGTAAAACGAGCGATGGAGTGCTATTGTACAACGAACGCTGTATCGAAAATAAAGACTCATTGAAAGTAAAGGCGGTTTAACTGTTTTCGTCGTTTTATGTTCTAATTGCGCTTTATTAAAATTTTAAATACATATGAAAACGATATTCTTGCGACTCGCACTTTTGTTTGTTGGCTTGTTTTTGGCTCTGGACAGCATTTATTTGATGTCAATGCACTTGTTGAACTTGGGTATCATTGTTCCGCTCTTTTTAGGATTGTTATGTGTATTTACAGCATGGCGTTTCAATCGGCTTGTGATGCTCATGCGTCAACGTCCTAACGTATTAAAATGGCTCAAATGGTCAGGTGTTGGGCTATTGCTTTGGATAGTAAGTTTATGTTTTTTCTTCTCGCGCATCGCTCATGTGCCGCATTCAACAGACATCAAAACAAATATCCATACGTTGATTGTATTGGGCTCGGGTACGCCCAATTGTCAGGTATCGCCTTTGTTGGCTGCGCGTTTAGAGGCAACAGCTGAAGCGGCGCAGATATGGCCCGAGTCGCAAATCATTGTCAGCGGCGGGCAGGATACCCGATTGTATTGTGCAGAGGCGCAAGTGATGGGGGATGCGTTGCGGAGAAATAATATAGCCGCAGAACGGATTCACCAAGAGGAGAGAAGCACCAGTACGGATGAAAACTTACGATTTTCGCGTCAACTGATGCTGGATGAGGGTTTATCTGAGCCTGTTGCGATTGTGACCAGTGATTTTCATACGTTGCGAGCATTGCGCATCGCGCAAAAGCTTGGTTACCAAAATGTTCAAGTGATTTCTGCGCCTACGCCACTCTATTTGCGTTACAACGCTTGGTTGCGTGAGTATTTTGCTTCGATTAGCAGTTGGCTGTTGAACGAGATTTAATTGGTGAGACGATTTAATGTCTAATCATGTGGGTGCATCAAGACGATAAATATTGCAATGCTTGACGTATGCCCGCGCTCACGCCCATATCGGCGGGGACGTGTTTAAGTGCATTGTTGATTTCTTTATCGGCGTAACCCAGTGCTGTGAGGGCGGCGGCGATGTCGTCGCGCTCGTCATGCGGTTTGCTGGCGGTTTCGGTGAAGTTGAAATTCGCGCCTTTGAGTTTGTCTTTCAATTCAAGGACGAGCCGTTCGGCGGTTTTTTTGCCGATGCCTGGAATGCTGGTTAGGCGCGAGATGTCTTGCGCGAGCACAGCTTGTTGCAAGTCGTCAGACGACAAGCCAGACAAAATCCCCAATGCGGTGCGTGCACCGATGCCTGAAATTTTAATCAGCATACGAAAACTACTGCGTTCAGCGGCGGTGGCAAAACCGAACAGTTGTTGCGCATCTTCCCGAATAGCAAGGTGCAAAAATAATGTGGTGGGTTCGCCTGTGTTGGGTAAGACGTAGAATGTGCTCATGGGCACGTCAATTTCATAGGCGAGGCCTTGTGCAGTGTCAATGACGACTTGTGGTGGTTTTTTTTCGAGAAGAGTGCCAGTGATTTTTGCAAGCATGGGGTGTCCTTTGTTGAGTTGCGCTATTATCGCATAAGCTTATTTAGGTCATTTATAAAAGAGTTTTTGGTTTGAGATGTCCGAAAAAAATGTATAAAAGAAAGTTCCCTGTTTTGATGAATGTTGGTTTGTTGACTGATGAGTGGCGATGTTAAAGGTTGTTAAGTTTTTATGGGCCTTGCCCGTTACAATGGTCGGTTTGTTGGTGTTGCTTTTGGCTGCGCCCAGCCGCCCACGTGTCGGCTGGTTGCGCATGGGTTCGACAGGGGCTTTGTGTGCATGGGGTGGTTGGTTGGATGTGTGGTTGCAAAGACACCCTTTGGGGGCGATGTATGCGGCGACATTGGGGCATGTGGTCATTGCGCGTGATATGAAGAAGCTGTGTTATTGCGCGGCGCATGAGTTTGAACATGTGCGCCAAACTGAACGTTGGGGTGTGTTTTTGCCTTTTCTTTATGTGATTAATGGGCTGTGGCAGGTGCTGCACAAGCGGCGATTTTATCGGGATAATTGGTTTGAGCGGGCGGCCTATCGGTATGACTGGCAGCGATTTTCAGAGCGTGGATGTCAAAAATACCGAAAACATCAACACAATTGTTAGGACAATGGATATGAAGCGGTTGTTGAGAGTGGTCATTTTAGTGGCAACGTGTGTCACGTTTATGGGGTGTGCTGTGGTGAGTGTTGCGGGGGCGGCCGTTTCTGTGGCTGCGACTGCAGTTAAAACCACAGTTAAAGCAGGCGCGGCAGTGGTGGACTTGGCCATTCCTGATGGTGAGGCCAAGTAAAAATTGCTTAAACGCCAATCGTTGCTATGCGGTTTGCGGTGTGCTGAACAACGGTAGAAGCCGCAAATGTTCTGTTATCCGCTGCTTGAATTTCACGTAAAATAGCGGTTTCGTCTATTTTTTGATTGATTCACATGTCCGCAGATTTAAACCGCATTCGCCACGAAGTCGAGCATCGCCGTACTTTCGCCATCATTTCTCACCCCGACGCGGGTAAAACCACATTGACTGAAAAATTATTGCTGTTTTCAGGCGCAATTCAACAGGCAGGCACAGTCAAAGGTAAAAAAACAGGTAAATTCGCGACTTCTGACTGGATGGACATTGAGAAGCAGCGTGGCATTTCGGTCGCTTCATCGGTCATGCAGTTTGAATACAAAGACCACACCGTCAATTTGTTGGATACCCCTGGTCACCAAGACTTCTCGGAAGACACTTATCGCGTCCTCACCGCAGTTGACTCAGGCTTGATGGTGATTGATGCCGCCAAAGGTGTGGAGGCGCAAACGATTAAATTGCTCGATGTGTGTCGCTTGCGTGACACCCCGATTGTGACCTTCATGAATAAATGCGACCGCGAGGTGCGCGATTCGTTGGATTTGCTCGATGAAGTTGAAAGTGTTTTGAACATCAATTGCGCACCGATTACGTGGCCAATTGGCATGGGGCGCAGTTTTAAAGGTGTGTATCACCTGCTGCGTGATGAGGTGTTGTTGTTCGAGGCGGGTGGCGAAAAAATCAACTTGGATGTGGAAATCATTAAAGGCTTGGACAATCCACGTTTGGATGAGTTGTTCAAGGACGAAGCTGAACAATTGCGCATGGATATTGAGCTGGTCAAAGGCGCGTCGCATGAGTTTGATTTGGAACAGTTTTTAGCGGGCAAATTAACCCCTGTATTTTTCGGTTCAGCGATTAATAATTTTGGCGTGCGAGAAATTTTAGACGCTTTGATTGATTGGGCGCCTGCGCCTGCGTCGCGCAATGCGACGGTGCGTGAGGTTCAGCCGACAGAAGGCAAGTTTTCAGGTTTTGTCTTTAAAATTCAAGCAAATATGGATCCGAAACATCGCGACCGCATCGCATTTTTGCGCGTGTGTTCAGGACAGTTTGAACGTGGTATGAAAATGAAGCACCTGCGTTTGAACCGCGACATGGCCGCTAACTCTGTGGTGACATTCATGTCGCATGACCGCGAAATTATTGAAGAAGCTTTTGCGGGCGACATCATCGGTATTCCCAATCATGGCAATATTCAAATTGGCGACAGCTTTTCTGAGGGTGAAATGCTCGCTTTTACAGGCATCCCGTTTTTTGCCCCCGAATTGTTTCGCATCGTTCGCATTAAAAACCCATTGAAAATCAAACAATTACAAAAAGGTTTGCAGCAGCTCGGTGAAGAGGGCGCGGTACAGGTGTTCAAGCCGCTCAATGGCTCAGACATGGTGCTTGGTGCGGTCGGCGTGTTGCAGTTTGAAGTGGTTGCCCATCGTCTGTTAAGTGAATATGGTGTGGAGGCTGTGTTTGAAACGCCTTCGACTAACATTGCGCGCTGGGTGAGTTGTGACAATAAAACCAAATTGGCGGAGTTTGAAAAAACTCAAATGAATAATCTCGCCGAGGATGCGGGTGGTAATTTGACCTATTTGGCCAATCACCGTGTGAATTTAGATTTGATGAAAGAGCGTCATCCCGACATCGTGTTTCATAAAACACGCGAACACGCGATTAATCTGAGCGCATGATTTAGGTTGAGTATTTTTGTGTAGGACAGGCTGCACAAAAATACACCCATACCAATTTTTTAAACACGCTGAAAGACCGAGAGTGAAAACTCACATTGCAGCACCTACTCGGTGTTGCCATAGGGCTGTTTACATTTCATAAAGGGAGCTTATGCCTCATCACGTTCCAACCCAGACGCACTGGGCACGCATATTTTTATTGTGGTGCTGCGGTTTGACTGCATCGATGCAATTTGCCAAGGTGGCCGTTGTGTTCAAAGATTTTTTGACCGCTTATGCGGTTACGCCTGCAGAATTGGGTTGGTGTCTGTCGATTGTTGGGATGGTGGGGCTGATTTTTGGCGTCGCCGCTGGCTTGTTTGCACATGCTTTGGGCTTTAGGCGTTTGTTGCTGGTTGGGTTAGGTTTAGGTGCGGTGTTGTCTATTTTGCAGACATTCATGTTGCCCTATCCTTTGTTTTTTATGACGCGGATGCTTGAGGGCTTGTCGCATCTGATTATTATTGTGATTGCGCCCATCTTGATTACGGCTTGTAGTGCACCTCAGCACCGCTCGATTACGATGGGCTTATGGAGTACTTTTTTTGGGGCGGGCTTTGTCGTTGCCTCCATCTTCGCGCCCGTATTGGTTCATCAGTTTGGCGTGCATGGTGTATTGGTGGTGCATGCCTGTTTGATAAGCGCAATGTGGTTGGCAGTGTTTGTGACTTTACATGCGGATGAAACTGAGGAAGCGGCTGCGCACTTGCCAAAATTGTCCGTATTGTTGCGTCAGCATAAGGAGGTGTATAGTCATTTGAACACCATGATGCCTGGTTTATGCTTTATGTGTTACACCGCAACATCGGTATCGTTGATGACGTTTATCCCTCAGTTTGCTGGTGAAGATAGTCTATGGCTCGCGCCTTTGTTGCCTTTAATGAGCATGTTGGGGACTTTTTCTGCGGGTTGGCTGGCTCAGTCGTGGTTTACACCGATTCGTTTATCGACTTGGGCATTTACTTTGGTGGCATTGACGGGGGCTGTGTTTTGGTTGTGTTTGGTTTTAGGTGTTCGGGTCGCGCCTGCCGCTTTAGTTTTAATGTTTCTTGGCGGTGTTTCAGGTGGTTCGGCGTTTGCTTTAATTCCGTACTTAAGCCACGCGCGTCAGTTTCAAGTGCGTGCCAATGGCGCTTTGGCGCAGTTGGCCAATATGGGTTCAACTATTGGCCCACCGATTTTTGCCTCTGTCATTACCGCTTTGAATATTCATGGGCTGATGTTGCCTTTGATTGTTTTTGCGCTTATCGGAATTTTCATCTCGATATCAGCGGGGCGAACTTTGCATCATCATGTTTGATGTGCCATAAAAAACCTCGTTATTTGACGAGGTTTTTTATTCTATTGTGGTTTTATTGTGACAACACCCAATTGACCACCGCTTTTAAGTCCGCGTCCGATAAGTCGGGGTAGGCGGGCATGGGCGTGCTTCCCCAAACACCAACCGCACCTTTACGCATGCGATCCATCAGTTTAACGTCAGCTCCAGGCTGATTGCTGTATTTTTTTGAAATGTCTTGGAATGAAGGGCCTATGATTTTTTTGTCCAAAGTGTGGCAAGTGAAACATTTATTTGCTTTGGCAATGTCAGTTGGCCCCGCATGTGCAATGGATGAGGCGGCAAATGCGCTGGCAACGAGCATGCGATAAGTGATGTTTTTGAGTTTCATGATGGTATCCTGCTGAGTTGACACTGAAGCTGTAAGGTTTATAGTCTCTCTTTGGTTGACGCGTGTGTTGCTTGGCATCATTAAAGAATGTCCGCTGATGACCTTGGGCCGTGGGCGAATGATGCAGGGGCGTATTAGAACATAAAGTCTGGTTTTGGATTAAAACTTGCTCTGCTTTTTTGTTACTCAGTGTTTTATTAAGTTTTATTAAGGCTGAAAAATACGCGTGACCTCGGTACAATACTGAGAATAGTTTTTAAAGCTTGCAGAAAAACGAATATTTGACTGTCTTTCTCTGAAGTTGATGACCCAATGAATGTCGCCATGGCGCATTTACTTTGTATAGGAATATTATGCCACTCATGCACCCTCAGTTCAGTCCCATTGCCTTTGAAATTTTTGGTTGGCCTGTTCATTGGTATGGTTTGACCTATCTGGCCGCATTTATGTGCTTCTTGTTGCTGGGCAAATACCGCGCACGCAAAATGCCTTTGCTTGGGTTTAAGCCCTTGGAATTGGATGACATTTTATTTTATGGCGTTTTGGGCGTTGTTCTGGGCGGGCGTTTGGGTTATGTGTTGTTTTATAAACCTGAATATTATCTCGCACATCCTCAAGACATCATTAAAGTATGGCAAGGCGGCATGTCTTTTCATGGTGGCTTTTTAGGTGTCGTTGCTGCAATGTGGCTATATGCACGCAATACTCGTCGTAGTTTTTGGCAAGTGACTGATTTTATTGCGCCTCTGGTTCCGCTCGGATTGGCGTCGGGTCGTTTGGGCAATTTTATTAACGGTGAGCTTTGGGGGCGTGTGTCCGACAAGGCTTATTCTTGGCTAATGTTGTTTCCCCAAGCGCAAGGCGCAGATCAAGATTATCTCGCTCGAAACCCGCAGGCTTTGGATAGCTCAGTATTATCTCAGGTGTTTGAGCAATACGGTTTATTGCCACGTCACCCATCGCAAATTTATCAGCTCATCGGTGAAGGTGTGCTTTTGTTTGTAATGTTGTGGTTATATGCTCGCAAAATCAGACCTACTATGGCGGTATCCGCTGCGTTTTTGATGGGGTATGGAGTATTCAGGTTTTTGGCTGAGTTTGCACGTGAGCCAGATGATTACTTGGGTTTGTTGACGTTTAATTTATCGATGGGGCAGTTGTTGTCCTTGCCGATGATTATCGTGGGGGCGCTCTTGATGGGCATGGCATATAAGCGAGCCAAATAAGCCAGTTTACCAACGTGTGTTGCGTATGACTTAACAAAGTGAGCGGGGCAAATACGAGCGATGTATTTTGCCCCCTCTGCGCATTTGCCTGATGGTTTCAGTTAGAATACAGCCTCTTTTTAATTGAGCACTCATCATGGTTTCTACCCGTATCATTTGCGCCAATCTCAATGGCATTCGTTCCGCTGCGTCCAAAGGTTTTTTTGACTGGCTGGGTTCACAAAACCCAGACTTTGTATGCGTCCAAGAATTGAAAGCACAGCAGGACAATATGCAGCCCGAGTTCATCACGCCACACGGAATGACAGGGTATTTTCACTATGCCCAAAAAAAAGGCTACAGCGGTGTGGGTTTGTACTCACGCGTCACGCCTGATGATGTCATTATCGGTTTTGACCAAGGCGAGTTTGATAACGAAGGGCGTTATGTCGAAGCCCGTTTTGGCAAATTGTCGGTGATTTCGGTGTACTTTCCATCGGGTTCATCCGCTCCCGAGCGTCAAGAAGCGAAGTATCGCTTTTTAGATTTGTTTTTGCCTCATATCGCTAACTTGCGTGCACAGGGTCGTGAATTGGTCATTTGTGGGGATGTCAACATTGCTCATCACGAAATTGATTTGAAAAACTGGAAGGGCAACTTAAAAAACTCAGGTTTTTTACCCGAAGAGCGGGCATGGCTCACTCAATTTTTACAAGCCGTTGAATTAAAAGATGTGTTCCGTGTGCTTGAGCCCAATACCCATCAATACACGTGGTGGAGCAACCGCGGTCAAGCCCGTGCCAACAACGTAGGCTGGCGCATTGATTATCAGTTTGCAACACCGCTGGTGTTGCAACATGCTTCAACCACCTCGGTGTACACCGAGACCAAGTTTTCAGACCACGCGCCCATCATCATGGATTATGCCGCGGACCTCACCCAAATTTAATTTTTGAGCACAACATGACTGAATTTTCACAGAAACCGTGGTATCAACACATCCTGACACGCAAGATGCTGATTTGTATCTTTACGGGGTTTGCTTCAGGTTTGCCTTTGTATTTTTTGATTAATTTACTGCCCGCTTGGTTGCGTAGTGAGGGACTCAACCTTAAAACCATTGCCGCGTTTGCGTTGATTCAATTGCCATTTACATGGAAATTTTTATGGTCGCCATTAATGGATCGTTATAGCCTGATTCCAAAAATGGGGCGGCGGCGCAGTTGGATGCTGCTCACGCAGGTGGCATTGCTGGCCTCCATGTGGGCTTACAGCTTGTTTAATCCAACTCAAGACATTAAAACCATTGCGGTTATATCGACTCTCGTTGCGTTTTTTTCAGCCAGTCAGGACATCGTATTGGATGCCTACCGCCGTGAAATTCTAAGCGATGCTGAACTCGGATTGGGCAACAGTGTGCATGTCAATGCGTATCGGCTCGCCAGCCTTGTGCCAGGTTCGCTGTCCTTGATTCTAGCCGATCACCTGCCTTGGTCAACTGTATTTATGGTGACATCTTTATTTATGTTGCCTGCCATCGGTATGGTGTTGCTGGTTAAGGAGCCGCAACTTGTGGCGCAAACCCCACGCACATTGGCACAATCGGTCGTTGAGCCTTTTAAAGAATTTATTGGTCGTCGTGGCTGGATGAGTGCTCTGTTTGTTTTGGCTTTTATTTTGCTCTACAAATTGGGCGACAGCATGGCGACTGCGTTGGCAACACCTTTTTACTTGGACATGCATTTCAGTAAAACAGACATTGGCTCGGTTGTTAAAGGCAGTGGCTTAACCATGCAAATTTTAGGTGCATTTGTCGGCGGTATTTGGATGCTTAAATTAGGCATCAACCGCGCTTTGTGGCTTTTTGGTGTGGTACAAGTGGTGTCAATTTTAGGGTTTGCATGGCTGGCGCATTCTGGACCTTTTGTTGAAATCGGTGTGACGGAGCGTGGTATGTTGGCTTTTGTGATTGGCTTTGAAGCCCTAGGGGTGGGCTTGGGCACGGCGGCCTTTGTGGCATACATGGCGCGTGAAACGCATCCAGCTTATACGGCGACCCAATTGGCTTTATTTACAAGCCTCTCTGCGGTGCCTCGTTCGGTGATTAACGCATTGACGGGTGAGTTGGTTGAGAATATGGGCTGGGAAAATTTCTTTTACTTGTGTACAGCGTTGGCCATCCCTGGCATGCTGATGCTATTTAAGGTTGCCCCTTGGTCAAAAACGCCAAAGCCGTTAGAATAAGATATAAATAATTGCAATTTAGTGTGTTAAAAATGTTAAAGGGTATAGCGCGTTTAACAAAAAACATATAAGATATACGGATTGTGAAATATTTTATTTTTTCTTTTCTCCTCCTGTTGAATATTCTGCTTGGACTGTATAGTACGAAGCAGCTCGATGGTGTATTGCCAGAACCTTATCAGCGCACGACCTATTTAAATGCAGGGGCTGCGGCGAAACAGGTGGAGGAAGCTTTGGTTGATAAGCCCGCGCCTGTTGAGCCAGCAGGGGCTGATGCAACACATTCATCATCAGAACCCCCTACTGTTGTCGAGCAGCCAAGTGCGCCCGTCAGCTCGTTCAATGATTTAAATGCACAACCAAACGCTATGATGGTCTCCTCAACCCCAAATCAAGACGCCCCGTCGGAGAGTCAAAGTCAAGCGACTTCGCTTGTTGCACGCTCCAAGCCTAAGTCAATTGGTTCATCAGCTCAATTCAAAGCAGAGGCCAAATCAAATAGAACGGTTACGCCTGTACCTGTTCCAGTTCCATCAGTCACCACGTTTGTTCATACAGCACCAGCGCCGATTGTGCGTGCACCAGAGCCCGTATCCGTTCCGACCGAATCAAATTCAGCCGCACGCCATGCGCCTAATAAAAACATAGCGGGATTGTGCCAGAACTCAACAGGTGCTTGGCTTCCTTGCCGTTAATGCCAATACTGCCCTCTTTTATCTCACATTTTTCAAAAAATCAGGCGTGATACGCTGCTGTTCCAAAGCAAAAGCCCCTTCAAAAGTTCGGTTGCCCGTGCGTAAAAACGCTTGTTTATAGGCATCGCAAGCCAATAAGGTTAAACAGTAAGGGTTGTTTTCCATAGCCAAAGATGCGGGTAACGAAAAAGTATCATACGCCACGGTTTGAAAATCTTCAGTAGCCAATATGAAAGTTGCCAAGCGTTCTTGTACAAACGTCTTCATGGGGTAAACGCCTTTTTTTCGGTAGAAAGTTGCACCGCTTAGTTGTTGGGAAAAATCGTCTTTTCCTGTTTCAACCATTTCAAATAGCTGTTCCGCTAACCACAGCCACCGTCTCCAAAATCGAGGTTTGGCAATGATGTAATTGCAGTAAGCGGTATTTTGGCTATGGGTGATGAGTTGAGACAGGTTGGTTTGGATGCCAACGCGTTGAAAAAACTGGCTAGACAAGTCCATTAATCCCTGATGCCAAAACTCACCTTGCTCAAAAACATTTCGAAAAAAGGCAATTTGGTCCCAAAACGGGGATAACACGTAAGCATCTACATCGGGCTGAAAGCGCTGATGAATAAAATGAATCACGTCAGTTGAACTGAGTCCCATTTTTTGAGTGAAATTGGGCGACAAAAAACCATAATAATCTTGCTCGTCCATTGTGTTTAAATGCGCGCGAAGATATTGATATATCGGCCAAAACTCATACCAGTCGGGGCGTTCGTTACGCAGATTATTTAGTGGAATAAAACCAGGGTCTAGATGTTGGCGTGTGGTTTCATTGTAAAAAATTTGATGAATAAATAGACGATTCATGCGCCGACTTTCTGTACGATGCCCTTGTGCCCGCTCAACCGTTTTTTCTTGATAGCTGGAGTGAATGGATAAGAGCGAAACATTATGAATTCATTGCGTTTAGATGTTGGTGGGTCTCGCTAATGGCACGTTGATTTTTTTCAGCCAACCACGCCGCGCCTTTACGCTGGCGCATCCAGTTGTCATAATAGCGTGCAATGAAAATATTATAGAACGCGCGAGCCAAATGTTTGGGTTTAGTCGCCAACGCACGCAAACTCATTGAGAAACCAGGTGTTAAGTATTTCATGTAGTGCCAATAACCTTCAGGCATGTACAACATTTCACCATGTTTTAAGTCTGCGACATATGGGGTGATGTGGCGTAAGGCTGGCCATTTGTCAAAATCAGGGTTGTCAAAATCAATGTCTTCCCGACAAATCACAGCGTACGGTATCTTGTACATGAATTTACTTTGTTGTGGGGGCACAAGGACGCAACGCTTTTCGCCTGCGAAATGGAAATGCAAAATATTGGCGTAATCAATGTCAAAATGCATGAATACATTCACGCCCTTACCGCCAAAGAATAGCATAGGCAGGCCCTTAAGTAGCTTAAGTTTCAAATCAGGAAACTTAAAATCGTTTTGCAAGGCAGGCACATGCTTCATGATGTTGTATAAAAATATTCGCAAATTGGTGCGACCACTGACCAATTGGTCGATGTATTGCCCCATCGGCATGCTGGCATCTGGCTCATTCACTTTTTTATTGTAATCGACAGGGTCGTTATTATACAAAGGCACAATTTGTTCGCCTGCAACTTGTTTGATGTATTCAAAATGCCATTTTTCGTAAGCAGGCCAATCGGCGGTGAGTCGTTCAATAACCACAGGTTTTTGTGGTTTTACATAGTGTGTATAAAAATCTTGAGGGCTGATGGTCGAGACGCGTTCGACCGTAAGGTAATTAAACCCCATGTCCAACTCCATTGTTTAGTGTGAATGAAATGACGGTTTAGAAAAGCGAATTGTTTTTTCTGAGCGGTCATATTATAGCGTTATCGGCTTTTATTTATCTGTGGCCTATTTGCTTTTTATGACTTTTGGACGCGCTGATTTTTTGGGGACAGCGGTCGTTTTTCCAGCTGTTTTTGCAGCCGTAGGGGCGGGTTCATTTGCATTGTCATTGGCACTTTTAACCGCCTGCATCATTGGTTGAGCCAATTGAGCGAACTGACTTTGCAAACCATTCCACCACGTATGGGCTATTTGCTCAAATGCAGCGGGAGTCTCCACGGGGGGGGCGGACTCCGTTTGGGCGCTTGTTTGTTGAGTGGCTGATTCGTCTGTTGCATGGCTTGTGCGACTGCTTTTATTGGTTTTGCTTGGTTTTCTAGTTCGTGTTGTTGTGTTGGGCTGCGTGTTGGATTCTGCTTTGATTGGGGTTTCTTGTATCTGTGCGGCTGCAAACGGGTTGATTTTGGCCAGTTCACCCAAAGCATCTTTTGACAACGCTTGCCATTGCGCTAAGGCTTGTAGGGTTTGTTTTTGTACTTGTAATTGTTGTACGGTACCATTGACCATTTGTAAATTCATATTCAGCCATTGCGCGACAGATTCAAGTTGTTGAATGCGCTCATCAAGGCTTTCAATATTGGTTTGTGCATCGTTAAGCAAGGGGTTCACCAAAGGCATGCCAGAAAAACTGGGGGCGTTATCACCCGTGGTATTATTGTTGGGCATAGAAAAAAAAGCTGGAATTTTTGAAAACATAGTGCCTCCTGATTTTTTGAGCTAAGGATGGTATTACCTTCGTTGACACGACATATTAATGTTGCATTAGACACCGATTTTTACGTGTCGACAAGTTTTTTGCTACACTCAAACCGCATGATATTAAATAGCGGTCAACCGATTATCTGAACGACGCCTTAGATGTTACTCAAATTAATAAACTTATTTTATGCCTCTCATTATTCCTTTAAAACGCAGTGCTAAAAATGTATTGTTCAGCGGGGCCGTACACGGTGCGTTGTTGCTGTCACTGTGGTTTGCCACTAGCGATTTGCGCACGCCAGATGTTAAGCCTCCAGATGTTATTGATGCCACTATTTTACCTGCGCCAGCGACTGAAAAAACGCCGATTGAACATACCGCTGAAGTGACGAGGCTTAACACTTCTGCTCAAGTGCAAGCTAAAAATAGCGCATCGCATGATAATAAAACAACGTCCAGTGGCACTGAAAATAAACAGCCAACTCCTCCAAATGGTTCAAACATCACCGCTGCTAATGGCACAGCCGCATCAGCAGATCAAATCCAGGCGGCTTCCAGCGATGAAGGCAATACAGCGGGCGGAAATGGTGGAGGCAATAAGCCTTTAACCAATGGCACTCCAGTGGCTGTTAAGCCCATCGGTGGCTTTCAAATTCAATATGATGCGCATGTTAACAAAGGCAATATCGAAGCCGATGGTGGCGCTACTTTGACCTTTAATCGGAATAAGGGCAATTACACTGCTGAGTTAGTCGCACACGCTTCGTTCGGTAAATTCAGTGCCCATTCTGAAGGTGAGTTGCGTGAGAATACTTTGGCGACAACGTCCTTTAAAGATGGTCGTGCGATAAAGTTTTTAGGTATGGGCAGTGAACATACGGGCAGTAACTTTAAAGTTGACTATGCCGCTAAAGAAATTAATTTTACAGGTTCGGGCGGAACCCAACCCTTGACGTACACCGCGGTTTATGATTATTTATCCGCCATCGCATATTTACAAGCCTTGCTGCAACAACACCCAGAGCAAGCACGAGCGGGCAATAGTTTGCAGTTACCCATTGGTAAACGTACTGTAATTGAAATGGCAACCGTGACTTTTAAACCTGTTGATAGACTTTCGACGCAGGAGGGCGCTTTTGAAGCCACTCCCGCCAGCATTAAAATTCCGAGTGGCAGTATTCAAAGCATTGATGTATGGTTTGTGCCTGACAAAAACTATCGGCCATTACAAATTGAGTTGGGTTTTGTTTCGGGTAAGGTCAAACTTGTCAGTCGAAAATCCAGTTGATAAAGCGCTGTTCGCATCACTTGATTTAAAAAACCCGTGAGATCACTCACGGGTTTCTATTGATTCAAATTGAGGGTTTTGCCACACATGGTTCCCCTTGCAACTTCATTTGACGAGTTTTAAAGGACTGCCTTTGCCTGTAGGAGGCGTAGTCGGGCTGGGTGGCTCATCTTCTGATTCGTTCTGAGTATCAATCGGGGATTGAGCAGCCTCATCCTGCGTCACGTCTTCAAACTCAAAAGACATTCCTTGCCCAGATTCAGCCGAAAAAATTGCAATGATGTTGCGATAGGGCACATGGATGTGATGCGCCACACCGCCAAAACGCGCTTGAAAGTCAATCGCATCTCCCGCCAAGTTCAAATCACTCGTCGCCTCCATGCTCACATCCAAAACGATTCGACCATCCTTAACGTAGGCCATTGGTACGCGTGCGTGCTCGGTAACTTGCACAAGAATGTGTGGCGTTTGACCTAAGTCATTGCACCAGTCCCACAGTGCGCGAACAATATACGGTTTTTGAGTGGCATCGAGCATGGTTATCCTTTATCAGATGGGCAAAATAGACATATTAACGGCGCATAACTTTTTCAGAGGGCGTCAATGCTTCAATGTATTTCGGACGCGAAAAAATGCGTTCGGCGTATTTTGACAAAGGCGCGGCTGACTTGGGTAGGCTGATGCCATAATGTTCTAAACGCCATAATAAAGGGGCTAAAGCAATGTCAGGCATGGTGAAGTCATCACCCAACATATATTTGTTATGGGCGAAAATGGGCGACAACTGAGTCAATTGGTCGGTGATTTGCTTAGCTGCTGCCTCGTGCTCAGATTGACGAGCTGGATTTTCAAGTGTTTGGACATGAACAAACAATTCACGCTCGAACGTCAGCAACATCAAGCGCACTCGTGCACGCATGACAGGGTCAGCAGGCATGAGTTGAGGGTGTGGAAAACGCTCATCAATGTATTCGTTGATGATGTTTGATTCATATAAAATTAAATCGCGGTCAACCAAAATTGGCAATTGTCCGTAAGGATTCATCATCATGATGTCATCTGGTTTTTGAAATAAGTCAACATCGCGAATTTCAAAATCCATGCCTTTTTCAAATAAAACGAAACGGCAGCGTTGTGAAAATGGGCAAGTCATGCCCGAGTATAAAACCATCATGTTAAAGTCCTTAATGAAATACGTAAAAAATTAAACGTAAATTTTGTGATTAAAAAATGTTTACCTAGCCAAAGCTGATGAACATTTTGAAATCAAAATCATACCGATTCATACCGATGTGACAGTGTGCGCAATTCAAACAAAAAAGGCAAGCTATGCTTGCCTTTTTGTTAGTTATTACTGATTAATGTATGTCTTTCCAGTAATTTTTACTAAGTTTGTTCGCAACAAAGGCGAGTAACAACAAGAACGCCAAAATTGCAAAGCCAATGTTCTTACGTTGAGTTTGGTCTGGTTCGGCTGCCCAAACCAAGAAGTTGGTCAAATCGCGAGCAGTTTTGTCGTAGGCCTCAGCATCTTGTTTGCCAGGTTGAATCATTTCAAAACCTTCAAACTCTTTTACCTTTGTACCATGCTGTTCGACTTCAACAAACTTCGCAGTCTTAATACCTTCTTCTTGCCACAAAACATGAGGCATCGCCACATTGGCCAAATACAGGTTGTTCCAGCCAGTTTCACGCGTATCGTCTTTATAAAAACCAGTCAAATACGAGTAAATATAGTCAGCACCTTTTGCATTCGCCATCAAAGATAAATCAGGAGGCGCAACACCCAACCAACGTTTTGCGTCAGCAGGATTCATGGCCACTTGCATGGTGTCACCAATCTTATCAGTGGTGGTCATCATTTTTGCTTTGATGTCGTCTTCAGAAATGCCCAATTTAGTCAACTGGTTGTAACGTACCAGTGACAAACCATGACAGCTCAAGCAGTAGTCACGAAAAACCGCCGCACCGTGTTGCAAAGAAGCGCGGTCAGTGACATCAATCTTGGCTGACTTAGTCGGTACGCCAGTATGACCGCCACTAAAGACGATAATGCCAACGCCAACGACCAATGAGGCGATTAAGGCTTTGAACAAAAATATTAACTTACGATGGGCCGCCGTAATTGGTCCGCCCGTATATTTTTCTTTGTTAATAAACGTCATCCATGCTGCTAAACCCGCAATTGCAAGTACCAACGCAAAGATCACATAGACAAAATTGTTAGTGAGAAAGTACAGCATTTCGTTGTCCTTTAATTAGTGGGGTTTAAAATTAACACGTTCAGGCGGAGTTTTGAACTCGCCTACTGACGACCACCAAGGCATCAAGAATAAATAGCCAAAGTAAAACAATGTGCCAACTTGTGAGATTTGACCGCCTAAGGTTGAAGTGGGTGCTACGCCCAAGTACCCTAAAATCGCGAAGTTCACAACGAAACACATCAGTAAAGCAAAGTGCCATTTGGGGCGGTAACGCATCGACTTAACAGGTGAGCGGTCTAGCCAAGGCAAGAAGAACAATGTGATGATGGCTGCACCCATGACCACGACACCCCAGAATTTAGCCTCAGTGAAGAACATAAAAATACTGAGCACTACCGAACCAATCACTAAACCAAGTTTGGTATTTTCTGCCATGCGGCCACGGAAATATGTCATTGCGCCTGCTAACAAAATCAGACCAATAAACACAAACTTCATTTGATCAGTCACTGCACGTAACATCGAATAAAACGGAGTGAAGTACCAAACAGGTGCAATGTGCGGCGGCGTTTGGAATGCATTTGCTTGTAGATAGTTGTTGTCTTCTAAGAAGTAGCCCCACATGTTCGGTTTAAAGAACACGATGGCAAAGAAGAAAATCATGAACACACAAATACCAAAGAAGTCGTGTACTGAGTAGTACGGATGGAATGGAATACCATCCAGTGGAAGGCCCTTGTCGTTTTTCAATTTCTTGATTTCAACGCCGTCAGGGTTGTTTGAACCCACTTCGTGTAATGCAATGATGTGCGCAACGACTAAACCAAGCAAAACCAAAGGAACTGCAATGACGTGTAAGGCAAAGAAACGATTCAAAGTTGCGTCGCCAACCACGTAATCACCGCGGATGAAAATCGATAAATCTTGACCAATCACTGGGATTGCAGAGAACAAGTTCACAATCACTTGAGCGCCCCAGAATGACATTTGCCCCCATGGCAATAAATAGCCCATGAATGCTTCGGCCATCAATGCTAAGAAAATCAAACAGCCGAAAATCCATACCAGTTCACGTGGTTTGCGATATGAACCGTAGAGCAAGCCACGGAACATGTGTAAATAGACTACCACAAAGAACATGGATGCACCTGTAGAGTGCATCAGGCGGATGTATTTACCACCAGGCACTTCGCGCATAATGTATTCAACGCTGGCAAATGCAACGGGTACGCCTGCTGCATTTAACGATGCGTCAGGTTTGTAGTTCATCACCAAAAAAATACCTGTGACGATTTGAATCACCAAAACGACCATCGACAATACGCCGAAGATGTACCAAAAATTAAAATTTTTCGGCGCATAGTATTCGCTCATGTGCTCTTTGTACATTTTAGAGAGCGGGAAGCGAGCGTCAATCCAGCCTAAAACGCCTTTTTCTTCTGGCTTGTTGTAATCAAACATTTTACGCCTCACCTTTCTCGTCTTTGCCAATCACGATTTTCGTGTCGGTCACAAACATATAACGGGGTACGTCCAAGTTGGTTGGTGCAGGAACGTTCTTAAACACACGACCAGCTAAGTCAAAGCGAGAGCCGTGGCATGGGCACAAATAACCACCTGGCCAGTTGTCAGGTAAACCCGCTTGCGCACCTGTTTTGAATTTTTCAGAAGGTGAGCAGCCTAAGTGTGAGCAAACGCCGACCAATACTTGAATGTTTTTATGTTCTGCACGAGCGCGAAAAGCGTTGTTGCAGTATTCAGGTAAAGGCATGGTGAACGGCTTTTCAGAATTTGGATCTGCCAATTCATTGTCATTTTTAGGCAAAGCAGCGGTCATTTCGTCGGAACGGCGGATAATCCAAACGGGCTTGCCGCGCCATTCAGCTACTTTTTGCTCGCCGACTTTCAAGTCGCCGATATCGACTTCAACAGGCGCACCTGCAGCTTTCGCCTTTTCTGAAGGCGCAAAGCTTGCCACTAAAGGCGTTGCAAATGCGGCTGCACCCAATGCACCTAGACCACCTGTGGCACGTAGCAAATTGCGCCGCTCTTTATCCATCGGAGGATTTTTCGATTGTTGATCGCTCATGGACGACCCCTATGGTTGAGTTGATTAAATCGGTAAGGTGAAAATGTGGAGAAGAGGTATGCCTTGTAAATACTTTCAGCAAATTTTTCTCTATTTTTTCTACCCAATAATAACCCTACTATTGTATCGTAAACTCACATTCCTTTAAAGCGATTTGCGTCATGAGTTGAGATAAAGTTTGAATTTGTACAACAACCGAAGACAAATGATTGGTTCGCTCCTCTCGATAGCGTGACTAACTCATGTTTTATTTGTTTATGAGAAAGCAAAAGTCAATGTTGTTTATGATTCGACACTCTAAGTGATGTCTGTTGTGAGGCTGTGATTAAAACATTATTGATTCAAACGAAAATGATTTGTTTTGAAGCAAGTACGTGTTGGTTATAGTTGGTTATAGTTGGTTATACATTGATGGCGCTCCAATTTATGTTTTTGTGGTGAAAAAGACATCAACGGTCAAGGATGCTTTGTAAGGCTAGAAACATTTGATGGTTTGTTATTTTGTGCGGATTCAAGATAAAGTTTTTTGCAAAGGGCAGTAAAGTAATTTGACTCATATATAAGACACAAGAATCCAAATTTGTTTTAAAATCGGGCATTGCTATTTACCTAAGTTATCCATCATTTCACCTAAAGAGGACTCATCATGTTACAAGCTTACCGTGAACACGTTGCTGAGCGCGCTGCGCTGGGCATTCCGCCATTGCCATTGTCTGCTGCGCAAACAGGCGAGCTCATTGAATTGTTAAAAAACCCACCCGCAGGTGAAGAAACTTTCTTAGTAGACTTGATTACACACCGCGTTCCTGCTGGCGTGGATGCGGCTGCAAAAGTAAAAGCCAGTTATTTGGCTGCTGTGGCTCATGGCACTGAAAAAAGTCCTTTAATTAGCCGCGAAAAAGCGACCGAGTTACTTGGTACGATGTTGGGTGGTTACAATATCAGCCCGATGGTCGATTTATTAGATGATGCCTTGGTCGGTGGCATCGCTGCCGCAGGTTTGAAAAATACTTTGCTGATGTTTGACCAATTTCATGATGTGAAAGAGAAAGCGGATGCGGGCAATGCCAATGCCAAGGCTGTTATTCAAAGCTGGGCGGATGCTGAATGGTTTACATCACGTCCTGAAGTGCCCGAGTCGATTACCGTTAGTATTTTTAAAGTTACGGGCGAGACGAATACCGATGACTTGTCGCCTGCGCCTGATGCGTGGAGTCGTCCCGACATTCCATTGCACGCCTTGGCGATGCTGAAAAATAAACGCGATGGCATCACGCCTGAAGAAGATGGCAAACGCGGGCCTGTTAAGTTCATCGAAGATTTACGCGCCAAAGGTCACCTCGTCGCCTACGTTGGCGATGTGGTGGGCACGGGTTCTTCGCGAAAATCTGCAACCAATTCAGTGTTGTGGTTCACGGGTGAAGACATTCCTTTTGTCCCGAACAAACGTTTTGGCGGTGTGTGCTTGGGTTCAAAAATTGCGCCGATTTTCTACAACACGATGGAAGATGCGGGAGCGTTGCCAATTGAGTTGGATGTGTCCAATATGAATATGGGGGACGTGGTCGAATTGCGTCCTTACGAAGGCAAGGCCTTGAAAAATGGCGAAGTGATTGCCGAGTTTAAAGTTAAGTCTGAAGTTTTGTTTGATGAAGTCCGCGCTGGTGGACGTATTCCTTTAATTATTGGCCGTGGTTTGACCGCTAAAGCCCGCGAATCGTTGGGCTTGCCTGCGTCGACCTTGTTCCGCTTGCCTGTCAACCCAGCTGACTCAGGCAAGGGCTACTCTTTGGCACAAAAAATGGTCGGTCGTGCCTGTGGCTTGCCCGAAGACAAGGGCGTTCGTCCAAATACTTACTGCGAACCCCGCATGACTTCTGTCGGTTCACAAGACACCACAGGCCCAATGACCCGCGATGAGTTGAAAGACTTGGCGTGCTTGGGCTTCTCGGCCGATTTGGTTATGCAATCGTTCTGCCATACCGCAGCGTATCCTAAACCTGTTGACGTCAAAATGCATCATGAGTTGCCCGATTTTATCAGCACGCGGGGCGGCATTGCGTTGCGCCCTGGTGATGGTGTGATTCACTCTTGGTTGAACCGCTTGTTGTTGCCCGATACTGTAGGCACTGGCGGTGACTCACACACCCGTTTCCCGATTGGTATTTCGTTCCCCGCTGGGTCTGGGTTGGTCGCGTTCGCAGCGGCCACGGGTGTGATGCCTTTGGATATGCCCGAATCTGTATTGGTTCGCTTTAAAGGCAATATGCAACCAGGCGTTACTTTACGCGACTTGGTCAATGCCATTCCGTTATATGCGATTAAACAAGGTTTGTTGACCGTTGCGAAGCAAGGCAAGAAAAACATTTTCTCTGGTCGCATCCTTGAAATTGAAGGTTTGCCTGATTTGAAAGTGGAGCAAGCGTTTGAACTGTCTGATGCTTCAGCAGAACGCTCCGCAGCAGGTTGTACCGTGCATTTGAACAAAGAACCTATTATCGAGTACATGAACTCAAACGTGACTTTGATGAAGTGGATGATTGCCAATGGTTATGAGGATGCGCGCACCTTGGCGCGTCGTATCAAGGCGATGGAAGCATGGCTTGCCAAACCAGAACTGCTCAAAGCCGATGATGATGCAGAATACGCAGCGGTTATCGAAATTGACTTAGCCGATATCCATGAGCCGATTGTGGCGTGCCCGAATGACCCAGACGATGTGAAGTCTCTGTCGGAAGTAGCGGGTGCAACAATTGATGAAGTGTTTATCGGCTCTTGCATGACCAATATTGGTCACTTCCGTGCCGCCTCAAAGTTGCTTGAAGGCAAACGCGACATTCCTGTACGTCTGTGGGTGGCTCCGCCCACAAAAATGGATGCGAAACAATTGACAGAAGAAGGTCATTATGGCGTTTTGGGCAATGCGGGCGCGCGTATGGAAATGCCAGGTTGTTCGTTGTGTATGGGTAACCAAGCTCAAGTAAAAGAGGGGGCAACCGTGTTCTCGACGTCCACGCGTAATTTCCCGAATCGCTTGGGTAAAAATTCAAACGTGTACTTGGGTTCTGCTGAGTTGGCGGCGGTGTGCTCTAAGTTGGGTAAAATCCCAAGCAAAGCAGAGTATATGGCTGACATTGGCGTGATTGATGCCAACAGTGCCAATATCTACCGCTACATGAACTTCGACCAAATCGAAGATTTTAGTAAAGTGGCCGATGGTGTAAAAGCTTAATCAGTATACTTAAAAATGTAAAAAGCCCCTTTAAGGGGCTTTTTACACAAGATGTTTTAATAATGTTTAAGACGTTCAGTGAAAGAACATCAAAAAAACCTCGCAGTTTTTGCGAGGTTTTTTGCTTTACGGTTTTAAATCTACGGTCTCAAAAAATCCATTTTAGGGTCATAAATTTTGGTTTCAATTTTGTTCAATCCGAGTATGGTGCTGAACAAATAATCATGCGATAAAGGCTCATCGGCTTTTTGTTTAAGTGCCTCAAAGCTCAAACCTTTAAACCCATCTCCAAGCCAAATGATGCTGGCGGGATGCTTTTGCGCGACGGGTGCGATGCTATAAGGCATGCCGTGTAAATACACGCCATTTTCGCCCAAAGACTCGCCGTGATCCGCCATGTAAATCATGGCGGTTTGGAAATGACTTGCATTGGGTTTGAGTAATACGATGACTTTAGATAAAAAATAGTCCGTGTACAAGATTGTGTTGTCAAAAGCATTGGCAATTTCTTCTACACTGCATTTCTCTAATAAGTTGGTTTGGCAAGCAGGTGTGAATTTTTCGAAGGCTTTTGGATAGCGATTGTAATATGCGGGTCCATGACTGCCCATTGGGTGTAGAACAATCGTGATATCACGGTTTTTATTTTGGTCAATGAATTCCTGTAATCCAACCAACATGCCTTCATCTCGGCACTCTACGTCACAAATGGTATTGATTTTTGGGTCTTTGTAGTCCTGATAAAACGCCCCTAAGCGTGTCATCACGCCTTTAGAATCAGAATTGTTGTCGCGCCAAAGAACCTGAACTCCTGCACGGTTAAGCACGTCGAGTAGGTTTTCAGAAGCGTTGAATTTTTTTTCACTGTAGTTTTCACGTCCTAGACCTGAAAACATGCATGGCACAGAAACGGCCGTGCTCGTTCCACAAGAGCTGAGGTTTTTTAAACTAACGACTTGTTCTTTTTCGAGCAGTGGATTGGTTGGTTTGGAGTAGCCGTTGAGTGAAAAATGGTCTGCGCGTGCTGTTTCGCCAACGACGAGTATGGTTAAGTGACGGTCTGTGTCGGAGGCTGATTTTTTTGCATCTTCGCCCAGTGGCGTGATTTCTTGTGGCGAGCCATCGGTGTGACTTTGGATGCCGAATTGAATTGCTGAATAAACGGGGGTAATTGGATTGGCATAAAAACGCACGATTTTGTGCTCGCGGAAGAATGAGCTGTAGTTTTTGCTAAACGTCGCAGCCTGGCTGACGATGATGAGTAAAAGCAAAAGAATGATTTTGATTTTGTTACCCAGTGCCGCTTTGAAAGTGCTTTTCGGTAGATTGACCCGACTGATGATGAATGCGGGTAGTGCGCCCAAAACTAAAAAGTAGCCGACCATTTTCCAAGTGAACAAATCTGTCGCTTCTTTGACATTGGTTTGGACAATGTTTTGAATCATTGTTTTATCAACAATGATGTCGTACGTGTTCATGTAGTAGGCTGTGAAAGCGGCGATGATGAACAGGAGAATCAACACGGGCTTGGTGGTTTTGCGGTAGCAGAGCAGGCTTAAAGCCAACGCGGTGACCGCAAAAAGGACGATGCCAATTGAGATGAAAAAGGATAAGTTAAACGAGGTGTATATTTGATTGAAGTGATTGAAAAAAGCCCCGTTGTACAGCACAGTGAATGCCAAAGCGGACAGTAAAATGACAGCGTTTGTTTTTAAAAAATTAAGTAAGTACTTCATACAAGTCCTAAAAGTGCACGCCAAGTTGCCGTATTGATGATGGCCGTATTTTAAACCATCTTTACAATGTGGGTATGCTTGATGCTTAAGGCTGCGACATCAGCATATATCCACGAGCTGCTTTGCTGATATGTTGTGGGGTGGCTTTGAGTTGATTTTGCATATCGTTGGCCAGTTGACGCATGTGGTCGATGTGACCAGCTTTGTATTCAATTTCAAGCTCATTGATGAGGCTGACCGCCGTGCTGTGCAGATTGTCCTCTGCCAGTCGTACTTGACCATAATCAAAGGCGATTTCAAACACGTCGTCACCTTGCCTGTATTGATAAATTTCACGTTTAAAGTCGGTATGAAATACGGGGCGCAAAACGGTCATAAGTGGGCTTAACAAAATACGGGCTTCAGCGGGAAGTTGCGTCAAGTCAATGTCTGGAATCACGTCAGCCTTGGCGGTGGCATGAGGTAAAGTGCTTTCCCATTCATTTCTGCTGTGAACGCCGTTAACGAGTTGCCCTGCGGTTTTTAATGTTTGAATCCAACATAAACGTTCTGTATCAAAACGCAGGCGAAATGCGGCTTTTTGTTGTTTGAGGTCGTGCGTTGGCGTGTCTAAATAGACATTGAGCAGTTGCGTGCATCGCTCAAATTGAATCTGCGGGTGGCGCAACAGTATATGGTGTAAAGCGTCATGCGCGTCTTTGGGTAAAGCCAGGGCAATTTCGTGTTCCATGCCTGTACTTAAATGCAAAATAGTTGTGACAAGGCTTCGCCTGCATGAGGCGCACGCATAAATGCTTCGCCCACAAGAAATGCGTGAATATGATGTTGTTGCATCAATTGCACGTCTTCAGGCTTGAGGATGCCTGATTCAGTGACGATGATTTTGTCGCTGGGGATGTGTTTCATTAAATCAAGCGTGGTTTGTAACGACACGTCAAAAGTTCGTAAGTTACGGTTGTTAATGCCGATTAAGGGGGTTTTTAATTGCAAGGCCGCGAGCAACTCTTGTTCATCATGCACCTCCACCAAAACAGCCATGCCGAGTGACGCGGCGTGTGCTTCAAATTGTTGAATTTGTGCCAGTGACAGTGAAGCCGCGATGAGTAAAATGGCATCCGCTCCCCAAGCTCGAGCTTGGTCGATTTGATAAGCGTCAACAATGAAGTCTTTACGTAAAACAGGCAAGCCAGAGGCGGCACGAGCCGCTTTCAGATAGTCGCTGTGCCCTTGAAAATACTGCTCATCGGTTAAAACCGATAGGCAGGCCGCTCCAGCGGCTTCGTACTGACGAGCGATTTCTGCTGGAGCAAAATGCTCTCGCAGCACGCCTTTACTGGGCGAAGCCTTTTTAATTTCGGCAATGACCGCAGGTCGCTGTTCGGTGACACGTTGGCGAATGGCGCCGATAAAGTCACGCGTCGCATCGGCTTTTAACGCCAGCTCATGCATCTGTTTTGGGGTAATCAGTGCTTGTGCTGCGGCGACTTCGATGTGCTTGGTGGCATTGATTGTATTTAATATGTCAGACATGTTTTATTTAGTGTGCTTTTTTAGAGGGGATAACGAATTGTTGAGTGAATTGAGCGAATTCATTGACTTTGCTCAAGGCTGCGCCTGAAGCAATGACGTCTTTGGCTAATTCAATGCCTTGTTTAATTGAATCAACGTGTTGGGCCGTGTACAACGCCAGACCTGCATTTAAAATTGTCACATCACGCGCTGCGCAGTTGTCGTTATTGAGCGCGGACAGCAACATAGCTTTTGATTCTTCTGGATTGTTGACCTTGAGTTCAGATAATGGGGCGCGATTGAGGCCAAATTGCTCGGGGGTGAGGGTGTATTCGCTGAGTTGCCCATTTTTTAACTCACACACGTCGGTTGGCGCAGATAAAGACATTTCATCCATTCCATCTTGAGAATGCACGACCAAAACATGTTGTGCGCCAAGCTCTTGCATCGCTTGCGCCATCATCGTCGTTAATTCTTTAGAAAAAACGCCCATCAGGGTGTTGGGGGTGTTGGCTGGATTGGTCAAAGGCCCAAGAATATTGAAAACGGTACGAATACCCAACTCACGGCGAATTGGTGCTACATGGCGCATGGCTGGGTGATGATTGGGCGCAAACATGAAGCCGATGCCCGTGTGTTCAATACATTGTCCAACTTGCTCGGGTGTGAGAATCAGATTGACACCAAGGGCTTCGAGCGCATCGGCTGAACCTGATTTGCTGGAAACGCTTCGATTGCCATGTTTGGCCACTTTTGCGCCTGCTGCTGCGACGACGAATAAACACGTCGTTGAAATATTAAATGTGTGCACGCCGTCCCCGCCTGTGCCAACAATGTCGACAAACTGGCTATTGTCTTTGACGACAACTCGGTTGGAAAAATCACGCATGACGCGGGCTGCGGCGACGATTTCTTCTAGCGTTTCGCCTTTGGCACGCAGTGCGGTGAGGAGTGCAGCGGCGGCGGGCGCAGTGAGCTGACCGCTCATTAATTGGGTCATGAATGCACTCATGCTGTCTGCGGATAGGTTCTCGCGGGCGATGAGCTGATTGAGGATTTGAGCAACATTGAGCATAAGCAGTCTTTCAAAGTTCACATGATGTGTGGTTGTTCAATCATGTGCGATTGGACAGCCGTTGTCGCCAGTTGGCGCGATAACGGCTGGGTGCTTGTGATGATTAAGGTTGGGTTTGATTCAAAAAAGCCTTGAGCATGGCGTGACCGTGTTCACTCAAAATAGACTCAGGGTGGAATTGTACCCCTTCAATATTGAAAATAGTGTGACGCACGCCCATGATTTCGCCTGTGTCTGGCGATGCACCTGTCCAAGCGGTGATTTTTAATTCGGGGGGTAAGGTTTCACGTTCAATAATCAGGGAGTGATAACGCGTCACGTTAAAGGTTGTGGGTAAGCCTTTAAACACGCCGTCATTATGGTGGTGCAGTGCATCAACTTTACCGTGCATGGGTGCTTTAGCACGTACGATGTGCCCGCCAAAGACTTGACCAATGGCCTGATGACCGAGACAAACGCCTAAAATGGGTAATTTACCTTTGAAGTGGTCTAAAGCCTCTAAACAAATTCCCGCTTCGTTGGGCGTGCAGGGGCCGGGCGACAGGCACAAGTGTGTTGGCGCAGCGGCCTCAATGTCAGCAATGGTGATTTCATCGTTGCGTTTGACAGTGACTTGTGCGCCTAGCTCGCCGAAATACTGTACGAGGTTGTAAGTGAATGAATCGTAGTTGTCAATCATGAATACATGAGGCATTTTCATATCACACTCCTTCTTTCGGCAAAATGGTGTCTAAACCATCGCAGGCCAAATCCGCCGCGCTTAAAACAGCCCGCATTTTCGCGCGAGTTTCATTCCATTCAGCATCCACGTCAGAATCGGCAACAATGCCCGCGCCCGCTTGTACATAAAGGGTGTTGTTTTTGATGACAGCGGTGCGAATGGCAATGGCCAAATCCATGTCATTAAAAAACCCCATATGACCGACCGCACCACCGTATACACCGCGTTTGGTGGGCTCCAATTCATCCAAAATTTCCATTGCACGTACTTTAGGTGCGCCTGACAATGTTCCCGCTGGGAAAGTAGCCTTGAGCACGTCAATCGCATCCATGTCATTTTGGACTTGACCTTGAACATTTGAGACCATGTGCAACACATGCGAATATTTTTCAATCGTCATTTGTTCGGTGACTTTAACTGTGCCGACTTGCGCGATGCGACCGATATCATTGCGTCCTAAGTCGATGAGCATTAAATGTTCAGCACATTCTTTTGCATCAGCTAGTAAATCGGCTGATAAACGGTCATCTTCTGCATCATTCATGCCGCGTGGACGTGTGCCCGCAATCGGGCGCACCGTAGCGATGCCAGCTTCATCAAGTTTGACCAAAATTTCTGGTGACGCGCCCACCACATGCATGTCGCCATAATTCATAAAATACATGTAAGGCGATGGATTGAGTGCGCGTAAGGCGCGGTATAGATTAATCGGTTCTGCAGCAAAAGGGCGTTGCGTGCGTTGTGACAATACAATCTGCATGCAATCCCCCGCATTGATATAGTCTTTACATTTCAACACGTCGCGTTTAAAAGCCGCTTCGCCATAATCAGAACGCGCCTGTGCGTTATCAACGCGAGGGCTCGCGGGGATTGTCGCGGGCGCGCGCAATTGATTCAACATGCTTTTTAATCGCAGTGCTGCCCGCTCATATGCGCCCGATTCTTGAGGGTTGGCATAAACCGTCAGATACACCTTGCCCAACACATTGTCGACGACCGCTAACTCTTCCGACAGCAATAAATGTAAGTCTGGCAGATGCACATCGTCTGTTGGTGTGGTTTTTTTCAGTCGCGGTTCAATTTCTCTTACTGTGTCATAAGCAAAATATCCAACTAAACCACCACTGTATCGGGCGTGTCCGTCCAATTGAGGCACTTTAAAACGTTTTAGAAAATTGCGGGTATACGCAAATAGATCCGACTGCTGCACTGTTTCAGTACACTCGCCATCGACAAACAGTTCAATGGTTTGATTGGTTTGGACGATGCGTGTACGGCAGGGTAAGCCAATGATGGAATAACGCCCCGAACGCTCGCCACCAACGACCGACTCAAGTAGATAGCTGTAAGGCGCGTGGGCAAGTTTAAGATAAATGGATAAAGGGGTATCGAGATCAGCGAACGTCTCGAGAGACAGCGGTACATGGTTGTAACCTTGTGCCGCCAAGGCGTAAAAAGCATCTTGAGTCAGCATATTTTTCCTTCAAAGAATGTTGTTTTTAGGTTGAATTGATAAACAACCTAAAACAAGATCAATAAATCAATTTTATTCACGCTACCAAATGTAGTTTCACAACAACAGTTAGGTTGTGAGCAATTTGAGATGTCTGCGTTGTTCGGACGGCTAAAAAATAATTATCGCCAGAAACCGATAGACCAATGCAAGCGCCGCCAACGCACTAAATGCGCGTGTTGACATGCCATAGGGAAGGAAAAATTTAGAAAAATCATAGCCGTGATTGTATCCGAAATTTTCTATTGCGAAT
Organism: Hydromonas duriensis; assembly: GCF_004363775.1. Classification (GTDB taxonomy): domain Bacteria; phylum Pseudomonadota; class Gammaproteobacteria; order Burkholderiales; family Burkholderiaceae; genus Hydromonas; species Hydromonas duriensis. The sequence goes on from NZ_SNZE01000001.1 coordinate 103,915, forward strand.
CAAAAAGTTTTTGGTGCTTATAAATGCTTATATATTTAAACCTTAAGGGTTTGTTTTGCAAAATAAGAAAGCATTGTTCGTTTTTCACCCACTTTTTAATATTTTTGTAGCTAAAAAAGCCAGTATTTAGAGTTTGGTGTGCAAATTGTGAACAAGAAAATTGGTTTTATATTATTATTTTATAGTTATGCATAAGAATCTTAAAGTCATATTGCTTTAACTATATAAGTATATTTTTATAATTATAATTCATTTTATACATGTTTAAATAATTATTTTTCAAATTTTACTATTTTAAATTTTTTTTGATTTTCAAGGGGTTCCGCTTCTTGATTGATTAAATTGGGAGATATTGTGAATAAAAATTATCGGGTTATATTCAATGAGCACACTCAGACCTGCGTGGTCGTTTCTGAGGTCGCGAAAGTTTCAGGGAAAAAAAGTAAAGTATCTGTCATTGGTGCGGGTTTAGTCATTGCTGCTGTACTGGGTGGTTTTAGTTCTCAAACACAGGCGCAATTGATTATTGGTTCCGATGAGTCGTCGTTAGATGATGGTACCTCGTTCGCATCAGGCGCTGGTTCCGTTGCGCTGGGCGAAGGGACAAATGCTTCGGCCGATTATGCCATTGCTATGGGAGCGAACAACTCAGCTTCAGCCGATTACGCCATCGCTTTGGGAGCGAATAACTCAGCTGTAGGACTGAGTTCAATTGTGATTGGTCATGGTTCAGAAGCGCAAGCTGAAGGTTCTATTTCTTTGGGTAAGCAGGTGTTTGCATCAGGCATAAACGCTATTGCCATCGGCACATCTTCAACCACATCGGCAATGGGAGATGTGGCGCTGGGTTCATCTGCATTTGCCCATTCACTTGCCCTTGGCGGGGGGCAGAATAGACAGTCGGCGTTGGCGGTTGGTGAAAGCGCAACTGCCTTAGGAGGTCAGGCGGTGGCGTTGGGTGCGACTGCTGGTGCGAATGGATTCCGTGCCGTGGCTTTGGGTAGCGGTTCTACGGCAATTTCTAACGATGCAACAGCTTTAGGTGCTTTCTCAACTGCGTTTAGTGCTGCAGCTAGCGCGTTTGGTTCCAGTGCATCGGCTTCTGCTTTGAATGCACTGGCTTTAGGAGCGAGTGCTAAAGCTTCTGGCAACTCTGCCGTAGCAATTGGCTATCAAGCAAGTGCTCCAGCTTCATATAGTTTTGCCGCGTCACGTGCTGCTTTAGCCTCAGGGAATTGGTCGATCTCGATTGGTTTGTCTTCGACGGCATCTGGTTCCAGTTCTCTTGCTATCGGTGTGGGAAATAAAGCATCGGCTGCTAACTCTATAGCGGTTGGCGTTGGGAATTCAGTTATGGGGGCTGGTTCGGGTGCTTTTGGTGACCCTAACGTGATTTCTGGTGTCTCTTCTTATGCGGTAGGTAACAACAACACGATTACATCCGACAATGCTTTTGCTTTTGGTAACAATATTACTATCACCCATGCCAGCAATGTGGTGCTAGGTTATGCTTCAGGGGATAAACCCGCCGTCCAAGTGTCATCGGGTACAGTGAATAATCTTATCTACGGCTCTTTTGCAGGTGCAGCGGTTGGGGTTGTTTCAGTGGGAGCAGAGGGCGCAGAGCGCCAAATTGTCAATGTGGCTCCAGGTGAGATAAGCGAGACCTCAACAGATGCCATTAATGGTTCACAGCTTTATTCGGCGATGAATGTGACTCAAAGCTCAATTGCCTCGCTATCAACTGGATTGAGTGCCTCAAATAGTGCGATTGCTTCATTGTCAACCATGACTAAAAGTACAATTGCTTCCTTGTCGACATTAACCGGGAGCACTGTTGCTTCATTATCAACTATAACCAAAAGCACAATTGCTTCATTATCGACTCAAACTTCAACGGGTTTTATCAGCACGAATAGTTCAATAGCATCCCTGTCCACGCAAACGTTAACTGCATTGAGCACAACAAATAGCGCGGTGGCCTCCTTGTCGACATCTGTGTCTTCAGTCTTGTCCACAATGAGTTCGTCTGGAGTAAGCGTGACCAACAGTGCGGTGGCGTCTTTATCGACACAAACCTCAACAGCCCTGAGCATGACAGATAGCGCTGTTGCATCCTTGTCGTCGTCGGTGTCCTCAACCGCATCGACCGTGTTGAGCACAGCGAGCAGCTCAATTGCCTCATTGTCGACACAAACCTCAACTGCCTTGAGCACGACCGACAGTTCGATTGAATCATTGTCTACATCAAGCTCAACGGGATTGAGTACGACCAACAGTGCGGTGGCATCTTTGTCAACACAAACCTCAACTGCATTGAGTACAACAGACAGTGCGGTTGCATCCTTGTCGTCATCGGTGTCCTCAACCGCCTCAACCGTGTTGAGCACAGCGAGCAGCTCAATTGCCTCGTTGTCAACGCAGACATCGGCTGCCTTGAGCACAACAGACAGTTCGATTGAATCACTGTCTACATCAAGTTCAACGGGATTGAGTGCGACCAACAGTGCAGTGGCGTCTTTATCGACTCTAACCTCAACAGCCCTGAGCACGACAGACAGTGCCGTTGCCTCATTGTCGTCGTCCGTATCCTCAACCGCCTCGACCGTGTTGAGCACAGCAGGTAGTTCAATTGCCTCGTTGTCAACTCTAACCTCAACGGCCTTGAGCACAACAGACAGTTCGATTGAATCACTGTCTACATCAAGTTCAACGGGATTGAGTGCGACCAACAGTGCAGTGGCGTCTTTATCGACACAAACCTCAACGGCATTGAGTACAACAGACAGTGCGGTTGCATCCTTGTCGTCATCGGTGTCCTCAACCGCCTCGACCGTGTTGAGCACAGCGAGCAGCTCAATTGCCTCGTTATCAACGCAGACATCGACTGCCTTGAGCACGACCGACAGTTCGATTGAATCATTGTCTACATCAAGCT
>NZ_SNZE01000001.1:106859-260740 GCF_004363775.1 Hydromonas duriensis
GAGCACAGCGAGCAGCTCAATTGCCTCGTTATCAACGCAGACATCGACTGCCTTGAGCACGACCGACAGTTCGATTGAATCATTGTCTACATCAAGTTCAACGGGATTGAGTGCGACCAACAGTGCAGTGGCGTCTTTGTCGACACAAACCTCAACAGCCTTGAGCACAACAGACAGTTCAATTGAATCACTGTCTACATCAAGTTCAACGGGATTGAGTGCGACCAATAGCGCGGTGGCGTCTTTATCAACTATGACTTTTTTGGGTTTGAGTACGTCTTATAGCTCAATTGCGTCGTTGTCCACGGTTACATTCACAGGGTTTAGCACTGTTAATATTGCAATTGCATCATTATCAACGCAGACGGGCAGCACAGTAGCCTCTTTATCCACTGTTGTTTCTTCAGGTATTTCCTCTGTGATGAGTAGTGTGGATAGCTCTGTTGCCTCGTTGTCCACATTAACAGAAACGAATGTCTCATCTTTGTCGACCACGACATCGACAGGATTGAGTACGACAAACAGTGCGGTGGCGTCTTTATCAACGGCGGTTTCCTCAATAGCTACAGCCACATTGAGTACAGCCAACAGTGCGATAAGTTCGTTATCTACCATGACTTCAACAGGTTTTAGCAATGTGGACAGTGCGGTGGCGTCTTTATCGACGACGGTCTCATCCGTAGCTTCAACCACATTGAGTACGGCGAATAGTGCGATAAGCTCATTGTCAACCATGACCTCAACAGGTCTTAGTACCACCAATAGTACGATAGAGTCATTGTCTACCGCGACATCAGCAGGCTTGAGTGCGACAGACAGTGCGGTTGCATCTCTATCAACGACGGTATCATCTTTGGCCTCAACTTCATTGAGTGGAGCTAATAGCACAATAGCCTCTTTGTCAACGATGACCTCAACAGGCTTTAGTACCACAGATAGTGCAATTATGTCTTTATCGACAGCACATGAAGAGCAGAGCACCTCCGCTCGTGATACCGTTACAACGCTCTCAACGACAGTCACCATGTTGTCTACTACATTTAGTACGAGCGATAGCACAATTGCCTCTTTATCCACAACGGTAAGCACCATTTATGAAAAAGGCACGAAATACTTCCATGCCAACTCAACCGAGGCGGATTCGGTGGCGAGTGGGCTTAATTCGGTTGCTATAGGTCCCAATTCTGTTGCCAGCGGCACCAACTCGGTGGCTCAAGGCAATGGTGCAACCGCCAGCGGTACCAATTCGATGGCCTTGGGTACCAATGCCAATGCTTCGAGTGATAATTCTGTGGCTTTGGGTTCAAACTCAGTGGCCAATGGGGCAACATTGAGCAATACCGCGTACAACCCAGGCTCGGGCGCGATCGCAGGCACTACGCCCGTGGGTGAGGTGTCTGTCGGTGCAGCGGGGGCAGAACGACGCGTTACCAATGTGGCCGCGGGCTCGGATGATACAGATGCGGTGAACGTGAGTCAGTTGCGTAGTATGGCAGGCATGATTAATACAAATGTTGACCAAAAACTCAACGATTTAGATAATAAGATGTCGGCGCGTGTTGCCGCCTCGCTGGCGCTTGAAGCCGCTCCTTATATCCCAGGTAAGTTGACCTATTACTCAGGTGTTGGTTATAGCGGTGGACAAACAGCTTTAGGGGTTTCATTGCGAAAAACGGCGGATAATGGTCGCTGGTCAATATCGGGTGGTGTGGCTGGCTCTGATAAAGGTGGGGTTAATGCCCGTGTTGGTTTTGCGGGAGTTATTGGAGACTAGTTGGAGTGAAAAAAAGTTGGGGGCGTTGTCCCTCAATACTGTGGCATCAACCAATAATCAAATTTAGCTATATAGCTCAATTGAAGTTTAGAGGATTTAAAAATGAAAACACATCAACAACTCATATCCGCTACAGGCCTGATTTTGTCTTTATTTGCTGTGGGCGCGCAGGCGCAAAACACGGCGCAGGATTCTGCAGCCGTTCGTTTCCCTGAACTTAAGTACACGTACTTAAAAACGGGCGATTTTGTTAATGTCGATAACTTAAAAAATGTCGGTACAGGTTTACATAAAGACCAAGTCCGCCGTTTATTGGGCAATCCACATTTTAGCGAAGGCATTGGCAATCCGCATGTTTGGAATTATGCGTTTAACTTCTATATCGGTGCTGCGGGTGGTCAATACATCACTTGCCAATATCAGGTGCAATACGATGATAAATATCGTGTCAAAGCCACTTATTGGAAAGATGGGCAGTGTGAGAATGCCTTGTCTACCAAAAAAACAACTCCTGAGCCGATGATTCCTGTAAATATACCCGTCACTTTGCCCGTGACTTTATCTGCCGATGGTTTGTTTGCCTTTGGTCGCTCAGATTTGAACAGTTTGCAAGTATCAGGTCGTGCAAGCTTGCAGCAACTGGCCTCAAAAATAAACTCAAGTTCAGCTCAATTGAACTCAGTTTCAATTGTGGGTTACACCGATCGCTTTGGTTCGAGAGCGCAAAATCAAGCATTATCAGCGGCACGCGCTGCATCGGTGAAAGCATATCTGGTGCAACAAGGTGTGCCTGCTCACTTAATCCAAACCGAAGGTCGAGGGGCTTCAAATCCTGTGGTGAATTGTCCTGGTGCAAAAACACCTCAGGTCATCGCTTGTTTGATGCCCAATCGGCGCATTGAGGTGTTTGTGAAAGGAGAGTTCAAGTAAGAAACCGTCAGCGTTTGCGTAAGTTTATTGAAAAATCCCGCTTCAAAGAAGCGGGATTTTTATGGGTTACATTGCTTTACCTGTTTTAGTCGAAGTTTGTCATAGGGGGTCAACTTTAACTTTAAGTGCTGGTTGAATTGAATAGACAGAGTGTTTACATTACCTAAAAAAATAGCCCTTTTGTGTTTTTAACTCCCTTGACTGCTCTTTACTGCTTGCTTCGTACTTTAAAGAGCTTATTTAAACTCAATTCGGCGTGCATCCAACATGGACACATCGCCATTACTGCATGCCCACACTCGTTGACCTAAAGCTGAGGTGGTGGTTTCCCCATTGTCTTGCCAAGTCGTCGCGCGAGCCAGTCGGGTGGCATCGTCACCTTGTTCTGAAAGCGGGTAGCGGCATGGCATGAAAGCGGGGAAGTTAGTGCCGTCGCGTAATGTGAAGTGAGCAATACCCCACACCAAATCACGCAAATCATCAGGAGCTGATAGTTCGACTGATTGTACGGTTTCTAACGCCAGCCACATATACTGACCTTTGACAATGACTTCAAACATTGGTCCGATGCGTGAATCGCTGTCAATCCACCAGTCAAAAGAGTGTTCTCCATTGTCTGTGGTGAAAGTGCCTGCATAGTCGGGTATTTGCGCAAAAGTGGTTTGGCGAACCTCGTCCGCATCGTCCCAGCGGCTTTGAGCGGATAGCCCCATTGCTTGAACAACGCCTGCGCTCCAATCAGGTGGTTCTTGTAAAAAATGGGGCAGTGATTCGCCTGCGAATACTTTACCGCGTTGTACTTCGGCGCGAATCAAGTCGCCATATATACGCGCCATAGGCGCGAGCGACTCGTCAAGTTTAGCGAGCGTTTGCAATTGCTGTAGGGCACGCTTCCATTGACCCATGACAATCATGAGTTGAAAAAGGAGAAAACGTTTGTTGGTCGAAGATGGGTGCTTTTTGACATCTTGTTCGGCAGCGTTGAATGCTTCTTCGAGTGTTTGACCATTTAATAGTGCGGCTAGTTTACCGCTATCGGGCATGTTGGTTTGAGTTTCGGTTGTGGTGCTCATGCGTCCTCTCGTTGTGTTTGTATAAAAATGTTATTGAGTTTTTTAATTCTGGCTACTGCTCAGTTGTAATATCCATGGCGGGCTTGGGTGGTGCTTTTTTTAGAGCGTTTAAAATCTCATCCGAAGACACTTTGTCACCGAGTGATGCGCTAAAGTTGTTGAGCCAATCGTCTTTGGAGTTGAGAGAGGCCTCCTTCGTCGTGGAGTTGATTTTGCCCGATGTTGTTTGGCGCGAGCGTTCAACGTTGGGCACAGAAAAATGTCCATCCATACTGCTGGTGTGGTGTTCTTTTTGAGTAAACTCGGGCGTCACATTTGGAATGTGCGCTCGGAGTTCTTGGTGTTGCAAGCTAAACAGTCGCAAAGGTTCGACATTGGTTTCAGCACTAAATAACTCATAGTCGTCAACATCAGTCAAGTCAGGCATGGCTTGGTCGATTTTTTTGCTGCTGGCGAGCAGTGCGTTAATGTTGGTTAAGTTGTCCAGCGGCAACATACGTTCTTGTCTGTGGTTGTCGATGGCAAACAAGTGGGCAAGTTCTGGGATGGGCTGATTATTGATAAAATCTTGCGTGGTTTGTCCTCGCCAATAATCCGTATTTTTACTGAGTAAAGATGGGTTAATGATGGCCAGTTCGCTTTCTATCGCCAGCTGGTCCAACACGTCTAGGTCTTTAGTGGATTTCCCCGTAGTGCCCGCTTTGAGCGCGCTTAGGCGTGAAGAATCTGACTGAACTTCACGAAAAAAAGACTGTTCGTCAAAGTGGGTGCCAAGCCCCAAATCTTCAAAAGTGGTTTTGTCTTCAAGGTGGGCTTGTCCAATGTGATGCACAGCACCCCTCTGTGGGTCTGAGAGAGCGATATTGTTGTCGCTTAATCCTGTAGAGGCAAGGTCGTCAAGTAGGAGGAGCTTTTTGAGTTCATCAGTGTCGTTTAAAGATTGGTGGTCGCTGACGCATATTTGGCATAAACCAATCTCAATAATGCTGTTGTTTCTGAGAGGATAAGCTTTGTTAAAAGAGAGTTTTTGCCCATCAAGCGTGCAGCTGAATGAGTTGTGGATGCTTTTAATTTGCCAACAACCATCGACATAAAATAGCTCTAAGTGTTTGTCCCCAACATAAAATTCCTTTGCATCATATTGAGCAAATAGGGGATGAGCGGCGCCGATGACCATTAAGTCCCCAGTGGTCGTCCAATGGGTGTGTTCAACTTGCTTGCCTTGCACGCGTAATAAAGTGAGGGTTAGTTTGGAGTGGCTGGGCGTTTGACTCATTCGATGACTCTAGTGTTTGATTAATGCTGTAAAACTTCAGTTTAATGCGTTGATTGTATATCAATGTGGTTGGAATAATTGGAAAATAGCATGTATACTTTGCCATCGCAATAAAAAAATAATTTAACCTTCTATAGAAGACAATATGGATCCGTTATTACTCGATTATTATAATAAGGAATTGATTTATCTTAGGGAGATGGGAGCTGAGTTTGCTCAGTTGCATCCCAAGATTGCCAGTCGCCTCGGAATGAAGGGCATTGAGGTGGCTGATCCTTATGTAGAACGCTTGCTTGAGGGCTTTGCCTTTTTAGCGGCGCGCACCCAAATTAAACTAGACTCAGAGTTTCCGCGCTTTACCCAAAGGTTGTTGGAGGTCATTTACCCCAATTACTTATCGCCAACGCCGTCCATGACCGTGGTGCAGGTCAATCCGAGTCCGAGCGAGGGTGATTTAAGCAAGGGTTTTCTAGTGTCCAGAGGGACACAGTTTTATAACCGCATTCGTGGCGAAAGCGACACAGAAGTGGTTTTTAAAACAACTCAAGATGTTCAGCTTTGGCCTATTTCGATTAAAACTGCCAAACTCACGGGCACACCACCAGATATTGTTCATTTGGATCGTTACGTTCCGCCGACGCAAACAGTCAAAGGCGCTCTGCGTTTTGTTATCAAAATTGATGGTGATCAGACTTTTAGCAAATTAAAAGACTTGGATCGTTTGCCTGTCTACCTTAAGGGTGAGGAGCGCATTGCCAGCCAGCTGTTTGAACTTATTCATGCACACAATGTCACGACTTTGGTCTGTCAGCCTGGAAAGGTGAATGATTCGCCTTATGTGAATCATCATGGGGTTGAATTGGAAGGTTTTGAGCCTGAGCAAAGTGTTCTTCCTTTGCATTGGAATTCATTTCACGGCCATAATTTGATTCATGAGTACTTTGCGAATCCAAATCGATTTTACTTTTTTGCTCTCACAGGCTTGGCAGAGGGGTTGAGTAAAATTGACGGCAAAGAAGCTGAAATTGTTATTTTACTGAATGACTCTTCAGAGGGTTTAGCGCCTCATGTCGATGTGGAGCAGTTTGCCCTGTTTTGTACACCCGTGATTAATTTGTTCGAAAAACAAGCCGATCGTATTGAGGTCACGCCAAAACAAACAGAGTTTCATTTGGTGATGAATCGCCAACGACCGCTGGATTACGAAGTGTACAAAGTCACAGAAGTCATGGGGCAGGATGCTGTTTCGTCTAGTGATTTTTTATTTAGGCCGTTGTTTGAAACACTCAACCAAGATATGGGCAATTATGGACGCTATTTCTCGGTTAATCGTGAAATGCGTTTGGTGTCGGATTCCGCTCGCAAGTATGGGGCGCGAACACAGTATATTGGCTCTGAGGTGTTTTTAAGTCTAGTCGACCAGTTTGAGGCACCGTTTTCAGATGAAATTCGTTACTTGTCGGTCACAGCCGAAGTCACTAACCGCGACTTGGCGGTGCTGATGCCGCGTAATGGCCGTAATGACCTGCATTGCAAACTGTCAATTCCCAGTAAAAATATTGGTATCATTCGTCCCATTTCGCCGACTCGAGCGCCTTTTGCATTACGTGAGCGAGCTTGGCGCTTGATTCGTCAATTGAGCTTTAATTATCTACCTTTGAGCGAATTGGACGGACGTGAGGGTGGGCAGGCTTTACGGGACTTGTTGTCGCTATTTGTTGCCCATCAAGACGAAAATGCCAAACGTCAAATAGACGCTTTGTTGGCCAGCCAAGTGACAGCGGTCAATCGCCGTTTGCCTGGCAAGGGGCCTATTGTGTATGGTCGTGGTGTCGAGTGTGAAGTGACGATTGATGAAGAAGGCTTCTCAGGTAACAGCCCGTTTTTATTCGGCTTGGTTTTAGAGCATTTTATTTCAAAACATGCCTCGGTCAATGTGTTTACCCAGATGACGTTGTCTAGTTTACAAAGAGGACATATTCATCGCTTTGCCAACCGCATGGGTCGCCGTACTGCCGTTTAGATATAGGGAAAACCAATGAATCAAAAAGTGCCACTGACACGCAAAGCTAAAATGGAGGAGGAACAGCAATTAAAACGGCGTCCCAATGACCATTTGTTGCCAACTTTGTTTGATCGACTCTTTGATGATGCTCCCCGACGTAAAGGGGAGTTGGCCTCTGAATATACGGTGGATAAACGTCGCATGATGGAGATTGTTCAACGTGATTTGGCCTTTTTGCTCAACACCAGTTCCGCCGAGCCAGATATGGATCGAGAGCGTTACCCGTTGGTCGCAAAATCGGTCATCAATTATGGTCTGCCTCCTCTTGCGGGTGAGCACATGGCGAGTAAGACGTGGCGTGAAATCGAGGCAATTGTTCGTCGAACGATTTTAGATTATGAACCACGCATTTTGCCAGATACGTTATTTATTTATCCTTCTAAGATGAAAGATAAAGAGGCAGACAAAGCGTATAACATGATGTCTTTTATGGTTAAAGGACAAATTTTTTTAGAGCCGTACCCAATGGAATTTACTGTGCAAAGTATTTTGGATTTGGAAAGTAATCGGTTTTTAATGCAAAAAGTAGGTGCTTGAGGGTAGATTATGACCGAGACAACGGCAAAGCAACAGCAAACCCATCGTTATATTCACAACGCTCAAGAACAGCCGTGGAACCACGGCTTTACGCGTATGTTGCGTTGGTTTGGTGCGCGCTATCATTTTTTGCCCGCGGTGGGTGCAGCAGCGAAGCCTTCCGAAGAGGTTTTACGTATCGGGCAGTTGCCCAGCTTGATTTTTAGTCCGCGTGAAATTGCTGAAGTGAGCATTCAAAAAGGCAAAACTCACGTTAAAACCTATGGTTTGGGCTTGTGGGGGCCGAATGGACCATTGCCTTTACACTTTAGTGAAATGGCGATGCATCGCCGCGAAATGCAGCATGACCATACCTTAACTAACTTCATTGACATATTCCATCATCGCTCAATGAGTTTGTTTTATCGGGCGTGGGAGATTAATCAAAGTACTGCGGGTTTAGATAGAAAACATAACGAGCGATTCTCTCGCTATTTGGCATGGTTGACAGGTAATGACCTGACGGAAATGTCGACAACGCATTTGCCCACTCATGCACAATTGTCAGCCGCTGCGCACATTAAACATCAGTCCAAAAACCCATCGGGCATCGCTCAGACTTTGTCTCAATATTATCAAGTGCCTGTTGAGTTGGAAGAGTACTATTTTAATTGGATTACAGTTGACCAAGAAGATTGTACTTATTTAGCAAGAGGCGGACGCTCAGGTTCAAATGCCAGCTTGGGTCAAGGTGCCATGCTAGGCGAATATGTACCCGATAAGCAAAGTGCTTTTTTATTGACGATTGGGCCGTTAAGTTTATCTCAATACTTACGATTTTTACCTAATGGCGATGACCTGGGTTCTTTGATTGATTGGGTGCGAGCTTTTACAGGGCTTGAATACATGTGGATGCTCAAATTGTTGGTTAAGCAAGACGAAGCAACGCCAACACAGCTTGGTGGTACTCAACAATTGGGTTGGAGCAGCTGGATGTCGGGCGACGAAAGTGTTCAAACCAAGTCCGTGACGGGTATGTTGTTTGAGCCCGAAAAATACATTTCTTTAGTCAAACAGCTGAAACGCGAAAAAGAGCATAAACAGCTCGTGCCAGCGTCAGTCAACTAAATTAACTTAGCTAAAATAAAAACAGATAAAGGATAGTGTCAATGAACGAGTGGTTAAATGCACATGCTAAATTATTAGAACCCATTAGCGCGGACTTGCCATGTGGTCATGATCTTGAATATGACCAAGATTTTATTTTGTTATTCGCCACTGTTGAGCCTAAAACTGAAGCGCAATACGGTGATTTCACCAGCGAGCCAGAAAGTATAAACTGGGGTGAAGTGGCTAAAAATACCGAATCTTTGTTACAGAGAACAAAAGATATTCGCTTAATTATTCTGTGGTTGCGTGCGCAAATCAATGTCAATGGCGCACGAGGTTTAGCGACAGGTTTGAGCTTGCTTTATTTTCATATGCAAAAGTTCTCCGATGCCTTGTTTCCGATGGTTGTCATCGACGGTGAGCGAGATGAGCTGTATCGCACCAATGCACTCCTCGGTTTAAATGATGTTGAGACCATTTTAAGCGAGGTTCGTCAAATATTTCTAAGTCGAAGCAATGCATTTCGTTTACAAGTTCGGGATGTTGAGCGTGCATTGGCATCACCTAGACCATCCGATGCCATGCCGATTACCACAGTTGTTCAGCAACTGAATGTATTGTTGGACTCAGAAAGCGTCGAATTAAAAGCTTTAGAGGATTCTAGTCGTTTAATTAAAGACATCCAAAAATTGGCCAATGAGCAATTGCCAGATTTTTCACCAAACTTTGATGCGCTCATCAAAATTTTGAGCTGGTTTGATGCTGAAATGCCAATGGCTTTGCAAAAACACGGGCTGGTTAATCCTAGAAATTTAATCGCTCAAGAGCAAAAAACGCAAGAAGCGACAGAGGAATCCGCTGAACAGGCTCGCAGTAGCAACTTAAATTTCTTAAATGCCTCGCATGACGCAGCCAGCGGTCGTAGCCATGCGCAAGGTTTAATTCGACAAGCGCGTTTGTGGTTTGTACAAAATGAGCCCAGTAGTCCAGTTGTTTTGTTGCTCCAGCAAGCCGAGGGTTTGATTGGCAAACCCTTTGAACAGGTGTTTCAAGCCATTCCAGCGGATTTGGTCGAGCAGTGGCGGAATAGCAGCTTGGACGAGTGAGGCTTGAGTTAAAATAAAGAAAAGGGCGAATTCAAATTCGCCCTTTGTTTTTTTTGAGTGATTTTTGATTTAATCAGTGTTGTTCTCAGGATAGTATTTCTTTTGTTTTTAATTTGAGTTGGCTGGAACAATCTTAGTGAAAATGCAAAAACCGCGTCCAAGATTGATTGCGTGTCTCTGCATTGTTATCGGCATCATTCTTAAGACGTTGTTCCACTTGTACACGCTGTTGTTTAGACAGGCTTGCCCATTCCGCCATACGCTCTTGCGCATTGTCTCGTTGGCTGCTGTTCATGCTTTGCAAGCGAGGCACGTGCTGTAGCCATTGTTGGCGTTGAGTGGTGGGAATTTGCTCCCAAGTGCTACGCAAAGGGCGCAGCATGGCTTGACTGTTGGCATCCAAGTCATCCCAGCTTTGTGCATAGGCAGTGACCGAGAACAGGCTAATAAAGCTCAGGCCAAGAGTCATCATCATGATCGATAAAGGGCGCATACCGTATTTAGCGCAGGGCTTGGATGAGGGTGTTTTTTTCAGCATGGTTCGCCGTTCCTGTTGAAGAATGGTTGCTCGTGTTTTGTTTGTCTTTTTCAATGAAGTTGTTAAAGTCCTGATTTAAATAGGCTTGTAGCGGAACTTGCTCTTGCAAAATAGCGTCAATATTTAAAGCGTTAACCGAGTCTGTTGGACTCGAAAGAGCCGTTGGGCTCATGGGCGAATCTATGGTCACATTATTTTGGGTTGTTTCGACGGCGATAAGGGCCAAGCAAAGAGTGGGAGCGGCAAATAACACTTTTGCCAGTGACGGCATGCGTTGCAACCAGTCAAGCATGCCATCATTGTGTTGGGGGTTGTTCTTGACGAGAGATGTTGAGGTTTGACTGAGGGCTTGTACACGCGCTGCACGCAAGCGTTCGTTGATGTCATAGGTTAAATGTTCGACACTTGAATCCAAGGTGCGACGCGTCAAACGAACTGCTTGCGCAAGTTCTTTGAGCGTTAAGTCTGTTGTTTTTTGGATGGAGTGTTGAGTTGGATTCATGATGTAATTCCTAGTTCTCGCAAAGCTTTGGCTAAACTGTGGCTGGCGCGTGAGCAGTGTGTTTTTACGCTGCCCTCAGAGCAACCCATGATTTCTGCGGTTTCAATCACACTGAGTTCTTCCCAATAACGCAGCAAAAAGGCTTCTCGTTGACGGTCAGGTAAGTTTTTTATCAGTTCTTCTATTATGTTGAGCATTTCTTCGCGTGAAACGGTGTCTTCCGCAGAAATCGTGTGGTTTTCAGAGTTGCGCGCCAGTAAATTTTCTAAAATGTCAAAGCCTGCCTCATCATCAGCGGATTGTTCAAATTCAGAAAAAGTAGGTGTCCAGTAGTTTCGAACTTTACTGCGGCGAAAGTGATTGTGAATGGCATTTTGTAAAATACGGGTGAACAACATCGGCCACTCGGCGGGAGGCTTGTCTGAATATGTTTTGACTAAACTGAACATCGCGTCTTGCACAATATCGAGCGCATTTTCCTCGTTGCGAACGGCAAACAGAGCGTGTTTGTAGGCACGTCGTTCTACGCTGGCGAGAAATGCATCCAATGACTGATGCACGATGTTTGAATTATTTGGTGAAAAATCTGTCATTTTGAGTGCAAAAGGCTGCTTTTAATGTCGACAGCTTTTTGCCTTAAATTTCTTGAGTGTGAGTGAGGTAGTCTTGCCCGCGTGAGGCATAGTGATGCGCGTTATTGGGCAAAGCGGCTATTTCTTCCTCGGTCAGTAAACGCGCCATTTTAGCAGGTGAGCCGACAATCAGTGCGCCATCAGGGAAATTTTTTCCTTCAGTGACTAAAGCGCCCGCGCCAACAACGCTGTTTTTGCCAATCGTGGCACGGTTGAGGATAATTGCCCCCATGCCAATCAAGCTGTTATCATCCACCGTACAGCCGTGCAAGGTCACCCCATGCCCGATTGTGACGTTCGCGCCGATGCGAAGGGGGCAGCCGATATCGGTGTGTAAGATGCTGTTCTCTTGGATGTTGCTGTTTTCGCCAACGGTAATGGTTTCGTTGTCGCCACGTAAAACCGAGCCGTACCATATGTTCGCGCCAATGTGCAGAATCACTTTGCCAATGAGAACGGCGGTTGGTGCAACGAAAGTTTTTTCAGCAACGATGGGTGCGTGCTCGTGAAAACGGTATAACGGCATGTTTTTACCCCTTTAAAAGCGGTTAGAATAACGATAAATAACGAATAACAAAAAACGTATAACGAATTTTTATTTTTGTATGCGTTTTTTAACTATACGGACTTCACTGCTATGACGCAAGTTTTACCCCCTTTTGATGTTCATTCGACTCACTCGGTTGAGTTGCGTGAGGCTGCTTTATGGATTTTGGCAGTAAAAGATGTGGGCGAAAAGATAAAAGCGTGTGAAACGTTGCAAATGGTGGTGAAATCAGGCCGAGTACATGTCGAGGTTGAGCGTGCATTTTTAGATAATGAGGTGTTTCTTCAGCACACCCCAGGACGACCCGCACGCCCTGAATTATTGTCGGCTTTAGATGTACCGCGCCGTCGTTCAAATACCCTCGAAGGTCGATTGGCAAATTTACACGCACTGACACACATCGAGTTTAATGCCATTAATCTTGCTCTGGATGCGATGGTGCGTTTCTCAGGCTTACCCGAAGCGTATTATTGGGATTGGTGGACGGTTGCCGTTGAGGAGGCGTATCACTTTACGTTACTGCGCAATCATTTGCAAAAACTCGGTGCGGATTATGGTGATTTTGCCGCACACAATGGGTTGTGGGAAATGGCGGAAAAAACCAAAGACTCTTTAGGCGATCGCATGGCCATGGTGCCTCGTACATTAGAGGCGCGCGGTTTGGATGCGTGCCCCGTGATGCGAGATAAATTAGCCGCACAAGGCGACGAGCGCGGTGCTGAAATTATTGACATCATTTTACGTGATGAAATTGGCCACGTGGCGATTGGCAATCGATGGTTTTTATTTGCTTGCGAGCAAAATAGCGTGCATCCCGTGATGCATTACAAAGTGCTGGCCGAGCGACACAATGCGCCGCGCTTACGCCCGCCTTTTAATATCGCGGCACGTCGCGCAGCGGGATTTTTTGAAGAAGAGTTACAAGCATTGGCGGACTTATGACACAGACCCAAGCAGATATTCGTGCAACGCCTATTTTACGTGCGGCTCAAGGGCCGATTTTGACTTCGGTGGCGCGTGCGCCGATTGGCGTGTTCGACTCAGGCGTAGGTGGGTTAAGTGTTTGGAAACATTTACGAGCGACCTTGCCACACGAAGATTTTATTTATGTGGCCGATAATATCAACAGTCCCTACGGAGATAAAAGTGAATCGTGGATTCAGGCGCGTATGGTGCAGATGTTTGACTGGTTTGTTGCTCAAGGCTGTAAAGCGATTGTCATCGCGTGCAACACCGCCACAGCCGCTGCCGCAACACATTTACGAGGGATGTATCCAGATGTTTTTATCGTGGGCTTGGAGCCCGCTATAAAACCTGCGCTCGCGTTAACTAAACATAAAACCATTGCCGTGCTCGCCACTGCTGGTACTGTGAGCAGTGCTAAATACGCGGCTTTGCTTCAGCGCACGGTTTTGCCAGAGTTAAATGTCAACGTTTTGTCCATTCCGTGCGTGGGCTTGGCCGAACGTATTGATGCGGGTGAGGCGGATAACCCTGACACCTTGGGACTGATAGCCAATTATCTTGAGGCGGTGAAAAAAGCCAATGTCGATGTCGTTGTGCTCGGTTGTACCCATTATCCTTTTGTGGTGCAGCACTTTCGAGCATTGCTGAACGAGCATGTAAAAATTATTGATAGCGGTGCGCCAGTTGCTCGTTATACCAAGGACGTATTGAGTGCTCGAGAAGGATTAAACCCAAAAAATGAGAAGGGTTCAAGCCAGTGGTATGCGTCATACATTACGCCTGACACCAACGCAAGGTGGGCGATGCTCACGGGTGAACAAGACGTGCATGTGCAAAAAATAACACTGTGATTTCAAAGCAATCGGCTTTTTGTTGCTACGCAAAAAGGGTGGACAAGAGCCAAGTGCGCTGGTAAAGTGCAAGCACAGGGCAGACAAAATGAATGAAAAAAATTTTTCATTCATCTTCACCAATACAATACAGGAGCACAAAATTATGCGTAAACGCAGTGAACAACGCGTCATTAAAAAATACCCTAATCGCCGCCTGTATGACACACACACCAGTACATATATCACACTGGTCGATGTCAAACAAATGGTTTTGGACAACGAAGCATTTGAAGTGGTTGATGTTAAAACCAATGAAAATTTGACGCGCAGCATCTTGTTGCAAATTATTTTAGAAGAAGAGTCGGGCGGTTTCCCTTTATTTTCCTCTACAGTGTTATCTCAAATCATCCGTTCTTATGGCAACGCCATGCAAGGCATGTTGGGCAGCTACCTTGAAAAAAACATGCAAGCGTTTGCCGAAATTCAAAACAACCTCTCCTCACAAACTCAGCAGGCGATGAATAATGATGCTTGGCAGCAATTATTATCCATGCAAGCCCCTATGATGCAAGGCATGATGGGAAACTATATCGAACAAAGTAAAAATATGTTTTTGCAAATGCAGGAGCAGATGAACCAACAGGCCAGTGTGATTTTTAAAAACTTACATCAAAAGCCCGATGATAAATGAATGTACTTGCGTGAATTCAGTCTAAAAAAGCCCCCAATGGGGCTTTTTTGTTTTTTAACCCCTTTGTTTAATTGATAAAACAAAGTGATTTTTTATTGCAAATATATTCATAGTACACATATGTTTATTTTTTCAGTTCAGCCCCTTGTAAGAATTGAGGACTAAATTGTGTTTGTGCCCATTCGATGGGTATGTAAAATTTTAATAACATGTTAGCGGGCAAGCCCCACATAAACAGGAGACGACAATGAAAGATAATCTTGTAGAAAAGATTGAGTCCAATGCCAATTATCAAAAATTGGTTAAGACTCGTTCAGGATATGGATGGATGCTGACGTGGTTAATGATGATTGTGTATTACGGTTATACATTGCTCAACTCTTTTGACAAAGAACTGATGTTTAAAAAGATGGGCGACGGTGTCACCACGTGGGGCATGCCAATTGGTCTATTTGTCATTGTGTTCACCATCGTGATTACAGGGTTGTACGTTCGCCGTGCCAACACTGAGTTCGATGCGTTGACAGAACAAATTCGTAAAGAGGTGCTGTAATGAAACTGATGACAAAATTAGCGTTGAGCGCAGGTGTTTTGGCGACTTCAAGCACAGTATGGGCGGCAGGAGCAGATTTGGGTCAAGCTGAAAAGCAAGCCACTAACTGGACTGCCATTATTATGTTTGTGGTTTTTGTGGTCTTTACTTTGTTTATTACCAAATGGGCGGCAGCGAGAACGAAATCAGCTGCCGATTTTTATACGGGTGGCGGTGGTATTACAGGTTTTCAGAACGGTTTGGCCATTGCGGGTGACTACATGTCTGCCGCATCGTTTTTGGGTATTTCGGCGGCAGTTATGGCCAACGGTTATGATGGCTTGATTTATTCCATCGGTTTCTTGGTCGGCTGGCCTGTGATTACCTTTTTGATGGCGGAACGTTTGCGTAATTTGGGTCGTTTCACCTTTGCTGACGTGGCTGCTTATCGCTTTCACCAGACGCCAGTGCGTGTGTTTGCCGCGACCAGTACTTTGGTGGTGGTGGCGTTCTATTTGATTGCGCAGATGGTGGGCGCGGGGCAGTTGATTAAGCTCTTGTTTGGCTTGGAATACTGGCACGCGGTGGTGATTGTCGGCGCTTTGATGATGGTGTATGTCTTGTTCGGTGGTATGACGGCAACGACGTGGGTGCAAATTATCAAGGCCTGTATGTTGCTGGCAGGTGCGAGTTTTATGGCTTTTATGGTGATGGCCCAATTTGGTTTTAGTTTTGAAGCTCTGTTTGCCAAGGCGGTTGAAATTAAAGCCATGGTTGCGAGTAAAGATGCGAAACTTATTGCGGATGCCACGGCTGCTGGTAAGGATGTGGCCGAAGCGGCTGCGGCGAAAGGCTTTGCAATCATGGGGCCAGGCTCTTTCATCAAAGACCCCATTTCAGGCATTTCTTTTGGTATGGCGTTGATGTTCGGTACAGCGGGTTTACCACACATTATGATGCGCTTTTTTACTGTACCGAATGCCAAAGAAGCGCGTAAGTCAGTGTTTTGGGCGACCACTTGGATTGGTTATTTCTACATCTTGACGTTCATCATTGGCTTCGGTGCGATTGTCTTGGTGAGTACGAATCCAGCATTTTTGGATGCCAAAGGTGCATTGCAAGGTGGCGGCAATATGGCTGCGATTCACTTGGCCAATGCGGTGGGTGGTAATATTTTCTTGGGCTTTATTTCAGCGGTTGCCTTTGCCACTATTTTAGCGGTTGTGGCGGGTTTAACTTTGTCTGGTGCTTCAGCGGTTGCACATGATTTATATGCCACTGTGATTAAAAAAGGCAATGCCAGCAGTTCGGATGAATTGCGTGTCTCTAAAATCACGACTGTCGTTTTGGGCGTCGTGGCTGTGGCCTTGGGCATCGCATTTGAGAAACAAAACATCGCATTCATGGTGTCTTTGGCTTTCGCGATTGCCGCATCAGCAAATTTCCCTGTGTTGTTTATGTCTGTCTTGTGGAAAGGGGTCACAACCCGAGGTGCAACCATTGGAGGCTTCTTGGGCTTGATTTCTGCGGTGGGCTTAACCGTGATTTCTCCTGCGATTTGGGAGGCGGTTTTGATGAATCCTAAAGGTTCTGCCATGTTCCCGTACACTTCGCCCGCCTTGTTCTCTATGGCGATTGGTTTCATCGGTATCTGGTTCTTCTCAATCACCGATAAATCAGCACGTGCGGCGGTTGATAAAGCTGGCTTTGCAGCACAAAAAGTTCGCTCAGAAACAGGTATTGGGGCAGCAGGTGCTTCAGGTCATTGATTCATCATTTAAATGAATGATGTGAATATTGTCATTGTCATTTAAAAATAAAGCCCTTGGAAAACAAGGGCTTTATTTGTTAGATGTTGAGTTACGTTTAGATGATGCACCGATGTTTATTGTGCAGACGCTGCAGGTGCCGCAGGTGATGTGATGGGGGCTGGCAATTTAGTAAAAGTCTTGGCCACAGCTTTATCAATCAGGGGCAATAAACTTGACAAGCTTTGTCCAGTTACGTCTGCTTGAGCAACGCCTTCCCAAACCAGTTGATTGGCATTTGTGTCGACCAAATCAATATTTAAAGTACCGTTGTCATAGTTTCGTATGGTTGTATAAGCACCACCAAATCCATCGTATAAACCATAGCGATAACCATAGTAACCACTAACTCCGTAAGTTGGGGCGGGCATGAAAGAAGTTGTGGCGTAGGTTTCTTGAGTGATGTTGGTGTTCAGGTTGACCAACAGTTGGGGTTTTGTGTTTGTCAAGGTAAACCCGCGCGCTTGCATTTCTCTGTTCACGTACTCTTTTAAGTGGCTGGTGAGCATGGATTCTGTACCTTGTTTTTTATCGGTACCCAGGGGGCTAAAATAGCTATAGGTATGGTATTTAGAAAAATCGGTGCCAGGTCGTGCAACACCCGAAACATCAACAGATGCGCAACCTGTTAGTAAAGTGTAAGCAACAGCAGTGCTACACAAGGTTTGAATAAGTTTAGTACGCATGGGGGTTCCTCTCTTGGATTATGTATCGTTTTTCGAATAGATGTGGATTGATACTTTTTTACTGAAATTAAAGTTTATCATTGTTGTGAAAAAAGACCCGTCAAAGGTGTGTTTTTTTCGGTGTTTTAGTTTTTTTCATCGTTTTAATGCTGTTTTTGGCGTTAATAAGGAGCGTATATGCCCAACTCTTTCGATTTTTTTACCCCACCTTTTGACACCTTGACGGTGATTGAGCAAGACAAGGTGCGTCAGTCCTTGGATGTGGCGTATTACCCAAAAGGTTCTGAAATCGTGGGTGTGGAGGTCAGTGAAGACACACCTTTGCATCTGATTTTAAAAGGAGAGGTGCATCAGCTTCGGGGCAATGCTTTTGTGTCATCTTTTGGTGAGCAAGATTGGTTTGATGGAAAATTAGTCATGATGGGGCGCACAGAGTTTCGTTATGTCGCCGCTGAAGAGGTGGTCAGTTATTTATTGCCAGCATCGTTGATTAAACAACTTGCGGTTGAAAATGCCCTGTTTGGTTCTTTGTTGTTTGCGGATATTTCTGAGCGGCTTAATGCAGCAGCGATGCATGACAAGCGTCGAGAGCTGCACAGTTTGGCGATGGCAAGGGTGAAAGATGCGTATTTGCGTAAGCCCCATTTTGTTGAGGCTCATGTCAGCGTGGTTGAGGCGACGCGGGTTTTGCGTGAACGCAACGCATCGCATGTATTGGTGCAAGACGGTGAGCGGGTCGGTATTTTTACCAACACCAATTTATGTGACGCGGTGTTGCTTAACCGAGATTTGAACAGCATGCCCGTGCGTGAGGCGGCGCGTTTTGAGTTGTTGACGATTGACTTGAATGATGAAATCACAGAAGCCCTGCTTATTATGATTCGTCATCGCATCCATCGCTTGGTGGTTATGGATAACAATCAGATTGTTGGTGTTTTAGGGCAGCTGGATTTGATGAGCTTTTTCTCGAATCATTCTCACCTTATTGCGCAACAAATTGATATGGCGCAAGACATTGAAGAGTTGCGCGTGGCGAGCTCACAAATTGAAAAATTCATTCGCACGCAACATGGTTCAGGGACAAAAGTATCCGTCATTGCCCGCATGGTGCAAGAGCTGAATTTACAAGTGTTTAGTAAGTTGTGGTCGCTGCTGGCGCCGATGGATGTGCAGTTGAATACCTGTGTGTTGGTTATGGGCAGCGAAGGGCGTGGCGAACAAGTCCTGCGCACCGACCAAGACAATGCCTTACTGATTCGAGATGGTTTTGAATACGATGGTTTGGCTCAAGTGTGTGAACGCATGAATGAGGAGTTAAGCATCATGGGCTATCCATTGTGCAGTGGGAACATGATGATGAATAACCCGCTGTGGCGTCAACATTGCAGCGTTTTTAAAAAAACTATCACAGGCTGGATTTTTTCAAGTGACACGCAAGCCCCTGTGTATTTATCGACTTTTTTAGATGCCAAAGTGGTGTGCGGAGATGACACTTTATTCAATGATGTAAGAAATCATTTTTTATTGGGGCAGCGCGATTATGCGGGGTTTATCAATCGCTTTGCTCAAGCCATCAATATGTTTGGTGATGCAGAACCCTCTTGGTGGCGCAAGTTTTTGCCGATTGGCGGGCATGACGAAATGGAATTGGACTTGAAAAAAGTCGGCATTTTTCCCGTTGTGCACGGGGTCAGAAGTTTGGCTTTGGAGAAAGGCATTGTCGCAACCAGTACCAAGGCGAGAATTGAGGCTTTGGTGCAGATGGGGGTGTTGGACGTTGAAACAGGGCGTAATTTAATTGAGGCCTTGTATTTCTTTTTGGCCGTGCGCTTAAAAAACAGCTTAAATTTGACCATCGAGCAAACGGGTTCAGCCGTGAATCCTAAAGATTTAAGTGCTTTAGACCGAGACTTGCTCAAGGACTGTTTGAATATCGTCAAGGACTTTAAGGTGTTCGTCTCACAGCATTTTCATTTGGAGGCATTTTAAAATGGAAGTCACCGCGTTGTCCTCAAAGGTATAACAATGAAATCAGCTTGGCAAAACTGGAAAAACTATTGGTACAAACGCCATTTGACTGTATCTGATTATGCATTCTTGTTCGACACACCGCCAGAGAATGAATGGGTCAGCATCGATTGCGAAACCACAGGGTTGGATGTTAGGCATGACCATATTCTAACCATTGCGGCAGTGAAAATCGTGGGCGAGCGCATCATGAGTAGCGAGCGGCTTGAATTGATGTTGTGCCCATCCAGTCGGGTCAGCCCAGACAGCATCCGCATTCACCACCTGCGAGAATCGGATGTGCAAGGCGGGATGTCCGCACAACAGGCCACGGATAGATTGTTGCGCTTTATTGGCTCACGTCCGTTGGTTGGCTATAACATCAAGTTTGATCAAAGCATGATAAACCGCCTTGTTGCCCCGATTATTGGCATTGCCTTGCCCAACCCAACCATTGATATTGCACCGATGTTTCATCAGCTTCGCCAGCAACAACTCGGGCATGGTGATATAGATTTAAGTTTCGCCAATATCACGCGCACGCTAGATTTGCCCACATGGGCTGCACATGATGCTTATAACGATGCGCTTATGGCCGCTTTGGTCTTTTTAAGTTTGCGTCATCGGTTGATGTAATTGACATTGATGCTCTAAAAAGAGGCACAAAATTCAATTTGCACCAAAATAAAGCAATAAAAAACACAGTTGCACCAAAAAGAACCTATAACCGCAACAATGCTTGCCTTAATATGCAAGGGAAGTTAAATAAAATGCGGATATAAGTAAACACAAATCAATAGGCGAATACAGACATCACAGGTATCTCGCCATTGGTCACGTTGGTCAATTTTTTACACGTTGATATTGTTATTTTTTAGGAGGAACCATGAGTGCCGTTGCAAAAGTCATGCAGTTGATTAAAGACAATGAAGTCAAATTCATTGATTTTCGATTCACCGACACCAAAGGTAAAGAGCAACATGTGTCTGTACCTGTCTCGGCGTTTGATGAAGACAAGTTTGAATCTGGCCAAGCGTTTGATGGTTCGTCAATCGCGGGTTGGAAAGGCATTGAAGCCTCGGACATGTTGTTGATTCCAGACCCAACCACTGCGAACCTAGACCCATTTACAGCAGAAAGTACTTTGATTCTAACCTGCGACGTGATTGACCCCGCCGATGGCAAAGGTTACGAGCGCGACCCCCGCTCCATCGCTAAACGCGCCGAGGCTTACCTCAAGTCAACGGGCATTGGCGACACCGCATATTTTGGCCCAGAGCCTGAGTTTTTCATTTTTGATTCGATTCGTTACAAAACCGACATGCAAGGCTGTTTCGTGCGCATTGGTTCAGACGAAGCGGGCTGGTCATCTTCAGTAAAAACTGAAGGAGGCAACTTGGGCCATCGCCCCGGCACCAAAGGCGGCTACTTCCCTGTCGCACCGACCGACACATTCCAAGACATTCGTTCAGAAATGTGCTTGTTGCTCGAACAAATGGGCATTCCCGTCGAAGTTCACCACCATGAAGTCGCGGGACAAGGGCAAAATGAAATTGGCACAAAATTCTCTACTTTGGTACAACGCGCGGATTGGACTCAAGTATTGAAATACATCGTGTTTAATGTCTCTCATGCGTATGGCAAAACCGCCACATTCATGCCAAAACCAGTCGTCGGTGACAACGGCTCAGGCATGCACGTTCATCAGTCCATTTGGAAAGATGGTGTGAACACCTTCGCGGGTGACGGCTACGCGGGTTTGTCAGAAACGGCTTTGTACTACATTGGCGGCATCATTAAACACGCTCGCGCTTTGAATGCAATCACCAACCCGTCGACCAACTCGTACAAGCGTCTCGTGCCACACTACGAAGCCCCTGTGAAATTGGCGTATTCGGCGAAAAATCGTTCCGCCTCAATTCGCATTCCATTCGTCGCGAATCCGAAAGGTCGCCGCATTGAAGCGCGCTTCCCAGACCCAATGGCGAATCCGTACTTGTGTTTCTCGGCCTTGTTGATGGCAGGTTTGGATGGCATCCAAAACAAAATTCACCCAGGCGACCCAGCGACAAAAAATTTATATGATTTGCCGCCAGAGGAAGATGCGCAAATTCCAACCGTGTGCACGAGTTTAGAGCAAGCTTTAGAGGCTTTGGACAAAGACCGCGAATTTTTGAC
Organism: Hydromonas duriensis; assembly: GCF_004363775.1. GTDB lineage: Bacteria > Pseudomonadota > Gammaproteobacteria > Burkholderiales > Burkholderiaceae > Hydromonas > Hydromonas duriensis. The sequence continues at coordinate 128,630 of NZ_SNZE01000001.1, forward strand.
GCGCGGTGGCGTGTTCACTGATGCGATGCTCGACGCATACATCGCGTTGAAAATGGAAGATGTGAATAAAATGCGCATGACCACGCATCCTTTGGAATTTGAGATGTATTACAGTCTGTAAGCCTAAGCAGGTATAGGCTTTAAAAATCAGGGTAAACGACTTGTGTTGATTAAAGAGATGAAGCCAAGTTGTTTACCAGTTGATTGTTTTGTTATTCATAATTTTATCAATAGAGAGATTCGTTTTATGAGCGCTTGGAGCAAGTCTTATAGCCATGATATTGAAGCTGAATCCTCTGTTGTTTGGAGTGTGTTGATTGATACCGCCACTTGGAAAGACTGGAATGCTGGTGTTAAGTCCATTCAAATAGAGGGTGATTTTATTGCAGGCACTCATTTCGCAATGGAGTTGCCTGACGGCGATATTATTCATAGCAAATTGGTTTCTGTTGTGGCGCAGCAGCGCTTTACTGATGAAAGTAAGTTGGGTGAAACGATTATTCAGGTTGAGCATCGTATCGAGCCTATTGCCGAGAACAAAACTCGCGTTATTTACGCTATTGATGTGCGTGGACCCGAATCTCAAGTTATTGGCGAAGCCGTGAGTGAAGATTTTCCTAGCGTGATGGAAAATTTAGGCAAATACATTGCTCACAAACGTAATTAAGCTAAAAAGAGAGAAACCCGTACTGAACAAATTCCTAAAAAATGGAAAAAAGGCTTCTTTTCTCGTGTGAGAAGTTGACAGCGCTGATGCAATTTTGTATCAGCGCTTTTTTTATGTAGACCGTTCATGCTCTATAATGCGGGCATGGGAGGAGGCAATGATGCGGGTTAAACAAATGGTGTTGGTGCTGTCGATGTTCGGTGCGTGGGCTTGTGCTGCTCAGGCGCAGATGCGAACCGAGGCTAAAATTTATGTCTGTCATAACGAAAACGGTCAGTTGCTATTGCAGAACTTAAACATGCGCGCAAAATGCAGCGAACGAGTGGTGCGTGTGGTTGAACCGATGCCCCGTTCGCGTGTGTCACCGCAAATGAGCGACCCTCAGCCCGCAAATGGCGCGATAATCGCAGGTGCGCAGGTCTCACCTGAAGTGCAACAACATCGAGATGCTTCACGTAGACAGATTTTGGAGGGGGAGTTGGCACAAGCGCAGTCCATACTCAACCGTTTGCAAACAGAAACGCGTCATACATATTCAACGTCATTGGATAAAGATTTGAAAAAAAATTTAGCCATGGCACAAGCCAACGTCAAAGCTCTACAACGCGAAATTGCTCAGATAAAAGGCATGACCGACAACGACCTCCGTTTGGTGACTAACTAATATATGGCTCAATATTGCAAATGACCCGCTCAACAATCAAACCCTCTCCAGTGGCTCCCATAAACCTAACGATAGACGCCTTACAAAATGCGGTGGCGGTACTCGACGTTCAGGCGCGTGTTCAGCAGCTTAATTCGGCTGCGCAAATGATGTGGGGCAGTACCGTGGCTCATGCGCAAGGGGTTGGTATTGGACATTGGTTTGAGCAGGATGAGACGTTAACTAAACTGTTGCAACATATGTTGCTCGGCAAGAATGAAGTTTGTCGTGGGGTTTTGCGTCTGTTGCGTGTGCGTGACGACATGAGCGACAGCGTACTGGTTCATGTCATTGTCTCGCCGCTGCATGAGCTGTCGCCGCTGTCCACGGTGGAATACTATTGTTTAGAATGCCATCAGTTGGGCGCGTATGAAAATGTCAACCAAGATGCGCAATGGCGCGCCCAAATGCACAACTATCAATTGCTCATGCGCCAATTGGCTCACGAAGTGAAAAACCCACTAGGGGGCATTCGTGGCGCGGCGCAATTGTTACAAGATGAACTACAAGACAGCGCGCCTGAGTTGATGGAATACACTGAAATGATGATTGCGCAGGTCGATCGACTCAAAAACATGGTTGACCAGTTTCTTGTCCCTTATCGTCAAGGTGTGGGGCAGGCGAAAGGCTTAAATATCCATGAAGTGTGTGAAAGTGTCTATCGTTTAACGCAAATTGAATTTGGCACACAAATTGTTTTGCAGCGCGATTATGATGTCAGTATTCCTGACGTGCGCGGTGTGGCCGACTATTTGCAACAATTGCTGCTCAACTTGGTACAAAACGCAGCGCAAGCGGTTTTGCGCCAATGCACAGAAACGCCTAAAGTGATTATTCGCACACGGGTTGCGCGTCAATGTGTGGTGAATCAAGTCATGCAGCCGATGATGATTGAATTGTCGGTCATTGACAACGGCCCAGGTGTCTCGCCTGAAATTTATGACACTTTATTTTTGCCCATGGTTAGCCAACGCGAGGGGGGGACGGGCTTGGGCTTGTCGGTTGCCATGCAAATTGCACAACAACATGGCGGTACAATTGAGGTACATAGCCGCGTTGGGCATACACAGATGCGAGTGTTGTTGCCACTGGCCTCCAGTTGAACCATTAATTTATCTTTTGCGTAGGGAATATGAATGGCTTACGGACTCAATGACCGTCCCACTGTTTGGGTGGTTGACGATGATAAAAGCATCCGCTGGGTGCTCGACAAAGCCTTGCAAAAATCGCGTTTGCCGTATCGAATGTTTGCAGATGGGCAAGAAGTCCTCGATGCCTTGAATCATTGGACGCGCACGCCTGAAAACATGCGCCAAGCGGGCGATTACCCCGCGTTACTATTGTCGGATATTCGCATGCCAGGTGTCTCTGGCATTTCGTTATTGCGCGACTTTAAACAGTTCGCCCCTGATGTGCCCGTCGTCATGATGACCGCCCATGCCGATTTGGAGAATGCCGTAAGCACCTTTCAAGAAGGCGCGGCAGAATACATTGCCAAACCTTTTGACACCGAAGAGCTGATGGCGTTGCTCAAACGATTTTTGCAACCCGTGACCCAAACGACAACTGAAAGCACTTCCGAGCAAACGCAATTTGGTTTATTGGGTCAAAGCCCCGCGATTTTACAAATTTTGCGCACCATTGGCCGTTTATCTGCCACTCAGGTGAATGTCTTGTTGACAGGCGAAACGGGCACAGGCAAAGAGCTGGTTGCGCGAGCGATTCATGCCACCAGTCGCGGTCATGACGCACCTTTTGTCGCCATCAGTACAGCCGCTATTCCCGCGCACATGCTCGAGTCCGAATTGTTTGGGCACGAAAAAGGTGCTTTTGTCGGTGCCAGTCAAATGCGAGCAGGACGGTTCGAAGAAGCGGCTGGCGGTACTTTATTCTTAGATGAAATCGGCGACATGCCGCTGGATTTGCAAGCCCGTTTGTTACGGGTGCTATCCGAAGGGGTGTATTACCGAGTGGGCGGCAATGCCTTAATCAAAACCAATGTGCGCATCATCGCCGCCACCCACCAAAACTTAGCCGCACGGGTTGAGCAAGGTTTATTTCGGTCGGATTTGTATCATCGTTTAAATGTGATTGGCATTCATCTGCCGCCTTTACGTGAACGAGCAGAAGACATCCCTTTACTCATGCAGCATTTTTTACAACAAGCCGCACATGATTTAGGTTTAAGTGCAGCAAAAATATTGTCCGAATCAGCGATGAACATCTGTCAAAAAGCCACTTGGCTCGGCAATGTGCGTCAGTTGGATAATGTGTGTCGTTGGTTGACGGTCATGACGCCGACTCAAATCATTAACGAAAACGATTTACCAAATGAGTTATCAGCATTGCCTGCCTTACCTCAAGATTCGGAAGCGGCAAGCCAGCCTAGCGTGTATTGGCAAGAGGCTTTGCGCTTAGCCGTGACGCAGGCACTTACAGATAAACAACCTGCCGTGATGCTTAAAATGCAAGAGCAGTTTGAGCAAGTGGTGATTGGCGAAGCCTTGAAATTTACGCACAATCACCGCCAAAAAGCGGCGGAATTGCTCGGTATTGGACGCAATACAATCACAAGAAAAGTCAGAGATTGATTAAATCTGCTGAATCTATTTTTTATAGATAGATTTTGTTTAATTCTTTTTTTCTCTTGTTTTTAAAAGTCCCATTTGTTCTGGGTAGAATCCAGTGACTTCAGCATATTCGATTGACAATTGAATGAGTTCTTCCTCAATCGTCTCTTTGACCATGCGGTAGTGTAAAACGCCGACTGTTTTTGAAGCGTAATCAATTGTGGCAACGCCAATCGGTATATTGGCGGACTTCGCGATGTGATAGTAGCCCATATGGATATAAGGCTTATGACGACGAGTGCCTTCGATGGCGATGGCGAGCCAACAATTATCTTCTTTCAGAATGGCATTTTTCAATGTCGTGGTCAAATCAAGGTTGCCATCGCGTTTGATGCCAATGCCGCCGAGTGCTCGCATCAGCCAACCGACGGGTGGATAAAACCAAGTATGTTTGGCAACCCATCGCGGTTTGAGGCGAACGGCGAACTTCCATAAAAGCCCCATGGGAAAATCCCAATTGGATGTGTGTGGATAGACAATATAAATGCCATGTTTGTTTGGAGGTGGTGTATAAGCTGTTGTCCAGCCAAGTTTTTTTAGAATTTTTTTAGAAAGCCAACTCAACATATTGTGCCTTTTAAGTTGTGGAAGTGTACGTGTTCTACCGTATGACGCATGACAAATTAAGCAGATGGCATGGCATTTTTTTGACTGTTTTGCCATTCCAGCAAAATAGGCGCAATCGCCTCACACCGAGCCTGATGCAAAACAGCAGGAATTTTAGCAGGTTCGTTTTGCCATTGTGTCACTAAAGGCTGAATGTCCATATCTAAAACACGAGCCAATAAAGTTTTCCAAGCCTCAAACCACGGCGTTGGGTGATTGGGGTAATCACCACCGCGCCCACGGGTGTCGGCCTGAGTGCACAGCAGCATGTCTTGAAAGCGCTCAGGGCGGCGCAGCGCATCGGTGCGCTTGAAAACGTCGATTACTGTACCCGCCGTCAGTTCGGGTAAGTAGTAAAAAGTGGTGTGGTCCAGCGCGACCATCTTGGCCAAATCAGTGCAGGCGCGGGGCGCACGAATGCGTGTTGATAATGCCTGCGTCAACGGCACACCGCGCGCCTCATGACCTGTGTGGCGCGGTAAAATATCAGCGGGTGTATTGCCTTTACCCAAATCGTGACACAACGCCGCGTAACGTGATTCAAGGCTCAAATTCATGCGCGCGCTCATATCCAAAACCATCATCACATGGATGCCCGTGTCAATTTCAGGATGATAATCGGCGCGTTGAGGCACGCCAAATAAAGCATCGACCTCGGGTAACCATTCGCGCAGCAAGCCACATTCGCGTAAAACTTCAATCATGCGCGACGGTTTGTTCTCCATAAGGCCGCGCGCGATTTCTTGCCAAATCCGTTCAGGTACAAGTGCAGCGGTTTCACCAGAACTCACCATTTGTTTCATCAAAGTCATGGTTTCAGGCGCAACGGTAAAGTCAGCCCAACGCGCAGCAAATCGTGCCACACGCAAAATGCGCACGGGGTCTTCGCAAAATGCGGGTGATACGTGACGCAATACTTTGTTTGTCAAGTCCGCCTCGCCTTGGTAAGGGTCAACCAATTCGCCTAGAGCCCCATTGGGCAAAACCTCTCGTGCCATGGCATTGATGGTTAAGTCGCGACGAGCCAAATCGTCTTCGAGGGTGACATCAGGCGCGTAATGCACAGCAAAGCCAGTGTACCCTTGTCCAACTTTACGCTCCGTGCGTGCTAAGGCGTATTCCTCGTGCGTTTCAGGATGTAAAAAAACGGGAAAATCCTTGCCCACAGGTGAAAAACCCGCCGCTAACATGGCCTCAGGCGTGCCGCCAACAACAACATAATCCACATCGTTGACCGATGAGCCAAGCAGCGCATCGCGTACTGCGCCGCCGACTTGGTAAGTTTTTGGGGTGGAAATAGTCATACGTCTTTATTTTGAAATGGCGAGAAAGGTTTGGTTCATTGGGCAATAGTGCAATAGAAGCCCTGCATTATAGAACCAAACCCTTTGTTTGGTAAAAACGATGAGTAGTTTTAGTTAAGGTGTGAGTACGGTATTGCGCTGGATATAACCTATCAACCTAAATAATTCAAGTACTTTTCAAGACCAAAAATACCGAGTGAGGTGGAAAAAGACAGGCGCAGAGAAAATAATCGAGTCTAAGCGGTCAAGCATACCGCCATGCCCTTCGATTAAGTTGCCCCAATCTTTGATGCCGCTGTCTCGTTTGATGGCCGACATGACCAAACCGCCAAAAAAGCCCATGATGCACAATATAAATGACATTAAAGCTGCTTGGACTGGTGTGAAAGGTGTGAGCCAATAACAAGCCGCACCCAATAAAGTTGCACTTAAGACACCGCCGATAAAGCCTTCCCATGTTTTAGAGGGTGATAGTTTTGGGGCAATGGCATGTTTACCGCATATTTTCCCCCAGATGTATTGCAACACATCACTGCCTTGGACAATTAGAATCAAGAAAGCAACCAACTGAATGTTATTTGTAAAGCCATTTAATTTGAGGGTGGTTATGGCGGCCACATGGCTAATAAAAAACACACAAATCATCAAACCCCATTGAAACTTAGCGGTACGTTCCAAGAAGCGAACAGAATCGGCGGTGAATAAAGTTAAAATAGGCGTTAAGAAAAAGATGTAAATGGGTATAAAAATCATATACATCCCATACCAATCAATGCTGATTAAATAATATTGCATTGGAATGACAGCATAAAGTGCCAAGCGAATAGACCAATAATCGCCCCGTCGTTTGTAGAGCAAGGCGATGTATTCAGTGAGGGCCACTGCTGAAATCACAGAAAAAAGGAGCAAAATCGCGTAACGCCCGAGGATGGCACACGCGAGTAAGATAAAAGCCATAACCCACCACGCATTGATGCGAGCGATTAGGTTGTCAATGACCGCATGAGGTTGTCCAAGCGCAACTTTCCAGCGCAGGACGTAGGCCACGCATGAAGCGACAATCAAAATGCACGCCACAATGAGCATTAATCGTTGGAATTCTGCCGAGATTTGAATCCAAGATAACATAGGTTCTCTTTCTATTTAAGATAGGGTTGTTATATAAATCAAGAGCAGTGTTTGCCCGAAGTGCGACAGTAAAAAATATCGAATCAAGCGGCGCGTACCTTTTAAGCGTTCGGTCGTGGAACGCGTGGCTTGTCCTTCACCTTGTTTTTTTAAAAGTCCAAGTTGATACAAGCCTTCATCTAGTTGAACGAAATCGATGCCATTGTCGATGGATAAGCCTAAAAAAAGGCGGGCATCAAATAAAATGCGAATGCTCAGATATATGTTAAGCAGTCCCCACACTATCATCACGACGCTAAATAAATGGGATAGCCGTGCTACAGATAACACGCCCAAAACGGTCATGCCAATGCCCCACACACAAACAGGCCATAGACTATTTAAAAAATGAGCGAGGACGTTAAATAGCGGTTGTTCTTTTTTAATCATCAGACTGACTCAAATAAAAATGCAATGTGGCAAGTTGCTGTTCCGAAAGCACCACTTTTGAGACATTGGCCTCAATCAAAGCCAATGCCGTCGGCACATCTTTCATGTGTTGACGAGACACCAGCCAATAAAGCACCGTGATAATCGAGCGAGAAAACCCCAGCGCACAACACACATGGACATTGCGCGTGTCGCCGAGAAGGCTTTTGTCAATATAAGAAGCGGCTTGTTGTATTTGCAGCAGCGATGGGCAAATTAAATCGAGGCAAGGGCTGCAATGCGCTGGCGTGCAATGTTTAGGGATGGCCATTTCTGCGGCTAAACTGACAAGGGTCGGGCGATTCAAAGAACGCCATTGCTGATACGTGGGCAGGCGACCGACGGATACGCGCGTCAGAACTGGATGGCTTAATCGAAGACGACGAGTCCATAAAAATTGGTTAAGCCGCGCCGCGAGAAGGTAAGGCGCAAACAAAACTTGAGCCGCCCACTTCATTCGCCCCAAGTGATTGATTTGAAAGCCATGAACATCCAACGCCAAATAATTAAGTGCAACCAAACCGAGCGATACAGAGGGCCACAATAACCACAGCCCTGCACCCTTGAACCAGCAAGCCAATAATGCAGACACCAATGCGGCCAATGCGTAACGCAAACCAAGCGTTATGCGTTTTGGCTCTTGGGTTCGATGCCATGATTGAAACATCGATTTAGTTTGTTCCAATGGCCAAAGCCATACACACAGCACCCCAACAAGTGCCCCCGTTGGCACATCAATAAAGTGATGTTGATAGGTTGTCAAAACGGATACACAAATCAGTGCAGTCCAAATGTGAACGAAAGCTCGCAGATAAGGCGAGCGCACCAATCGTCGATACAAATCCCACATGATAATCGCAAGGGAAATGTGTAATGAAGGCGCTTGATTAAAAGGCTTGTCAAAATCTCGTAGGGCATTAAACAGCAAAGCGGGCGCACCACTGACCTCGGGCGCAGTAAACGAATATTGCAAAGGAAACAAGACAAAACAAGTGACAGAAATGAACTGTGCGCTCAACAACCTCAGAACATGCCGTTTAAGCTCGTGCTGAGTTCGAACAACAAACAAAGACAGCGCATAAAAAAGATTAAGGCTCCAATAAGGAAAAATCGTCCACGCCAAAAAAGGAGTGTGCCGCTCCCAGTCAAAAACAAAAGAGGGCACATCAATTTTTTGCGAGGCCCAATAATTACTCAGACCATAGCTGGAATAAAACACACTGCCCAATAATGCCAGCCATGCCAAAGAGCGACGCCACGTCGCGCGAGTCTCAAGTGTTTTCATTGCAGATTACAATTTACAATCGTTGCGCCAACGAAACAGTGAAAATACCGTCACTGTCAATCAACTCATTTAATTTTTTAAAACCGACTTGCTCGACCAACTGATCCATTTCGGCTTGATTTCGACGGCGCATGACCCATGCCTGATGTCCACGGTGGCTGGTTAGTGCGCGAGCAATTAACTCAAGCTGAGGATGCCAAGGTTGATTGGTATAAATCAAATAACCGCCCGCTGGCACGGCTTGAGCCAAACCATCCAGCGAAGTGCGCAGGAGCTGGTTATCTGAAAACAGCTCGTATAAGCCTGACACCACAGCCAAGGTCGGTTTGGGCGATGTTTGGGCAATGCTCTCTTTGTCAAAAGCATCGGCTTGAATGAATTGAGCGATGTCTTGTAAACCTTTTTCTTGTATCAAGCGACGTCCATCTTGCACATTGATGTCACTGTAATCTCTAAGCGTAATCGACTGAATCGCCTCACGATGAGCCAAGACCCCATCCATGATGTATCGACCATGACCCGCCGCAATATCCAAAATGTGAATGTCCTTTTGCGTCGCTCTTAAAGAAGCTATGGCCGATGCCAATAGCATTTCGATGTGAATCTTACGCTGGCGAATGCCGCGCCAGCCAGGCGAGTTAAGGTACTGTCTATCAATAAGACGACCCAATGCCGTTTTGCCAGTGGCTTGATTGCGGTACACGTAGTCCAAAGTGCTGCCAGAATCAAAGCCTGTTTGGTGCCCCAAACGAATACCCGTTGATAACCAACCGCCCAATTTTAAACTCAGGCGTGTGAGCTTCCAATATATGCCACGCAACGAATGCGGCGGCAGTTCTGCTGACAGCTCTCTTGCCTCATCGGCGGTATAACCGTACTGGTCTGCATGGTTAAAGTCGAGGCTGTGAATCGGTTGAGCGAACAATTGTTGGACAAAATCCTTAATTTTATGGACGGCAATATATCGGTCTTTTTCGCCCAAAGTGTCATGGAGAAAGCCTGATAACACATGCTTACTTTTGATTGGACTGGCCAAGTTGGCATAAAAACGGTCTTGAGCTTTGCGTTTAACCACCCAGTCATTACCAGAAATAAGCAGTTGCACAGGCGTCGTGATTGCTTGGGCATCGTTCACAACACGTTTAGCCGCTTGATACAAGCCTAACAGCACATTCACAGCAATTGGACGCGTGATGAGAGGGTCTGTGTCATACGAGTTCACCCGCTCTTGGTCTTGAGTTAAAAACTTCGCTTTGACGTAACTGTTCACGAAGAATAAACCACGCAACTTATAGAGCAAGCCCAATCCCTCTTTTGCAAAAGGCACATACAATTTAATGTCAAAAGCTGGCGAAGCTAAACTCATGCCGCGAATTTTGGGGGCGTAATCATGAACCCATGTGCTGACTAAAACCGCACCGACGCTTTGGGCAATAATAAACGTGTCTTCTAAAACCACTTGATGGGCTGCGCCCAAGTGCAGCATAAAGGTCTGCACATCATGCACGGAAGCCGAAAAACTCGGGCTATAACCACGCACACCCGATGAGCGGCCATGACCGCGCGCATCCCAAGCAAAAAACTCAAAGTCAGGTAAATCAAGCTCATCGACCAAATGCATCATGCGCTCAGAATGCTCATGGCCTCGATGAAACAAGACAATACTGCCCTTCGGCGTGTCCGTTTGCGCTGGAAAATGACGATAGTAGATTGATGTATCGTCATGGCTCATAAACTGGTGTTCATTGAATGGACGTGACATAAAAAATCCCATGTTAAATTTAAATAGAGCGAGCTTCTTGTAACGCTTTTGTCGCACGATTGATGATGGTCAAAACCACCATAAGAGCCAATACAGGCAATATCCAAGACGACCATTGAGGCAGCTTATCCGTCAAGCCAATCCAAAGTCCCAAAGCACCAAATACAAAAGCCCTGTCGCTTTTGCCCATAGGCCCGTCATAACGTCGAGACGCGCCAATGGTCACAGCTTGTACGCCAATGAACTCAGAGATGATGGATAAAATAATGACGCACGCAATCCAAAATGCTTGAAAAGGCTGAATAATCGCCAATGGCAGATATAAAGCAGCATCAGAAATAACATCCGTCAACTCGTTAAGTACCGCCCCCAACTTACTTTGTTGCCCAAACTCTCGCGCCAACATCCCATCAATTGCATTAAAAGCCATGCGTATGAAAAACCAAATGGGTAACAGCAAAAAAGCGCCTCGAGGCAAGGGCATGAAAAACAAAGCGAAACCAATGAAAACGGAAACAAGGCATGCGGTCACTGTGACTTGGTTGGCTGTGATGCCGTTTTTATAGAGTTTTGTCACCAATGGGCGCAGCGCGTTTTGAAAAAGCGGTTTGATTTTATAAATGGACATGTTTTTAGTGGGGGCAACTTTAAATTAGCTTATGTTGTTCTTTGTTTATAGAAAAGATAGTAAAGTATAGTGATTTAATGAACGTATTTAAAAAAATAAATATTGTTATTTTGAAAATTGATGGCCTAAAATTTTACGTCAATAGTTTATCATCAACCTATTTGATTGTAAGGGCAAATATAAATTGATTCTAATAAATAATTTGAGCTGATGTCTTTTGGATTGATTTCATTAAGGTTTATAAATTAATTTTTGAGAGGTATTTTGATGGGCTCTAATCAATACGTAATCAACAAATAAATCGACTTTAAATAAAAAATATGACTGAAAACATTAATTTTTGGCGAGATTCCTCAATCCCTTTCATTGAGGTGAGGTCTGTCGCAGATGGGCGAAAAGTATGTTACGAGAAACATAGTCACGATACTTTTTCTATCGGCGCGGTGACTGCAGGTTACAGCCAATATGTCGGTGAAAATTTTTGTGAGAATATCAGCGCTGGAACGGTGGTGCTAATGAATGCGCGCGAGGTACACGCTTGTAATCCAATCAATGCTCATCCTTGGTCATATATTATGTTCTATGTTGATTCTTCTTGGTTGATGCGCTTACAACATGATTTAGGGATAGCGACAGGCTTGCAGTTGCAAAAATTTGAATCTCGGATTAGCCATGATCAAGAACTATTTAAGGGCTTGTTATCATTATACGAGACCTTGATAGATGACAGACACGACGTATTATTTAAGCAAAGTGAGATATTAGAGTTCTTCGTTTTACTGCATGAAAAAAATAGATGTGTTCCCGAGCTTCGACAGACGTTTAATCCAAAGCTTAAAAAAGTTGCTGACTTTATAGCACAAAGCTGTACTGATAAACTGACTTTAGATGTTTTATGCAGGGTTTCAGACTTAAGCCCTTTCTATTTGATACGAGCATTTAAGTGGCAATATGGCATGACGCCTCATAACTACCTTATTAATTGTCGAGTGCAGTATGCTCAAACTCAACTTAAAAATGGACGAAGTATTGCTGATGTCGCTTTGGATGCTGGTTTCACTGACCAAGCACATTTTCAAAGGGTATTTAAGCGCATCGTTGCAGCTACCCCTAATCAATACAAGGGGTGCTAATGCGTAACAATTTCGGGTTAATTTGATTGTTGTGACAAATAAACAGCGCTTGTTAATAATAAAAAACCCATGAATCGATTAAACCAGCGAACTTTTATAGGTTCATCCAAATAATGTCGTAAAAAACTACCCGCATACGCCCAAGCGGCCAGGGAGATGTAACACACAACAAAGTAAATGATTGAAAATTGGATGATTAGTTTTGTGTCACCTGCTGTGGTAAAAGCCCCCATTCCAGCGACTGCTGCAATCCATGCCTTTGGATTGAGCCATTGCATCAGAGCACCGTCACTGTAAGAAGGTGCTCGTTGATTTGTGTTTTTTTTAAGGCTGCCATCATCTTTAAATAATTGAGTTGCCATGTATACAAAAAATATCACGCCGAACCATTGAATATAAAAGGTGATATGAGGCAGGTGGCTAATTATTTTATGAAGCCCTAAACCAATGAAGAGTAATAAAAGTGTAAACCCTATTGTAGCTCCTGTTACATGCCGCATGGTGCGATTGAAGCCGAAGCGTAATCCTGAAGCAAGGGACACAAAATTAACAGGGCCTGGAGAAATTGAAGCCGCGAGAGAAAATGCAAACATAGATAAAAACAAAGAATAAGTCATAATTCCTCCTATTGAATGAAAGGCATCTTATTGTTTTTCCTTGTTTAAATATTGAATAAAATTGCTGTTTATAAATTTTTTTAGGATAACTAGAGTTATGTTTCTTTAAAACTTCAACAAATATCAAGCAGTCATAAGGTCTAAGCTTTATCAACGCATGACAGCAAGAGCGATACAGGTTAAAATGCCAGCCTCCAAAAAAATGCACTTCGTGTTCGGCGAGTGCATTTTTATATTTTATTCAATAAGTGCCCCATGACTACACACGCTTCACCCAAAAAAATGAGCCTCAATCCGCAGCAGCAGCAAGCGGTCGACTACCTCGAAGGGCCTTGCTTGGTGCTGGCGGGGGCGGGTAGTGGCAAGACGGGTGTGATTACCCAAAAAATCACCCATTTAATTAACAATTGCGGTTATGAACCGAAGCATATTCTGGCGGTGACCTTCACCAACAAGGCTGCGAAGGAGATGCAAGAGCGTGTGGCGAAGCTCATGGATGGCGTGCCTGTGAATTTGAAAGGGTTGACCATTTCGACGTTTCATTCATTCGGTGTCCACTTCTTACGTGCCGAAGCCAAACACTTGGGTTTAAAAGAGAAATTTTCGATTCTTGACCAAGACGATTGTTTTTCAATTTTGCAAGAGTTGTGTGCGACCACGGACAAAGCCTTAATTAGAACCATGCAAAGCACGATTTCTTTGTGGAAAAACGGTCAAATCACGCCTGAACAAGCACTTAAAGAAGCCAAAGATGAGCAAGAGCTGCAATTTGCGCGGGTGTACGCCAATTACAATGCGACGATTAAGGCTTATCAAGCCGTAGACTTTGACGATTTGATTCGTTTACCTGTTGAGTTGTTGCAAAGCAATGACGAGGTGCGCGACCGCTGGCAGGCGAAAATTCGTTACATCCTCGTTGATGAATATCAAGACACCAATGCCGTGCAATACCAACTGTTGCGCCAGCTTACGGGTGTGCGCTCGATGTTCACCGCTGTGGGCGATGATGACCAAGCAATTTATGCGTGGCGCGGTGCGACCTTGGATAATCTGAAACTGTTGCAAACCGATTACCCGCGCTTAAAGCTGATTAAGCTCGAACAAAACTACCGTTCCACCGAGCGGATTTTGAATGCAGCCAACGCCGTGATTGCGCACAATCCGAAGCTGTTCGACAAAAAATTGTGGAGTGAGTACGGCGAGGGTGACCCGATTCGCGTGATTCCGATGGCGAATGAAGAGGAGGAAGCCGAGAACGTGGTGATGCGTTTGCAGGCGCATAAAATCGCTAATCATGCCCAATTTGCGGATTATGCCATTTTGTATCGTGGTAACCATCAAGCGCGGGTGTTTGAACAAGTGCTGCGCAAGGAACGCGTCCCGTATGTGCTTTCAGGCGGACAATCCTTTTTCGAACGCGCCGAGATTCGTGACATCATGGCGTATTTTCGCTTGCTCAATAACATCAATGACGACCCCGCTTTTATTCGAGCCGTCACAACCCCGAAACGTGGCATCGGTGCAGCCACGCTCGAGCACCTTGGTCAATACGCTGGGCGACGTGATATTTCATTATTCGAAGCGGTGTTTGAAACTGGTTTTGCGAGCATCTCCACGCCACGTCAACTGGGGCCTTTGCTTGAATTTGTTGAGTTTATCAATGAATTTGACGAACGCGCCGCGCGCGACGAAGCCCCTGAAGTGCTCGATGATTTAATCAAAGCCATTGGCTACGAAGTGTATTTATTTGAACACTTTGATGAGCGACAAGCACAAAATAAATGGAAAAACGTAGTTGACTTCATGGCATGGATGAAACGCAGGGCAGAGGACGGCGACAAAAAACTCTCCGAAATTATTCAAAATATGGTGCTTATGTCCATGCTGGACAAGGGCGCTGAAGAACATAATGCGGTGCGCCTATCGACCTTACACGCTTCTAAAGGCTTGGAATATCCGCATGTGTTTTTGGTTGGAGTTGAGGAGGGCTTATTGCCGCACATGTCGCGTGAAGACGTACTCGAAGACCCCAATCGCGTTGAAGAAGAACGGCGGCTGATGTACGTCGGTATCACCCGTGCGCGTAAAAGTTTGCACATCACATGGTGTCAAAAACGCCGCCGTGGGCAAGACTTTGAAAATCGTGAAGCCTCGCGTTTCATTAAAGAAATGCAGCATGATAAAGATGCTAAACGTGAAAACTTAACCGATGTGCCACAAATCACGCCTAAACAACGGATTGAAATGCTCAAGGCATTGCTGGCAAAACAAGCGGGGCAACAAGAGTTACCTTTGAAAGATTCTGCAACAGAAAAAGAGGGTTAAGAAGCCTCTTTTTTTGGAAATGAGTAAGAATAAGCAAATCATCTCGTGACAAAAAGCGCGGTGCTTAAGCTTTACGTTCTATGATGACGTCATGTTTGTTTAATCCACCTAAGGCTTCAAAGATTGCCTTGAAGCCTACTTGGATGTGACTGTCTATACCCAAGCATTGTGAACTTAGACTTTCAGGCTTGGTATGAGCCGCAAGGTAGCCTTTGAGCACTTTTTCCACACGCTTAAGATTACGCAGCTTTATCGCATGTCATTTGAGTCGATTGAATGTGATATAAATTTCTGGTAAACTCGGAAATCGTAGCACCTTGTTGTGCGCTGCTTAAGCGCTACCAGCTGATATGAGAGGGCTGATTAAGAGGGCTTGCTACAACGTCAACGCGTCGGCCAAGTACACGACAAGCGTTTCAGGTTCTCACCTTTGAAGTGTTTTTTACAATCTACAGAAGAGCGTTTCGCGTTCTATCTATCTTGTCCGTCGGCTGAGACCGATATCTTCAAGCATTGCGGCACTGACGCACGAAATCATGCCCGAGGCCACCCACTGGTCAACTTGTCAGTAATCCCGCATCGGTGAGCTGAGGCTGTTGCCTCACACTTTTTTCAACTGGAAAAAAGGAGTCCTCCCTATGTCACAAATTTCCCAATCAAACATGCTTGCGCCTAATGACGCGCAGGTGCCGCCGTTTCATCCAAAAGCAGTGTCGGCTGCCAATCTGGTGTTGTTGGCATTGCTTAGCGTATTCGGCGCAGTCATTGGTATTCAACTGCTCGTCACGTTGGGCGTGACGCCCAATACTTCAATCATCGGGGCGTTAATTGCGATGATTCTGGCGCGCATTCCGTTGCAGATGTTGCGTGAATACCGTTCGATTCATGCGCAAAATTTGGCGCAAAGTGCTATTTCTGCGGCCACTTTTGGTGCGGCGAACAGTTTATTGTTGCCAATTGCCATTCCATTCCTGATGGGGCGCGCAGACTTGGTGTTGCCAATGTTTTTGGGGGTGGCGCTGGCGATGCTGCTTGATGCCTACATGTTGTACCGCATGTTCAACACAAAGGTATTTCCTGCTTCAGGTGCTTGGCCTCCAGGTGTCGCCGCGGCTGAAGCCATTAAGGCGGGCGACAAAGGCGGCAAACAGGCGGCTTTGTTGGGGGCTGGCATGATGCTCGGTGCGGTTGGCTCTTGGTTCAAAATTCCCATGTCGGCTTTTGGCACGGCCTTCATCGGCAATATTTGGGCTTTGAGCATGTTCGGCATCGGTTTACTGCTGCGAGGTTATGACCTGCGGCTGTTCGACTTTGATATCAGTAAAGCTTACATTCCTCATGGCATGATGATAGGGGCTGGTCTGGTGGCGTTGTTTCAAGTGGGAGCCGTGTTGTTTAAGAAAGCCAAAAAGGTTGACGCTCAGGATGAAGCGCTCAGTCGCAGCAACGTTGGCAAGACGCTGCGCTTGGGCGCGATTGGCTATATTGTGTTGGCTGCTGCTGTGTCCCTAATCGGTGGACTTTACGCTGACATGTCGCTTCCGATGTTGATTGCTTTTATTTTTTACGCTGCATTTGCGGCCTTTGTTCATGAGTTGATTGTCGGTATTGCGGCGATGCATTCGGGCTGGTTCCCAGCTTTTGCCGTGGCGTTAATCACTCTGTTGTTGGGTTTGTTGCTGGGGTTTCCAGTCCCCGCGTTAGCTGTTTTGTGCAGTTTTTCGGTGGCCACTGGTCCCGCTTTTGCAGATATGGGCTATGACTTGAAAGCTGGCTACATCTTGCGTGGGCGAGGCACGAATCCAGTCTTTGAGCTCGAAGGTCGCAAGCAACAGTTGATTGCGGCCATACTTGCCTTTCTGATTGCGATACCCGTTGTCTATATTGCTCATACCATTTATTTTCCACAGGGCTTGGTACCTCCCGTGGCTAAGGTTTATGTGGCCACTATCAATGCTGGCGTTACACCTGGTATCGCATCCTCATTATTGCTATGGGCTGTTCCTGGGGCATTGATTCAGTTGCTCGGTGGCCCAAAGCGGCAACTGGGCGTGCTGTTGGCGACGGGGCTGTTGATTTTTAATCCTATGGCTGGTTGGGCTGTCGGTGCGGGTATTGCGTTGCGCGTCATCATCGAAAAGATGGGTGGCTCCAAGGCTCGTGGTTACATGGAAGTATTTGCTGGTGGCGTGATTGCTGGCGACGCATTGTTTAGCTTCTTTAACGCCACCATTAACGCCAAGTTTGGCAAAAAATAGCCCCTATGATTGTTCCCCTCATTGCATGACTTGATGCTGTGAGGGGCTTCTTACTCAATTTATTTCAAACGCTAGGAGTATGCTCATGAGCCTTGCACAGACTTTGCGGGTATTTGAATTACTTGACAGTGCTTATGCGAGCGGTCAAACGGTGGTTGACTTGCTGGCGTCGTATAGCAACGTGATGGTGACGACTACTCGGTTCAGTGGCACTAAAGGCGGGACGGATTTTGTTCGTATAGTGATACCAGGTGCTGCTGGTAAACTCATTGGTGGTGACGCACCTACGTTGGGTATCGTCGGTCGACTGGGTGGTCTTGGTGCGCGTCCCTCACGCATTGGTTTGGTGTCAGATGGCGATGGCGCAGTGGCGGCTTTGGCCGCTGGCTTGAAACTGGCACACATGCAAACCCAAGGCGATGGCCTGCCTGGTGATGTCGTTGTCGCTACTCATATCTGTCCTGATGCCCCCACTCGTCCCCATGAGCCTGTTGATTTCATGGATTCCCCCGTCGACACCGAGGATATGAATGCACAGGAGGTCAGTGCCGATATGGATGCGGTATTGTCAATCGACACGACCAAAGGCAATCGCATCATCAACCACAAAGGCTTTGCAATTTCCCCTACCGTCAAGGAGGGCTATATTCTGCGAGTATCCGAGGATTTATTGCGCATCATGGAGATGACATCGGGCCGCGCGGCGGTCACCTTTCCAGTGACGATGCAAGACATTACACCTTATGGCAACGGTGTCTATCACCTGAACAGCATCTTGCAACCATCGATTGCCACATCGGCGCCCGTGGTTGGCGTGGCGATTACGGCGGAAAGTGTGGTGCCCGGTTGTGGCACAGGTGCCAGTCATGAGATTGACATCGCGGCAACGGCCCAGTTTGCGGTTGAAGTGGCCAAGGAATTTACGCGCGGCTCCTGCCAATTTTATGACTCGGACGAATACCAGAAGCTGCTGAGCTTGTACGGTTCGCTGGCGCATTTTCAACGTCGACAATAGCACGAAATCACCCATTCGGCCTCTTTACAGAGTACTAGACAGATGTTTTTTTAGGAGTACCATGAAACTTTTATTGTTGAGCAATTCTCGCAGTCCAGATGGCGGTTATCTGACGCATGCACATGAGGCCATTGCCGAAATCGCAGGTGCGTGCAAACAGGCGGTGTTTATTCCTTTTGCTGGGGTAACCGTTGAATGGGATGATTATTTGCATAAAGTACAAGAGGTGTTTTCTATACTCGGTATTGATGTGCAGTCTGCACACTGCGTAAGCAACCCAGTGGCTTTATTGGAGCAGGCCCAGATTATTGTGGTAGGCGGTGGTAATACCTTCAATTTGCTCAAGCATTGCCGTGAGCTTGGTCTGCTGCCAGTGATTAGCCAACGGGTGTTGGCGGGCGTACCCTACATTGGCTGGAGTGCGGGGGCCAACTTGGCTTGTCCCTCCATTTGTACCACCAACGACATGCCAATAGTCGATCCCAAAGGGTTTGATGCACTGGGTTTAATCCCGTTTCAGCTCAATCCGCACTATACCAACGCCTCGCCCAATGGGCATCAGGGGGAAACGCGTGACCAGCGTATTGCGGAGTACCTTGCCGCCAATTCGTCACAATGCGTGCTTGGTTTGCCAGAGGGCGATTGGCTGCGCATAACCGATTCAGCTGTTCAGCTCAATGGCTCTTGGCCAGCACAATTATTCGAGGCAGGAAAAGCACCGCAAACGCTGACTTCTCCTGCTACGCTTTATCTTGATGCAATGAGGCTTAAGCCTTTCGTTCGCTGATGACGTAATGCTTGGTTAAATCATCTAAAACTTCAAAAACTCCTTTGAAGCCCGCTGGAATCACCACTGCGTCTCCCACCGTGAATTCGCGTGTTTCACCGTCTTCGGCAATAATTCGACCTCGACCCGCCGTCACAAAAAAATACTCATCTTCTGTTGCGCCCATTTCGATGCGCCATGCGCCGACTTCACTTGACCAAATGCCCATGTACACTTCGCCGCTGTTGTTGGTGAAGTGGTTCCAAGTGGTGCGTTTGGGCTGGCCTGACACGATGCGGTCGGGGCGTGGATGATCGTATTCTGGGGCAGGAGGTGTATCGGAAAAAAGTTGAATGCGTGCCATGGTTTGTCCTCTATGTTATGTCTGCACGAGATGGGCAGAGTAGGCGTATACAACAAATACAATCGTGAAATACAATCATAACGTGATTGCCGATTGACATCAAAAAGTGGGTGCGGCGATTGTGGAAAATGGGTGGTGTTTATTGTGGGGTGTAGCTCAAGCGCACATAAATGGGCGCGTAAGGCTCGGCTTGTGTGATTTCAAGCAGGGATTCGCGAGACAGCTCGAGCATGGCGATGAAGTTGACGACCAGCACGGACTTGCCTTGTCCATCGGCGATGAGGTCGTTGAACAGTTCGCCAAACTCCATGAATTGACGGTGCTGCAATTGACGCAAAATACTGGTCATAAACTCGCGCACCGATAAGGTCTCGCGCGTGATTCGGTGTTTTTGATTGAGTTTGGCGCGTTTGAGAATGTCCTGCCAAGCCGACTTGAGGTCATCCAAGTTGACTTCAGGTAATGCGCGTTCAACGGTGTGGTCGATGTCCACTAAGGCGCGTTGAAAATCACGACCAAGCACGGGCAGTTGTCCCAGTCCAAAGGCGGCCAGCTTAATTTGTTCGTATTCGAGTAGGCGGCGCACCAGTTCGGCGCGGGGGTCTTCAACTTCTTCACCCGTATCTGATTTTTTGACGGGGAGCAGCATGCGCGATTTAATTTCGATTAGCATCGCCGCCATCAGTAAATACTCGGAAGCCAGTTCAAGATTGGTCTTGCGAATTTGGTCAACATAAATTAAATATTGTGTTGTGACCTGTGCCATGGGGATGTCAAGAACGTTGAAATTTTGCTTGCGAATCAAGTAAAGCAATAAGTCCAACGGGCCTTCAAATGTCTCAAGAAAAATTTCCAGCGCATTGGGCGGGATGTATAAATCTTGCGGCATATTGAACAGCGGTTCGCCATACAGTCGCGCAAATGCCAAACCATCCACCACATCGGGAGTGGTGTCTGGCTTTGCATTTAGAAGAATGGCTTCGTCTAATGAGACGTTGTGTTGCGTCATTATGTTTGGTTGAGTGTGACTATTTTATTAATTATAAACATAAGGTTTTTGGGCGACGCTGGCTTCTTTGAATTCGCGTTGCAAGCGCAAATCTTGAGGCTTGTCCCATAAGCGGGCGCGACCTTGACGCTGTTCTTGTTCAAGTTTGGGTTCTGTGTTTTTGAGGTTTTTCAAAAACAAAGTGATGTCGGATTCATAACGCGCCATTTTATTGCTCCAAATGCTAAATTGATGACAGGAATTGTTTACAATGGAGGCTATTTTTTTTGCGCCTCAATTTCCCGCATCATTTTACTCGAAAACTTTGAGGGCGGGCGCGCGTTTTGATGGTGTTTTGATGTCTTAAAAGAGTGCTTAGGTCTCTTTTTCTTAATCTTTTGTTATTGGAATTGTCATTTTGAAGTTGTTTTTTTGTTCATCGCAACAACGCCAATTGCGCGTTGTTCCAATATTGCGCCGCTGGTTGAACCAACTGGCAGCGGTGTTATTGTGGGTGGGCATGGTGCAAGGTGCGTGGGCCAACAACTATAAAGTCACTGTGGATGCGCCGAAAGAGGTGAAAGAGACTTTGCAGTCTTATTTGGATATCGTGCGCTATCAGACCCGTGAAGACATCCGTGATGAGTACTTGGATTTTTTGATTGACCAAACGCCTGAACAAGCGGCGAGTTTATTGGCGACTCTGGGGTATTTTGATGCACGAACTGAGGTGGTTCACAATAATAAAGAAGACGATGGTGCGAAGCCTGATTTGACGGTTAAGGTGTCGGTCGGTTCGCGTGTCATGGTCGAGAGTGCGAAGCTCGAAGTGCAAGGTTTAATTAAACAACAAGACCCTAAACGCATTAACACCTTAGAATTTGACTGGTCTTTACAAGAGGATGAGCCGTTTACCCAAAATGATTGGAGCTTGTCGAAAACGTTGCTTTTGCGCAAAACTCAGTCGGAGGCTTATGCAGCCGCTCGGTTCTTGAAGACTAAAGCATATATCGATCCCGATACAAAAAAAGCCCAACTTTCAGCCACGTTGGATTCAGGGCCTTATTTTACGCTCGGTGAAATTGATGCGGCTGGCTTAAGACGTTATCCAGCAAGCGTTGTGAAAAATGTCAATGTCATCAAGGTCGGTGAAGCCTACAATCGCCAAAAATTATTGGATTTGCAAAAACGTTTGCAAAATTTACCTTATTTTTCAAGTGTTTTAGTCGATATTGAGCAAAATCCAGACGATGCGCAGTTGACGCCAATTAAAGTTAAAGTCGTGGAATTGCCAACCCAAAATTTCACGGGTTTGCTTGGCTATGGTACCGACGCAGGCTATCGAGCCAATGTGCAATACAGCCACTACAATGTGTTTAAACGAGGTTGGATTTTTGATACCAAGTACGATTGGCAGCAAGAAAAACGCACAGGGACGATGTCTTTGACGACGCCCCAAAACTCAAAGCATTTTGCTTGGAGCTTGGCGGGCAAAGTCGAAGATGATTTAACTGTGGATGTTCCTTGGCGAGAGTCGCAGATTGGTTTGCACTATGGTCGAAAACTGGAGCGCACCGCTCTTTCGTATGATTTAGATTATTTTCATAGTCGTTTTGGTGATTTCAATACTCATGCGACGGTTTTGGGCGTGTCATGGACTAAAAATAATGTGGACAACCCAGCTTTTCCGCGCAAAGGTTATGCGATTGAAACCTCCATCGGTGGCGCGTCTAAAAATGCGGGCTCAACTGCTAGTTTCTTGCGCCTTTATGGTCGTTATCGCTATTTCATTCCTTTTCTTAAAAGTGACTCTCTTCTTTTGCGTGCAGAGGCGGGTGCGGTTATTTCAAAAGACAGTATCTTTGATGTGCCTTCGAGCCTCACCTTTTTTGCGGGAGGAAGCAGTTCTATTAGGGGTTACTCGTATCAGGCGATTGGTGTTGAATATGACGGCGAGACGGGTTTCCCAGGGCAGTATTTAGGCACCGCTTCAGCCGAGTACACGCATTGGTTCAATAAATCATGGGGGGCAGCGGCTTTTTATGATGTGGGTACGGTCACCAACAGTTTAACCGATGTGAAGTTGTATCAAGGTTTTGGTTTAGGTGCGCGTTGGCATAGCCCTGTGGGGCCGATTCACTTTGACTTGGCGTATGGCTATCCGCGTAAAAAATTATCCCCACACATTTCAATTGGGATTTTGTTCTGATGCGTATGTTAAAAAATCACGGATTTTGGTTGAAAGGCCCATTTATTCTTGGACATGAGTCGGGAGGTGAACCGTTGACCTCCGATATTTTGGATGCGCCAAGCGCTTCAACTGTATCTGGCGAAAACACGCCCAAACCCAAAAAAAAGACGCGCTGGTGGCGTTATGTGTTGATGTGTGTCGTTCTTGCGCATGTGTTGGTTATTGGTGCGGGCATTGTCATGATTCAATCCGAGTCGGGGACAAAAAAACTATGGGCGATTGCAAACACCTTAACCAACGGTCGTATTCAAGCCGATTGGAATTCTGGCAGCCTCGCCAAGGGTGGCTCAGCGAGTGAAATTAACATACATCTGGCACCGTCGGTACACGTAGACATTCGCCAACTCTCAGGCGAGTGGTCTTGGGATGTGTTTCCGTTCAGATGGAATGTGGCTCATTTAAAAGCCAATACGATAGATGTGACGCTATACCCACAACCCGACGACAATACGCCATTGGATAAAGTCACCTTGCCTTTGGCGCTTGATGTCAAACGGTTGCAAGTCAATACCGTTAATTTAATCAGTGGTTTAGATACGACGGTGTTAAGCGATATCGACGGCGCGCTGTCAACGGATGGTCGACACCATCAGATTAACTTGGCCCAACTGACGCAAGGCTCGGCTCATTACAATGGGCAAGTCGATATCGATGGCGTCCGCCCTTTCCCCATTAAATCTAAACTTCAAGCGACTTCGGAATACGAGGGGCATGATTACACGATAGATGTAGCCGCAACGGGCGATTTTTATGATTTGATGATAGACCTGAAAGCGAGCGGTGGTTCTCAAGCACAACCCTTGACAGGTTCAGCTCAACTGGAACTGCAGTTGCTTGATAATTATTACATCCATCAGGGGCAAATCAACATCACCCATTTGAATCCATACGCATTTTGGGACAAATTGCTCAAAGCCGATTTAGACATCACGTTTGTTGCCGCGCGTCAGGCGGCCGAAGTGAAGTTAAAAGCAGGTTCAGCCAATCGTCAGCCCGCCGAGGGCAGTTGGAAAGTCATTAATCATGCGCCCGCGCCCCTATCGGATTTTTCTTTGCCAATTGAACAGGCAACGGGCAATTTTAAACTCACAACAGAACAACAAGACATCAGTCAAATTGATTTATTGCTCAGTCACAATGGGCGCATCACAGGTGCAGGGACGTGGAAAGACAAGCAAGGCGATTTTAAGCTCGCAGTTAAAGATTTCGATTTGAAAAATGTCCATCCCAAAATGATGTCCACTCGTCTGTCTGGACCACTCGACTTGGATATTACAAAAGGCAACCAGCACATTCTCAGCACCTTAAATAATAGTGGAGGCAATAACCTGCAACTATTTGCAGATGTCAACATCAATAAAGAGCGGGTTGAAGTCAAGCAAGCCCGTGTGTCTGGTCAAGCCAATGCCAAAATTGAGTTGCAAGGCCAACTCAAATACACAGAAGGTTTGCCTTTCGAAGGCAAAGCGCAGTTGTTGCAATTTAACCTAGCCGAGCTGGGGGCGTTCCCAAGCAGTCGTTTGGCAGGGAATTTTGATGTGAATGGTGTCATCAAACCCGATGTTAAACTCAATATTAAAGGCGTACTAAATGACAGCGTCTGGGCAGGTGTGCCCGCCCAAGGGCGAGTGGATGTCAGCTACAACGCACCCGATACTTTAGCAGCGCGTGAGTTGGATGTGGCGATTGGCGTCAATAAATTTTTTGCTAAGGGTGAGATGGGCATCAGCAAAGACAGCCCGAATAAACTGGCCTTTAACATCAATGCGCCGAATTTAAGCCAATTGCAATTTGGCTTTGGTGGCAGTCTCATGGCGAAAGGGGATTTAACAGGCAGTTTATTTCATCCCAGAGGCGTGGTCGATGCCACTGCAACCGATTTGAAAATAGGGGCGCAAGCCGTCCGACAAGCCGTCCTGAAGGGTGAATGGAGTTCGGGAGCGCAAGCCCCAATGAACGTGCAGTTGGATGTGCAGGGCTTCGGCAATGATTTGATAAAGTTGGATACGCTAAATCTTAACGTCGCGGGTACGCAAGCCTCGCACCAATTTAACGGTAAATTGCAGGGGCGTGTTCTGATTGTCCCAGAGGGCAAATCTACAGAAACTGTTAAAGATGGCAAGACGTTAAAATTGACAGGTCAGCCAGCCGTACAATGGATTTTAAACGCGTCCGCACAAGGCAGTGGTAGCTTAGTTGAAACAGGTTGGCGTGGACAAATCAATCAATTTATCAATCAAGGACAGCCGAATATCCTCTTGCAACATCCCGCGCAGGTTGCATTTGAACAAGGCGAGTTGCAGTTTAAAAACCTCGATGCGCAAGTACAATCCGCGCGATTGAGTGTAGAAAGCCTGAATGTGATGGGCGCTCGCATCAGCAGCCGTGGCCGCATCAATAATCTGGTTATTCCAGAATGGCTCACTTGGCTCAACATTAAATTACCGTTTTACAGCGACATGAGCATTAAAGGCGAATGGGATATGGCGATGGGCAACTCGCCCACGGGTGGTTTTAGGTTCGAGCGTGAAAAAGGCGATTTGTGGCTCGATAAGCGGCAGAAAAACACCATCGCCCTTAGTCAGCTCGTGCTGGATGGGCGTATGGCTGGGCGCAACTTGAATCTCACTGGCAATTTAGACTCCGAACGCTTGGGTAAGGTCAATAGTAGTGGATACATTGGTTTGGTTGGCAGTCCATCGGGATGGGTGATAACCAATACGTCTCCTGTTAATTTGACTGCTCAGGCGCAATTGAATCAATTGGAGCAATTTAACAGCCTTCTAGGCGCCAATATTCGCCTTAAAGGACAAATGCAAGCGGATATGCGTGTCGGCGGCACGGTCGGTGCGCCCGTGGTCAGTGGCATGCTGACGGGGCAAAATTTAGATGTGTTGCATGTTGAGCAGGGCTTTCGCCTTAAAGACGGTGTGGTGCGTTTAAAATTGACCGATACCGCTGTTGACTTTGAACAGTTTGACTTCAACGGTGTGGAAGGTCGGTTGTCGGTTCGAGGCCAAGCATCATATGGCGCGGGCGGACGATTGTTGACCGCACAAGTGTCAATGGATAAATTGCGCCCATTTGTTCGATTGGATCGTCAGCTTGTTTTAAGCGGGCAAGCCGAGCTGGGTTATGATGGTCTTAATCAGTTGGAAATCAAAGGCAAGATTCGTGTGGACAGGGCGTTGATTGACATGCCGCCCAGTTTACCGCCCAGCTTAGGTGATGATGTCGTGGTGTGTGCGAAAGACCCAGCCAAGTCAATTAAATGTGATGCTAAGGATAAAGATAGCCCTGAAAGTCCATCGGGTATTGTGCCAAGTGTGAATTTGGTTGTAGACCTTGGTGATAACTTCCGCTTCAACGGACAAGGTGCCGATGTAAAGTTGGCGGGTAGTTTGAATTTAGAGGGGACCAATGGTTCACCACTGCGGGCAAAAGGCGTGGTACGGATAACCGACGGCACATACAAGTTTTATGGACAAATACTCACCGTTGAACGTGGTTTAATCACATTCCAAGGCCCATTGGATGACCCCGCACTTAATTTATATGCTGCGCGTACCATCAGCGCCGCTGAAGTGGGGGTTGAGTTGACGGGTACTTTAGCAGACATTCGAGCGCGTTTGATTTCGACACCTGAAATGCCCGATGAAGAAAAACTCTCTTGGTTATTGTTTGGTCGTTCATCGAGTAACTTATCAACGGGAGACGGCAGTGCCATTGCTGGCGCGGCTGCGATTCTATTGGGCAGCGACAAGGGTCGCCAAATTACCGAAAAACTCGGCATTGACAGCTTCAATTTTGGTTCATCTGAAAATGGTTTAACGGGCACAGTTGTCGGTGTTGGTAAACGACTGTCTGATCAATTTTCGGTGTCGTATGAGCACGGGTTGAATGCGGTTGCGGGCGTGGTTAAAATCACATGGAATTTATCGCGCCACTGGCAGTTGTTGTTCCGTGGTGGCTCCATTAATGGTGCAGATGTGCAGTACAGCCGACGGTTCGATCGACTCTAATAAAACATAAATTTATATCGAAAACCATTCTAAGGCCGTTTTAAAACCATGTGGCATCCGCTCATGGTAAAAGTGGTACTTGTATTCCCATATAAGACCGTGGATGATGGACGTTACATATTTTTTAAGGAGAGCATGATGGCGAGCATGGCACGAGCACAATTTGTTTGGGACGATGTATTGTTATTACGAGAGCAGTTGACGGATGAAGAACGCATGGTATGGGATACCGCCACGGCCTACGCTCAAGACAAGCTCAAACCACGGGTACTGAATGCGTTTCGGAATGAGTCCACAGACCCCGCCATTTTCAAAGAAATGGGTGAGCTGGGCTTGTTGGGCGCGACCATCGCCCCTGAATACGGCGGTTCTGGTCTGAATGATGTGTGCTATGGTTTAATTGCCTATGCGGTAGAGCAAGTGGATTCAGGGTATCGTTCGATGATGAGTGTACAAAGCTCATTGGTGATGGTGCCGATTGAGGCTTTTGGTACAGAAGCGCAAAAACAAAAATACTTACCTCGCCTAGCCACAGGTGAGCTCGTTGGTTGCTTCGGCCTCACCGAACCGAACCATGGCTCAGACCCTGGCAGCATGCAAACCCGTGCAAAAAAAGTCGATGGCGGTTATGCCTTAAGTGGTCAAAAAATGTGGATTACCAACTCACCCATTGCCGATGTCTTTGTGGTTTGGGCAAAAGACGATGAGGGTGATATTCGTGGCTTTGTGCTGGAAAAGGGTTGGAAAGGGCTGACCGCCCCTGCCATTCATGGCAAAGTCGGACTGCGCGCCTCGATAACAGGTGAAATTGTCATGGACGACGTGTTTGTGCCTGAAGAAAATGCCTTTCCTGATGTGCGTGGTTTGAAAGGGCCTTTCACGTGTTTGAACTCTGCGCGTTATGGCATTGCATGGGGCGCGCTGGGTGCGGCCACCGATTGTTGGCACACAGCGCGGCAGTACGTACTTGACCGCCAACAGTTTGGTCGTCCGCTTGCCGCCAATCAGTTGATTCAAAAAAAATTGGCGGATATGCAGACCGAAATCACTTTGGCTTTACAAGGTTGTTTGCGTCTCGGTCGCCTCAAAGAGCAAGGAAAAGCTGCGGTTGAAATCACATCCATGATGAAACGCAACTCGTGCGGCAAAGCACTCGACGTTGCCCGTCTCGCACGCGACATGCTCGGTGGCAATGGCATCGCAGATGAGTTTGGTGTCGCCCGTCACTTGGTCAACCTAGAAGTGGTCAACACTTATGAAGGCACGCATGACATTCACGCTTTGATTTTGGGACGCGCACAAACAGGCATACAAGCCTTTTTTTAAAAACGATTATTTTAAAAGCGACAATAAATGCGGGCATCCGTTCATCGAGTCGCCGCAAGAAATCTGTCCCATTGGGTTACGTTTTGCCAAAAGCCAAAACAGGCGATTGGCAAAACAGCTATAATCAAAAGTTATATCACAACTCGAAAAAGAAAAACTTATGAATCACACCACTCATTTTGACACCCTCATTCATGCCCGTTGGCTGGTCACTATTGAAAAAGACAACGAAGTGCTTGAGCACCATACACTGGCCATTCGTCACGATAGCATTGTCGCCATAGTCCCCACCGCCGATGCGGCTGAATGGACGGCCGATGAGGTCGTCAGTTTAAGTGAACATGTGCTGATGCCTGGCATGGTTAATTTGCATGGGCACAGTGCCATGACGCTGTTGCGAGGCTATGCCGATGACCTGTCTTTGATGGACTGGTTACAGAATCACATTTGGCCTGCAGAAGGTCAGCACGTCAACCATGATTTTGTACGAGACGGCAGCCTGATTGGCATGGCAGAAATGTTCCGCTCTGGTACGACCACCATCAACGACATGTATTTTTATCATCAAGCCGTTGCAGAGGCGGCTCAAACCGCAGGCATGCGCACGCTGGTGGGCGCATCTATTTTAGAGTTTCCAACCAACTACGCAAAAAATGCGGATGAATACATCCAGCGCGCCATGGCTGAACGAGAGGCGTATCTCAATGACCCACTCATCACGTTCACGCTCGCCCCGCATGCGCCCTATACCGTGTCGGATGACACGTTCAAAAAAATCGTCCAACTGAGCGAACAACATGACATGCTCGTGCATTGTCACATTCATGAAACCGCACAAGAAGTGAGCGACAGCCTGAAAGAGCATGGTCAACGTCCTTTTGCTCGTTTACACAATCTGGGCGTGCTCAATGACAAACTCATCGGCGCGCACATGGTGCATCTGAATGATGAAGAAATAAACCTCGCGGCCCGCCTTAAAGTGGCAGCGGCGCACAACCCCTCATCAAACATGAAATTGGCGTCAGGTATTGCGCCCATCCAAAAAATGTTGGATGCAGGAATGACCGTTGGCATTGGTACGGATGGTGCCGCCTCAAACAACAAGCTCGATATGTTCGCCGAGACCCGCTCCGCTGCACTGCTCGCCAAAGTGGGCACGCTCAATCCGCTGGCTGTTCCAGCCGCAACCGCTTTACGCATGGCGACCTTAGAAGGCGCAAAAGCATTGCATCTGGACGACAAAATTGGCAGCCTCAAAGTAGGTAAACGCGCAGACCTCATTGCAATCGACATGGGCAGCCTTGAAACATCGCCGACTTTTAATGTGGTTTCTCATCTTGTTTACAGCGCAGGTCGAGAAAATGTCACGCACACATGGGTCAACGGTCAGTGCGTCATGCGTGCGCGTGAGTTGACCACGTTAGATGAAACCGCATTAAAAGCCAAGGCGCATGAATGGCGTCAGCGCATTCAATAAACCCATAAACGCATGTGATAACTGAATGCAATAGCAAAATGCAATAACAAAATGTTGATGTGTATCCAATCATTAAAAAGCCCCGTGTGTTGCGGGGCTTTTTAATCACCATTGGGCTTGCATTGGGTTTGGTTGTCCCCGCTCATTGCAGACGATTGCCTTGACTTACATGGCATGCACTGCCAAAATCATTGCATTCATAACTCAGCGAAAGCACAGGCATGCGAGCGATTATTGTCGGTTACGGTTTGGCGGGACAGGTGTTTCATGCGCCATTGTTACGCGCGGCGGGTTTTGAGGTCACGGCGATCGTGGCTCGAGATGCTCAAAGGCGCGCGCATGCGGCAGCGGATTTCCCTCACGCCCTTTTATGTGATGATTTGACTCAAGCTTTGAGTCAAAGCGCGGCCGAGCTTGTCGTCCTCGCCAGTCCAACGGCGACGCATGCACCGCTTGGGATTGAAGCCCTCGAAGCAGGGCGGCATGTCGTGATAGACAAGCCATTTGCAGTGAATCAAGCCGAAGCCGATGCCTTGATTGAGGCTGCACAGCGAGCTGAAAAACTGCTCATTCCCTTTCAGAATCGTCGCTGGGACGCTGATTTTTTAACCCTAAAAACGCTGATGGACGAGCAAAAGTTGGGGCCGATTATGCGATACGAAGCGCGTTTTGACCGCTTTAATCCGATTGTAAAAGACCGCTGGCGTGAACACAATATTGAAGGCGGCGGTTTGCTCTACGACTTGGGACCACATCTTGTCGACCAAGCACTACAGCTCTTTGGCGCACCTGAGTGGGTGTTTTGTACTCAGCTCATGCAACGGGATAATGCTCAAACGGATGATGGGTTTGAATTGATTTTAGGTTCATCACGCACGGACTATCCCTATGTTGCACTCGGTGCATCGATGTTTTCACCTGACGGCATACAGGCCGCGCCACGTTTCAAAGTCAACGGTCGCCAAGCCACTTGGCTAAAACATGGTTTTGACCCACAAGAAACGCGTTTACGCTCAGGCGTGATTCCAACGCAAGACGATTGGTGCAGTGAAGTGGATGAAGCACGCGGCTTCTTGATTGATGGCACTACGGGTGAGGTTAGTCGCACGGCTGCGGGCATAGGCCAATGGCCTGTTTTTTATAAGCACGTCCGAGCCGCGATGTTGGGCGAGGCCCGTGCGCCCGTTTTGGCGACACAAGCCCGATGGACATGCGCCGTCATAGACGCGGCGCGTGAAAGTGCCCGCAATGGGCAACGGGTATATTTGACATAAAATGTTAGGTAAAAATAATAAAAACCGAACCATTCAGTTCGGTTTTTATGAGGTTGGGCTTTTATTTAAACGCATCCGCCTCAACCAGTCGACCCACTTGCCCCATGCAGATTGCGCATTGACCTTTTAAGATTAAGTCACCATGCTCGGATTTCCCCGTGGCATTAAACATGACCGTATTGTTGCGACAATGGGTACAGTAGACGTTGCTTAGAATGACTTTCTTTGTGTCAATCGGTAACAAGCTCCACAGCTGAGCGGCTAAGGGCGTGAATTTGGGCAATTTGAGAGTCATATGCTGATGCTATCTGGTATTTTTAATTGAATTTTACCCCCCAACTTAGTTACATTTAGCAGTAAAAAAAGCAGGGATTAGTGCGAATCCACTCACTGCATTTACGGCACATCACCGATTGCAGAGTGAGCAAGTGCGTTATTGTAAGTCCAAAGTCACTGAGACGCAAAGTTCAATTGACCTGCTCGGTCAATGTCTTGGGTTGAATCTACTCTTTCGTGCTTACAAAAAAGCCTTGGACTACCGACTCTGTCGTCCAAGGCTCTTGCAATTGTCGCTCTCAACTGTCTGTCGATATGCGCATTTTTAAATGCAGATATTGTTACTCATATTGACTCATAGGGATGCAAGCGCAGAACAAGTTTCTATCGCCATATACATTGTCCACGCGCGCAACGGGAGGCCAGTACTTGCGCGTGCGCAAAGAGCTGACGGGGAAGGCGGCTTGCTCGCGTGAGTACGCATGCGTCCATTCGTTGCCGCACACCACGGTAGCGGTATGCGGGGCATGCTTAAGTGGATTGTCTTCGGGGCTGAGTTCGCCGCGCTCCACCTGAGCAATTTCTGCGCGAATGGTTGCCATTGCTTCAATGAAACGGTCCAATTCGGCTAAAGGCTCGCTTTCTGTTGGCTCAATCATCAATGTCCCTGGCACAGGAAAACTCATGGTCGGCGCGTGAAAGCCAAAGTCCATCAGACGCTTGGCGATGTCGTCAACGGTAATGCCCGCCGTGTCTTTGACGCCACGCACATCAACGATACATTCATGAGCCACCAAACCACTTTCAGCTGTGTACAAAATTGGGAAATGCTCGGAGATGCGTTTGGCTAAATAATTGGCGGATAAAATAGCGACTTTTGAAGCTTCGGTTAAGCCCGCCGCGCCCATCATGGCAATGTACATCCATGTGATTGGCAATACGCCTGCGCTGCCATAAGGTGCGGCAGACACCGCGCTGATGCCGTTGGCATCACGTTGGTAACCCACAGCATTCAGGTTCGGTAAAAATTCAGCCAAATGCGCAGCGACACAGACAGGGCCAACACCGGGGCCGCCACCGCCATGAGGAATGGCGAAAGTTTTGTGCAGATTTAAATGAGACACATCGCCGCCGAACTCACCAGGGGCGCATAAACCGACCATGGCATTCATATTCGCACCGTCCACGTACACTTGACCGCCATGCGCGTGAATGATGTCGCAAATGTCCGTGATGCTTTTTTCAAATACCCCGTGCGTCGATGGGTAGGTAATCATCAAAGCGGCGAGATGGTCGCTGTGCTGTTCGGCTTTTGCTTTCAAATCCGCCACATCAACGTTGCCGCGTTCATCGCACGCAACCACAACCACACTCATGCCAACCATCGCGGCAGACGCAGGGTTCGTGCCATGCGCCGATGCGGGAATCAAGCAAATGTTACGGTGCGACTGCCCACGGCTGGAGTGGTATTTTTGGATGATGAGCAAGCCCGCATACTCACCTTGCGAACCTGCATTCGGTTGTAAGCTTACGGCAGCGTAGCCTGTTGCCGCGACCAACATCGCCTCAACTTCATGAATCATCGCGCGATAACCGACTGTTTGGCTATTGGGCGCAAAAGGGTGAATCTGGCTGAACTCGGGCCACGTCACAGGCAGCATTTCCGAAGTCGCGTTCAACTTCATCGTGCATGAACCCAAAGGAATCATCGTGCGGTCAAGCGCGAGGTCTTTGTCGGATAAATCGCGCAAATAACGCAACATGGCGTGTTCAGAATGATGCGTGTTAAATATAGGATGGGTCAAAAACGCAGATTGGCGTTGTAACGCCGCAGGAACGGTATTCTCATCCAACGGAGCCCATGTCGCACCGAATAATTTAAGCAACGCTTGAGCATCCGCAACAGTGGTCGTCTCATCCACCGACAGGCCGACATGTTCAGCATCAATCGCCCGCAGGTTAATTCCAGCCGCCTGCGCCGCTTGATGCAAGGCCGATGCGTCGTTCACCTTCAAGGTCAACGTGTCAAACCAAGTGCCGTTCACCACGCTCACACCCGTTGATTTCAACGCCGTGGCAATAGAAGAAGTCATGTGATGCACACGTGCACCAATTTTTTTCAAACCATCCGCGCCGTGATACACCGCGTACATGCTCGCCATAATCGCAAGCAAGGCCTGAGCCGTACAAATATTAGACGTCGCCTTGTCGCGGCGGATATGCTGCTCGCGGGTTTGCAATGCCAAGCGCAAAGCAGGCGCACCTTGTGCATCCACCGACACACCCACCAAACGACCAGGCATCGAGCGTTTAAACGCATCACGGGTTGCCATAAACGCAGCATGAGGGCCGCCGAAACCAAACGGCACGCCAAAACGTTGGGTATTGCCAATCACAATATCCGCACCCCATTCGCCAGGGGCTTTGAGCTGCGTGAGCGCGAGCAAATCCGACGCGGCGATCACCGCCTTGCCTTGCTCATGAGCCTTTTGAGCCAGCGCACTGTAATCCATCAACGCGCCACTGGCGGCGGGATATTGTACGAGCACCGCGAAACAGTCATTCGTCAACGACTCATCGATATTAGCGACCACGCGCACCTCAATATTGAGCGGCAGCGCACGGGTTTGAATCACCTCAAGCGTCTGCGGGAAAATATCTTCCGAGACGTAAAACACATTCGACTTCAACTTGCTGTTGCGCATTGCTAAAGTCATCGCCTCCGCCGCCGCCGTCGCTTCATCGAGCATCGACGCGTTGGCAATGTCCATCGCGGTCAAATCAATAACCATTTGTTGAAAATTCAACAAGGCTTCCAAACGCCCTTGAGAAATTTCAGGCTGATACGGCGTGTAAGCCGTATACCAAGCTGGGTTTTCTAACACATTGCGCAAAATCACCGCAGGCGTGTGCGTGCCGTAATAACCTTGGCCGATGAAGCTTTTAAAAACTTTGTTTTGTGCCGCATGTTCACGCAAGCGAGCCAAAGCGGACTCTTCCGAGAAGCCCGAGCTGAACTCGCCTAACGTCATGTCGCTGCGGCGGATGTTGTCGGGCACAACGGCGTTGATGAATGTGTCTAACGACTCAAAACCCAGTGCTTTGAGCATATGGGCTTGGTCAGTGGTGGATGGGGCGGTGTGGCGGGTGGGGAAAGTGGTTGAGGTCATGGTTAAATTTCCTTTTGATTTTGAAATTCGGTATAAATATCTAGTAGCTCGTAAAATAAACGGTTTTGCTCTTTATTATCCAGAGTAGGTTCATTGCTTTTAATATTCAACTTCGTCTTTGAAAAGCTAAGGAAGTCTTGTAATTGATTTTCTGATTCAAAAACTGGAATATCAAAATTTTGAGAAGAAGTGACTCTGTTCAGGTTTTTAGAGTCGTCTCTATCCTTGAAATGATTGAGCATGAAATTGTGAAAACAATATTCGAAACTATCTTTTAAATAATAATAAATTCGTCCACTGCCAACCGCCGACCAATCTGGGTTGACGATGTTTTTTTTGCCACCATCAAAATTGCAGCACACACACTGGAACAGTTTTGTGTTGTGATAGTAAAAAGTCCAGCAGTAAGTGTTATTGCCTGACGTGTATGAATAACCGATTTCACCTCTTGCCCACTCCAGTGTCTCGCAGCCTTGTTCTGCAAATGCCTCTGTACTTTGAATGGTGAATTCAGGATGATATTTATAATAGAATTTGCCCTCATCATCGTGAGCCCAGTTTTCGGCATCATTCAAATAAAGTCGCAATTTCTCCAAAGGGGGCTGGGTTAAGCCGAAACGTTCTCTCCACATTTGCTCAATTTGTTTTGAGTTTGCGGATGAGTTTTGCGGGGTGTTGCTGTCCATTACTCGCGAGTAGATGTGATGAGCACGTATGACGACTTGTTTCGAGGGCTGTTTTGGCTCTGTTATGTCTTTGGTTATGTAATATGGCTTGTGTGGCTGATTTTTGATTGTCAAAACGTCAATCTCTTTGTCGTCGTATTTGATTGATTTTAAAGAAATATCTGGGTAAAGTTGGTCAGAGAATGACTGGGCTCTAAACGTGTCAATAAGTTGCGCTTGTGTTTTCCTGTTTTTGCTAGGAACACCAATGACTTCGCCGCTGTTGTTGACGCCATAAATTAAAAAACGGTCGCCTTGATGCTCGGTATTCGCTAGACAAATAATGTCGTGAATTAATTCTGCATTGTTTGCGTGATGAGACTCTTTGAAGTCCCAATATTGCCCTTCTTTTTTGCTATTAATCAACTCTTTAATTGTGTCTTGAAGTTCCATTGTTTTGCCAAATATAATGTGCCTAAATTTTTAGGTCACAATAAACGTTTTGTGAATGCCTCACTGCAGTTTCAAAAAACCTCGTCATTGCGGGCTTGACCCGCAATCTCCGTGTATCGGGAGATGCCGTGTCGAGCACGGCATGACGCCGTTTAGAGTTGACATGATGCTGTTTAGGTTTGACATGACGCGGATTGGGGTAGGCGCTGCTTGATGCGAGCTAGGTACGGCGCGACGCGGGGTTGGTACCATATGACGCATAGTGTGTTTTCACTGCATCAATATATTCTTGTGTCACACCAATCGAATCCGCCAAGTCCAGCCAATTTGGGTTCGTTGTCTCAATCAAGTCATTTTTCCATGCTCGTTTCCAGTTTTTCAGCTGCTTTTCTCGTGTAATCGCATCAATCATTGCATTTGTCGATTCAAAATACACCAATTTATCGACGTTGTATTTTTCGGTAAAGCCTTTTTGAATCTTGGCTTTGTGTTCTGCGACACGGCGCGTTAAATCGTTGGTGACGCCGATGTAAAGCACCGTGTTGTGTGTATTGCTCATTAAATAAACGTACGCCATAGTTGCCTTGGTTGGGGAGATTGCGGGTCAAGCCCGCAATGACTCGTGTGCAGTCATGACGAGGGTTTCATTTAACCATTCTGTGCTTCGTAATCCGCTTCACTCAACAGACCATCCAACTCAGCCGCATTGCTCGGCGCGATTTTAAATAACCATGCGTCATACGGTTTTTCGTTGACTTGTTCGGGCGTGTCGGCAATCGCATCGTTGCGCGCGGTGATGGTGCCGCTGATGGGGGCGTAAATGTCGCTGGCGGCTTTGACTGATTCGACGACGGCGACGTTTTCAGTGGCGTTGACTTGACGGCCAACTTCGGGCAATTCGAGAAAAACGATGTCGCCAAGTGCTTCTTGTGCGTGGTTGGAGATGCCTACAGTGACGGTGCCGTCGGTTTCGAGGCGTGCCCATTCGTGGCTGGCGGCGAATTTGAGTGTGCTCATGTTGTTGCTCCTAAAGGTAGGGTGGGCATCGCCCACCGTTGTGAATGTGTTTTGCTTGTACAGGCTGTGTATTGCCTGTTGCGCGAATCGTGTGTTTGTGGTCAGACCGCGATGATTTTACCATTGCGTACAAATGGCATTTTTACTACTTTTGCGTTGAGTGCTTTGTCGCGGATGATGACTTGTACGGTGTCGCCAATCGTCACGCCCAGCGGCAGGCGGGCAAAAGCGATGGATTGTTGCATGGTCGGGCTGAATGTGCCGCTGGTGGTTTCGCCTTCACCGTGGGCGGTTTTGACGGTTTGGTGACTGCGCAGAATGCCTTTGTCTTGCAAAATCAGACCGACGAGTTGCGCGGTGGCACCGTGGCTTAATGCGGTTTTACCGATGAAGTCGCGCTCGGATTGTAAATCGACGGTCCATGCCAAGCCTGAGTTGAGCGGGTTGACTGTTTCGTCCATGTCTTGACCGTATAAGTTCATGCCTGCTTCGAGGCGCAGTGTGTCTCGTGCGCCTAAACCTGCGGGGCGAACGCCTTGTTCGGCGAGTTGTTGCCACACGGTCGCTGCGATGGTGGCTGGTACGGCGATTTCAAAACCGTCTTCGCCTGTGTAACCTGTACGCGCGACCATCCATTCACCATGTTCGTGTTCGATACGGGCGGCGTTGAATGGTTTGAGCTGTTCAGATGGGGCTTGTGTGAAAGGGAATGCGGCCCAAACTTTGGCGCGGGCATTCGGGCCTTGAACGGCGATGAGTGCAAAATCAGGGCGCGGGTTGATGTTGAGTCCAAACTCGCCGACGGCGTTTTGTTCATTCAACCATTCAATGTCTTTGTCGGCCGTGCCCGCGTTGACCACGAGGCGAAAGAAGTCTTCGCTGAAATAGTAGACGATGAGGTCATCAATTACCCCGCCTTCTGGGCGCAGCATGCATGAATATAAGGCTTTGCCTGAGATTTGGAGTTTATCGACGTTGTTGGCAAGGAGGTAGCGTAAAAAATCACGCGTTTTGTCGCCAGTGATGTCGACCACTCGCATGTGCGAGACGTCAAACATGCCCGCATCGCCGCGCACTGCATGATGTTCTTCGATTTGCGAGCCATAGTTGACGGGCATGTCCCAGCCGCCAAAGTCAACCATGCGTGCATGTGCAGCCAGGTGAGTGGAGTGTAAAACTGTTTGTTTTAAAGCAGAAATAGCAGAAGTCATGAGGTGGCATCCCGGGAAAGTCTATACGGCGTAGACTTGTTTTTAAAATCCCGTTCTGTCCTTGATACCTGAGAGATTGTGGCAAAACGATGTTTTGCGCGCCCCTTCGGTGGTCGGCGACATGCAACGTTGACGTGATGTGCGACGCTCTCCAGAATAATATAAAGCTGCTTGCTAGTCCTTTTGCCTGAGAGTTTTTGGGTGTTCACCTTCGGCGACTGTCCTTTATTTTGCTTGGACAATTCTCTCCTAACAAGAGGCCACACTTTACGAGTAAAAGGAGTGAAAGTCAAGAAAGGCAAATCAAGCCTAATTAAGATAAACAGGTTGGATTCGTTTATATGTGGCTTGTCAGGCATGCGGTAGAGATATGATAGGGATATGATATGTCTTAAAAAAAATAGCTGATAAATCGTGAATATTCAGACACAACCGCTTTTAATCGCTTTTCGTTCTTTGTTTGTGTTGTGGCTGCTTTAAAAATTTAAATTAGAGCTGTAAAATTTGATGAAATCAGGCAAGAATTCATGTACGATTCAAAAGTTGCAGTGTGTAAAACATATTTTAATCACAATATAAAACCAGATTAAATCCTGATGAAAACCACGGCTTAATCAATTGACACCAAAGGAGTTTCACATGAAGAAGAATATTTTATTACTTTCAGCTTTTGCTGCATTGACCTTGGCCGCTTGCGGTGCTAAGGATAAAAACAAAGATGCAGCATCTGATGCTAAAGCCGAAGGTCGTCGCCCAGCGATTATTTTTGATGCGGGTGGCAAGTTTGATAAATCATTTAACGAATCAGCTTATAACGGTGCGGAAGCCTTTAAAAAAGAAACGGGTAAAAGCTACATGGATTTTGAGCTGAAAAACCCAACGGAGCTTGAAGGTGTTTTGCGTAAAATGGCGCAACGTGGGGGCGACCCTATCGTGACATTGGGATTTAATAGCTCTGAAGCCTTGGGCAAAATTGCCAAAGAGTTGCCCAAATCAAATTTTGTACTTGTCGATTCAGAAGTGAAAGAACCTAACGTAAAGTCAATTTTGTTCCGTGAAGAAGAAGGCTCATTCGTGGTCGGTGCATTGGCGGCGATGAAATCTGCTTCTGGTAAAGTTGGTTTCATTGGCGGGATGGATATTCCTGTGATTCGTAAGTTCTCTTGTGGTTTTGAACAAGGCGCGAAATACGTTAATCCTAAAGCTGAAGTCATCGCCAGCACGGTCGGCACGACGGGCGAGGCTTGGAACAATCCGACGAAAGGTGGCGAGTTAGCAAAAGCGCAGTTTGACCGTGGTGTGGATGTGGTTTTTGCTGCTGCAGGTGGCACGGGTAATGGTGTGTATCAAGCGGCTAAAGACAACAAAAAATTCGCGATTGGTGTAGACAGCAACCAAAATCACCTTTTTCCTGGCACGATGCTCACCTCAATGGTTAAACGCGTTGATGTGGCTGTGAAAAAAGCCTTTACTGATGCAGCCTCAGGCCAATTTGCGGGCGGTACTGTGTCATTGGGCTTGGCTGAAAATGGTGTGGATTGGGCAGATGATGAAAATAATAAGAGCTTAATCACTGCAGATATGCGCACTAAAGTGACGCAAATCAAAAAAGACATTGTGGATGGTAAAATTAAAATCGCTTGCGACGGTAAATAAGCCCGCCCACTTACAATGAGCAAAAGCCAATTCGTTGGCTTTTGCTTTATTATTTTATGAATCTAAAAATAGTAATGACGTTTACCTTAAAGTAATGCCGATAAGGCATTGCGAGGGGCTGCGTCGTTCAAACAATCTTTATATTTGAGGTCAGGGCTGCTGTTGACCTTAGGTTTTGAATATACTCGGAGCTGCGATGTCCAATACACTAAAACAAAAATCATCCGAGGCCATGGCTGTCGAGATGCGACACATCAACAAACGTTTTGGAGCGGTGTGGGCAAATCGAGATATTGATTTATCAATTCCTAAAGCGACCATTCACGGCATTATTGGTGAAAATGGCGCAGGTAAATCAACGTTGATGTCTGTCTTATACGGATTTTATGAAGCTGATTCAGGTGACATTTTAATTAATGGGCAGGCGGTACGAATCGCTAATTCAACTCAAGCCATTGCCAAAGGCGTTGGCATGGTGCATCAGCACTTTATGTTAGTTGAGCCGTTGACTGCCTTAGAAAATATTTTACTTGGGGCGGAAGATTCATGGTCTTTGGACGCTTCTAAAACCAAAGCCCGTGAAAAGCTGGCGGCGATTTCAAAGCAATTTGGCTTGGAAGTGCCCTTAGATGAGCCTGTTGGCGATTTGGCGGTTGGCGTGCAACAGCGGGTGGAAATTCTTAAGGCGTTGTATCGCCGTGCCAATATTTTGATACTTGACGAACCTACGGGCGTATTGACACCACAAGAGGCGGATCAACTGTTTGATGTGTTGCGCGACTTGCGAGAGCAAGGCGTGACGGTGCTCATCATTACGCATAAGCTCCGTGAAATTATGGACGTTACGGACAATGTGTCGGTCATGCGCAGCGGTCAAATGGTCGCGCATCGCAAAACCAGTGACACCAGTGCTGAAGAGCTTGCTGAGTTGATGGTGGGTCGTCCTGTGGCTAAAGAGTTGCCGAAAGGTGCGACTGACCAGTCTCAAGTGTATTTGTCCGTTAAAAACCTGTCTTATACCGATGTCAAAGGCATTCAGCGTTTAAAAAACGTGTCGTTTGAATTACGCTCGGGCGAGATTGTTGGCTTGGCGGGAGTATCGGGCAATGGTCAAACCGAGCTTTTGAAAATTTTATCGGGTGAGATGCGCGGCACAAGCGGTACGATAGACTTCGTTGCCGATGGTCAACCTGAATATACTTGCCAAACGTGGCCACATCCCAAAGCGTTGCGCCAGCTTGGCGTGGCTCATATCCCCGAGGATAGGATTGGACAGGGTTTGCTGAAAAATTTCAGTATGGCCGAGTCGTCTATCTTGGGCTATCACCACGACGTTTCAATTGGCTCTCGTTTTACACTCAGCGTGCAAAAAATTCGAGACACGGCCTTGCGACTCATTAAAGCGTTTGATGTGCGCCCAGGCTTGCCTGAGATTCGTTCTGCGAATATGTCGGGCGGTAATCAACAAAAACTCATCATTGCCCGTGAAATGACGCGCGAACCCAAAGTGCTTTTGGTTGGGCAGCCGACGCGTGGTGTCGATATTGGCGCGATAGAGTTGATTTATAAAGAGCTGGTTAAGGCTCGTGATGCAGGAGCCGCGATTTTGGTGGTTTCGGTCGAATTGGATGAGGTACTGACCTTGTCGGATCGAATTTTGGTGATGAACCAAGGTCAACTGACGGGTGAGCTCAAAGCGGCCGATGCAGACCCTAGAACCATTGGCATGATGATGGCCAGTTCAGATGCGATGAAAGTGTAATCATGACAAATCAAAAACAACAAAAAATACCGCAGCATAAACAACACAACCAAGGCTTGCCTGTTTGGCTCACTGGGTTTGCCATCCCTTTTGTACAACTGATTTTGGCTTTCGGTTTGGCCTCTTTATTGGTGTTGGCGATAGGACAAAGTCCGCTGGATGTCATGACTGTTTTGGTGCGAGGTGCTTTTAATCTTGATACGGGTTTACCCTCTACGCTGTATAACGCCACCAGTCTGATTTTTACAGGGTTGGCTGTGGTGGTGGCTTTCCATGCGGGGCTGTTTAATATTGGTGGTGAAGGGCAGGCATATTTTGCAGGTTTGGGCGTGACGTTGGCATGTTTGGCGTTTGGTCACGTGCTTCCTGCGCCCTTGATGTTTATTGTGGCCATTATTGGCGCTTTAGTTTTTGGTGGGGCTTATGGGTTTATTCCTGGGGTCTTACAAGCCAAGCGCGGCGCGCATGTGGTGGTGACCACCATCATGTTGAACTACATCGTCTTTGCATTTATGAACTATGCGATGCGCTTTTGGTTGTCAAAAAGCGAAGGTTCTACCGACTCCGCTAACTTTGCTGAAAGTTCGGTTTTACCTCGACTTGCCGACATGATGCCATTTTTAGGTTTCTCGGATACACCCTTGAATTTTTCCTTTTTCTTGGCTTTGCTGACCGCTGGTTATGTGTGGTGGCTGATTTGGCGCTCGCGTTTGGGTTATGAAATTCGTGTGGTGGGGCAAAATCCTCAAGCGGCGGTGTATGCGGGTATTTCTGTTTCAAAGACCGTCATCTCGACCATGGTCATTTCGGGTGCGCTTGCAGGTTTAATGGCGGTCAATGTGGTCTACGGTGCGCAGGGCCGTTTGAGTTTATCGTTCACTTCTGGCATTGGTTTTATGGGCATTGCGGTTGCACTGATGGGGCGTAACCATCCCGTCGGCGTGGTGCTGTCCGCCTTGTTGTTTGGTGCGCTGGCGCAGGGTGGTTCGGAGATGCAGTTTGAATTACCTGACATCAGTCCAGAGTTTAATGTGGTGATTCAAGGTTTGATTATTTTCTTTGTGGCGGCATTGGATGGTTTGATTCGCAAACCGATTGAAGGCTGGTATCGCAATATGCAGGGGGCAAAATGAATGATTTAATTGTAACCATCGCCAATGTGATGGGAAGCGGTTTGCGCCAAGCCGTACCGATGATTTTAGTGGCTATGGGTGGACTGATTGCGGAGCGGTCGGGCACGGTTGATATTGGTTTGGAAGGTAAATTGCTGATGTCGGCGTTTGCAGGGGCGGCCACAGCGAGTTTAACGGGTTCGTTACCGCTGGCTGTTTTGGCTGCGGTGTTGGTATCCGTTGTGTTTTCGTTGCTGCACGGCTTTGCAACCATTAGCCAAAAAGGTGACCATGTGGTCTCAGGTTTGGCTATCAATGTATTGGCTTCGGGTTTGACGTTGGTGTTAGGGCAAGCGTGGTTTCAAAAAGGCGGGCAAACACCGTTGTTACCAGATGAATTGCGTTTTAAACCAATTGTATGGCCTGGTGTCGAGGTTGTGCGTGATGTACCTGTGATTGGGCCTGTGTACGAAAAAATCATTTCGGGGCACCATGTCTTTACTTATATTGCGATTGCATCGGTGTTTTTAACGGCCTTTTTGTTGTATCGCACGCGCATGGGCTTGCGTATTCGCGCGGTGGGAGAAGAGCCGAATGCGGTTGATACGGCAGGTTTATCCGTGGTGCGATTACGCTATTTGGCCTTGGTTTACACGGGTATCATGTGTGGTTTAGCGGGCGTTGCTTTGTCGATGGCGCAAAATGGTGGCTTTGTGCGTGAAATGAGTGCGGGTATGGGCTTTATGGCATTGGCTGCGGTTATTTTTGGCAAATGGCGTCCTTGGCCTGCTTTTGCTGCATGCCTGTTGTTTGGTTTGCTTGGCGCGTTGTCTGACCGTTTGCAGGGTGTGCCGCTGTTTGGGGTGTCCGAAATTCCTTCGCAGGTGTTTAGTGCGATGCCGTATGTATTGACGATAGTCTTGTTGGCCAGTTTTGTGGGCAAGGCTGTGGCACCGAAGGCGATTGGCCGTCCTTATGTGAAGGAACGTTGAAATGGCGCATATTCTTAATTTTGGTTCGATTAATATTGACCATGTGTATCAAGTTGAGCATTTTGTCCAGCCAGGTGAAACGTTGTCCAGCCGTGCATATAGTAAAGGCTTAGGTGGCAAAGGTTTGAATCAAACGGTGGCTTTGCAACGCGCGGGAGCCTCTGTGGCGCATGTTGGTCATATTGCCGCTGATGATGGGTGGTTGAACAAAGAGTTGGTGGCGTTACAATTGAATATGGATTGCATTCAAGGTGTTGCTGAGGCCACTGGGCATGCGATTATTCAAGTCAATCAAGAGGGTGAAAACTGCATTCTGTTATATGCAGGCGCAAATCACCAGATGACGGCATCTGAAATTAATCAATATTTGGATGATGCGCAGGTTGAGTGGGTTTTGTTACAAAATGAAACCAACGCGATTGAAGACATTATCCGCATGGCTCATGCACGTGGTAAAAAAATCATTTTTAACCCCGCACCGTGTCACGCGGGTTTGGCTAATTTGCCATTGGAATATGTGCATACCTTGGTCGTGAATGAAGTGGAAGCGATGCAGTTGTCGGCAATGAGTGATGTTGAGCAGGCACTCGAATTTTTGTCTAAAAAATGCAAAAACGTGGTCTTGACGCTAGGTGGTGATGGTGTGCGTTATCAAGGCGAATCAGGCGAGTT
This sequence comes from Hydromonas duriensis, assembly GCF_004363775.1. Lineage (GTDB taxonomy): Bacteria > Pseudomonadota > Gammaproteobacteria > Burkholderiales > Burkholderiaceae > Hydromonas > Hydromonas duriensis. Next base: position 172,613 of record NZ_SNZE01000001.1, read on the forward strand.
ACGTGTTGACGCTCAAAAAGTTGAAGTCGTCGATACCACCGCAGCAGGTGATACTTTTATTGGCTATTACCTCGCCAGTCTGTCAAAAGGCATGACCGTAAAAGCTTCTTTGGAGCGAGCGAGTCAAGCGGCCGCGCTGACGGTGACCCGCTTGGGAGCGGTGGTGGCGATTCCATTTGCACACGAAGTGGATTAAAAATTTATTGCCAAAAATCTGTTACTCAAGCATGGCAACTTTTAAATGAATAACGAAATATTTTCGTATCTTAATTTTATTTAGGGAAAAAATATGACACAAAAAACAAAAATCATCATTGACACAGACCCTGGCGTTGATGATGCGCTGGCGATTGCATTTGCAGTATTGCACCCAAATTTAGAATTGTTGGGGTTGACCACTGTATTTGGTAATGTTTCAGTTGAACAATCGACTGTTAATGCAGGTTATTTGTTGGACCTATTAAAAGCCAAGCACGTGCCTGTCGCTAAAGGTGAAGGCGTGCCGTCGGTGCAGAAACCGCACAGCTTTCCTGATTTTGTACACGGTAAAAATGGTTTTGGTGACATCGCTGTTAATTACCCTGCCGACTTTAAACCTGTTGACATGAGTGCGGCTGATTTCATTATTAAAACAATTCACGAACACCCAAACGAAGTGGTTTTAGTGCCAATTGGCCCTTTAACCAACATCGCGTTGGCATTGCAAAAAGACCCAACGATTGCCCATAAGGTAAAAGAAGTCGTCATCATGGGCGGAGCAGCCCATGAAAAAGGCAATGTGTCGCCAGGAGCAGAAGCCAATATTTGGAATGACCCACACGCGGCACAAGTGGTTTTTGAAGCGCCATGGAAAGTGGTGATGGTTGGCTTGGACGTGACTTGGAAAACCATTATGCCAGACGAGCCGATGGCACGAATTGCTGAGAAATCGCCTGTTGTTGGTGGCTTTTTAAAAGAAATTTGCAAGTTTTATGCTAATTTTTATCGCACCGTGGGTGGGTTTGATGGCTTTTCATTGCATGACCCTGCAACAGTGATGTATGTGACCAACCCAGAGCTATTTGAAACAGAGCAAGGACAAATTGAAGTTGTACAAAGTGGCGCAGGCGCAGGTAAAACGTTTTTTGCGCCTAAAGGTGAGGTGTATGCCGAGGACTATTGGTCAAAGCGTGACAATGCGTTTGTGTGCTTAGGGGTTAACAAATCGGGCGTGTTGGCTTTGTTGGAAGACGTATTGAGCACTGGGCACTAAAATAGTTTAAGACCCATTCAAAAATAACTTAATCGAGAAGAATATGAGCATTCGTGTAGTTGATTATCGTGGCCCTAATGCAGCGGCTGAGTTTACAGAGTCCCTGCACGAAACGGGCTTTGGTGTGTTGGTCAATCATCCAATCGCCCAACCCTTGGTGCAGTCGATTTTTGATGAATGGATGACTTTTTTTAAGGGTGAGGATAAGTTTAACTTTGCCTACGATACCGAAAAGTTTGATGGTTATTTTTCAACAGAAGTGTCCGAAACCGCTAAAGGTGAAACAGTAAAAGACTTTAAAGAGTTTTTTCATGTGTACCCGTGGGGGCGAATTCCCGAATCTTTGCGTGCCAATGCAATGAGTTACTATGCGCAAGCCAGCACGCTGGCTGCCGAATTGTTGTCATGGGTTGAGCAATATACACCCGATGAGATTAGCCAATATTACAGCCAACCTTTGTCCACGATGATTGAAGGCAGCGCGCAGACCTTGTTGCGAGTGTTGCACTATCCGCCGCTGAATGGAACAGAACCCGCGGGTTCTGTGCGCGCGGCCGCACATGGTGATATTAATTTGTTGACGGTATTGCCAGCCGCCAATGAGCCGGGTTTGCAGGTTTTAGCAAAAGATGGGTCGTGGCTCGATGTGCCATGTGATTTTGGTATGTTAATCGTCAATATCGGGGACATGCTTCAGGAAGTGTCACGCGGCTATTTTCCAAGTACAATTCATCGGGTCATTAATCCTGCGAATGCAAGCAAAAACGTGAGTCGACTTTCATTGCCCCTGTTCTTACACCCAAAAGAAGATGTTCGTTTGTCGGAACGCCATACGGCACATTCGTATTTGTCCGAGCGTCTAAAAGAATTGGGCATGAAAAAATAATCCATCGATACATTTGATGGATATGAAAAAATATAAGAAATATATTGTAAAAATTAGACAGCATTGGTAACAAAATGAACGCATGTTCAATAAAAACCTGTTATCCATTATCCCTTGCTGGTAGAATACTTGCTTGAATTTTTACACGGTCAAGGTATTTACCGTGGTCGTGCTTAAGGAGTGGATGTTGAGTCCTCTGGTGAAAACAATACAATCAAATGTGGACGACAGCCCCGCTGTGACTGGACGTCATGGTTTGGCAGAATCGGTCACCGTGTGTTGGGCCACCACACAAGCAGAAGTTGAAGAGGTTCAACGGCTGCGCTATCAGGTTTTTGCCGATGAATTGGGCGTACATCTGTCAGGGCATAAGGGCTTAGATGAAGATAAATTTGACCCTTATGCTGAGCATGTTTATGTCCGTGACAATAAAACTGGGCAGGTCGTTGGCACTTATCGTGCATTAACCGCGCTCGGTGCAGCGCAATGTGGCTGGTACTCAGACCAAGAGTTTGACATTCGTGACTTATTGCGTGATAGCGAAAAAATGCTTGAAGTTGGCCGTGCATGTGTCCATAAAGATTATCGTAATGGCACGGTGCTAATGACTTTATGGAAAGCAATATTACAATTTGCTGCGAAAAATCAATTTGAGTTGATTCTGGGCTGTACGAGTGTGCCTGTTGCAAGCCATACACCTGCAATAGCTGATATTCATCAAATGCTGATAGAAATAGAAGCCATGAGCGATGAATATGCGGTGTCTCCACGTAATCCCTTTACCGCTCAGATGCAACCAGAGGTAGAGCAGGGTGTTAAACGAATATTGCCTCCGCTCTTTAAAGGTTACCTGCGTCTAGGTGCGAAAGTGTGTGGCGAGCCGACTTATGACCCCGATTTTCAGACGGCTGATTACTTAACTGTTTTGCGCCTGTCCAGCGTATCGCCACGCTATGTTAAGCATTTTGATTTGAGTTAAGCATTTCTTTGTCGAACACATGGACTGAATATAAAAAAGCCTTTCATTTTGAAAGGCTTTTTTATATTAACCGTTAAACTAAAACAGATGGATAGAGGGCTTATGATTGTAAGTATCTATCCATCATCGGCATGTTTTATAAATTAACGCTGTTGATTCATCAATTCTTCAAATGCGACCGCTTTGGTTGAAACGCTGGCTTGAGATAATGCCCAAGTGACAACATTGTCTTCCATTGTGACCGCTTCCACTTCAGCCATGCGAGCGGCATCTGTTTTGTACCATTTGATGAAGCCTTTTGGATCCTCGTACGCTTGAGCGATGGTTGCAATTTGTGCATCAACTTGTTCAGAGTTGGCACGCAATTCGTGTGTTTTAACCAAGCCTGCAATCAACAAACCTAAACGAACTCGGCGTTCAGCGCGGTCTTTGAAGATGTCAGCAGGCAACGCCATTTTGTCATCAACAGGAATGCCGCGTGCGCGCAAATCTGAGCGGGCGTTATCCTGCAAGCGTTCAATATCCTCATTAACCAACGCTGTTGGCACATCAAATGAAACGGCAGACAAAAGCGCGTCCATGACGTTGCTTTTGGTCATTGCTTTGGTGCGCTGAGCAATTTCGCGCTCTAAATTGGCTCTGATGTCAGTTTTCATCTTTTCAACATCGCCATCAGGTACGCCAAGTGATTTGGCAAATGCGCTATCCAACTCTGGTAATTTTGGAGCGGCTACATTTTTGACGGTCACAGTGAACTGAGCTGTTTTGCCTGCAACATCTTTACCGTGATAATCCTCTGGGAATGGCAAGTCAAAAGCACGAGACTCGCTTGCTTTTAAGCCTTCAATTGCAGTTTCAAACTCAGGCAGCATGCGCCCTTGACCTAAAACGAAAGGATAGTCTTGAGCAGAACCACCCGCAAAAGCCACGCCGTCGATTTTACCTTCAAAGTCAATCGTGACTTGGTCGTCTTTGGCTGCTGCTTTATCAGCTGTCTCATACGATACGCGTTGTTGACGCAATACATTCAAAGTGCGGTCAATGTCGGCCTCGGTGACATCACATTCTGCTTTTTCAATTTTGACACCGCTTAAGTTGACATCGCCAACTTCTGGGTAGACTTCAAAAGTCGCTTTGAACGTCAATTCGCCATCTGTACCTTTTGTTTCGCTTGGCTCAATGTTTGGCATGCCCGCAATGCGCAGTTTATCAGCATCAGCTTTGGCCGCAAATGCTTCGCCAACCTTATCGTTTAAAGCTTCCCAAGAGGCTTGTTGACCGTACATCTGCTTAACGCGTGACATAGGAACTTTGCCTGGGCGGAAGCCGTCGATTTTTACAGTCTTAGCGATTTTTTGTAAGCGCTTCTCAGTCGCTGCATCAATGGATGCTGTGCTAACAACGATATCAAATGAACGAGTCAATGAAGGCGTCATGACGGGTGCAGGCGTATCAACTGCAGGCGTAGCCGCTTGTGCTTCGTTTACAATCTCTTGAGTTTCATTTGTCATTTGGGTAACCCTTTGGTGTGTATACAGTGTTGTTAACATCGTCAATAACACCAAAACAATAAAAAATTGATTTGATGTCATTAAATTGTGGTGCGAAGGAGGGGACTCGAACCCCTACACCTGTTTAGGGCGCCAGGACCTAAACCTGGTGCGTCTACCAATTTCGCCACCCTCGCTGGTGTATTAAAGCATTTTTATCTCGTGCCTTAAAACCGAAAACGCGTATTGTACTGTATTGTGCGAGTACTGTAAAATCCAATTGCATTTCTTTGCACAAGATGTGTTTTAAAAACGTCTTGTTATGCTTTATGTGGTGCTGTCATCGAGCTATAGCAGGCTTTTCGGCGGCGATTGTGTAGGGTCATTCCATCTTAGAAAGTGAATCGTCCAATGAGTCAAGATAAAACAAATTTACGTGAGCGTTTAGGTGCTTTGGCCTATCAAGTGACTCAAGAAAAGGCCACTGAAAGGCCCTTTAGCAGTGATTTTGCAGAGCGTTGGTCGGATGGCGTGTACCGTTGCGTGGTATGTGATACGGCTCTGTTTGACTCTCATCACCAATTTAATGCGGGTTGCGGTTGGCCGAGCTTTGATGCGCCTATGGCGGTTGACGCGGTGAGTGAGCAGCGAGATGTGTCGCATGGCATGATTCGAACAGAGGTGGTGTGCCACAATTGTGGTGCGCATTTGGGGCATGTTTTTCCAGATGGACCACCACAAACCACAGGTTTGCGCTATTGTATCAATGGGGTGGCTTTGAAGTTTTTAGCAAACAAGGACATGGGGGATTGAAACGAGGTAGAATGCCCATAGTTATCATTTATTATATTAAGTAAGACCGTGTTTGAGACGCGGTCTTGTTCTTTTTTGAACTCTTTTAGAAACTCTTACAGACATACAAATAATGAAAGCACTCATTGATTTTTTCCCGATTGTTTTGTTTTTTCTTAGTTATAAGTTAACAAACGATATGTTTTTGGCAACAGGTGTTGCAATGGCATCAACGGCTGTGCAGATGTTGTTGATGAAATGGAAAAAAATTCCCATTCAAATCATGCATTGGATGAGTTTGGTGCTGATTGTGGTTTTAGGCAGTATGAGTATCTATTTTCATGAAACGATTTTTTTGAAGTGGAAATTCAGTGTGCTTGAATGGACCATGGGTGCGGCAATTTTAATCGGACAGTATGTGTTTAACAAAAACATGCTGAAAATTTTGCTTGGGCATGAGCTGCATTTGTCTGATGAGGCTTGGAAAAAATTTGGATTGATGTGGGCTGGTTTTTTTATTTTTTTAGGAACACTGAATATTTATATTGCGTATAACTTTTCAGATGATGTGTGGTTTAACTTTAAGTTGTACGGCAGTTTAGGCTTGATTTTGGTTTTTGCTATTGTGCAAGAGGCTTGGTTATCTAAACAATTACCCAAGGATGAGTGATGACTGAGTTGCAAGTTGAGTTAGAATGCCGCTTGCGTATGGCGTTATCTCCTTCTGAATTGGAGGTCATCGATGAGTCGCACCAACATGCAGGGCACGCAGGTGCGGCTGGTGGGGCAAAACATTTTGCTGTGCGCATTGTTTCTCCGAAATTTATTGGTAAAACCCGAATGGCACAACACCGCATGGTTTATGCAGCAGTGGATGATTTGATGCCGTTTCCGATTCATGCTTTGCGCATAGAAACGGTCTAATTTTTATTTTTTAACCCAAACAATAAAGGAATGGGCGTTATGAAAAAAAGCAGTGCGTTAGTCGCAGCGATGATGGTCGGTGCAATAGGTTTGTCAGCGTGTGCAAAAAATGTAGACAAACAGTACACCACAGCACAATTGGTGGATGCGGTTGTGAGTGATATGAATAAACAAAACCCTAATCAGCCCGTTTCTGCAGAACAACGCGCTAAGATAGAAGAGGCGATTACGGTACAGCAAGCGGTTGTTGAAGCAGCGAAAAAAGATGGTTTGGATAAGCAAGAGCACACCCAAATGTTGCTGGCTTTGCAAAAAGATCAAGTCATTATGTCTGAATACATGCGTTTGAAGTTGGATGCCTATAAGCCAACCGATGACGAGTTGAAGGCCATTTATGATAAAGAAGTCGCTAAAATGAAAGGCAGTGGCAAAGAATATCACTTGCGTCATATTTTGGTTGATTCTGAGGTGCAAGCTAAGGACATCATTGCAAAGTTGAAAGCGGGTGCGAAGTTCGCTGATTTAGCAAAAGGCACGAAAGATACGGCCTCTGCAGCTCAAGGTGGTGACTTAGGTTGGAATACATTGGATAAATGGGTGCCTGAGTTTGCTGAAGCTGCGGGTCAATTGACACCGAATGCCATCACAGAGACGCCAGTTAAATCTCAGTTTGGTTACCATGTGATTCAGTTGGTTGAAGCGCCACGCGAAGCGAAAGCGGCTGCCAATATGCCACCGCCACCAGCGTTTGAACAAGTGAAACCACAGATTCTTGAAATGGCGAAACAAGATTACATGAAAAAAATTCAAGATGGTTTCTTGCCGAAAAAAGATGCTGCACCTGCTGCAGATAAAAAATAATCAAGAGGCCTGTGTGCATGAAAAAAGCCGCTTTAATCAGCGGCTTTTTTTAGTCTTCAAATAAATTGTCTGCGTTTTTAATAATTCGATTGATGATGTCAAAATTAAAGCCGCGACTGGCCATAAAACGCACTTGTTTTGCTTTCTCTTTTAAGTCAGCGGGAGCTTGACCAAATTTTTTTTGCCACACGTCGTGTGCTCGTTGTAATTCGGTGCTTGCCAACTGCGCCATCTCATGGGCAATGAGTTCATGACTCAGTCCTTGTTGGTTTAACTCATGTTTAACGCGCGCGCTGCCATAGCGTTCGCCCTTGATTTTAGAAACAGATGCCGCCACGCGTTCGTCTGATTGCCAGTTGTGTTGAGCCAAATCATCCAGCACATCGTCCAATAAAGTTAAAGCCAAATCATTCTCGCAGTCGTAGTTTCTCAAGGAAAAAAGCACTTTTTTGCGCAGCTCCACCCGACTGTATTCTCGACGCGAAAGGTAAGTGATTGCACGGGTGCGCACTTTTTTTAGCCAGTCTTGTTGCGATAAAACGATGGTTTGTGGGTTGTCTGAATGGTCGTAGGCCGTCGAGCGTTTGTTCTTATTTTGATTCGGTTCAAGTGTGTTTTCTACGTTTTCAAACTGCTCAAACTCGTTATCGTCAAAATTGATTTTAGAGACCATAGGCGTATATTTTTCGTTGATGTCTAAGTATGTTGCGACAAGAGGAGTGACAATAGACGTTCGTGTACGATGTGAAAAAAAAGCGGGCGTTTTTAGAATGAGCGTAAAAGCCCTGCACAAGTGCAGGGCTTTTATTGGTGAGTGCTTGATTAAACAGCGTCGTCCTCTACTGGGGTTTCAGCTTGTTTAGCGGCTTTGGTTGGCTTTTCCGCTTTTGGGGTTTTATCGCTTGGCACTGCTCGCGCTTTGACGCCCAATTTGTCACGGACCAAGTTTTCAATCTCAACCGCCACGTTTGGATTTTCGCGCAAGTATTCACGCGCGTTGTCTTTTCCTTGACCGATGCGGTCTTTGCCATAACTGTACCAAGCACCTGCTTTATCAATGATGCCTGCTGATACGCCCATATCAACGATTTCACCTTCGCGAGAGATGCCTTCGCCATAAAGGATGTCAAACAATGCTTCTTTGAACGGTGGCGCGACTTTGTTTTTAACGATTTTCACTCGGGTTTCGTTACCCATGACTTCGTCGCCTTTTTTGATGCCACCAATGCGACGAATGTCTAAACGAACAGAAGCATAGAATTTCAGTGCATTACCGCCCGTTGTTGTTTCTGGTGAACCAAACATGACGCCAATTTTCATACGAATTTGGTTGATGAAAATCACGGTGCAATTGCTGCGACCAATTGAAGCGGTTAATTTGCGCAAGGCTTGGCTCATTAAGCGTGCTTGTAGACCAGGCAACGACGCGCCCATGTCGCCTTCAATCTCAGCCTTCGGCACGAGTGCGGCTACGGAGTCCACCACGATGAGATCCACCGCGCCTGAACGCACCAACGCATCGACCATTTCAAGTGCTTGCTCGCCCGTGTCGGGTTGAGAAATCAGCAAGTCAGTCAAGTTGACGCCGAGTTTTTGGGCATAGCTGACATCCAAGGCGTGTTCTGCGTCAACGAAAGCGCACGTGCCACCCAGTTTTTGCATTTCGGAGACGACGTGCAAGGTGAGTGTGGTTTTGCCCGATGATTCAGGGCCATAAATTTCAATGACGCGTCCGCGCGGTAAGCCGCCGACCCCTAATGCGACATCCAGCCCCAAAGAGCCAGTCGAGACCACGGAGATGTCTGGCTGTTCGTTGTTATCGCCCAAACGCATAATCGAACCTTTGCCAAATTGTTTTTCAATTTGAGCAAGAGCGGCTGCCAGTGCTTTGGCTTTGTCTTCAGAGTTTCCTGCTTGATTTACAGTGGGTTTTGAATCTGGTTTCGTCGCCATGTCGCTTCTTTCGTGAGAATGAGTGTAAAAATGATGTGCTACTTTAGCATAATTTCGTTGTAAAGCGAATGGCGGCTTGCGTTTCAGTGGTTAATCAATCTTCTCGAATCAACCTGTTGCATCTTTTTTGTTTGAAGTTTTAAAATCACCAGTAGATATCGAAAGCGCGTCATCAGATGCTTTTAGTGGGGTGAATCATTTATAATCACTCATCTTTTTAAATCACAGGATGTGCTGTATGCAAACCACTGATGAACTCATGATGGACACTGACGATACGCGCGTATTGCTTGCGCAGTACGCCGAACGGGCGTATTTGGATTACGCCGTTTCGGTGGTTAAGGGGCGTGCTTTGCCCGATGTGAGTGATGGGCAAAAACCTGTGCAGCGGCGGATTTTGTATTCGATGCATGAAATGGGCTTGAGCCATACGGCTAAACCTGTCAAATCCGCTCGCGTGGTCGGTGATGTGTTGGGTAAGTTTCATCCGCATGGTGACTCATCGGCGTATGAGGCGTTGGTGCGTTTGGCGCAAAGTTTTAGTTTGCGTTATCCATTGATTGATGGGCAAGGTAACTTTGGCTCGCGAGACGGCGATGGCGCGGCGGCCATGCGTTACACCGAAGCGCGCTTGACGCCGATTGCATCGTTGCTATTGGATGAGTTGGACATGGGGACGATTGATTTTGTGCCCAATTATGATGGTTCAATGGAAGAACCCGCGTTGTTGCCCGCGCGCTTGCCGTTTGTATTGCTCAATGGGGCATCGGGCATTGCCGTGGGCATGGCGACCGAAATTCCTTCACATAATTTGAATGAAGTGGCCGCAGCGGCCGTGGCGATTTTAAAACGCCCGAATATCAGCGATGAAGAATTGTGCCAGTTATTGCCTGCACCTGACTTCCCAGGCGGTGGGCAAATCACCAATAGCTTGGATGATATACGTACGATGTATGCCACGGGGCGCGGCTCGGTTAAGGTGCGTGCCCGTTGGACCATCGAAGACTTGGCGCGTGGACAGTGGCAATTGGTGGTCAATGAGTTACCACCCAATGCGTCGTCGCAGAAGATTCTTGAAGAAATTGAAGAGCTGTCGAACCCGAAGGTGAAAGCGGGTAAAAAAGCATTGTTGCCTGAGCAACAAAATCTTAAAGCCTTGACGTTATCAATGCTCGACCGTGTTCGCGATGAATCGAGTAAAGACGCGCCTGTCCGTTTGGTTTTTGAACCAAAATCAAAAAACATCTCGGTTGAAGAATTCAGTAATTTTTTGTTGCTTAACACCAGTTTAGAAGGTTCAGTCTCATTGAATTTGGTCATGGTCGGTCGCGATGGTCGGCCAACGCAAAAATCTTTGAGGGCGATTTTGAGCGAGTGGGTCAGTTTTCGTCAAGACACCGTGCGTCGCCGTACCGTTTTTCGCGCGAACAAAGTGGCCGACCGTATCCATATTTTGGAAGGACGGGAGCAGGTTTTACTTAATATTGATGAAGTGATTCGCATCATTCGTGACTCTGACGAGCCTAAGCCTGCCTTGATTTCTGCGTTTAATTTGTCTGAACGGCAAGCCGAAGACATTTTGGAAATTCGTTTACGCCAACTGGCACGCTTAGAAGCAATCAAAATTGAACAAGAGCTGATGGCGTTGCGCGAAGAGCTGGCGGGTTTAAATGAATTGCTCGCGGACGAGAATGTGCTTAAACGTTTGGTGGTTAAAGAAATAGAAGCGGATGCCAAAAAATTTGGTGACTCACGCCGTACTTTGCTTGAAGAAGCGAAAAAAGCCACGTTGGAAGTCAGTGTGGTTGATGAACCGATGACGGTTATTGTGTCGCAAAAAGGCTGGGTGCGCGCGCGTACAGGCCATGCTGTTGATACGGCGACGTTGACGTTCAAGCAAGGCGATGATTTACATGCCATTTATCCTTGTCGTTCGGTTAATCAATTGTATGCGCTTGATTCAAAAGGGCGGGTGTACAGTGTGCCTGTTTCGGCTTTACCAGGCGGTCGTGGCGATGGCGTGCCATTGGGTACGTTGATTGATGTCCAAGATGGCGCGCGTTTGTTACATTATTTTGCAGGGGCGGATGATGCAAAATTAGCGATTATCACTGAGCAAGGTTTAGGCTTTAGTTGTAAAGCCAGCGATTTGCAAAGTCGCGTTAAAGCAGGTAAATCTTTTGTTAATGTGACTGCAGGTGACAATATTTTGAAACTGTTGTCGATGGATGAGCACGATTTGTTCTTGGCTTGCTTGAGCAGCAATGGTCGATTGTTGAACTTCTCATTGGTTGAACTGAAAGAATTGGGCAGCGGTGGTAAGGGCGTGATTTTAATGGGCTTGGATGATGGGGCGACTTTAATTGATGCGTTACCCAATGACGGTATCGCTTTATTGGTTCGACACAGCGCGCGTGGTGGAAAGACGCAGGAGTTGCGTGTTTCGGGTGGTAATTTGCAACCGTTTGTCGGTGGGCGAGCCAAAAAAGGTAAAGTGATTGACGCTAAGCTCAAACCCATTGCCTTATGTAAAGTGACGATTCCAACTTTGGTTTAAGGATGCTGTATACAAAAAAAGCCTGTTTTTAAACAGGCTTTTTTGTGTCTCAACTTCATCTGATGAAGCTCATCAAGGCTTTTCGTTTCAGCCTCGTTGTTCAATCGTACGTAGCACTCGGAAACACAGCCAGCTGGCGAGCATGCCAAAAAACACCACACCTAAACCGTAGCCCGCCAAAGCCCCTTTAGCGCCGTACCAGCTTGCGCCCAGTGAGACAAATGGAATCACCCCTAAAGTTGAACGTCCCCAGTTGAGCATGGTGGAGTAAAAAGGATAGCCCAAGTTATTGAATGCCGTATTGGCGACGAATAACATGCCATTAAACAAAAAACTGCCCGCGACAAAGGTGCAGAAAAATACAATGAGTTCACGCGACACATCTTTTGCGCCGAAAGCATCGGAAATCAAGCCGCTGCTTAACCACAACGCTAACCACACCACCAACACGTAAACCAAAGTGACTTTCATAGAGTCATTCATGGTCGAGCGCACGCGGTCAAAACGTTTGGCGCCATAATTTTGCCCCAAAATAGAACCGATTGAACCTGATAACGCGAACAATACGACAAAAGCAACAGGAATGAGTCGACCAATAATGGCCCAGCCTGACACCGCACTGTCGCCAAATTGTGCGATTGAGCGTGTGACAAATGAGTTACCAACAGGGGTCGCGATTTGGGTCAGTACGGCGGGTAACGCAATCACCATAAAAGGTTTAATGGTTTGTTTGATGACAGTAAAATCTGGATGTTTATACAAGCCGTGTACACGAATCAGACCGTGAAAGCCAACCGCAATCATGGCAAAACGAGCCAAGCCTGTTGCGATGGCCGCACCATCTAAACCCAATCCAAAGCCAAAGATAAACAAAGGGTCAAGCAGGGCGGTGGCCAAGCCTGCACCCAAAGTCACATACATGGCGCGTCGAGCATCTCCAACTGCGCGAAGAAGCGCGCTTGTGCACATGCCTATGCCCAGAAGTATTGAAGAGGGCAGCACAATGTACATAAAACGAACCGATAATCGTTCGGTTTCACCCGATGCGCCGAGCAGTTGAGTCAACGGATGCAAAAAAGGCAACGCGATGAGGGATATCGCCGCCATAAAAAACCCCATAATCCACAAAGAAGCACCTGCTAATTTTTTAGCTTCTTCTCGATTGCCAGAACCAAGTGCACGAGAGGTTAAAGCTGTGGCAGCGATAGATAAACCAATCCCTAGAGAGGCGATGAAATACAGTAAAGTGCCTGAGTAGCCCACTGCTGCCGCGAGCTCTTGGTGACCCAAGCGAGAAATGTAAAATAAGTTCAGTACGTCAACCACAAAAATGGCGACCAGTCCCACCGCGCCTGTCGCGGTCATGTCTAGCACATGGCGCATGGTTGAACCTGTAACGAATTTGCCCTGGTTGGAGGTGCTGGGTGAGGTGTTTTGTTGAGTGGTCATGTGTGGGTTTAGATTGATTGTTTTTGTTGATTAATATTGAAAAATATTCAGTTCGCAGCATGTGGAATTATTAAGGTGCGCTTTAGGTGCGCAAAAAACACCCCATGACAATGCACGTGCATGAGAATTGTGAGACGTGTTTTCCTTGAGGGGGGATGATTTTTTAGAGATTTATTTTGCGCAGCTTAAGTTTCGCAGAATTCTAACCTAAAAATGAATGCAGCATCAGGTCGTCATTATACATGACACGCGCAGTGTGGTGGGCATGGGTCGTTGGGCTTTAATTGGTATTTATTTTTGATTTATATTTTTTATATTCATTATTTCATGAAGCTTGGAATTAAATGTCCAGCAACACCCATTCACCAATCGCCAAGCCTTCAGGCAGGACAAATTCGCCCACAGAGACACGATGCAGTGCGTCTACGCGATTTCCCGCGGCCGCGACCATTCGTTTAACTTGGTGATATTTGCCTTCGCGCAAGGTGAGTTCCAGTACGTTGTCGCCTTTTTCTGTTAAAACACGGGCATCGGCTGCTTTAAGTGTTTCGTTTTCATCGTGTAATAAAACACCATTTTTCAGGGCGACAATCATGTCCTCACTAATGGGGTGACGACACGTGGCGTGATAAACCTTATCGACATTTTTCTTGGGCGAGGTGTTTTTATGGATAAACTGACCATCATCAGACAGCAATAATAACCCCGTGGTGTCAACGTCCAAACGCCCAACGGGTTGCACATCGCGCTCGCGTAAGTTTGAAGGCAATAGCGTCAATACGCTTTTATGGTGCTTGGGTTTTTGTGAGCATTCTACGCCTTCAGGTTTGTTCAGCAATACGTAGACGAACTCCCTATAGTGCCATGTTTCGCCTTCAATTTGCCAGTGCAGTCCATCCAAGTTAAATAAGGCATCGGGGTCGTCGCACATGACGCCATTAACTAAAACCTCACCCGTTTCAATGAGGGCGGAACAGTAAGCGCGAGTGCCAAAACCTTGTTGTTGGAGGATTCGAGCGATGGGTTGAGCTTTTGATTTTTTTGCCATATCAGTGGTCGTAAAAGAATGGTTATCACACAATAAAATTTTTGAGGCGCGAATTTTATCCCTTTGACAATTCGATTGCCAACTCTTCCGCGCGATGAGCCGCTGCGTTCGCACCGTCGATGAGAGTTTGGTTCATGCCTCGCTCATTAAATACATTCAATGCCGCAGCGGTGGTGCCGCCCTTTGAGGTGACGCGTTCACGTAAAATGCTGACGGGTTCTTCTGAAGCCTCAACCAGAGCCACTGCGCCTGCAAACGTTGCTTGTACCAATTGTTTCGCCGTTTCGTCATTAAAGCCCAAACAACGGGCGGCGGCGGTGAGGTGCTCCATGACGTAAAATACATACGCGGGGCCTGAGCCTGAAATGGCAGTGATGGCATCAATGCTTTTTTCATCGGAGAGCCATACGTTAGTACCAATAGCAGCAAGGATTTGATTAATAAGAACTTGTTCGTTTTCAGACACAATCGACAATGGGGCGTAAATGCCCGTGACGCCTTGACCGACAAGGGCGGGTGTGTTGGGCATGGTGCGCACCACTTTGTGGTGACCGTTGAGCCATTCAGACAGTGTGGCGATGGTTAGGCCTGCGGCGATACTTAATACGATTTGGTCTGGCGTGAGGTGTGGGGTCAGCGAAGTTAAGGCTTCTTTCATGGACTGCGGTTTGACAGCCAGTACCCATACATCGGCTGTATGGCTCACATCTTTGATATCGGCAAAAGCGTGAACGCCTAAATGACGTTGTAGATGTTGGGCTTTTTCGGTGTTGTTTTCTATGACGCTGATTTGTTCGGGAGCGAAGCCGCCTTGCTTAATCATGCCCGTGATAATTGCAGTGGCCATATTGCCGCCACCGATAAAAGCGATGTGTGATGTTGGGTGCATTTTTAGCTCCAATGTCATGAGTGAGATGGTTTGGTTGGGCGCGTTCCGAAAAGCGCACTGCCAATGCGAATCAGCGTTGCACCTGCAGCAATGGCGTGCGGGAAATCATCCGACATGCCCATAGACAGTGTGTCAAACACTTCGGCATGCTCGTCCGCAAGTTGAGCTTTGAGGTCGGCATGCAATTTTGCTAAGGCGATAAAAGGCAAACGTTGAGAGGCTTCGTCTGCTGTTGGGTCAATCGCGGCTGGAATGGTCATTAGACCACGTAATTTTAAACGCGGCAGTAGAACCACTTGTTGAGCCAATGCCAAGACACTTTCGGGCGTGCAACCGCTTTTACTGGCTTCCGCGCTGATGTTGACCTGAATCAGTACATTTAAAGGCGAAGCGTTGATTGGACGCTGTTCGCTCAAGCGTTGAGCGATTTTTAAGCGGTCAACGCCGTGTACCCAATCAAAATGCTCAGCCACAACTCGAGTTTTGTTGCTTTGTAACGGCCCGATAAAATGCCAAACGACGTGGTTGTCTGGCTCGGCAATACGAAAAGCGATGACTTTATCCACGCCTTCTTGTACATAATTTTCGCCAAAAGCGCGCAGCCCTAGGCTGTACGCGGTTCGGATGGTTTCGAAGGGGTGGGTTTTCGTCACGGCGAGTAGTTGCACCTGCTCAATGGGGCGTTGAGCGGTCTGGCACGCATTTAAAATGGCGTTTTGAACCGCTTCAATGCGGTTGTGCATACAACGGGTGAGCGTGCTTTGAGTATTCAAGTCTTGGTTTGACATGCGTGAGGTATTCGAGAATAATGCAGCCATTATTGGGCGTTGGACATCCGTAGGTAGTCGTTAGGATAGCACATGCCGTTGCGTTTTTTATACCTTACCTTTTCAATAAGACCTGTCGATGGATTTTGATGCGATTTTACAAGCGGCTCGAACGGTTCATGCCAGCGATATCCATTTGTGCCCAAACCAGCCGATTCGAGTGCGGGTCGCGGGTCGCTTACAATCTCTAGATGTGCCGATTTTTGGAATTGAATCGCTCCAAGATTGGTTGAAATCAAATTTGACCGAGCAGCAATACGCCGCTTGGTTGGCGCGAGTGCAAGTTGATTTTGCGATACATGACGTTGAGAGTGCTGCGCGTTTAAGCATTTATCCAACTCACGACGGTACGGCGGTTGCGGTACGTTTGTTGCCTAAAATGCCGCCCACATTGGCCGAGTTGGGCGCACCCGAATTTATCGAGACACTCAGTCCAACTCGCCATGGTTTAGTGCTGGTCACGGGGGCGACGGGTAGCGGCAAATCAACGACGATGGCGAGCTGGATTGCCCATGTGAACCGTTTATATGATGCGCACATCTTGACGCTGGAAGACCCGATTGAGTATTTTTTTAAAAGCGACCGTTGTTTGATTCGACAAACGGAGTTGGATAAAGACACGGATTACAACACGGCTTTAAGGGATGCCTTGCGTCGCGACCCAGATGCGATTGTGATGGGCGAGTTGCGAGATTTGGCAAGTATTGAAATGGCGTTGCGAGCCGCTGAGACGGGGCATCTCGTCATTGCCACGTTGCACAGTTCTAACGCGGTGGGCGCAGTTGCTCGTTTGATTGATGTATTTCCATCGGAAAGCAAATCTTTTGTCCGACATGTGTTGTCCAATGTATTGCTGGGCGTGGTGGCGCAGCGATTGGTGCACTGCAACACAAATGTTCGCAATGGGGGTAGAATAGCAACTTACGAGGTGCTGACCTGTACTGCGGCAGTAAAAAACCTCATTAAAGAGGCAAAAGAAGCGCAGCTCTCGGCTGTTATGCAATCAAGCGCGGCGCATCAGATGTTCACTTTTTCTCAACACTTTCAAAAGCTTTTGGATGCTCATTTGGTTGAAGGCCCGATGCCGATTGGGTCCAGTTAAAAATAAAAACAGCACATACACATGAAGAAAATAACAGATTTTACAGTGAGTAACCTCATTGGTGAACCTGAGTCCTTGTCAACCTACGCTGGCGATGTGTTGCTTATAGTCAATAGCGCGAGCGCGTGTCGATTTACGCCTCAGTATGCAGAGTTACAGACCTTACATGAGCAATATGCCGATAAGGGGTTGCGCATTTTGGCCTTCCCGTGTAACCAGTTTGGAGCTCAAGAAAAAGGTGATGCAGCCGAAATTGGTGCGTTTTGTGACCGCCATTTTCATGTGACCTTTCCCATCATGGCTAAGGTCAAGGTGAATGGTGATGATGCCGATGCGTTGTGGAAAGATTTAAAAAATAAAGCGCCAGGGATTTTGGGTAGCCAAAGCATCAAATGGAATTTTACTAAGTTTCTCGTGGCCCGAGATGGTGTCAGTGTTCAACGCTTCGCACCCAGTACGCGGCCACTGTCGTTAAAAACACATATTGAGTCGTTGTTGGCTCAATAATGGTTATGCTTTTAAAAAGAGTAAGTTAAAGTGGTTTCGTTAAACCTGATTATTTTAAACAAAGAAGGCATTTATGCAAAACGCACATAATACGCAGCATGGTCACGGCAAACAAGCCATGCATGCTTTGGCATTAGCCGCACTGGGCATTGTGTTTGGGGATATTGGCACCAGCCCGATTTACGCGCTCAAAGAAAGTTTCAGTGAGCACTATGGCTTACCCATGAATGAAGCGACGGTTTTGGGTTTGCTGTCACTGCTGTTTTGGTCCTCTGCGATTGTGATTAGTTTTAAATATGTCAGCATGATTATGCGTGCGGATAACAATGGTGAAGGCGGGATTCTATCGCTGATGTCTTTGACGTTGCGTGGCAAAGACCATAAAAAATACCGCTGGATTGTCATACTGGGGATGCTGGGTGCATCCTTGTTTTATGGCGATTCGGTGATTACGCCTGCTATTTCAGTGCTTTCTGCTGTTGAGGGGCTGAAAGTTGCGATACCCAGTATGGATGATCATTATATTTTGGTGATTGCTGCCGCAATTTTGACCGCGCTGTTTGCGATTCAAAAGCGTGGAACGGCGACCATCGGTGTGCTTTTTGGCCCCATCATGTTGCTTTGGTTTACTGTTTTAGGCGTGATGGGGGTGTCGCATATTATTGAAAATCCATATATTTTTCATGCGCTTAACCCTTATCACGCTTTGTATTTTGCAACCCATAACCATATGGCTGGTTTCTTGGTTTTTGGTTCGGTACTGCTGGTGCTGACTGGTGGCGAGGCTTTGTATGCAGACATGGGGCATTTTGGTCGTAAACCTATTGTGTGGGCGTGGTATTGCATTGTTTGGCCAGGTCTGATGCTCAACTATTTTGGTCAAGGTGCGATGATTTTGGCCAATCCTGAGACGAAAGAAAATCCATTCTTTATGATGGCACCGACTTGGGGGACTTTGCCATTGGTTTTTTTAGCGGCGCTTGCTTCAATTATTGCTTCACAAGCCGTGATTTCGGGTGCGTTTTCTTTAACCAGTGCAGCGATTAAGCTCGGTTACAGCCCTCGTTTGAAAATTGTTCACACAAATGAGCAGGAAAAAGGTCAAATTTATTTGCCATTCATCAACTGGTTGCTTTGGGCTTTGGTCATGATCTTAATTCTCATGTTCAAAAACTCGAGTAATTTAGCATCTGCTTATGGTTTTGCCGTTGTGACCACCATGGTGATTGACGATATTTTGTTGTTGGTCGTGATGTTGACGGTATGGAAATGGAATAAAAGCTTATCCGTTGCGATTTTTGTATTTTTATTTACAGTTAGTTTCACGTTCTTTTCTGCAACTGCGGTTAAGTTCTTGGAAGGTGGTTGGTTCCCCGCCACTATTGGCTTTGGGATTTTCACCCTGTTAATGACATGGAAAAAAGGCAAGGAACTCGTGCACGAGCGGACAGAGGGCATCAATTTGCCGCTCGTTCCTTTCATGGAGGGCTTGTTGGCGCATCCTCCCGTGCGTGTTGAGGGTACGGCGATGTTCATGCACAGTGATTTGAATAACGTGCCCAATTCCCTATTGCACAACCTTAAACATAATCGTGTGTTGCATGAGCGCGTTGTGTTTTTAGGTGTACATACTGAAGATGTGCCTTATATCCCTGATGAGGAAAAAATTAAAATACAAACCATTGGTGATTCGGCTTTTGTGGTCAATGGGCATTATGGTTTTAAAGAGGAGCCGACCATGGCGGGTATCATGGCTTTATGTGATAAACAAGGCTTGAGCATGGAAATGATGGACACTTCTTTTTTCTTAAATCGTGAAACCATCATTCCAAGCAAGCTTAAAGGCATGGCTTTGTGGCGTGAAAAAATATTTGCTTTAATGATGCGTAACTCAGTGCGTGCAACGGATTATTTCCAAATTCCACCCAATAGGGTTGTTGAAATGGGCACGCAGGTTGAGATTTAAGCCAACCTTTGTATAAGACACATTATTTAAAAAAGTGGTTTTAATCGCCTGTGTGAGATGAGTTCATAGACACAGGCGATTTTTTATAATGCCTGCTTAATGTATGTGTATGGTATTTGATTTGAACGCTTGTTTTGACCGTTGCTCACTTCAACCGAGTCGTCAATTAGGTAGAAATAAAAATGAACGCTTTTGATGAATTGTATCTAAGCCTAGCGATTAAATGTGCCCATCAAGCCATTGGCTTGTCTTCGCCTAACCCGCGAGTCGGCTGTGTCTTGGTGAATGATGGGGGCGTACTCGGACAAGGTTTTACTCAGGCAGCGGGGCAGGCGCATGCTGAAGTCATGGCTATTCGAGAGGCTCAGTCGGCAGGGCATGACTTGGCGGGTTGTACGGTATATGTCACGTTAGAGCCTTGTAGTCATTTTGGTAGAACGCCGCCTTGCGTAGATGCTTTGTTAGCGATTCAGCCGAAGCGCATAGTTGTGGCTTTAGTAGATGCCAATCCTTTAGTCGCAGGAAAGGGGATTGCAAACCTGCGTGTAGCAGGTGTCCAAGTTGACGTTATACCGAGTGAAAGCCAATGGGCGCAGGCCGCATTTGATTTGAATATTGGATTCATCAGCCGTATGAGTCAAAGTAAAGTGTTTACCCGATTGAAGTGGGCCTCAAGCGCCGATGGCAAAACAGCCTTGCCAGATGGGCGCAGCCAATGGATAACGGGAGCCGTGGCTCGGGCCGATGGTCATTTGTTTAGGGCGCGCGCTGATGTTTTGGTGACGGGCATTGGTACGGTTTTGCATGATAATCCGCAACTGAATGTGCGCGGAACAGCCGTTGCGCATCCGCCAATTAAATGCGTAGTTGATAGCTTTACACGCACCCCCGTCAGTGCTCGGTTGTTTGAGGATGGTGCGCCCGTTTGGCTTGCCAATCTAGCTTTGGACGCGAATGATGCTGCTTATCTGGAGCAAAAAGCGCGCGAACAAATTTTGTGCGCTGCACATCCTCACTTAAAAATTTTAAGCTTACCGAAAGCAGGAAGGCGAGTCGATTTAAAAGCCCTTTGGCAGTACTTCTATGACCAGCACATCAATGAAGTCCACGTTGAAGCAGGTGCGCAACTCAATGCGGCTGTGCTGAAGCTCGATTTGGTGGATGAGGTGTTAATGTACATTGCTCCTCGTGTTGTCGGAGACGGTAAAAATGCCGTTGCCTTTGCAAAAGATGAATGTTTAGATGATTTGATGAAAGAAAGTGCTTGGAAGTGGAGCGACTGCCAATTGTTGGACTCAGATGCCCGATTGAGGTTGCGTCGCAAGCGTTAAGCAAACGACTTATGGCGTTGTCTATAAGCGGTGGGAAAAATAACACGTATTTATCCACAATAATTGTAGGGTTTAATGTTTGGTATGCCTTTAAATCAAAAGGATTTTATTCATCTTACAATAGATTTTGCACACAATTTAACCAAAAATCCAATCAAAAACCACACTAAAAAGTTGGGTTTTGGGTGCAAAAAAGGGTACAATGTGTGGGTTAGACGACTAAGGGCAAAGCCCTAAGCCCTGAAGTGGGGCGTGTCAATTTGTTTTTGTATTTTTGAAACTGGAGCATGGTATGTCAGCACAAGCCACAACCTACAATTACCGCGTGGTGCGTATGTTCGCCATTATGTCGGTGGTGTGGGGGATCGTCGGAATGTTGGTGGGGGTTTTTATCGCCTCTCAATTGGCGTTTCCTGAATTAAATTTTGGAGTGCCTTGGTTGTCATTTGGACGTTTACGTCCATTGCACACCAATGCAGTTATTTTTGCATTCGGTGGTTGTGCTTTGATGGCAACTTCGTTTCATGTTGTGCAACGCACAACAAATGTACGTTTGTTCGGCGGACGTTTGGCTGATTTCGTGTTTTGGGGCTATCAATTAGTGATTGTCTTGGCTGCGATTACTTTACCTCTTGGGATTACCCAAGGTAAAGAGTATGCCGAGTTGGAGTGGCCGATTGATCTACTCTTGACTGTTGTTTGGGTCGCTTATGCAGTGGTCTTTTTTGGCACCTTGGCAACCCGTAAAGTTTCTCACATTTATGTTGCCAACTGGTTCTTTGGTGCCTTTATTTTAACGGTCGCTATTTTACATTTGGTCAACAGCGCAGCAATCCCAGCAGGTCTTTGGAAGTCTTATTCTGCTTACGCTGGTGCACAAGATGCAATGGTGCAATGGTGGTACGGTCACAACGCGGTTGGCTTTTTCTTGACAGCAGGTTTCTTGGGTATGATGTACTACTACGTACCTAAACAAGCAGGTCGCCCAGTGTATTCATATCGCTTGTCAGTCGTGCATTTTTGGGCCTTGATTTTCACCTATATGTGGGCGGGTCCACACCACTTGCATTACACCGCATTACCAGATTGGACCCAGTCTTTGGGTATGGTGTTCTCTCTGATTTTGCTTGCGCCAAGCTGGGGCGGTATGATTAACGGGATGATGACCTTGTCGGGCGCATGGGAAAAATTACGTGATGACCCAATCCTTAAATTCCTCGTTGTTTCTCTGTCGTTCTACGGGATGTCGACGTTTGAAGGTCCAATGATGGCGATTAAAACGGTCAATGCCTTGTCTCACTATACTGACTGGACTGTAGGTCATGTTCACAGCGGTGCTTTGGGTTGGGTTGGCTTTGTGTCCATCGGTTCTTTGTACTATCTGATTCCACGTATGTTTAACCGTGAAACCATGTACAGCACGCGCTTGATTAATTTACATTTTTGGATTGCAACTATCGGTGTGGTCTTGTATATATCGTCTATGTGGATTTCAGGTGTGATGCAAGGCATGATGTGGCGTGCAATTAATCCTGATGGAACGCTGGTGTATACCTTTATTCAAAGTATTGTCGCTTCAAAACCGCTTTATATTATCCGAGCTTTAGGTGGTTTAATGTATCTATCGGGCATGATTATCATGGCTTATAACGTTGCTCGTACCATTATGGCTGGTAAAGCAGTAGAAGCACCAATTCCTGCTTTAAGTCATGACCACCATTAATTGAGCTGTTTGGAGAAAATTACCATGAGTTTTTTATCACAAGACAAAGTTGAACGCAAAGTTGGTCTGCTGATTGTATTGACCGTGCTCGCAGTTTCATTTGGTGGCCTGGCTGAAATTGTCCCTTTGTTTTTTCAAAAATCAACAACGCAACCAATTGAGGGTGTAAAACCCTACAACGCCTTGCAATTGGCGGGACGGGATGTCTTTACTCGAGAAGGCTGTTATAACTGCCACTCTCAGATGATTCGTCCTTTCCGTGCAGAAACTTTACGCTATGGTCATTATTCTGTTGCGGGTGAGTCCGTTTATGATCACCCGTTTCAGTGGGGCTCAAAGCGTACAGGGCCTGATTTAGCCCGAGTGGGTGGACGTTATTCGGATGAGTGGCATCGCATTCACCTTAACGATCCTCGCGCAGTGGTTCCGCAATCTATTATGCCATCATATCCATGGTTGAATAATAACAAAGTAGATGCTGTTGTCTTACAACAGCACATGAAAGCTTTGACTAAAGTGGGTGTGCCTTATACAGAGCAAGATATTGCGGATGCGCCGAAACTGCTAGAGAATAAAACAGAGATGGATGCTGTTGTCGCATATTTGCAGGGTCTTGGTTTGGCTTTAAAGGATAAATAGTCATGGGCGATTTAGACGGTTCTACCATTGCGCACATCATATATACAGTGGTTAGTTTTGTATGTTTTGTCGCTTGGATTGTGTGGTTTTTGGGTAAAGATAATCGGGCAAAATATCAAAAATTGGCAGCTGATTTTTTGAACGATGATGACACAACGCCAAATCCGATGGATGGGCTGTCAAAAAAATAGTCGGACTTACAGATATAGAAGCACTACTTTCAGATGAATTGAAGGAAAAAACATGAGTGATTTTACCAGCCCATTTTGGTCTTACTGGATTACAGCAATTGCTGTAGGTGGCGTGATATTTTGTATCGCTATTCTGATTAGCCAGATGATGGCCAAAACCAACAAACCTGGTGAAGAGAATCTTCAGCCTCACGTCTGGGATGATACTTTACAGGAATATAATAACCCTATGCCGCGTTGGTGGTTGTTTATGTTTGTTGGAACGATTATTTTTGGCGTTGTATATTTTTGGGTTTACCCCGCTTTGGGTAATAATAAAGGGACTTTTGCTTGGTCATCTCAAGGCGAGTACGAAGCTGAGACCGCAAAGCTCGAAAACCAAGTTGCACCAATTTATGCTCAGTTTTTGAGCACGCCTATTGAGCAGTTGGCTGAAAACAAAGAGGCTATGGCTTTAGGTCAACGTTTATTCTTAAACAATTGTGCCCAGTGTCACGGTGCAGATGGCGGCGGCTCTAAAGGTTTTCCTAACTTAACTGACAGCGATTGGTTGTATGGTGGTTGGCCACAAAATATTGAACGCTCCATTATGGGTGGTCGTAATGGTGTGATGACGCCTCAGGCAGATGCTTTGAAAACACCAGTAGCCGTGAACGATGTGGCAAACTATGTCTTGTCATTGTCCAATACTCCACATGATGCTGTTGCTGCTGCTCGAGGCAAGGACAAGTTCACGTTGTGTGCAAGCTGCCACATGGTGGATGGTAAAGGTGCCATTTCTGATCAAACAGGCGCGCAGCGCGGTGTAGGTGCTCCTAATTTGACTGATAAAACGTGGTTGTATGGTGGGGATATTAAAACCATTACAGAAACAATTACTAAAGGTCGAAATAATGTGATGCCAGCATGGGCTTGTTTCTTAGGTGAAGCTCGAGTGCATGTTTTAGCCGCTTATGTCTGGCAGTTGAATCGTGATGAAAATGGTAAAGTGTTGAATCCAACACAAGCACCTGAGTATTTAGCTAAATTTGCTGCTGAAGATAAAGCAGCTTGGGATATGGGCAAAACAGAAGGCATCAAACGAGGTGTTCCTGAGTGCCAAGGTATCTCTGTTCATATGCAGAAAGCGTGGAAAGCTGAAGCGGATGAGGCTGCGGCGGCTCAGGCTGCTAAACCAGCAGAAGCAGAGATCAAAAAATAAGACTAAAATAAAAGCGTTCAAATAAAATTGAACGCTTTTTTTATTTAGAATAGTTTTGACACTGAATTGACATTGAAGAAAGAGAAAAATGCGCCCTGTATTTTACGCAAAAGTAGAACAGTCTGATTCGGTTGGCGGTCAGACCCCACACCGTCATGGCAAAGAACAGGATAAACCACAAGGTTTATTTACTGCTCGAAAAAAAATGTTTGTGCGCGAGGTGAGTGGCTTTTTCGATAATTGGCGTTGGGTATTTGTGTGGCTAACGCAAATTGTATTTTACGGCACACCATGGTTACAGTGGAATGGGCGTCAGGCAGTGTTGTTTGATTTAAACGAACACAAGTTTTATTTGTTTGGACTGGTGTTGTGGCCTTCAGATGTGGCCTATATGGCGATTTTGCTTATCATTTGCGCTTTAGCATTGTTTTTGTTTACGGCTGTTGCAGGACGCTTATGGTGTGGTTACACTTGCCCTCAAACCGTTTATACTGAAATTTTTATGTGGTTTGAACGCAAAATCGAGGGCGACCGTGTGGCGCAGATGCGTTTGGATAAAGCACCGTTGTCTTTTAATAAAATTTGGCGTAAGGCTTTAAAACATTCGGCTTGGATTCTGGTTGCCCTTTGGTCTGGTTATACACTGGTTGCCTATTTCACACCCGTCAGAGAGTTGATTGTCGAAACGCTCAATTTCACTTTGTCAGCCGCAGAGGTGTTTTGGATTTTCTTTTATGGTTTTATGATGTATTTATTCGCAGGCTGGATGCGTGAGCAAGTCTGTAAATACATGTGCCCTTACGCTCGTTTCCAAAGTGTTATGTTTGATGAAGATACTTTAATCGTGACTTATGATGTCAAGCGTGGAGAATCACGCGGGCCGCGTAAAAAAGGGATTGATCCAAGAGAGGTGGGTAAAGGCGATTGTATTGACTGCGGTGTTTGTGTGGATGTGTGTCCAACGGGTATTGACATTCGCAATGGTTTACAATATGAATGCATTGGTTGTGGGGCTTGCATTGATGGCTGTAATGATATTATGGCAAAAATGGGCTACCCTAAAAATTTGATTCGGTACGACACGGAAAATGGTGTGGAATTAGGTTTAAGCAAAAAACAGCTAATTCGTAAAGTCTTTCGAGGTCGAGTCCTGGTGTACACGGCTGTTTTATTGGCCTTAATTGGTGGTTTAGCCTATAGTTTAA
The DNA here is from genome assembly GCF_004363775.1 of Hydromonas duriensis. Taxonomy (GTDB): domain Bacteria; phylum Pseudomonadota; class Gammaproteobacteria; order Burkholderiales; family Burkholderiaceae; genus Hydromonas; species Hydromonas duriensis. Next base: position 198,385 of record NZ_SNZE01000001.1, read on the forward strand.
GCGAACGTAGCGTGGTTAAGGTGCGTGTTGAACGTGATGCGCGGACCGTTGTTCGTGTTTTAGAAAATGGTTTGATTGAAAATGTGTATCGCATACAACTATCGAATTCAGATGAAAAGGCGCATCAAATTGCTTTAAGTGCTCATGGTTTGAATGGTATTTCGATTTCAGGGAGCAATGAAATACTCTTACCTGAGCTAAGTACGCAAACTTTGGTGTTGAGATTACAAGTAGACCCAGTGAAAGCACGCAGTGCGGGTGGAACGTCGGGAACAAATCCTGTAGAAATTAAGCTTAAGACGTTGGATTTAAAAGAAGAGCCGATGGTTGAGAAAACCATATTTATGCTACCAAAACAAGATTAGACAAGGTTGTTATGAATTCAATTCATGTGAGTCAAAACTCAAATAAAAAAATTGCAGAGCCATGGTATAAAAATCATGTTGTGCTCTTGATGTTGACATTGCCCTTAGTGGTTGTATTGGCCTCGTTTATCACTTTGTATTTAGCGATAAAAACCAATGATGGCGTGCTTGATGATGACTATTACAAGCAAGGATTGGCCATCAATCAGGATTTGGCACGAGATAATCAAGCAAAGACTTTGGGCTTGACCGCTCAATTGCAGATAAAAGGCCCTGCTGTAGAGCTTAAAATGACCAGCTTAGCAACGGCTGCCTTGGCGGGTCAGCCTATAAAAATGAGCTTGCAAAATATGGCCAGTAAGACCGAGGATTCTGTTTTGACCCTTGTGCCAGCTGGTGAGGGTGTATGGAGGGGCGAGTTAAAAAAACAGATCTCTACAGGGCATTGGCACATTCAATTGGAAGCACAGGATTGGCGATTGACGCAAACCGTTGTCGGCGGTATGCAATCTCCAATTTCATTTTCAGCTAAATGAGAATTGAGTAAAGTGGATCAAGTTTTGTCAGTGGATTCATGAAGTAGAAAAAGCCGCTCGTTTAGAGCGGCTTTTTTAGTACGGCTTAAGCGAGTAAAGAATTAATACACGCCTTGGGCAATCATTGCTTCAGCCACTTTTACGAAGCCAGCAATGTTTGCGCCATCTACATAATTCACTGAACCATCAGCTTGTGTGCCGTATTTAACACAGTTTTGGTGAATGTCTTTCATGATGGCGTGGAGTTTTGCATCGACTTCTTCACGTGTCCAAGACAAGCGAATTGCATTTTGGCTCATTTCTAAACCAGAAGTAGCCACACCACCTGCATTTGAGGCCTTGCCTGGTGCAAACATGATGCCTGCATGTAAGAATGCTTCAACAGCTTCTAATGTCGAAGGCATGTTCGCGCCTTCAGATACACAGATGACGCCATTAGCGAGCAAGGTTTTGGCATCATTCTCATCCAATTCATTTTGGGTTGCGCATGGCAATGCCACGTCGGCTTTGATGTGCCAAGGACGTTTGCCTGCTTCGAACGTGTGACCATGAGCCGCAGCAAAAGCCGACAGACGACCGCGCTGTACATTTTTTAAGTCCATAATCGCCGCAAGTTTCGCAGCGTCAATACCTTCAGGAATGTGTAAAGTCCCTTCTGAATCAGACAGAGACACCACTTTTGCGCCCAATTGAGTGGCTTTTTCGCATGCGTATTGTGCGACATTGCCTGAGCCTGAAATCAAAACAGTCTTGCCTTTGATGTCGTCGCCTTTGTGGTTGAGCATTTCTTGGGCAAAGTATACGGTGCCGTAGCCTGTTGCTTCAGGGCGAATCAAAGAACCGCCGAAGGTAATGCCTTTACCTGTAAACACAGAACCCGTGTCATTTGAGTATTTTTTCATGTAACCCGTCATGAAGCCGACTTCACGTGCGCCCACGCCGATATCACCAGCAGGCACGTCCGTGTTCGGGCCAATGTGACGATACAACTCGCCCATCAACGCTTGGCAAAAACGCATCACTTCGCCGTCTGATTTACCCTTCGGATCAAAGTCAGAGCCGCCTTTACCGCCACCCATAGGCAGAGTGGTCAATGAGTTTTTAAACGTTTGTTCAAAGGCCAAAAATTTCAAAATAGACAAGTTGACCGATGGGTGAAAACGCATGCCGCCTTTGTAAGGGCCAATGGCATTGTTGTGTTGAATACGGAAAGCGCGGTTTACTTGAGTATTGCCCGCATCATCAACCCAGCTCACGCGGAATTGAATCACACGCTCTGGCTCAACCAAACGTTCCAATACTGCATAATTGGCGTATTTTGGATTTTTTTCGATGAACGGCCACAGGCTTGTCATTACCTCTTTGACTGCTTGCAAAAATTCGGGTTGGTTCGGGTCGCGTTTGGCGACGTAAGCTAAAAAGTCTTCTAATGTTGCGTAAGCCATGTAGCTGCTCCTTCTTTTCTCATGTGGTTTTGTAAAAATTAATGATTAATCCGTCACCAATTATCATTTATAAGGTGTAAGATTGATTAATGAAACTGCGCCATTCTAACCTTTTTGAACCGATAAAACAAATGATAAAGCCGCGTATTCAAGCGGTTTTCAGGAAGAATTTATGGTTAAATAAAAGCTGTGCGATTGTTTCACTTGGGTTTTTGTGTGTCCCTATTTTTAAAACAATATTAACTTAATAACTTATTGTTTTGACGCCCTCTGCGGTCGCAATTAAGGCAATATCGGCAGCATTTTGCGCAAAAATGCCCACGGTCAACACGCCTGGAATAATGCTCAGTTGAATTTCCAAGGCCAAAGGCTCGTTAATGCTTAAGCCATGCACATCTAAAATATGACAGCCGTTGTCAGTGATGAGCGGAGTGCCATCGGCATGTTTGCGCCATACGGGGCGACCGCCCAAATCACTCAACTGGCGCGCGACGGCTTCCCGCGCCAAAGGCACGACCTCAACGGGCAGGGGGAATGTGCCCAGTATATTCACTTCTTTGCTTGCATCCGCGATGCAGATGAACTGTTCGGCGATAGACGCGCAAATTTTCTCGCGCGTATGTGCGGCGCCGCCGCCCTTAATCATGTTGCCTTCGGTGTCAATTTCATCCGCGCCATCAATATAAACGGGGACGGACTCGACCTCATTGACGTCAAATACTTGGATGCCGTGACCTTCGAGTCGCTGCTTAGTGCGCTCCGAGCTGGCAATCGCGCCGATAATTTTATCTTTTATAAGAGCAAGCTCGTCAATAAATAAATCAGCTGTTGAGCCCGTACCAACACCAATGATGGTGTTGTGCGGCACGTATTCAATGGCTTTTTGGGCAACGAGGCGTTTGAGTTCGTTTTGGTTCATGATTTTTATCGCTTTAAATGTTGATTGAGAATCGGGGGTTATAGATAATGGCCGTGCATATTTTAAATTGTTTCCTTTTGAAGTGAAACCACAGCTGCCAATGTCGATGCAATTTGCAATTTCTCCTGATAATTCAAAACAAGCGCAGTCAGATGGGATATCGCATGATGCGTCACAAAAACCTGCTTGTTGCGATTTATAAGGCGTGGAAAATTGTATTAATTTTTTGTTTGCTTCGGTGCAACGTAGCAAACGTTGTTGTAAAAGTATGAGGCCTTTTAATGTGCCGAATCGTCGTATAACGCGATATCCTAATTTTGAACAGCTAGCTCGTCCCGAGTGTATGCGAAACGCGCATTCAAATCCTTTATGCGGCGATATATATAATTGATAAAAACGAATGACACTTAAAAATATCCAACGCATTTGGTTTATTGCCCACGCATAAATAAAGCATCCAATTGCTTCATCGTCATGTGTACCCAAGTTGGTCGACCGTGATTGCATTGATTGGCGCGTTCTGTCGCTTCCATGTCGCGTAGGAGTTGATTCATTTCGGGTAGGGTTAAGTTGCGGTTGGCGCGTACTGCGCCGTGACAGGCGAGTGTGCCCAGTAATTCATTGCGCTTTTCAGTTAAGACGTGAGTGGCGCCAAACTCAGTGATGTCGGCTAAAACTGCGCGTGCGAGTTCGATGGCGTTCGCCTGCTTGAGTAAAGTGGGAATGCTGCGAATGGCGATTTCAGTTTGTCCCAGCGGCGTCAGGGTTAGGCCTATGTGAGATAAAACCGCGTTGCATTCAGGTTCGTGCAAAGTCGCTATTTCGACGGGTGAGGCAGAAAAATGAATGGGGAGCAGCAAGTCTTGACGGGTGAGCGGTTCATTATCGAGAATGTTTTTTAAGCGTTCGTAGACAATCCGCTCGTGCGCCGCGTGCATGTCGATGAGCACCAAGCCTTGAGTATTTTGCGCCAGTACATATACGCCATGAACTTGTGCGATGGCGAAGCCGAGAGGATGTTCATCGTGGGTGGATGCTGATTGATTCACATCCGCTGGTGCTTGAGTTTGAAACATTTCAAAGCGTTCGTTGTCCGTGCTTTGAGCTGTGCCAAAACGTTCAGGTTGGGCAGGGCTGTTCAGCAAGTCAAGGTAATTGCGAGCGGTTTGTGCCAGCTGGAGAGGTTGCTGTTGAGCACTCGTGTATGGTTTGGCAAAGGGGCGTGTGACGGTTGATGGGTTAGGGTAAGGCAACTTCGCTTGCGAATTGTCAAAGTTGGTATTCACTTCGCCCAATTGCACCCGTGAGCTGGCCGTTTGTGCCAACGATTTTTTTAAACTGTTGGCGATGAATTGGTGTATCGCGCCACTTTCTCGAAAACGCACTTCGGTTTTGGCAGGGTGAACGTTGACGTCAACGCCTTGCGCGGGGCAATCGAGAAATAAAACATAGGCAGGAAAACGCGCGTGATGCAGTACATCGGCATAAGCGGTGCGGATGGCATGATTGACCACTTTGTCGCGTACGAAGCGTTGGTTAATATAAGCATACTGAATATCGGCGCGTGCCCGCGCGACGTCGGGCGGACATATCATGCCGATTAGTTGCAATTCGCCTGATGTGTGGTGGACCCAAATGGCGTGTTCAGGCAAGTTTTTACCCAATACGTCTTTGATGCGGTGTTGCCAGTCGGTGGCAAGATATTGTTCAAGTGTTTTGTCGTTGTGCGTCAGCGTGAATGCGCAGTGCGGGTTTGCCAAAGCGGCACGGGTAAAATACTCCACGCAATGGGACAATTCTGTTGCATCTGTTTTAAGAAATTTCCGTCGCGCAGGGGTGTTGAAATATAAATGCGAGACTTCGATGCGAGTACCTACTTCGCCTGCCGCAGCTCGAGTTTGCCATGTGCCATTGAGATTGTCGATGCACATGGCGTGTTCAGCGGCATCGTTGCGGCTGGTTAAACGCATGTGCGAAACCGACGCAATCGAGGCCAATGCTTCGCCCCGAAATCCCATTGATTCAACGTGTTCAAGCTCATCGAGTGAACGAACTTTACTGGTGGCGTGGCGCGTGACCGCTAAGGATAACTCGTTCGCCGCAATGCCGCAGCCGTTGTCACTGATGTCAATGAGCGACTTTCCGCCCTCGGACAAGCGTAATGTGATGGTTGTTGCGCCAGCGTCCAAGGCATTTTCCAGCAACTCTTTGACCACGGATGCGGGGCGTTCAACCACTTCACCCGCAGCAATTTGGCTGATGAGGTGATCAGGCAGTTCGAGTATGGCGCGTTGCGGAGCGAGACGAATTTTCATGGAGTGATTGTATAAAATAAGTTCATCATTTTACAGGGACTTTGCTTGCGCTGTGTAGGCAACGTGCATCACTTTATTTTTGGTGCTTGTTAAACAGTGTTTTGTGGCGTTTTACGCTTGTCAGCCGTTTGTAAGTCCATGCTTTCAAAATGATTTACAAGCTTGAAAATCTATATTTACGATAAACAATGATAAACAATGTTAGGAGACAAAATGACTACGAATACCATTCAAAGTACGGCGACTGAAAACCGTTTATTCACGCCTTCTGTGAATTGGTCCGCTACAGCGGCGATTCCTGATATGGCGGCTTATAAAGCACTGTGCGATGAGGCCGCGAATGACTATGAAGGTTTTTGGGCACGTTTGGCGCGGGAAAACTTAACTTGGCATACCCCATTTACACAAGTGTTGGATGAGTCCAATGCACCTTTTTATCAATGGTTCGCAGACGGTCGTTTGAACGCTTCTTACAACTGCCTTGACCGTCATGTGGAAGCAGGGCGTGGCGATAAGGTGGCCATTCGCTTTGAGTCCGATAACGGCGAAGTGACTCTTGTGACCTATTCAAACTTGTTGTCACGCGTGAATAAAATGGCGAATGTGCTTAAAAGTCTCGGTGTTCAAAAAGGCGACCGAGTGATGATTTATTTGCCCATGTCGATTGAAGGCGTAACAGCGATGCAAGCGTGCGCGCGCATTGGCGCAATTCACAGCGTCGTTTTTGGTGGCTTTTCTGCCAAAGCTTTGAACGACCGTATCGTTGATACGGGCGCATCGCTCATTATTACCGCAGACGAGCAAGCGCGGGGAGGTAAAAATTTACCTTTGAAAGACAATGTCGATGAAGCGCTGGCGCTCGGTGACTGCGAGTCAGTGCGTCATGTCTTGGTCAATATTCGGACGCATGGTTCAATTTCATTTAGAGAAGGGTTTGATTTGCATTTAGAACCTTTGCTTGCGCGACAATCCGATCAATGTGAGCCTGTTTGGGTCGAGGCCGAGCATCCGCTGTTTATTTTGTACACTTCGGGTTCGACAGGCACGCCTAAAGGCGTGCAGCACTCAACGGGTGGTTATTTGCTGTGGGCGACGCAAACCATGAAGTGGACCTTTGACATTAAGCCCAATGACGTGTTTTGGTGTACGGCGGACATTGGCTGGATTACGGGGCATACGTATGTGTGCTATGGCCCTTTGTCGGCTGGTGCCACTCAAATAGTATTTGAAGGCATTCCAACCTATCCAAATGCATCACGTTTTTGGAAAATGATTGAATCGCACCGTTGCAGCATTTTTCATACCGCCCCCACCGCCATTCGCGCACTGAATAAATCATCGGAAATGGATGAAAGCGTCCATCCTAAGAACTTTGATTTAAGCAGTTTGCGCATCATGGGCTCGGTCGGTGAGCCGATTAATCCAGAGGCGTGGATGTGGTACTACAAGAACGTGGGCGGAGAGCGTTGCCCAATCGTTGATACGTTCTGGCAAACGGAAACAGGCGGAAATATGATTGCACCGATGCCTGCCGCCACACCTTTAATGCCAGGCTCATGCACGATGCCTTTGCCTGGCATCATGACCGCCATTGTGGATGAAACAGGACATGATGTAGAGAATGGGCAAGGGGGGCTTTTGGTGGTGAAACGCCCGTGGCCCTCGATGTTGCGCAATGTGTGGGGTAATCCGCAACGGTATAAATCGGGCTACTTTCCAGAAGAGTTGGGCGGGACATACTATTTGGCAGGTGATGGTGCAATGCGCTATGTCGATACGACCTATTTCCAAATCATGGGACGCATTGACGATATTTTAAATGTATCAGGACATCGTTTGGGTACAATGGAAGTCGAGTCGGCCTTGGTGTCGCATCACCTCGTAGCAGAAGCCGCAGTGGTGGGTCGCCCAGATGATGTAAGCGGTGAAGCGATTTGTGCGTTTGTGGTTTTGAAACGCACTTTGCCAAAAGGCGCGGAGGCTTTAGAAATAGCCAAAGAGTTGCGCAACTGGGTTGGGCAGGAAATTGGTCCGATTGCAAAACCCAAAGACATTCGCTTTGGTGACAATCTGCCTAAAACCCGTTCGGGCAAAATTATGCGCCGTCTCTTGCGCTCAATTGCCAAAGGTGAAGAAATTTCGCAAGACACATCGACTTTAGAAAATCCCGCTATTTTGGAACAGCTCAAACAGGCTTTATAATAAGTCATTCAGCTCCTATGCTTCAGCACAAGCGGCTCGTGAGAGCCGCTTTTTTTATGATCCTTATTGATGGTTATGTGATGAGGTGGCAAGCCTTGTTCCATTCATTTATTCTTTAAACTCGTCACATCAAAGGATTCGGGTGTTAAAATAATCATCTATATTTTTATGCAATTCTTTTATATTGATTTGACCCGCCATGAGTGATGCCCGCCAAAAAATTATTCAAACCGCTTTAGCGCTGCTCGATGAAGTGGGGCTAGAGGGGCTGACGATGCGCGGTTTAGCGAGCAAACTTTGCATTCAAGCCCCATCTTTATACTGGCATTTCAAAAACAAACAAGAGTTGTTGAATGCCATGATGGACTCAATGTTGATGTTGTATCTGCAGCCGAGTGAACAGTTCGCCATCAGTGGCCCGTGGCAGGTGCAGATTCACGCGCGTGCAAAATCCTTGCGAAGCATGTTGTTGAGTCACCGAGACGGGGTCTTGGTCTTTTGTCGAAAAGTCAGCATTTCACACAACTCGATGCGCGTGATGAATGATTTGACGCAGGTGCTGTTAGACGCAGGTTTTAAACCGAAAGATGCGGCTCGTTGCGTGTTTTCTTTATGGCATTACGTGATTGGCTTTGTGCTGGAAGAGCAAAAAACCACGGGCGCACATGCTTTGGTTGATTTGAATCAATTGAAACAAGAGCTGCGCAATAAAGTCACACCAGAGTATTCGGGTCTATTTATGTCGTATGAGTGGTTTTTTGATGCTGATATTGACGCACGTTTTGAGTTTGGCATCCAGCTGTTGCTCAGTGGCCTAGCACTCCAATCTTAATTTTGAGAAGGATATTAAATGCCGTTCATCATGCGTGTTTAGCTGAGTTGTGGGTTTGACAAAACAAGTTAAAACCCGTACAGTGGTGCGTCTAATCAGGATGTGTAAAAGATTTTATTGGCACAATTTTCCCCGCTTAAAGCCACGGTTTACGCACATGGCACTATTTTGATGTTTTGGCATGTGGTGGGTTAAATGACGTGGCAATTTGTGTGGGCTGTTTAGTCAACATGTGAGACTAACGCCAAACACGCCTCAATATGCGAGCACAATGCGAGGTCATTGTGTTTTTTAGTTTTTTCGGTAACGCATTTATATTGCATTGTATTTTTTCGACAAAGGATGACATCATGTTTGATCGTACCAACAACAGTTTGGCTCATACGGATCCAGAATTACTGGCGGTTATTGAATTGGAAAATAAACGTCAACAAGATCACATTGAGCTGATTGCCTCTGAGAACTACACCAGCCCAGCCGTGATGGAAGCGCAAGGTTCGCAATTGACCAATAAATACGCCGAAGGTTATCCAGGCAAGCGTTATTACGGTGGTTGTGAGCACGTGGACGTGGTTGAGCAAATGGCGATAGACCGTGTTAAACAATTATTTGGCGCAGAAGCTGCCAATGTGCAACCCAACTCAGGTTCACAAGCCAATCAAGGTGTGTTCTTTACCGTCTTGCAACCTGGTGATACCATCATGGGCATGAGCTTGGCTGAAGGTGGGCACTTGACGCATGGCATGAAACTCAATCAAAGTGGCAAATGGTTTAACGTTGTATCGTATGGTTTAGATGCCAATGAAGACATCGATTATGCCGAGATGGAAAAGCTCGCCCGCGAAACCAAGCCCAAACTCATTATTGCGGGTGCATCTGCATTTGCTTTGCGCATTGACTTTGAACGTTTCGCTAAAATTGCCAAAGAGGTGGGCGCATATTTCATGGTGGATATGGCGCATTATGCAGGTCTGATTGCAGCGGGCGTGTATCCCAACCCAGTCCCACATGCAGACTTTGTGACCACAACAACGCACAAATCTTTGCGTGGTCCTCGTGGGGGCGTGATTTTGATGAAAGCTGAACACGAAAAAGCCATCAACTCAGCGATTTTTCCTGGTATCCAAGGTGGTCCATTGATGCACGTCATTGCAGGTAAAGCGGTTGCGTTCAAAGAAGCGTTAAGCCCAGAATTTAAAACCTACCAAGAGCAAGTGGTGAAAAATGCAAAAGTATTGGCCGAGACGTTAGTCGCACGTGGTTTGCGCATTGTTTCAGGTCGTACCGAGTCACATGTGATGCTGGTTGACTTGCAACCTAAAAATTTGACGGGCAAAGAGGCGGAGCGCATTTTGGGCGAAGCGCACATGACTTGCAACAAAAACGCCATTCCAAATGACCCACAAACGCCGTTTGTCACCAGCGGCATTCGCATCGGCACGCCCGCGATGACGACACGAGGTTTTAAAGAGGTTGAAGCTGAAAAGGTTGCAAATTTGATTGCCGATGTGCTCGATAATCCAACCGATGAGTCTGTATTAGAGCGCGTACGTGCTGAAGTGAAAGTCTTGACAGATGCGTATCCCGTTTATAAATAAGGTGAATGGATAATACTGCTGCATAAAAAAAGACGGGATTAGCCCGTCTTTTTTACGTAAAACATCAACAGTTGATGTGCTTTTTGTGGTGATTAAGTATCAGTCTTCGATTCTTGGTTAGAGCGGATTGAATCATTGTTTTTATAGTATGCAAAAAAGCAGACCAATGTAATCACTTCAATTAAGGTAATGCGCTGATGGGCAAGTTGAACTTGAGTAAGCCCAAAAGTAAGCCAGCAGATACAGACCCCAAGTACCAGTAATTTTGGAGTTGGCGCTGCGCGGCGAGCCATGAACGCAGCGCCTAGGTAGAGCGCCAGTACGCTCATAAGCCCAATTATTCCTAGCTCGGACAGTAGTTGCAAATAGTCATTGTGGGCATGATAACCTAAAGCATACGATGGTACATTTAAGGCGTGTTGCTGACTACGGATTTCCTCTACGAGACGTTCTTTACCCACGCCTGCCATCGGATGTGCCTTAAATAAGGTCCAGCTGGCTTGCCATACTTCAGTACGAATTCCGATGGAGGTGTTTGTATTGCCTTGCTGGATGCTTTTTAAGTCCAACAACGTGTCGTTGACCCTAGATGCAACAGGTGCAATGTACAAAGATGCAACAAGCGCACAGATAATCACAGAGCAGGTGACAAAGAGTGTTTTTGGTTTGAATTTGACTTGTAAAACGTTGAGTGAAGCCAATGCTAAAAAGGGCACTGCAATTAAAGGCCCGCGACTGCTAGATAGCACGCAAGCAATTAAGCCTAAACCAGCTGCTAAAATAATCAAAGCTTTGGCGAGTAGTATTTTTTGTTCATCGAAGTGTTTTGGAATGAATTTCAATAATAAAAGCGTATAAAAGCTGAACAGAATACTGATTTCACCAAAAGTAATTGGGTTGATGGCTCCAGAGGCACGCGCCTCATTTTCTCGGAACACCTCGTGTAAAGCAGTTGCACCGAAACACACGCATGCAATTAAAGCCCCTACTAAAAAATACTGCGGTGCAATTTTTCTGGCTCGAAAAAAGAGATAAACAGGAACACACAAAAGAAAACGAGACAGTGTGTCAAACTCATTGAGTTCAACCGAGCCTTGTTGTAATAAGCTGATTGCAGACACTAAAGGATACAGACACAAAGCACCGATGAATAAGCGATCTTGTTTATCCAGATGTTTAGTATTAGAACAAACAGTGCCTAAAGAGATAAGCAAACATAAAATCATCATTCCATCAAATAATCGAGGGATTGCGTTAATAGAAGCCACGCCAATCAGTAAGGCGCAACTAAAAATTCGCTCAGACCATGAGGATGAAGTTACAGAATACATAAAATAATTTCCTGTGTTGTACACTGTTTGTACATTGAAACAAAGTTAAAAAAACTCACATAAAGTAGCACATTTGTATTTTGTATTTTATTTTTTATGTAAGACTTGGCATCATACTCTAAACCCGTGCTTTTTCAACGTTCAAGCATGTTTTTTAATCACGTCTTTCATGGACATGATATTCATTTATACAGTAAGTGAGTAGGTGTAAAAATTTAAGTCGATGAGAGTCAATTGTATTCGCATCCCCTGAGTGATGAACATAAATTGGAGTGGTTTGAATATGTTCTCGGCTTGCGCCGAATAGGGGTTGGTAATAAAAATAAAGACTTTTTGATGATTGGCGTTTGACCCAGCGGCTTAGTTCGTGAACAATAGACGTCTAATTCAACCTCACTGGGGGCAATATGGCGTGGGTATGTTTATTTATAGCGGGTTTGTTTGAGGTCGGTTGGGTGGTTGGATTAAAATACACCGAAGGTTTCACCCATTTTATACCGTCAGTCCTCACGATTGGAGCAATGATAGTTAGTTTATGGCTGCTTGAAATCGCCATGCGCACGTTACCGATGGGCACCGCGTATACGGTCTGGGGTGGCGTTGGTTCTGTGGGCACTGTTGCGGTCGGTATTTGGCTCTTTAATGAGCCCGCTGATTGGATACGACTGTTTTGTGTGGGCTTGATTATTGTTGGGGTGATTGGTTTGCAGTGGGTGACGCACTGATTTATAAACTATAGTCTACGTTTAGACTGACATCTGTGAACGGTGGCGTTTAAATGTAAGATGTTGGCTATTTGGTTAAGGCGAGTTCCATTTCACCGTGCTTTAGGTGTAAGTGATTGTGGTGTAAGTGATTTAAAACTCTAAAACAATTAATTTGATAAGGGTGGCGTTTTATGGCGATGATTCGATCGGCTATTTTTATTGTATGTGTCGTCTTGTGGACGATTCCATTTTCAATGTTATGTATGTTAACGGCGGTATTGCCGTACCGCTATCGATATGCGTTTACGTCGATTTGGAACCGAGTGACGATTTTTGCGGCGCGTTGGATTCTTGGTATTCGTTATGAAGTCCGCGGGATGGATAACCTCCCACCGAAAGGCTCGGGGGCTGTGGTCTTGTCGAAACACCAGTCTGCTTGGGAAACCATTTTTTTATTGTATGCGCTTGGTAATCCGCTCTGTTTTGTGTTTAAGCGAGAATTGTTGTGGGTGCCTTTTTTTGGTTGGGGTTTGGGTTTATTGCGCATGGTAGCCATTGACCGCAGTTCAGGTGTGGATGCGTTTGAACAGACTGTGACACAAGCGCGAGTACGCTTATCCGATGGTGTGTGGATGATTATGTTTCCTGAAGGCACTCGCATCATGCCAGGTGCGTCGAGTAAATTCAAAACTGGCGGCGCGCGCTTGGCAACGGCATTAGAAGCACCCATTATTCCAATTGCGCATAATGCAGGGGAATGTTGGCCTAAAAAGCCATGGGTCAAGCGTGCAGGCAAAGTGACGGTTTCAATTGGACCGATGATTCATTCTAAAGGTCGTGAGGTGATTGATGTTCATAACGAGATGGTGACGTGGATTCAAACCGAAATGAAACGCTTGCCGAAAGCGTGCTAACGTGTTGTTTTATTTGTTTAAAGATGTGTGCAAAATTCCATAGGAGAAATGTTTGAGTCGCTTGCGTCAGTGGTTGAACCAGTTGCAATTATCCCTGTTTGGCGATGATGAGCATACTTCGCCATCTCAACCCAAGCCTTTAAATCAAACACGATTGGTAAAACCATCGCCTCGCCCATCTCCAACATTTCCAACATCCCCCACGCAACCGCTTGCCAAAAAGCCCAGTCAACCTGCGGCGCGTCCAGCCAACGTGCGCGTGGCGCAGTTGGGCTCTCATCAAGTTCCCTATACGATTGAACGTGTGCGCCGCCGCACGGTTGGCTTATTGGTTGATGGTTCGGGTTTACGGGTGCGCGCCAGCCACGCCGTGACACTGGCTGACATTGAACGGATTGTACAAGGCAAAGCCGATTGGATACTGCGCAACTTGCACAAAATGCAGAATGCTGCACCAGCTCGTAGCTTTGTGCCTGATTTAAATGTCAATGAAGGGGATGTGTTACCCATTCTGGGTCGTCAAGTACAAGTTCGTTGGTCAACGCAGGCTGCGAAAAAAATAGATGCAGACCAGTGGTGCGCCCAACAGTTGACAGCAGAACACCCCATCCTAGAACTGCCCGATGTTGTACCTGCAAAACGCGAACAAACCGTCGTCGACGCGTTGACCGCTATTGTATTGGCGTATCTGTGCCAGCAGGCTCGGCACTATGCACAGACGCATCACCTGCGCTATCGCGTCATTGTGCTGTCCAATGCGAAAACGCTATGGGGTACGTGCCGCAGCGACGGTACATTGCGCTTGAATTGGCGACTGGTGTTTTTAGATACCACACTTGTGGATTATGTATTAGCACATGAGTTATCACATACGGTGCACATGAATCACAGCCGATTGTTTTGGCATCAAGTGGCTCAACTGTGCCCTGATTATAAAGAACGAGTGAAACGGCTTAAGCAATACAATCTGCGTGCGGTTTGAAGCAAGCGCAGGAATCATATGCTTTAAACAATATTTACAAAATTATTTTGGGCGTTCGCTTGGTCATCCCGTTTGCCATTATTTGAAGCAAAAAGGAAGTTATTTAGCTTACATTACTGTTTTTATGGGAGCTTTAATGAGCAATTTAATACAGAAATCTGGTGGCTTGTATGTTTTTTTGCAACAAAGCATTAGTGACAATGAGGTGACCAGCAGTGCTTCATACGAACAACTTTTTAATGACCTTAGAAAAAAATGGAGAAGGTATGACAAAATTTCATTATCTAAATGTCTTCTTGAGTATATTTATCAGACTAAAAATGCGCGAAAAGATATCAGCATGACTTTTGTGACAGCAACATTATTGCTATGGGTCATATCGGATACTTATAAACAAAAAGATATCCAACCCGTCACATCTGATAAAGCTTTGAAACTTCAGAATGCTCTTTGGCTCTTAAATTCACACACATCAATAAAAACGTTGCAGCACAAAAATATAGCCTTGCTTTTACGTAATATGATTTTTCAGCAGCATACTTTGCAGTTTGACTTGATTAGAACAAATTTTGCAAGGCAATGGATTATTTTTAGTGGGCTGGATGTTTCGAGTAATCTTCGTAATAGTTTTGAAGAAAAAACAGGGTTGAGCGTGGAGGACAGTTTGCTCGTTGTTTTGTTTTTTTCTTTGGTTTCTAAAATGTTGGAAAAAAACTTTAATCAATGTCACAGTGTAATAATGCAGCTAATCAATCAACACGAAAATTTATTTTCAACTATGTTTGCTTTTAGAGATAATAAGCTTCACTCTAAAATTGTAGTCCCAGATAAGCCTTCTGCGATTTATGCGCCAACGCCATTTGTCAAATATCCTTTGGTTGAAATTCAAGGTATTCCTTTTGTGGTTCATCCTCAATTGGCATTTCGAACTGCTGAAATGTTTGGTTATCGTACAGTTCATGAGCATGTTTCAAGTGAGTGGCAAAATTTAACCAAATTAATTGAGGGTTATGCCAACGACAGAGCAAAACAAGTGTTCAGTGATAATGCACGTGTAGACTCGAAAGTGCGGGATTTAATGGGAGGTGGTGCAGCTGAAAACTGTGATCAGGTTATATTGTTAGATGATTGCATTTTATTGGTTGAGATTAAATCTAGGCATGTTAGAGAAGATAAGCAAGTTTCAGTCAATGAAACTCATTTAGAAGGTGTTTTTAATGATATTGTCTTAAAAAGCCATAATCAACTTTTTGAAACACATCAAGCATTGCAGTCTAATAAGGTAATCACGCCAAGTAAAAAAGTATATTGGTTTATTGTGACAAACGATGAGTATAACTTTGCTAATGGAGGGCTTTTTAATGAATTTTACCCTCAATTAAAACAAAAACGAGCAAGCTTAGGTCGCTCGCCAGCAGGAGTTTTCGTTCTAACTTTGGACGAGTATGATATTTTAATCGATGCTCATCACGCTAACAAAATTGACTTGAAGACTTTTTTGTCAGAACTCTGCTTAAAGACTGAAAGTTTAAGTGCTGATTCTAGATTTAGCATCTTAGAATATGGAGACGAGGATTTAAAAAATCACTATCCAGAGCATTTGAAGTCAAATTTTAAAGAAGCATGGGGTAGAATGCATTCGTGGATGAAAGATTTTTTGCCAAGTGCATCCTGAATTATTTACTTTGTTTTGTATATCAGTGTATTCATCATTCAAGTCTTTTTCAAAACCCTTTCGGTACTTCCCACTTCAATTTGATGCTTATCAGGCGCAAAAACACAATGACGCCGCTGGCAATCAATAAACTGAGCACGTCGTTCGCATGGAGATGTCGCAAGCCGATGTATATCCATGAGCCTGCAAATGCACACGACGCGTAGGGGCTGCTGTCGGTTAAGAGCAAAGGCGTATCGCCGCACAAAATATCTCGAATCACGCCGCCAAAGGCTGCGCCAATCATGCCCAGCATAGAGGCAACGAAATAGGGCATGCCTGCTTCTAGGGCAACGGCGGTGCTGGTAATGGTGAATAGCCCCAAGCCCATGGCATCAGCGACCAACATGGCGCGTCGCGAAAACACACGGTGCGTGAAGTCCATCAGCGTTCCACCGAGCAGTGAGCAAATAAAAATAGCAATCACATAATTTTGGTGTTCGACCCAATAAAAAGGGCGGCGATCGAGCAGAATATCTCGTAATGTTCCACCGCCGAAAGCCGTGACAAAGCCAATGATGAACACGCCAATCGCATCAAACTTACGCTGTTGAGCGCGGATGAAGCCCGAAATGCAAAAGGCAATGATGCCAATGGCTTCTATGAATGGAATCAGTTTGATGACGGTTGGAAACATGCTTTGC
This sequence comes from Hydromonas duriensis, assembly GCF_004363775.1. Classification (GTDB taxonomy): domain Bacteria; phylum Pseudomonadota; class Gammaproteobacteria; order Burkholderiales; family Burkholderiaceae; genus Hydromonas; species Hydromonas duriensis. Next base: position 214,889 of record NZ_SNZE01000001.1, read on the forward strand.
TCAGTTGTTAGGGTTAAAAGTGGGTGTTTTAATTATGAGGATGCGGTGGCGGACTCGTGTCGATGCAGTAAAACCAACACGGCACCGTGTCCGCCCATTGCGGCGGGAGCAGGGCAAAAGGCCAAAACATTGTTGTTTTGCACCAGCCAATTGCGCACATTTTGTTTGAGCACGGCATGCCCCGTTTTTGAGCCGAAACCTTGACCGTGGATGATGGATATCACGCGTGCGCCTTCGTTTATTGCCCGATATAAAAAGGCATTGGTGGCGATGCGGGCTTCTTCGCTGGTTTGACCGTGCAAATCCATGCGTAAATCAATGACCCAATCGCCACGTTGGAGTTTTCTCAGTAATGCTTCGGGAACGCCTTTGCGCAGGTAAGTGCCCATCTCATCATTGAGAAGATGTTGCGCATCAAAGCCATCGGATAACTTGTCTTTTGCCTGTTTTTTTTGCGGGGCGACTCGCTTGATGTCGGGCAGTTTGAATTCAGGCGCAGGATGAATGTAGCGTTGCTTGTCTTTGAGCGGGGTGACTTGTTTGACCGCCGTTTTAAACTCATTTTCCATGCGCGACTGCGCCGCCGCTTGAGCTTTTTGCGCCAATTGTTCTGCTTCGCGTTGTTTAGCTTCTTGCTTGAGTGCTTTTTGTAAGGCGTTTAAATCTGTAAGTCCGTAGGATTTGGCTTTCATGTGGGTGTCAGTCAAAAATTCCCGCCGAGGCGGGAATTAAATGTTCAAAAAAGACTAAAAAGGTTCAATGCGGTTGATGAAGCTGTCTTATGAAACTGTCATTGAAGTCAATTTTAGTGCGCCAATGCTTCTAAGTAGCGTTGAGCATCCAATGCCGCCATGCAGCCAGAGGCTGCGCTGGTAATGGCTTGTCGGTAAATGTGGTCTTGTACGTCACCCGCGGCAAACACCCCTTCAATATTGGTCGCGGTGGCATTGCCCGTTGTGCCGCTCTTGGTTTTGATGTAGCCGTTTTCCATGTCAAGTTGACCTTTGAAAATATCGGTGTTGGGTTTGTGACCAATTGCGATGAACACGCCGTCTACTTTGATTTCTTTGGTGGTACCTGTTTCGGTGTGTTTTAAGCGCAAACCTGTTAAGCCGTAGTCGTCGCCCAAAGCTTCGTCTAGCGTTGTATGCCACTCAACCGAAACCTTACCCTCGGCGACTTTCGCCATCAAACGGTCAATCAAAATGGGTTCGGCACGGAATTTATCACGGCGGTGAATCACGGTGACGTGACTGGCAATATTGGCCAAGTAGAGGGCTTCTTCAACCGCAGTGTTTCCGCCCCCAACTACCGCAACAGGTTTCTCACGGTAGAAAAAGCCATCGCATGTGGCGCACGCGGATACGCCTCGGCCTGCAAAGGCCTCTTCAGAGGGCAAGCCAAGATATTGTGCCGAAGCACCTGTGGCGATAATCAAAGCGTCGCAGGTATATTCACCCGCATCACCGACCAAGCGCATGGGCTTTTCCGTCAGGTGCGTGGTGTGAATATGGTCGTAAATCATTTGGGTTTTGAAACGTTCCGCGTGCGCTTGAAAACGGCTCATCAATTCAGGGCCTTGAACACCATCGGCATCCGCAGGCCAGTTTTCAACATCGGTGGTGGTCATGAGTTGGCCGCCTTGTTCCAAACCCGTGATGAGGACAGGGTTTAAGTTGGCGCGAGCCGCGTATACTGCGGCGGTGTAACCAGCAGGCCCTGAGCCTAAAATCAGTAAAGAATGGTGTTGTGTCGCAGTGGTCATGTTTTATCCTTGTTAAACTGAATTGAACTGAAAATACCCGAGTGCTGTGTGAAAAACGACATCTTTTCGGTGTTACGGGGAAGACATTCGCTTCACCGTACATTAAGTGGGCGTTTTTATTCGGAAGAACACACTTTCCTGATAAAAACGCCTAAAAAATCAGACGGTTAAATCATGGTCTGATTTGAGTTGTATCTCGAGTTGTATCAACGAATTTGAATGTTTTTGAAAAAACGTCCGTGGTTTCACGTTTTCTTTACGTTATTATACGTGCTTTGCAACTTCCTCGCTTCGCCTCACAGCCCCTTAAACGACTTCACGCCCATGAAAAAATCAAAAACCAGCTATAAAAAAGAGCCCATTACCTTTTCAGAAATTGGTGATGTGCGTTATTTACACTTTGGCACGCCGTGGGTGCAAGGTGCGATGAATTTACGCAAGCCTTTTAAACTGGAGCTTGAATATGCACGCATGATGATGATGTATATTTTGTTCCTCGATGAGCCCGCACAGGTTGCACAATTGGGCATGGGCTGCGCTTCGCTGACTAAATTTATTTGGAAAAACATGCCGCGCACCAACAGCACGGTGGTTGAGCTTAATCCCGATGTGGTCAATGCCGCATACACCATGTTTAAGTTGCCGAGCGATGAGGCTCGAATCAATGTGGTGGAAGCCGATGCGGCCGAATGGGTGGAGCAACAAGCTGCGGTTTTTGATGTGCTGCAAGTTGACTTGTATGATGCGTCTGCGCGAGGCCCTGTGTGTGACAGTGTTGCGTTTTACAGTGGATGTTTCAATGCGCTCAAGGACAACGGCATGTTGACCGTGAATTTATTTGGCGACCACCCCAGTTTTGAGCGCAATATGACGCATTTAAACCAAGTGTTTGATGGTCGCGTCATTGCCATGCCTGAAATCCATGAAGGCAATCGCATTGCTTTGGCGTTCAAAGGTGCGCCTTTGGCCGTGACTTGGACCGATTTGTACGCCCGTGCGAGCGTGGTGAAAGAGGCTTACGATTTGCCCGCCAAACGTTGGGTGAGCGCGCTCAAACAGGTGGCTTTAGAAGCGGCGTCTCATCAAGGAAGTACAAAGGAACAGTTTTGCGTATGATGGCTTGAGCACAATGACGCACGCATTTATGCCTCTTCGTCCTTTAGCATTGGCTTAAAGTCATTATAATGTGGGTTAAAAGAAGCCCGAATGGGTAATTGTTAAGTGGAAACATATGGCACGAATTTTAATTAGTAATGATGATGGCTATCATGCGCCAGGTATCGAAGCGTTGTACGATGCCTTGCATGATTTAGGCGATGTCTCGGTGATGGCGCCAGACCAAAACCGCAGTGGCGCATCCAATTCATTGACTTTGGATAAGCCTTTGAATGTACGTCAAGCAAGCAATGGTTTTTATGTGGTCAATGGAGGGACGCCAACCGACTGTGTGCATTTGGCAAGTACGGGATTTTTTGAGCACAAACCTGATATCGTGGTGTCTGGCATCAACAATGGCCAGAACATGGGCGATGATACGCTTTATTCTGGTACGGTCGCCGCAGCGATGGAGGGATTTTTATCAGGTGTTCCTTCATTGGCATTTTCGCAAGTGAATCGCGGTTGGACGCATGTCGATGCCGCTGCACAGATTGCTCGGCGTTTTGTGCAGATGTTTTTAGAAAAAGAAGTTCGCACCGCGTTATTGTGGAATATCAACATTCCCAATTTGCCTTTGAGTGATTTAAAAGGCATCGAAGTGACACGCTTGGGTCGTCGTCATACGGCTGAGAATGTTCATGTTGTGTCCAATCCACGGGGTGAGGCTCAATATTGGATTGGCGCGGCTGGTGATGTCAAAGATGGTGCGGATGGTACGGATTTTCATGCGACAGCGTGTGGTCGAGTGTCGGTGACACCGTTGCAAATTGACATGACCGCTTTTAGTGCTTTAACCGAAACCCGAGTTTTGGTTGACGGGTTGTTATGATGTCTTAAGAAGGGAGACGCTTCGCTGATGTCTAAAGGGCCGAAAAAAAACAGCTATGAACCGTTGTCTGAAGTACAGCGGGCATGGTTGCGCTCGCAAGAGCAGGCCCGTCAAAAAGTGAAGCCGTCCATTGTGCAGTCATTCGCACCCGTTGCCCCGCAGTCGCTGTACCCGATTATGCAAGAGAACACTTTGCGTAATACATCAAGTGATTGGCGTGAGCGTCCTGAAGTGTTGCTCAAAGCCCGCGCCTTAATGGTGGATACAGTGCGTCAAAAAGGGGTGGACGACACGGCAGTTTTAAACGCGATGCGACGTTTGCCACGGCATGTTTTTGTCGATGATGCGTTTTATTTGCGTGCATACGATGACGATGCGCTGCCCATTGGTCATGGTCAAACGATATCACAACCCTCAACTGTTGCGCGTATGTTGATGTTGTTGCGGGCGCATGCTGATTGTCATAAGGTTTTGGAAATTGGCACAGGTTGTGGTTATCAAGCCGCTGTACTGGCGTTGTGTGTCGAACAGGTCTATTCGATTGAGCGCATTGCGCCTTTGTACGAATTGGCCTCTTTTAATCTAAATCAAGTGCGTGGTGTCTTGCCGCACATGCCGAATCTTCGCTTTAGTGATGGCATGCTTGGTTGGGCAGAGGCGGCTCCGTTTGATGGTATTATTTTAGCGGCCGCAGGTTTGACGGTTCCCCAAACACTTTTAGAACAATTGCGTGTCGGCGGTGTGTTGATAGCTCCCGTCGCGCTTGAAGCTCATTCTCAACAGCATTTGGTGCGCATCACGCGCACGAGTGAAAAAGAATGGCAACGTGAAATTTTAGAAACCGTGCGTTTTGTTCCACTTGTGAAAGGTGTTTTGCATAAGTAAAGTGGGGCATCAACACCGCAACAAGTGGATTGCGGAAATAGGATATGGTAAACCAACACCAATTAAATGATGTAGAGGGAAAACTATGAAAAAAAGGTATCAGTATCTTTTAAAAGCCATTATGACCGTGGGTATTGGCATGACTTTAGTGGCGTGTGGCACAAGTAGTGGCGGTGGCTCTTCACGTCACAGTCATCGTGCCGATTCCAGTGGCATGTATCGTGTGCAGTCAGGAGACACTTTGGCGTTGATTGCGCGTGCAAATAATGTCAATTATGTTGATATCATGCGTTGGAATGGTTTGACCAATCCTGACCGCATTGAGGTCGGCTGGCGTTTACGCGTGCGACCCAATGCCTCTGGAAAATCGGTGGTCTCGACACCATCCGCTCCACCAGTGGACACCAGCGGCGGGGTTTCGGTGGTTAAAGCCAAACCGCCCGCATCGGCGAATCAAGATTTGGCCGCTAATCCTGAAATTGTTAATAATTTGCGCTGGGTGTGGCCTGTTCCTGGCGAGGTGCTGAAGCGATTTGATGGCATAAACAGTAAGGGCGTTGTCTTGGCTGGTAACCTAAAAGACCCTGTGTTCGCTGCGGCGAATGGTGAAGTGATTTATGCAGGCAACAGCTTGCGAGGTTACGGCAATATGATAGTGATTAAGCACAATGACACATGGAGCACGGTGTATGCCAATAACAGTGAATTGTTGGTTAAGGTGGGCGACCGTGTGACGGCTAATCAAACAATTGCGCGCATGGGCAGTACCGAGGCACCGCGCGTGCAGTTGTATTTTGAGGTGCGTTGGAATGCCAAGCAGATTGACCCCCTTAAAGTTTTACCAGCGCGCTAATTTGTGATTAAAAAGAAAGTAGATGTTTCTGATGGGCAGACGTAAAAAAGAACAAAAAGTCGAAAAAGTATTTCCCGTGGTGCAATTGACCATAGAGTCCTTGGATATGGAAGGGCGTGGTATTGCGCACCATGATGGTAAGGTCGTGTTTGTTGAAGGTGCGTTGCCTTTTGAAGAAGTGCGCGCACACGTGATTCGAGAAAAATCAAATTACAATCAAGCCCGAACCACTGAGGTGTTGCGGGCTTCAAGCGAACGTGTGAAACCCAAATGTGCTGCGTATGGTGTGTGCGGTGGATGCGCCATGCAACACATCAATCCGCGTGCGCAAGTGGCGGCCAAGCAACGGGTTTTGGAAGACAATTTACAACGAATTGGGCAGGTGCGACCAGAGATTATTCTGCGTCCAATTGCTGGCCCCACATGGGGTTACCGCTATCGGGCGCGTTTGTCGGTGCGCAATGTGCATAAAAAAGGTCAAGTCTTGGTTGGTTTTAGGGAGAAAAATGGCAGTTATGTGGCCAACATGCTCGCCTGTGAAGTTTTGCCCAAACACATTTCAGACTTGTTGCCTAAATTACGTGAGCTTATCGCAGCGACCAGCGTTGCCGACCATATTCCACAAATCGAAGTTGCAATTGGACAAGACTCCAATGTGCTTGTGTTTCGTCACATGTTACCGCTCAATGCCGATGATGAACGGCTTTTAAGGGACTTTAGTGAGACCCATCACGTTGATATTTGGTTGCAGCCCAAAGGTGTTGAAACGGTGCATGCTTTTCATCCGACTGACAGCGCATTGTATTACGATTTACCCGAGTTTGGCATCCGCATGCCCTATCGTCCGACTGACTTTACGCAAGTGAATTTTCACATCAATCGTGTTTTGGTCGCTCGCGCGATTCGCCTGTTGGAGATTAAGCCCAATGAACGAGTGGCGGATTTTTTCTGTGGCTTAGGCAATTTCACATTGCCTTTGGCAACGCAAGCCACCCACGTCATTGGCATTGAAGGTTCAACGCAGCTCACGCAACGCGCCTTAGAAAATGCGCAAGTCAATGGTGTGGCGGACAAAACTGAGTTTTACTGTCGAAATTTGTTTGAAGTGACGGCTGATGATTTACGCTCTTTAGGTGCAATTGACAAATATTTGGTAGACCCGCCGCGCGATGGTGCAGACGCGTTGTGTCGTGCATTGGCTGAACTGACGCGGCAGGAAAAACCGCGCAAAATTGTTTATGTTTCTTGCAATCCATCGACCTTGGCGCGTGATGCACATACCTTGGTGCATCAGGCAGGGTATCGCTTGGTCTCTGCAGGCGTAGTCAATATGTTTCCACACACTGCGCATGTTGAATCAATGGCTGTATTTGAGTTGCAAGCATAATTTAAGCGTTGCTGCTCGACCCTAACGTTGCTCGAAAGCACTCACGAGGGTATGATTTTGGTTAGCTGTATGGCTCGCTGTGCAAAAATACCAATGAGCCTATTTTTTAAAAAAGATATAAAGGACAAAGATGAATGTTAAAACTTTAAGCCAATTGGTCACGGCGGGCGAACTTAAAGGTAAGCGTGTATTTATTCGTTCGGATTTGAACGTGCCGCTAAACGATGAGCACATCATTACTGATGACACCCGCATCCGTGCGTCTATTCCTGCGATTCAAATGGCTTTGAATGCGGGTGCAGCCGTTATGGTGACCTCGCACTTAGGTCGCCCGACTGAGGGCGTATTAGCCGAAGGTGATTCGCTCGCGCCTGTGGCCGCTTGTATTGCCGAATTGCTTGGCGATGGCATTACAGTCCGACTGGTGCAAAATTGGGTGGATGGCGTTGAGGCTCAAGTGGGTGAGGTGGTCGTGCTTGAGAACTGTCGCGTGAATGCAGGCGAGAAAAAAAATGATGAGGCCTTGTCGCGCAAAATGGCAGCATTATGCGATGTCTACGTCAACGATGCTTTTGGCACATCACATCGGGCTGAGGCCACCACTTATGGCATTGCCCAGTTCGCGCCCATCGCTGTAGCAGGCCCCTTGCTCGAAGCTGAGTTAGATGCCTTAGGTAAAGCCTTACTCGCCCCGAAAAAACCTTTGGCTGCAATAGTGGCTGGCTCTAAAGTTTCCACCAAACTTACTATCTTGCAAAGTTTAGCCGATAAAGTGGACCAGCTCATTGTGGGCGGCGGCATTGCCAATACCTTTATGGCGGCAATGGGCTTGCCGATTGGTCAATCCTTATCTGAACCTGATTTGGTTAATGAAGCAAAGTCGATTATCGACAAAATGGCAGCCCGTGGTGCGAGCGTGCCGATTCCGACCGATGTGGTGTGTGCTAAAGCATTTTCTAAAGATGCCGTTGCAACGGTAAAAAAATCCACAGAAGTTGAGGCCGATGACATGATTTTAGACATTGGTCCTGACACCGCTGCAGTGATAGCAGGTCAATTATTGACAGCAGGTACCATCGTTTGGAATGGCCCAATGGGCGTGTTTGAATTTGACCAATTTGGCAATGGCACGCGCGTATTGGCTCAGGCCATCGCACGCTCAACAGCCTTTTCCATCGCAGGCGGTGGCGACACCTTGGCGGCGATTGCGAAATATAACGTTGGTGATGAGGTCAGCTATATTTCAACGGGTGGTGGTGCATTCTTGGAGTTTTTGGAAGGTAAAGAGTTACCCGCTGTGGCGATTTTGAAGCAGCGCGCATTGGATTGATAAACGGTATCTCGAGAAAATTTTGAGAAACTAAATGGTTGAGCTTGAGGCGCTTAAGGCAATTGAGCTCAATCGTGTATTTTTTCAAATTAAAGGAGTCCTTCAATGACTAAAATTTTTAATCACGTTAAAGCAGGTGTGTTGACGGGTGATGATGTGCAAAAAGTATTTGAACTGGCGAAAGCGGGGAACTTTGCTTTGCCCGCAGTCAATGTGGTCAATAGCGACACCATTAACGCCAGTTTAGAAGCCGCGGCCAAAGCGAAAGCCCCAATTATTATTCAGTTTTCTAATGGTGGCGCAGCGTTTATGGTCGGTAAAGGTTTGAAACTTGAGGGGCAAGAGGCTGCGGTGTTGGGTGCAGTCGCTGGGGCACGTTATGTGCATCAAGTTGCGGCGGCTTATGGCGTGCCTGTGATGTTACACACCGATCATGCGGCGAAAAAACTGCTGCCATGGATTGATGGGCTGTTAGACGCAGGCGAGGCTTTTTTTGCTGAAACAGGCAAACCTTTGTTTTCATCGCATATGTTGGATTTGTCGGAAGAACCTTTGCACGAGAACATTGACATTTGTGCTGAGTATCTCAAACGCATGGATAAAATGGGCATGACGTTGGAAATCGAATTGGGTTGCACGGGCGGCGAAGAAGATGGCGTGGACAATACAGGCATGGATGCGTCCGCTTTGTACACGCAGCCAGAGGATGTGGCATATGCTTATGAGCAATTGATTAAAATCAGCCCGCGCTTTACCATTGCGGCCTCATTTGGCAATGTGCATGGCGTGTATAAACCAGGCAACGTCAAGTTGACCCCACAAATTCTTGATAATTCGCAAAAATATGTGTCAGAAAAATTCGGTCTGCCCGCCAAATCATTGAACTTTGTATTTCATGGCGGTTCGGGTTCTACGGATGCGGAGATTAAAGAATCTGTTAGCTATGGTGTGGTAAAAATGAACATTGATACCGATACGCAGTGGGCGAATTGGGCGGGCGTGCTGAACTATTACAATGACAAAAAAGACTATTTGCAAGGTCAATTGGGCAATCCAGATGGTCCAGACTCGCCCAATAAAAAACATTATGACCCGCGCGTGTGGTTACGTAAAGGTCAGGAGTCGATGGTGTCTCGCTTGGTTCAAGCGTTTACAGAGTTGAATGCTTTGGATGTGTTGTAATTTTTAGAGCGAGATTGTTATAAAAAAGCCTTTCATGACGAAAGGCTTTTTTCAATTCAGACGCATTTAATAAGACGCGATAAATTAAAAACCTTATTTGTCTAAATAACGCAAACCAAAGTGCAGATTTGCTTCTAAGAAGCCCACTTTGTTCCCGCAATCAAAACGTTTGCCTGATAAGGGAATACCAATCATTTTTTCAGTGGCTAACAGCGCGGAAATGCCATCGGTTAATTGAATTTCACCGCCTGTGCCGCGTTGTACGTTTTGTAAAATAGGCATGATGCTTCCACTCAACACATAACGTCCAACAACAGACCAGTTGCTCGGGGCCGCATCACGTTTCGGTTTCTCGACAATGCTTTCAATTTGAACAGGGGTGGTGCTGTCGTTGACGGGCTTGATGATGCCGTATTTTTCGACCTCGCTCCACGCCACTTGCTCTAGGGCCAAGACGCTACAATGTTCGCGGTCATGGGCTTGAATGAGCTGTTTCATTGCGCCCACGGGATAGCCATCAATTAGGTCATCAGGCAATAAAACTGCGAAGTGCTCGTCGGGTGTAATGAGCGGTGAGGCGCAATTAACGGCATGCCCTAAGCCCAATGCTTCGGATTGACGCACGTAAATGCATTGGATGTGCGAAGGAATGATGTTGCGCACAATCTCTAGGGCGTCTTTTTTTTGTTTGGCTTCCAGCTCATTTTCAAGATCGGGGTTGCGATCGAAATAATCTGCAATCGCATTTTTGGTTCGACCTGTGACGAAAATTAAGGTCTCGCATCCCGCCTCAACGGCTTCCCGTACCGCATAGTCAATAATTGGGCGGTCAACGACGGTCAGCATTTCTTTGGGAATGGCTTTGGTCGCGGGTAAAAAACGTGTGCCTAAACCTGCCACTGGGAAAACTGCTTTTTGTACGGGCATGTGTATCTCCTTAAAATTAATATGTAATGCTACTCAAAAAGTTCAGCTTCATTAAGAAAAAGTGCTTGTTTATCCTTGTCCGCCAATAGAACCATGCTCGGTGTAACGCCCCAATTAATCGCCAGCTCTGGGTCATCCCAACGTATGCTGCGCTCATGGGCTTTGAACCAATAGTCAGTGGTTTTGTATAAAAAGTCAGCGCTCTCAGAAGTGACGACAAAACCATGCCCAAACCCAGGTGGTATCCATAACTGTCGATGATTGTCCGCCGATAATTCTACCGCCACCCATTGTTTAAATGTCGGTGAAGATTGGCGTAAATCAACGGCCACATCAATCACGGTGCCATTGACCACACGCACCAGTTTGCCTTGTGCGCGTTCAATTTGGTAGTGCAATCCTCGCAAAACCCCTTGTGTTGAACGGGAGTGATTGTCTTGTACGAAAGGCAAGGTCACGCCTGTTTGTTTACGGAATTGTTGTTCATTAAAACTTTCAAAGAAAAAACCGCGGGCGTCACCAAAAACAGTGGGCTCGATGATTTTGACTTCAGGAATGGCGGTGTCTATGACGTTCATATTGATGTTGTCTTGGTTTGCTTGGTGTTCACAAGCCGTTGTAAATATTGACCGTAGTCACTTTTAAGCAGGGGTTCAGCTAACTTAGCCAACTGGGCGTTGTTGATGTAGCCCATGCGGTAGGCAATTTCTTCAACGCAAGCGACTTGTAGTCCTTGTCGCTTTTGGATTGAGGCCACAAAAGAGCCTGCATCATGTAAGGAGTCATGCGTGCCTGTGTCTAACCAAGCGTAGCCACGATCCATGGCTTGCACGGTCAATTCGCCGCGTTTTAGATAAATTTGATTCAAATCGGTAATTTCCAGCTCGCCACGAGCAGAGGGGCGGATGGTTTTGGCGTATTCCACCACGTTGGCATCATAAAAATATAGACCTGTGACCGCATAGTTTGATTTGGGCTGGCTTGGTTTTTCTTCGATAGAAACCGCTTTGTTGTCGTCATCAAATTCAACCACGCCGTAACGTTCTGGGTCGTGTACATGGTAGGAAAACACGGTTGCACCTTGCACTTGATTGTTGGCCTCTTGCAGCAAACCATGCAGGTCGTGTCCAAAGAAAATATTATCGCCGAGAACCAGAGCAGCGGGGCTGCCTGCTAAAAAGTCTTCTCCAAGGATGAATGCTTGAGCCAAGCCGTCGGGTGAGGGTTGGATTTTATATTGTAAACGCAGCCCCCATTGTGAACCATCGCCGAGCAGTGATTCAAACCGACCAATGTCCTGAGGGGTGCTGATGATGAGTATGTCTTGGATGCCTGCAAGCATCAATACGCTCAAGGGGTAGTAAATCATTGGCTTGTCATATACAGGCAAAAGTTGCTTACTCATTGCGTATGTGATTGGGTACAGCCGTGTCCCTGAGCCGCCCGCGAGAATAATCCCTTTTCGATTGGTTGTGTTCATGTGAGTTTATCCTTGTTGAAGCAAGTTAAAGACATGTTGAACGCCGCTTTGCCAACTTGGCAAGCTCAAGTTGAACGTACTCTCTAAAAGATGACAATCCAAACGCGAATTGTTCGGGCGTTGGGCGGGCGTGGGGTATTCAGCCGATGGGATGCCGCCAATTTGAGAGGCTTTCACTTTAAGTTCCAGCCCTTGTTGTTCGGCCAGTTCGGCGACAAACTGCGCATAGCCGTGCCAGCTCGTTGCGCCTGAAGCCGTCAAATGATAAGTGCCGTAAGCAATATCGTCCGCTGAGTGGATGCCTCGTAAGTAGTGGGCGATAAGTTGAGTGGTGACATCCGCGATGAGTAATGCACTGGTGGGTGCGCCGATTTGGTCGTTGACGATATTGAGGCTGTCGCGTGTTTGCAACAGTCGCAACATGGTTTTAAGGAAATTCGCACCCAATGCGCCGTATACCCAGCTGGTGCGTAAAATAAAATGACGTTGCGCGTGTGCACGCACGGCCTTTTCGCCCGCTAACTTGCTTTGTCCGTATACAGATTTTGGATTGGCTGCATCGTTTTCGGTATAAGGCTCATTCTTTGTACCATCAAACACATAATCGGTTGAATAATGCACCAATAAAGCGTCATGAGCAGCCGCCCATTTGGCCATGATTTCAACGGCCGTGGCGTTGATGGCATAAGCGTTTTCAATATCGGTTTCTGCCTTATCGACTGCCGTGTGCGCGGCGGGATTGACAATGATGTGAGGCGCATATTCATCGAGTTTACACGTAATGGCTTGCGGGTCGGTCAAATCCATTTGTTCGCGGTCAATGGCGATGATGTCGCCGAGTATGGATAACGAGCGCATCAATTCAAAGCCAACTTGGCCTTGTGTGCCTGTGATGAGGATGCGAGGTTTTTTTAAGTTATGCGCCATAATGCTTTGCCGTCCATTCACGGTATTGGCCGCTGGTCACATGATGTGTCCAGTCTTGATTGTCCAAATACCATTGCACGGTTTTTCGGATGCCCGTTTCAAAAGTTTCGGCGGGTTTCCAGCCCAAATGATGTTCTAATTTTCGAGCGTCTATCGCATAACGGCGATCGTGCCCTGGGCGATCCGTGACATACGTGATTTGCTCGGCGTAGCCTTTACCATCGGCTCGGGGGCGCAGCTCGTCGAGTAGTGTGCAAATGGTGTGTACAACATCCAGATTGGTCTTTTCGTTCCAGCCGCCCACATTATACGTTTCGCCCAACTGACCCGCCTCAAGCACGCGGCGAATGGCACTGCAATGGTCTTTGACAAACAGCCAGTCTCGAACTTGTTGTCCATCGCCATAAATAGGCAATGGCTTACCCGCCAAAGCATTCAGAATCACCAGTGGAATTAATTTTTCAGGGAAATGATACGGCCCGTAGTTGTTACTGCAATTGGTTGTCAGTACAGGCAGGCCATAGGTGTGATGCCACGCGCGCACCAGATGGTCAGACGCTGCTTTGCTGGCAGAGTATGGACTATTGGGTTCGTAGCGGTTGCTTTCACAAAAAGGGGCGTCGTGTGCATCGAGTGTGCCGTAGACTTCATCGGTGGAAATATGTAAAAAACGAAAAGCGGTTTTATCCACCTCGGGCAAATCGTTCCAGTACGCTCGTGTTGATTCAAGCAGATTGAATGTGCCGACGACATTGGTTTGTATGAAGTCACTTGGGCCATGAATTGAGCGGTCTACGTGCGATTCTGCGGCAAAGTTGATGATGGCGCGAGGACGGTGTGTTGACAATAGGCGTGCCATCAACTCACGGTCACCGATGTCGCCGTGGATAAAAATGTGTTTGGGATTGTCTTTGAGAGAGGAAAGTGTGTCTAAATTACCCGCGTAGGTCAATTTATCCAAATTAACCACAGCCTCATTGCCGTTGGCTAACCAGTCCAATACAAAATTGCTACCGATAAAGCCTGCGCCCCCCGTCACTAAAATCATGATGTTCCTTTGTTTTTGCCGTTTACGTGGGCTTCATTCTACCAGCTCAAGTTGTACTTGTTGTTGAAACAAATGTGTTTTTTATATCAATTTATATGAACTTATATAAACCGTTAAGCTCTATTGATAAAGCTTTTGAATCAGCTAAAAGCGCCCATCGTCTTTCACGTAAAATAACGCTTTGAATCGAATCATTGTTGATAAAAAGAATATGGCTACTAAATCTAAGATCCAATATGTTTGCAACGAGTGTGGCGGCGTGTCCGCCAAATGGTCGGGGCAGTGCCCGCATTGCCATACATGGAATTCTCTTGTTGAAACCACCGAACAAAAAAGCAGCCAAAACCGCTTTGCTTCGCTCGCTCCGAGCGCACCTGTACAGTCGTTGGCGCAAATAGACGCGGCCGATGTGCCGCGCTTTTCCAGTGAAGTGTCGGAGTTTGATCGCGTTCTCGGTGGTGGGCTGGTACCAGGCGCGGTGATTTTGATTGGCGGTGACCCTGGCATTGGCAAATCAACTTTGCTGTTGCAATCGCTCGCGGAATTATCAAAAAGCAGGCATGTGCTGTATGTGAGTGGAGAGGAATCAGGGGCGCAAATCGCATTGCGGGCGCAGCGTTTGGGCGTGTCCAATGCTCAAATGCAGTTTCAAGCTGAAATTGGTTTAGAAGCCATTATGACAACCTTGCAGACATTAAAACCAGATGTTGCAGTGGTTGACTCGATTCAAACCATCTATTCGGGTGAGTTGACCGCAGCGCCAGGCTCCGTGTCGCAGGTAAGGGAGTGTGCGGCACAATTGACGCGTGTTGCTAAGTCAACGGGAGTCACCTTAATCATGGTCGGTCATGTGACCAAAGAAGGCAGCCTCGCAGGGCCACGGGTGTTGGAGCACATTGTTGACACGGTCTTGTATTTCGAAGGCGACACTCAATCATCATTTCGCTTGATTCGTGCCTTTAAAAATCGTTTTGGTGCGGTCAATGAATTGGGCGTGTTTGCCATGACCGAAAAAGGTTTAAAAGGCGTGACCAATCCGTCAGCAATTTTCTTGTCGCAGCACAATGCTGGCGTTGCGGGTTCGTGTGTCATGGTGACGCAAGAAGGTACACGTCCTTTATTGGTTGAAATTCAAGCCTTAGTCGATGCCTCTCATGCGCCCGCACCGCGTCGCTTGTCGGTTGGTTTGGAACAGAATCGCTTGGCCATGTTGCTTGCCGTGTTGCATCGGCATGCGGGCGTGGCGTGTTTTGACCAAGATGTCTTCATCAATGCAGTGGGCGGTGTGAAAATTACCGAGCCAGCAGCGGACTTGGCGGTTTTGTTATCAATTGTCTCGTCGTTGCGCAATAAACCTTTACCTGCGGGCTTGGTTGTCTTTGGTGAGATTGGTTTGGCGGGTGAAGTTCGGCCTGCGCCGCGCGGGCAAGAGCGATTGAAAGAAGCGGCTAAACTTGGATTTACTCACGCCCTTATTCCTAAAGCCAATGCGCCAAAACAAAAAATCGACGGCTTGAAAGTGATTGCTGTTGAGCGAATTGATGAGGCTTTAAATAAGTTACGAGATATGGAGACTTAATCTCACAGGATAAAAAAAACCCAGTGCATTGCACTGGGTAAATTCTCTTTTATTCCTAAAAGAGAAGAGGGTTCGTGTCGATTGTCTTGCTGTCGTAAACGCTTAAAACTATCTAAGTAAATTTACGTTTCTGTGCATTAATGTCGTTGTTTTTAGTTGTCGCTATTGTAACGCGACAATGAAAGGTCTGTGTATTCAATTTGGGCTTCTTTTTGACTAATAAGGTCGGCGATGAGTTGACCTGAGCCACACGCCATTGTCCAGCCTAACGTGCCATGCCCTGCGTTTAACCACAGGTTTTGAATCGGCGTTTGCCCGACAATGGGCGTGGAATCTGGTGTCACAGGGCGCAGTCCTGTCCAAAAGCTGGCTTTTGCAGTGTCGCCTGCATCTGGGTATAAATCATTGACCACCATCTCTAGGGTTTCGCGGCGCGACGCGAGTAAGTCTTTGTTGTAACCGCGCAACTCGGCCATGCCGCCAACGCGGATGCGGTCATCAAACCGCGTGATTGCAACTTTATAGGTTTCGTCCAACACAGTAGAGACGGGTGCTCGCTCAGTGTTTTTAATGGGTACTGTAATTGAAAAACCTTTAATTGGGTAAATGGGAATCTCTAAACGACCCTTGAGCAGCTGTGGCGTATAAACACCAAGTGTGCATAACACAATATCTGCCGAATGTATCTCTGAGCCGCAACGCACGCCAGTCGCAACATTTTGATGAATGATGATTTCATCGATATTGGTGTTGTATAAAAAAGTCACGCCCTTGTCCGCGCACATTTGCGCCAAATGTGTGGTGAATATTTGACAGTCGCCTGTTTCATCATTAGGCAAACGCAAACCGCCCACCAAAGGCACGCGGCTATTTGCCAATGCAGGTTCGGCGTGAATTAATTCTTCTGCGTTGAGTAATTCGTAAGGTACGCCCAACTCCTTGAGCACCTTGATGTCTTTGTCGGCGGCCTCAAGTTGAGACAAAGAGCGAAATACTTGAGTTGTTCCTTTTTGGCGCGCCTCATAAGCAATACCCGTATCTGCTCGCAACTTAATTAAGCATTCGCGTGAATATTCCGCCAGTCGAACCATGCGTAGTTTGTTGCGTTGGTAGCGAGTTTGGTCGCAATTTTTAAGCATCGCCAGCATCCACTTGATTTGTGCAAAAGACCAATCGGGGCGGATGGTTAGCGGCGAATTTTTTGCAAACATCCATTTTAATGCTTTGGTTGGCACACCAGGAGCCGCCCAAGGCGAGGCATAGCCGGGTGAAATTTGACCCGCATTGGCATAGCTGGTGTCTAAAGCGGCCGCCTCATGCCGTTCAATGACTGTTACATCATGACCTGCTTGAGCCAGATAATATGCGCTGGTAACGCCAATGACGCCGCTACCTAAAATGACGATTTTCATAAAATGCTCACTTAAACGAAATAATAAAAGAGGGGTCTATTGAGTGCAGTACGGTTTAATGGATATTTGTTGGGATTAAAACGTTTCTGTCGAGTGTGTTAGGTTATCTCTATGTGATAGATTTTGAACCGTACTGTTCAATTGGCATAAGTAATGTTTACATGAAATGAAACAGTCTATGCGATAATTTTTGCTATCATATTCAAAAATTGCTAGAATTACTTACTGAAATTTTATTTTAATTTGAAAATGATTGGGGTTTTATGCGGGTCGAAAAAAAAACCAGTAAAACTTTAGACAAAATTGACCGACGTATCCTAGGTATTTTGCAAGAAGATGGCCGAATTGTAATGACAGACTTGGCCGAAAAGGTTGGGTTGTCTCTCACGCCGTGTATTGAGCGCGTGCGTCGCATGGAGCGTGAAGGCATCATCATGGGCTATCATGCACGATTAAACCCAAAGGAGTTGGGCGCGAGTTTGTTGGTGTTTGTTGAAATTAGCTTGAAAGACATGGCCAACGGTAAGTTTGAAGAGTTTCGTCGCGCCGTACTCGAAGTCGAACAGGTGCAAGAGTGTCATTTGGTTTCTGGCGACTTCGATTACCTTGTTAAAGCCCGTATTCGAGAAATGAGCGAATACCGCCAGTTGTTGGATGTGCTGTTGCGTTTGCCTGGCGTGGTGAACTCAAAAAGCTATGTGGTTATGGAAGAAATCAAGGAAACTTTAGCCTTATCACTTAATCATACGGCAGGCTCTTCAATGATGCAGCCGTAATGTAATTTATTTACCCAAGAAAAGCTGAATGGCGTATTGAATAGTTGATAGCAAGAAATATTGCCAATAATCTAATTTTTCCAGTATAATGCTGAGTTTACAAGTTTTGTGGTGCGCGAATGGGTATGGCGCGTACTGTTGAGAAAACAATATTTAACTAATTCGTTAAAAATTAAAGGATTTATCATGGTAGTGATTCGTATGGCTCGCGGCGGTTCTAAAAAGCGTCCTTTTTACAACATCGTGGCAGCTGACTCACGCAACCGTCGTGATGGTCGTTACATCGAACGCGTGGGTTTTTACAATCCATTGGCTGCTGAAGGTGTTGAAGGCTTGCGTATTGCCGCAGACCGTTTGACTTATTGGCAAAGTGTTGGCGCACAATTGTCGCCAGCAGTTGCGCGTTTGGTTAAAGAAGCCAAGCCAGTAGCTTAATTTCAAAGCATAGTTCGGCATGGTCGCGTTTAAACCCAAAGCCAAGACTCAGTCCAACATAGCGGAGCAGCGTCAGGCAGTTCAAACGCAACCAAGTGATTTGGTCGTGGTCGCACGCATTGGTGCGGCTTATGGCGTGAAGGGATGGGTAAAGCTCCATCCCTTTTCCAATTCTCCAGATGCATTGCATCATGCGAAAACGTGGTGGATAACGCCATATTTAGGCACAGAGTCTTCGGATACTCAAACCAATGCTTTGACTTGGTCTGTCTTTTCACCGCTTACGTTCAAAGCCCATGCTGATGCTTGGGTCGCACAATGCCGTGAGTGGACCGATCGCAGTGATGCCGAAAAACACAAAGGTTGGCAAGTGGCTGTATCACGTGCTGATTTTCCTCAGCCCGATGAAGATGAGTTTTATTGGGTTGACTTGGTTGGTGCGCAAGTTATTAATCAAGATGGCGTGTGTCTAGGCGTGATTGATTCCCTGCTTGAAAATACGGCTCAGACGGTAATGTCCATTTCTAGCCCTGAAAATAAAGCCGCCCCTCAGTATTTGATTCCTTTTGTCTCCGCGTTTGTCGGCGAGGTTGATTTACAGTCAACCCCGAAAACGGTACAAGTGATTTGGGACGTGGATGCCACGGCGTAAAAAAGACTACCGCTGTTGACCAGCGGTATTTTTTATAACTTTGAATGGCCGATATGATTGCTTTAGACCTCATTACCTTATTCCCAGAAATGTTTACAGCCTTAACTCAGCAAGGTGTGGTGAGTCGAGCTTTTAAACAGGGTCTGGTGAATGTTCAATTTTGGAATCCAAGAGAATTTGCACTGAATGCCAACAAAACGGTGGATGACCGACCGTATGGTGGTGGTCCGGGGATGGTGATGATGGCTGCGCCTTTGGCGGCGGCGATTCGCGCGGCATGCGAGCGACAACGTGCTTTAGGCAAAAAACCGCATGTGATTTATTTGTCGCCTCAGGGACGTGTTTTGACGCAAACATGGATTGCGGATTGTTTGCAACACGTTCAACAGCAATCAAACATAGAAACACAGCGCGGTTTGGTGTTGTTGTGTGGCCGTTATGAAGCGATTGATGAGCGATTGTTTGATTTGGGTTTGATTGACGAAGAGTTGAGCATAGGCGATGTAGTGGTTTCTGGAGGCGAGTTACCTGCTATGTTGATGCTTGATGCGTTGTTGCGTTGCGTTGAGGGCGTTTTGAATGACGATATGTCTGCTCAACAAGACTCATTTAGTCGTGCGGTCGATGGTCTATTGGACTGCTCACACTATACCCGTCCTGAAAAATTCGAGGAATTTACCGTGCCAAGCGTGCTTTTATCTGGAGACCATGCTAAAATAGCAGTCTTTCGGCGTCAGCAAAGTTTGTTAAATACAATGCGCAAGCGTTTTGATTTGATTGAACAAGCGCGTGCTCAAGGTCAACTGAGCGTGGCGGATGAAAAATTTTTGGCTTCTCAGATGGATTCTGAGGGCTAATTAGGGTGAGCGGGAAACCGCTTGTGATTGTTTTTCAACATCTGTTTTGTGTTGAAATTCTCCATCCTCTGGTCGTCTACAATAAAAACCGACGGCAAATGATGGTATTCGGAGTTTAAAATGAATTTGATTCAAATTTTAGAGCAAGAAGAAATCGCTCGCTTGGGTAAAACCATTCCTGCATTTGCGCCTGGTGATACTGTTGTTGTGAGTGTGAATGTGGTTGAGGGTACGCGTAAGCGCGTTCAGGCCTATGAAGGTGTTGTTATTGCTAAACGTAACCGTGGCTTGAACTCATCTTTCATCGTGCGTAAAATTTCTTCTGGCGTCGGTGTTGAGCGTACATTCCAATTGTATTCGCCAATGATTGCTGGTATCGAAGTTAAACGTCGTGGTGATGTACGCCGCGCTAAGTTGTACTACTTGCGCAGCCGTTCTGGTAAATCTGCTCGTATTAAAGAAAAATTACCTGCACGTAAAGTGGCTGTTGCAGCGCAATAATGTGACTTTATACGATAAAAAAACGCTGGCTTTCGAGTTGGCGTTTTTTTTATTTCAAAAATTAAAAAAGCATTTAATAAGTATTTTTTGGGTTGCTATCGGAGTGAAACATGCGCTTACCTAGTTTTAATCCCCGTGATGTACCTTGTCACCCTTTGTCAGAGGTTTTGGGTGTTTCAAATTTATCTAAACCCATGCTCACTCGTGAAATTTTGAATCGCGCATTGACTCTATCAATAGAAACGATAGATGAACACATCTTGCGTCAAGATGTCTTTATTGAGCCCTCAAAATTACAACCAGCGGCAGTATTACTGTTATTAGTTGAGTCGGCTCATGGATTCGATGTGGTTTTGACCGTGCGCGCCTTTCATTTGCGTCACCATGCGGGACAGGTGAGCTTTGTCGGTGGGCGCATGGATGAGGGCGAAACTCCTGAACAAGCAGCTTTGCGCGAAGCGTATGAGGAAATCGGCTTGTTGGCTGATGATGTTGAAATTCTCGGTCGTTTGCCTGAGTATCACACCATCACGGGTTTTGCTGTCACGCCCGTCTTGGGTTTAATCAGTGAGCAGGCATGGGCTGAACAAAATTTAAGTGTGGCTGTCGATGAAGTGAGCGAGGTTTTTACGGTGCCTTTGGCGCATGTATTGGATGTGCAAAACACAAATGTGCACCAGTATGATTGGGAGGGAATGAGTCGACAATATTATAGCGTCCAGTATGGCGAGTATTTTATTTGGGGCGCGAGCATGGCTATTTTGCGTAATCTAGCAACGCTATTACATCAAGCGCAGTCATAATTTACCTTTGTTTACGCATCTTCATGGTGCTTTGAGCTACAATACCAAGCATTGTCAAAAGCAGTTTTTGAACTGTATGTACTATAAATGTTATTTGATTTCTATATAAGGATACACCATGAGCTTAATCGCCATTCTCGGTGCATTGTTACTCGAACAAATTTTTCCGTTGAGCAGCTACACGCGTTTGCGTGTTGGGTTGCGTCGCGCGATTGAGTATATTGAACATGCACTGTCGACCGATAATGCGAAGCCGTGGCAAACTTTTTGGTTTATCACCGTGGTCGGTGGACTGTTAACAGGTTTGGTGGGATTGATATTTCAAACCATTCATCCTGTCTTGGGATTGCTGTTTAGTTTGATGGTGCTGTATCTCACTTTGGGTATTCGGCAGTTTAGTCATTTTTTTACGAAAATTCGCATGGCCTTGAACGCGAATCAAGGCGACGTTGCCCGCATTGAGTTGGCTGCTTGGCTGCATGAAGAAGCTGAAATTACGGGTTATCGCGGTTCAGTTGTGCCTGATAAGTTATCCGATACGGAGTTGATTCGCCAGTCTTTGGAGTTGGCCTTGCTCTCGAGTTTGCGTTATGTCTTTGCGGGTTTGTTCTGGTTTTTGTTGTTTGCCTTGGTTGGTTTGGGGCCAATGGGTGCGGTTTTTTACCGCTTATCGGATCTTGTGTCGCGTCGTTGGATTTTGCGTGCCGATGGCAAGCGCGATCAGTTCACTGTGTATGCCCGTAAAATGATGCACTGGATTGAGTTTTTACCCGCTCGCTGTGCGGCAATGATTTATGCGATTGTCGGTAATTTTGAAGATGCTATTTTCTGCTGGCGCACTCAGGCTCAAAAATTACGGGGTTTGGGTGAAACGGACGCTTCTGCTGTGATTTTAACATCGGGGGCGGGTGCGCTTAACATCACCTTGCGCAATGGTTTGATGGTTAAAAATCAATTGCCAATGGATGAACATGAGCAGGCTTTGTATGGTGATATAAAAACGACTCGCGATGGTGAGGCGGTGGAAGAGCAATCTTTGGCGGGGCAAATCGGCATGGGTAATGTGCCCGATGTCAGAACATTGCAAAGTGCGGTCGGTGTGTTTTGGCGCTCGATGGTTTTCGTATTGGCTTTGTTGCTGATGTTGACGGTGAGCAAATTGCTGGGCTGATTTTGTTACGTTGTATGTATCAATGTAGGCTTGAGTTCAAAAGCGTTAAAAAAGCAAACCTTCGGGTTTGCTTTTTTATTGTGACATTGCCACTTATATGGTCACTTGCTTATTTCTATCAATATGTTTTGCGCCTCTTTGGCATTATCGGTATTGGGGAATTTGTCCTGTACCATCCGAAGTGTTTTTTGTGCGGCAGGGATTTGTTTGACTTCAATAAATGTGTTGGCTAAATTGAGCAAGGCATCACTGGTGCGCTCAAACTCTGGGTATTGTTTCAATACGTTTTGCAGTAAAGCCGCCGCATTTTTATAGTCGCGGTTCACAAAAGCCGCCGTGCCTTGATAAAACTGAACAAACGGTAAATACACCGATTTTGGATAACGGTTTGTAAATGCACTCATGCTTTTTTGAGCCGCAGGGTAATTGCCGTCATTGAACAGTTTTAAAGCCGCGTCGTATTGATTTTGCTCATCGGGTTGAACAACGCCTTGAATACCAGCGACCTGCACTGTTTGAGGCTCAAACTTACGCACACGCTCATCAATACTGGCGTAACCATCTGTTTGTGCGCGTTTAAGTTCGCTGACTTCATTGAATAAGGTTTCGTTTTGTCCGCGCAGTTTGGCGACTTCTTGTCGCAGCAATTCAATTTGATTGCGTTGTTCTTGCTGCGCATTTAGGCTGGCCTCCAGTCGCGTGCGCACCTCGAGAATGGCAGTACGTGCTTCATCATCACTGAACAGGCCCGCATGGGCTGGCGTGTTCAGTATCATGGCGGTGGTAAAAGTACCGTATAAAAAACAATGGCGAATGGTCTTTTTCATGGCTTCTTTGGTGTTTAATCCATATGGCAAAAGGGATAAGCAGCTGAAATTACAGCAGGGGCTTTAATATACGATATCCGCGCGGCGATTTTCAGCCCAAGCGTTCTCGTTGCTGCCTAAAGCTTTAGGTTTTTCTTTGCCAAGGCTGACCGCTTCCATTTGTTCATCATTCACGCCTTGTAATTTGAGGGCTTGTCGAACCGCTTCGGAGCGTTTTTGTCCCAAGGCAAGGTTGTATTCAGCCGTACCCCGTTCATCGGTATTGCCTTGGATAATGATGCGTTGACGGCGGTCTTGCAAAAACTTGGCATGACTGTTGATTACAGGCTGTCCATCGGCGCGCACAATGTAACTGTCGAGGTCGAAATACACACTGCGTGCGGCAGGGGCGGGTACGCCATCGGCACCAATGCCGTTGGTCACGTCGACCGTCTTTACGGTGTTTTGGTTGCTGCCATCCAATGGCACCTTTGTGGCACAAGCAGTGAATAGGCTAATGCTGATGAGCATCAATGGTATTTGAGTCAGTTTGAAGGTTGTCATAGTGAAACTCCTTTGTGTATGGTTTTTATACGTACCGCTTGGTTATTCTAACATCTTGGTTCATCGTTCAAGAAAAGGGCCCCAAGCGGGCGCACTCACTTGATTGCTCGGCAAAGATAATATTTGTTGCATGCGACCATCTATTGAACTAGCTGCGAGTACTTTTCGTCCGTTGACTCGAGTGCCGTAGAGAATGACTTGACCATTGGCGGCGAAACTCGGCGATTCGTCCGCAGATGTGTTGGATATATTTTGCACATCGCCGTTACGTAAATCCATCAAATGAACTTGGTAACCTGCCGCTCGAGAAATGAACGCCATATGGTTGCCATCGGGCGAAATGCGCGGGCTGGTATTGTAGTTAGCTTTATAAGTCATGCGTTTGACGCCTTCAACCGCCTCGCCTTCGGCGGACATGCGGTAAATTTGTGGCTCGCCACCGCGGTCGCTTGTAAAATAAATGAAACGACCATCAGGCGAGTATTGCGGCTCTGTGTCAATAATGCTGCCTTGGCTGGTGGTTAAGCGCTTCAAGTTGCCCCCATTGGCCGACACTTGATAAATTTGTGTATTGCCATCGCGAGATAATGCCAGCGCCAAACTTTGGCCGTCAGGTGACCATGCGGGTGCGCTGTTATTGCCTTTGTAGCCTGAAATCACGGCGCGTTGTCCAGTGGCTAGTTCGTGAACATACACCACTGGTTTTTTATTCTCAAATGACACATAAGCAACTTTTTTGCCCGATGGCGACCATGATGGCGAAATGATGGGTTCTTTACTGACCAAAGCGGCGACGGCATTGTCGCCATCAGAGTCCGAAATCAATAAACGATATTTACCATCAGCAGCGTCGACATAGGATAGCCTAGTATTGAATGCTCCGCGCATGCCAAGCAATTTTTCATAGATGAAATCCGCCATCTTGTGCCCAGCATTGCGTAAACCATTTGCTGAAACGGTCACGCTGTAATCGCCGAGGCTGCCTTTTGATGTGTCATATAAGCGTAAACTGGCCTGATATCCGCCCGCAACTGGGGTGACGTTGCCTGTAACCACCGCGATGGCGTCTTGTGATTGCCATTGTTTTAAATTTACGGGGTCAGCTAAACCTAGAGTCAGCCCGCCGACAGGCGCGTTCGATAATCGACCACTGCGCGCCAAGTCGGCACGAATCACGTCCGTGATGTTCACGGGTGCATTGCCTTCACCTGCGAAATGTGCTGTGGCAACAGCGGGGAGTTTATCGTTGTAGACAAGTTTAATATCAATATTAAGTTGCGCCCAAGCACTAGGTGCAGAGAATATGGCGCTAAGGCATATTATCTTTATGAGGTGTTTTAAAAATGACATCCTTTGTAACTGATTCATCGTTGCTGTCCTTTTACAAGTGGAGTGTGAAGAGTAAAGCTATCGGTTGTGTTTTATTCTAGTAACTGAAATTGAGATTAATGCCTCGTAAAGCAGATTGATGTACAGGCGTGGGAAATGGACTGGCACGGCCTATTGCTGCAAGCAAATTGGCATCCCAAGCGGCATTCCCGCTAGAATAAAGGATACTTTTATTGATAACGCTACCATTGGGTGCGAGTCGAATAGCGACTGAACCTGTATGTTTTTCTTTTTCTGCTTTAACGTGTTGATAAATAAGTATTTTAACGCGAGCGATATAAGCCGAGGCATCGTCCGCATTTGTCTTGTTTGACGATGTGCCCCCGCTTCCCTTTTTGAACCGTTCTAAAGCGGCGGTGCGTGTAGCCGAATCAACGGTTGAAGTGGGTTGATTATTGGGCTTGGCTTGGGTGACGCGTGGCGTATTGTTTTTTTCTGTGGGCTTGTTTGGCGTTTTTTCAGTGTCGGGTGTGCGGATGTCTGCGGTGTGTTCGATTGTGTTTTGATGTGTTGTTTGAGTGGTGGGTGAGTTGGCCTTTGCTTCGTTGGGTGTAGGCTCTGTCTCGGCCTCCTGTGGTACCGGGAGCGTTTCAGTTGGCGTCGATATGGCTTCAAGACTGGTCGCTAAGTTGTCACCATCCCACAGTTCAACTTCAACTGGCGCGGCTTTTTGCGAAGTCATGCCAAGATACAAACCAAACAGGAGCACAACGTGTACCAGTACCGTAAGTAGAGCAGGTATAAAACGTGGTGCTTTATTGTCAGCAAGGTGTGTTGGTCGATTTGGAACGAAAGCCATATATTGAATCTGTTAATTGCAGTTATTTATGGTTGAACGGGTGCGGATGACTTACCGAGCAGCAAGCCAACGCGTTGGATATTGGCCTGCTTGAGTGCATCGGTCAGAGCCATGACATCGCCGTAAGGCACATCTTTGTCCGCGGCGATGACAACGGCTTGATTGTTGCTAACATGCTGCCCTAACCACACAGCTAACGCTGAGGCATCCGTGTGCACCACGACTTGCCCTGCGGTTTCGGTGTTGAGTTGGCCATTTAAATCAAGCTGGACAACGAGAGGGGCTGTCTCTGGTTGACTGACCGCACCTACGCTGGGCAACTTCAATACCCCCGTTTGAATCATCGGTGCAGTCACCATGAAAATCACCAACAATACCAGCATCACGTCAATGTAAGGCACGACATTCATTTGGGCGTGGGTACGGCGGCGAGGGCGACGGCGAATAGAATGCAAACTCATGCCAGACCTCGGACTTGTAATGTGTTTGAGAAGTCGTCCACAAAACTTTCGTAGCGCAACGCCAAGCGATCCACTTCAGCGACATAACGGTTGTATGCGAGAACAGCGGGAATGGCCGCAAACAATCCAAGCGCGGTGGCAATCAATGCTTCGGCAATCCCTGGGGCGACACTGGCCAAAGTCGATTGTTCGGTATTGGACAATCCAATAAAAGCGTTCATGATGCCCCAAACTGTACCGAGTAGACCAATGTAAGGTGAGACAGAACCAATTGAGGCGAGAAAAGGCAGGTCGGCTTCTAGGGCGTCAAGCTCACGTTGATAAGCTGCTTTCATGGCGCGTTGAGTGTACTCAATTGCTTCAGCTCGAAGACAGTCTTTTTCATTGATGTCAGAAAAGGCTTGCATGCCCGCTGAAAAAATTCGCTCCATACCGCCAATGGTGTGGCGATTAGCGAGTGTACCCTGGTGTAGATTCGTTAGTGATGTGGTTTTGTAAAACTCGGTTTCGAATATCGCCGCTTGTTTACGCGCACGGCGTAACATCAAAAACTTACGAAAAATGTAAAACCATGACAGGATGGAAATTGCCAACAGTAACCCCATCAAAACTTGGACGATTAAACTGGCATTGTTGACGAGATTGAAAACGGCTGTGAATTGAGTCATTTTTTGTTTGTTCCGTAAAAATAAGAGGGAATAAAGTAAGTTGGTGGATTATAACGCTCAGTTGTGGAGGAAATGAGCAAATTTGATTTTTAGATATTTGATTGAATCTCTTGTTTCGCCTCACGTGCATTTTTCGTTTTGTTTAAGAGTTGAATATTGCTTGTCTTAGTTGATACAAGGCAGTAGAATCGCTCGAAACTAAAAAATATAAATACTTTAATTTTAATCTATTCCAAATGAGGAGACTATTTGTATGTCGAAAACTACAAATTCAGCGGTGAAAGAGCCTTTGTACAAAAGTTTATATGTACAGGTCATTGTGGCTATTGTTGTGGGTGTGTTGTTGGGGCATTTTTTGCCATCGACAGGCGAGGCAATGAAGCCCCTTGGTGACGGTTTCATTAAGCTCATCAAGATGATGATAGCCCCGATTATTTTTTGTACGGTGGTGGTTGGCATTGCGGGCATGGAGGACATGAAAAAAGTAGGTAAAACAGGGGGCTATGCGCTGTTGTATTTTGAAATTATGAGTACCATTGCTTTAATCGTGGGGCTGGTGATTGTCAATGTGATACAGCCTGGTGTTGGCATGAATGTAGACCCCGCCGCTTTAGCCATAGATGCCAAAAAAATGGATACTGTGAATGGCTACGCCAAGACAGGTTTGGGCTCAACCACAGATTTCTTTTTAAACATCATTCCAAGTACTGTGACCGATGCATTTGCTAAGGGTGAAATGTTGCAGGTTTTGTTATTCGCCTTGTTGTTTGGCTTCGCTTTGCACCGTTTTGGTGGTCGTGGAACTTTGATTTTTGATTTTATTGAAAAGTTGTCACATGTTTTATTTGTCATTATTGGTTACATCATGAAGCTCGCTCCTATTGGTGCATTTGGAGCAATGGCTTTCACGATTGGCAAATACGGCATTCAATCGTTGTCTTCATTGGCCGCTTTGATGGGTAGCTTTTATGCGACGTGTTTGTTTTTCATTTTTGTGGTGTTGGGTGTCGTTGCCCGAATTCACGGTTTTTCCATTGTTAAATTTATCAAATACATTAAAGAGGAGTTGCTTATTGTCTTAGGTACATCTTCTTCTGAGTCTGTTTTGCCACGTATGATGGCCAAAATGGAAAATGCGGGTGCAAAAAAATCGACTGTAGGTTTGGTGATTCCAACGGGTTATTCTTTTAACTTGGATGGTACCGCGATTTATTTGACCATGGCCGCTGTATTCCTAGCCCAAGCGACCAATACGCCAATGAATTTAATGCAGCAGCTCACACTGTTGGCTGTTTTGTTGGTGACATCAAAAGGCGCTGCGGGTGTGACGGGAAGTGGCTTTATCGTCTTAGCCGCGACTTTGTCGGCGGTGGGTAGCGTACCTGTTGCAGCCTTGGCTTTGATTTTGGGTATTGACCGTTTTATGTCAGAAGCGCGTGCGTTGACCAATTTGATTGGTAACGGTGTCGCAACGTTGGTCGTTTCAAAATGGGTGGGCGATTTAGATGTGAAACGTATGAATCGTGTCCTTAATAATGAAGCCAATATTGACAGTGATGAGCCAGAGCAGGCGATTGACAATATCACTTACAAAATGGATACTTGATATTCTAGGTCTTTATTTCGATAGTTGACCGCGCAAGAAAGACTTGTGAAACTTTGTCCCCAACGAAAAAGATATTATGACGATACAAAAACATGTTGATACCCCAGCTCGTATGCCCACTTGGTTCATTCCGCATGGTGCTGGACCATGTTTTTTTATGGACTGGAACCCACCGCAGGCTTGGGACAAAATGGCCGATTTTTTAAAGGGATTGGCATCGACGCTACCCACTAAGCCTCGCGCCATCATTGTCGTTTCAGCACATTGGTTGGAATCTATCGTTAGTGTCACAGGTGCGCAAGCCCCCGATTTGATTTTTGATTACTATGGTTTTCCTGAGCATACCTATGAGCTTAAGTATCCAGCTAAGGGGGATTCTAACATTGCGAATCAGATTGTTCAGAGCATAGAGGCTGCGCACATTTCAGCGAAATTAGAGCTTTCACGCGGTTTTGATCATGGGATGTTTATCCCCATGATGCTGATGTTTCCTGATGCGGATGTGCCAGTCATTCAATTGTCTTTAAACAGCAATTTAGATTCACAAACACACGTCAATCTGGGACGCGCTTTAGAAAACTTGCGTGATGAGGGTATCCTAATTATTGGGAGCGGCATGAGTTTTCATAATATGCGAGGCTATGGACAACCACGTTTTGGCCCAATTTCTGATGAGTTTGATGATTGGCTCACGCAAGTGGTTGAGTTGGAGCCTCAAATGCGCAATGACGCGCTCATCGCCTGGGAACACGCACCGTCAGCAAGGTTGTGTCATCCGCCACAGCAAGAGGAGCATTTATTGCCACTTATGGTGGCAGCGGGGGCAGCGTCACATGATAAGGGGCGTCGGGTGTTTACGGATCGAGTTTTGGAAACCTCATTGTCTGCTTTTGTCTTTGGTTAAAAACAATGCAGAATGAAAAAACCAGCCGAAGCTGGTTTTTTCGATTCTTAGGGGATAAACCCGAGAATTATTTTGCTTTTGTTGCTTTAACTGCTTTTTCAACATTAGCTTCAGCCATTTCAACGGCTTGTTTAGCTGCTTTAGACAAAGAGTCGTAAGCTGAATTGGCATTAGCCACAGCTGATTTAACGAATGCCAAAGCAGTTTCTGAACCTTGAGGTGCATTTTTAGACGCATCGTCAATCCATTGAGCGACTTGTTTGTTGTTGTGAGCCACTTGAGCTTCAACAAACTTGTTCAATTCAGCTTGAGCCGAAGTGCTGATTTCGTAAACTTTTTTGCTGTAAACCAAAGCTTTTTCAGCAGTGGGTTGAGCAGTGCCACTTGCAATTGCGACAAATGCTTGGGCATCTTTAGCAGACAAAGCTTTTTCTGACAATTCAGCGGCTTGAGCCAAAGCGTCTTTAGCCGTTGCAATGTTCAAGTCCGTCAATTTAACGATAGACTCAAATGCTTTGTTAGTAATAGCGAAAAAGGTTTCGATTGATGCTTTTTGCGCAGCAGCAAAATCTTCAGGTTTTACAGTCATGATTAAACTCCTAATGGTTTAAAAGTACAAATTTAAAAAAGTACATCAATGCGCTGCTTCAAAAAACCGCTTTTAGAATAAAGGGTGTGGAAAAAATCCAGATTTGTGCATCGCAACAAATTAATTTTACCTAAGAATGTTTTATAGTTCAAGTCATATTTTGTGCAGCGCAGCAAAGTGTTGTTTTTATATCCTTTTATATGTAAACTATCTTGAGATTAGAATGTGATTTTAGCTCGAAAGCCCTGTTAATTCAGCGGATTCACTGTAAAAAGGCTTGACAGTGTCGAGACGTTTGACTAAAGTGCATATGCGTAAAAAATTATAAAAAATATCTCAATTTAAATTTTTTTTTATGGAGGGCGACAAAACGTAAGCTATTCGTAAGCGAGTGGCGAATAAATATTATCTATTTGTAGGGCTTTAAGGTCTTTATTTTTAAATATTTTGAAGGCTTAATAAAAAGTAGTCAATCCTAGTTAATCAAAAAAGGTGGAGACATGAAATCAAATCGATTTGTAAAACATTGGGTCGCAGGGGTATTTGCCGCATTTTTGTTGGCGGCATGTGGTGGTGATAAAGCCAAAGAAACATCTAAAGCAAGTGCCGCTTCGACCGCGACAACGGGCGGTGTTGAGCTGACTATTTCTTGTGGTTCAGTTGGGCAAGATCATGACATTTGCCAACGCAATGTGGATGAGTGGGCTGCTAAAACGGGTAACAAGGTTAAACTTTATTCGGATCCAAAAGATTCATCTGAAAAACTGGCGTTATTGCGTCAACAATTTGGCGCGAACGCCTCTGATATTGATGTGTTGATGGTGGATGTGGTGTGGCCTGGCATCTTGAAAGACCATTTGTTGGATTTGAAAGCGGCTGCGAATGGTGCAGAAAAAGACTTTTTCCCTGCGATTGTCGCCAATGATACGATTGATGGTAAATTGCTGGCCATGCCTTGGTTTACGGATGCGGGTTTGCTTTATTACCGCAAAGACCTGCTAGAAAAACACAAAGAAAAAGTGCCAACGACTTGGGAAGAGTTGGCGGCGACTGCTAAAAAAATTCAAGATGCAGAGCGTGCTGCGGGTAACAAAGACATGCAAGGTTATGTGTTTCAAGCCAAGGCTTCTGAAACTTTAACTTGCGATGCGCTGGAGTGGGTGGCTTCTTATAATGGCGGTACGATTGTTGATAACACAGGCAAAATCACCATTAACAACGCTCAGGCGGCTAAAGCTTTGGATACTGCGGCTTCTTGGATTGGCACCATTGCCCCACAAGGCGTGCTGAACTATGCTGAAGAAGAGGCGCGTGGTGTATTCCAAAATGGTAATGCGGTGTTCATGCGCAACTGGCCTTATGCTTGGTCAGGTGCTCAATCGGCTGACTCTAAAATCAAAGACAAGGTGGGCGTATCGCCATTGCCTAAAGGTGGCGTGGATGGTAAGTCTTCGGCAACTTTGGGTGGCTGGCAGTTGGCCGTTTCTAAGTACTCGAAGCATCCGAAAGAAGCCATTGATTTGGTGATGTTCTTGACCAGTAAAGACATTCAGAAAAAACGTGCGATTGAGGGGGCTTATAACCCAACAATTCCTGCTTTGTACGCTGATAAAGATGTGTTGGCTAAAAATCCGTTCTTTGGTGATTTGTTGAAAGTGTTTGATGCTTCAGTCGCACGACCTTCAACGGTAACGGGTGCTAAATATAACGAAGTGTCCAATGCATTTTGGAATGCAGCCAGCTCGGTGCTTGCGAAAAAATCAAATGGTGCGGCGGCAGTGGCTAAACTTGAAGAAGATTTGAATAAAATCAGTCGTGGCGGCAAGTGGTAATAATGCACGTTGTCATCAAGAAGCGTTTTCGTTGAGTTTCAATTGAAAGCGCTTCTTTTTGGTGTTGCATGGACACGATTCATTAGATTATTCATTCGATTGAAGATGCGAGTCGCTGTTGACTGTTGTTAAGTTGATTGTCGTGGATGGTCTTTTGGCATTCGCATTCACATAAAGTTAAAACAATAAAACATAAAATGTTGTTGGTGTGAGACCTAACCGCTTGGGTTGCGACCATCTATACAACAGGAGACCTTATCATGAGTCAATCTCAGAGAAGTGCATTAACACGCCAGCGCGAGCGCAGCGCATGGGTGTTTTTAGCACCCATGCTCGTCATCTTATTTTGTGTTGCGGGTTGGCCGTTGATGCGAACCATTTGGTTTAGCTTCACCGATGCCACCATCGATACCATGAAAGGTGGCAGCACATTTATTGGTTTGGAAAATTATTTCGGTGAGTACGGCCTATTTGCCACGGGTAAAACTTTAATTCAAGAAAAATGGGGGCATGCAATTGGCAATACCCTGCTTTTTGCCTTGATTTCAGTCACGCTAGAAACGGTTTTGGGCGTGATTGTTGCATTGATTTTGAATGCCGAGTTTAAAGGTCGGGCATTTGTGCGCGCCGCGGTGCTGGTGCCTTGGGCGATTCCAACGATTGTATCTGCCAAAATGTGGGGCTGGATGCTCAATGACCAGTTTGGTGTGATTAACTATATTTTGGGTTGGTTCGGCATGGAGCCTAGGGCTTGGGTGGCGGATCCAAGTTTGTCGATGTTTTCAGTGGTGCTTGTTGATGTCTGGAAAACCACGCCTTTTATGGCTTTGTTGGTTTTGGCGGCATTACAAATGTTGCCTAAAGATTGTTATGAAGCCGCACAAGTGGACGGCATTCACCCTGTCAAAGTCTTTTTTAAGGTCACTTTGCCCTTGATTAAGCCTGCTTTAATGGTGGCGGTGATATTTCGCTTGCTCGACGCGCTACGGGTATTTGATTTGATTTATGTCTTGACCTCCAATAGTGAAGACACCATCAGCATGTCGGGTTATGTGCGTCAAGAGATGATTGATAACGCCAATGTTGGCTTTGGTTCTGCGGCGGCAACGGTACTGTTTTTGATTATCGGCGCATGCACAGTGGCTTACATGAAATTTAGCAAGCTGAAGGTTGACTAATAGCACAAGCATTTTAAGGCACGTTTGTTTAGGTCAACAGGCCGAACAAGCGTCGACACAAAGGGGATGTCATGTTTAAAAATCTAGGGTATCGGATTGGATTTTGGCTGCTGGTTGCGGTGGTGGTTATATTTTCTGTATTTCCATTTTACTACGCCATTATCACCTCGTTTCGCACGGGGGCGGCGTTGTACGATTCATCAATTATGTTCAATAGTTTTGATACTAAAAACTATGCGGATTTATTTTCCAACAGCAATCAGTCGTTTGTTCGCTCGTTGTGGAATTCTGTCATGGTCGCTACGCTGGTGGTTGTGGTGTCGTTGTTTGTCAGCGTGACCTCTGCTTATGCGTTGGGGCGAGTGAATTTTAAAGGGCGCGGTTTTTTGCTGATGGTGGTGTTGGCGGTGTCGATGTTCCCGCAAGTGGCTGTTTTGTCGGGCATGTTTGAAATGATGCGTGCCTTTGGCTTATATGGCAAAACGTTGGGGTTGATTTTGCCGTACATGATATTCACCTTGCCTTTTACGGTTTGGGTGTTGACCACGTTTATGCGCGACTTGCCCAAGGAGTTGGAAGAAGCGGCGATTATGGACGGTTGTACGCCTTGGCGCATCATTAAAGATGTGTTTATGCCCTTGATGTGGCCTGCCTTGGTTTCAACAGGTTTGCTGGCCTTTATTGCCGCTTGGAACGAGTTTATGTTCGCACTGACTTTTGTGAACAGCAATGATACGCGTACAGTGCCCGTCGCCATTTCGTTATTGAGCGGCGCGAGCGAGCATGAGTTGCCGTGGGGCACGATTATGGCGGCGTCTGTCATTGTGACTTTGCCTTTAATTGCTATGGTACTGACTTTCCAGCGCAAGATTGTATCGGGCTTGACGGCAGGGGCGGTCAAAGGCTAAGGAATGTCTTTGATGATGGATTCATATCATTAAATCATCGACTTAACCACGTTTAATCAAAAATCAAAACGACTTCAAAAAGAGGAACTTCGGTATGGCAGTTTTTTTGCAACACTCTGCAAATCAAGACGAACCCGAGTGGTGGCGCGGTGCGGTGATTTATCAGATTTATCCACGTAGCTATCAGGACTCTAATGGCGATGGGA
Source organism: Hydromonas duriensis (assembly GCF_004363775.1). GTDB lineage: Bacteria > Pseudomonadota > Gammaproteobacteria > Burkholderiales > Burkholderiaceae > Hydromonas > Hydromonas duriensis. Next base: position 248,756 of record NZ_SNZE01000001.1, read on the forward strand.
TTGGCGACTTGCAAGGCATCGTTTCGCGTTTACCTTACATTGCCAGTTTGGGGGTGGATGCGGTTTGGCTGTCGCCATTTTTCAAATCGCCGATGAAAGATTTTGGCTACGATGTGTCGGATTATTGCCAAGTTGACCCCATGTTTGGCACTTTGGATGATTTTAAGGTTTTGCTTAAAACAGCTCATGATTTGGGCTTGCGGGTGGTCATTGACCAAGTGCTGAGTCACACATCCGATGCGCATCCTTGGTTTGTTGAAAGCCGTTCTAGCAAGAATAATCCGAAAGCCGATTGGTATGTATGGGCCGATGCGAAAGACGACGGCACACCACCGAACAATTGGCTCTCGATTTTTGGTGGTTCGGCTTGGCAATGGGATACGGGGCGCGAGCAGTATTACATGCATAATTTTTTGACCAGTCAGCCTGATTTGAATTTTCATCATCCTGAAGTGGAAGCGGCTTTGTTTGGCGTCATGATGTTTTGGTTGGATTTAGGGGTGGATGGCTTCCGCTTGGACACCGCTAATTTTTATGTGCATGACAAACAATTGCGTAACAACCCGCCCCGTGGCCGACCACAAACCGAGGACGGCAGCGCACCGAGTAGCAATCCGTATGCTTGGCAATATCATCGATTTGATAAATCTCAAGCGGAGAACATTGTTTTTGTTAAAAAGCTGCGGGAATTTTTGGATCAGTACCCAGGCATTATGACCGTCGGCGAATTGGGCGATGATGACCCAGTGGGGATTATGATTGCTTACACCGAAGGTGCTGACAAATTGAACATGGCGTATTCATTCAAACTGCTTGGCGAAGAGCATCAAGGCGCGTATGTGCGCAGTGCGGTTGATGAGTATGAGTCCCGCGCCACAGAAGGTTGTTGGCCCTCGTGGTCGTTGTCCAATCATGATGTCAAACGTTTGGCAACTCGATGGTCGGCGGATGGTGCGGCGTTACGCACGTATGCGGCCATGCAGTTATGTGTACGAGGCAGTCCATGTGTTTATCAAGGAGACGAGCTGGGCTTGCCAGAAGCCGAATTGACCTTTGAGCAATTGCAAGACCCGTATGGCATCACCATGTGGCCTGCTTTTAAGGGGCGAGATGGCTGTCGAACGCCAATGCCGTGGGAGAAAGACCAACTCCATGCTGGCTTTAGTTCGACTGAAAAGACGTGGTTGCCTGTTGCGCACACACACTATGAATTGGCTGTGGACCAACAAGAAATTGAAGGCAGCTTGTTGAATTTTTATCGTGAATGCTTACATAAGCGCAAGCAATTGCCCATCTTGCTCAAGGGCAGCATGACGGTTTTGCCCGCACAAGGCGATGCGCTTGTGTTTGTTCGAGAGTTGGACGGGCGACGCATGCTGTGCGCGTTTAATTTATCGGCGCAGGCAATGACCTACCATTTGCCCGATGAGGTTAGGGTACAAGAATTAGCGGATTTTCCGCAGACAAAGTTAGCTGCGAGCGTGGGACAAAAGGACTTGGTTCTGGGCGCGTGGCAAACCGTGGTGGCGTGGATTTAACGAATCACATGAAACAACACCTGCATTTAAAAAAAAGGAAAATAAACAATGGCTGAACTGATTTTTAAAGGCGTGCATAAACGCTACGGAGACAACCCATACACCATTCGTGACGTGAATTTACACATCAAAGACGGTGAGTTTTGTGTGTTTGTAGGCCCATCTGGATGTGGTAAGTCCACCCTGTTGCGCATGGTGGCTGGCTTGGAGGACATCACCAGTGGCGAGCTGCAAATCGGCGGTAAGCGCGTGAATGAAACTGCGCCTTCAGAGCGCGGTGTGTCGATGGTGTTTCAAAGTTATGCTTTGTATCCGCACATGACGGTCTATGAAAATATGGGCTTTGGTCTAAAAGTCGCAAAAACAGACAACAGTACGGTGGATCAAAAAGTGCGGTACGCTGCAAAAATATTGCAGCTAGATCATTTACTTGAACGTCTACCTAAAGAATTATCGGGCGGTCAGCGTCAACGGGTGGCGATTGGTCGAGCGATTGTGCGAGAGCCAGGCGTATTCTTATTTGATGAGCCTTTGTCGAATTTGGATGCAGCTTTGCGCGTAAAAACCCGCATAGAAATTGCTCGTTTGCATAAAGACATGGGGCACGCCAGCATGATTTATGTGACGCACGACCAAGTGGAAGCCATGACGTTGGCAGATAAAATCCTTTTGCTCAATAGCGGCGAAGCCGTGCAGCGCGACGGTTCTGTCGCTCAATGTGGTGCGCCTCTCGAGTTGTATCATTTCCCTGTCAATAAATTTGTGGCGGGCTTCATCGGCTCGCCTAAAATGAACTTTATCAATGCGGTTTTGGAAAGAGCAGAACCTGACATGGCGGTGGTCAATATCGCAGGTCAATTATGCAAAGCACGCATCAATGCAGTTGGCATGCCAGTTGGCACGCCATTGGAAATTGGCATTCGTCCAGAGCATACCGAGGTCGTCCAAGGCGAGGGCGAGAATGTGGTGCACGGCAAAGTCGAGTTCATTGAAAAACTAGGCGAGTCTTCTTATTTGTACATCCGTATGCCTGACGCAGAAGAAACGGTGACGGTACGTGAATCTGGAGACACCAAGCATGTCGTGGGCGATGCCATCGCCGTGTACATCGCTCCAGAAAACCTACATGCCTTTAAGCAAGATGGTCGCGCGTGTGCCCGCACCATTCGGGTGGACTCAGTGACAGAAGATGTGTTTGTGGCGGGGGTTGCAGGTGGTGTGATGGCGAGCAATTATCAACCATAAGACCATACAATCCTTAAGACAATCATTGAGTCATTTGTCGCGTTTATGATTCTGGTGTAAATGACAACAATGGTTTCAATCATTGTCACATGAAAAAGTCCATCATTTATGATGGACTTTTTCACATGGTTAAAAACGCATCACAGGGCATCAATAATCGCCAGACTTGGTTTGGCTTGGTTGAGCGTGTAAAAATGTAAGGATGGTGCGCCCAATGCAATTAAGCGTTCGCACAAGTGTGACACCACATCTTGCCCAAAAGCCAGAATGGACGCACGGTCATCGCCAAAACTGGCGAGCTTCAAGCGCACCCAACGCGGCAACTCCGCTCCGCACACATCTGAAAAACGCGCCAATTGACTGTAATTGGTAATCGGCATGATGCCAGGGACGATGGGTGCATTCACACCCGCCGCACGCACCGCATTGACGAATGTTTCATAGGCATCCGCATTATAAAAATACTGAGTGATGGCGGAGTTTGCGCCCGCATTCATTTTATTGATGAAATGCTTTAAATCATCCGCAGGACTGCGCGCTTGTGGATGGTATTCAGGATAGGCAGCGACTTCGATGTGAAACCAGTCGCCTGTTTGTTCGCGGATGAAACTCACCAAATCGTTGGCATGATGCAATTCGCCCGTGCCACCCATGCCCGAAGGCAAATCGCCGCGCAACGCAACGATGCGGCGCACGCCTTGTGCTTTCAATTCTTGTAAAATTTGCGCAATATGATCGCGGGTCGAACCAACGCATGATAAATGCGGGGCGGCGTCGTAGCCTAAACTGCGAATGTGCGCAACGGTTTTGAAGGTGCCGTCTTGAGTCGAGCCACCCGCTCCGTAAGTACAAGAGAAAAATTCTGGGTGATAGCCGCTTAAATCAGAAATGGTTTGATTGAGTTTTTGCTCGCCTTCGGGGGTTTTGGGTGGGAAAAATTCAAAGCTGATGGGGATTTGAATGGCCATGTCATTCTTTCAAAATTGTTGTTGGGCAAACACAAAAAACTCGTGATTGCCATCTGTACCTGTGATGGGGCTGTCAAAATAGTCCAGCACGGTTAAATCATTTTCAGCGCAGGCGGCCAAAATATTCGCCTGAACCTGTGCGTACTTAGCAGGGTCTTTCACCAGTCCTGCCTTGCTTAAATCATCAGCGGTCAATTCAAACTGGGGCTTGACCAGCGCGAGCAGGTATCCGCCATTTTTGAGTAAAGATGGTTTTGAAACCTCTTGTTTAAAAATGGGCAACACTTTAGTCAAAGAAATGAACGATAAATCGGCGACCGCCAAGTCAAAATCATGACAAACCGCCTCAGCATCTGAACTCGTGTCTGACTTAAAGTCAAGCCACGCATCGCTCAGTACATCACTGTCTAAGTAGCGCGCGTTGGTGTTTTCAAAAACAGTTAAGCCTGAGTGCTTGGCCAATGATGGATGCAACTGCCCATGTCCAACGTCTACACCAACAACTTGCGTCGCTCCCGCTTGCAATAAACAATCCGCAAAGCCACCCGTGCTCGTACCTAAATCCAGACTGCGCATGCCGCTGACATCCAGTTTGACGTGAGCCAAAGCGCCCGCCAATTTAATGCCCGCCCGCGAGACATACTTATCGACATCAGAAGAAGCCACTTCGAGAAGGGCATCGTCAGTGATGACATAAGCAGGTTTATTAATCAGTTGCCAATCATTGCCGATATTCAAGCGCACCCGCCCGCTGGCAATTAAGCGTTGAGCATGGGAGCGTGTTTCGGCGAGGCCTTGAGTGACAAGCACTTGGTCAATGCGGGGCATTTTATTCCTTTGCGGCAGGCAATAGGATGGAAGCCCCAGCCCATGAAATTAAGCTGTAAACGACAGAAGCTAAAAAAGCCGTGCCGAAGGAGTCCACCAAAAAACCTTGGGTGAAGCGCGCCACCAGCATCATCATTGCGGCGTTAATCACTAAAGTAAACAGCCCGAGCGTGAGGATTTGCAAAGGCAAGGTGAGGATAATGACGATGGGCTTGATGATGGTGTTGAGGAGCCCCAAAACGGCGGCGGCAACAAAAGCAGCTTGCCATCCAGAAAAGTGAATGCCGCTGAAAAAGAAGGGTAACGCCATCAAAGCCGCAGTATTGATAGCCCACAAAAGTAGCCATTTAGTCATGCTGTTCTCCTGTTCAATGCTTTTAAAAATATTTCTTTGAAATATCTCGGTAAGTGATACACACGCATCAGTTGCGGCCGCTTATGGCAAGCAAAATGCACGTAAGGCAGGGGTAGTTTCCTCTTGCCCTACGTGCAAGCATACATTAATAGCGGTAGTGTTCAGGCTTGTAAGGGCCTTCTTTTTTCACGCCAATATAGGCCGCTTGTTCATCGGTCAACACGGTTAATTTAGCACCGATGCGCTCTAAGTGGAGGCGCGCGACTTTTTCATCAAGGTGTTTGGGCAAAACATAGACTTTATTGTCGTACTTGTCGCCATTTTGGAACAACTCGATTTGTGCCAAAGTTTGATTCGTGAATGAATTGCTCATGACGAATGATGGATGACCTGTGGCGCAACCGAGGTTAATCAAACGACCTTCTGCCAGCAAGATAATGCGCTTACCATCAGGGAACACGATGTGGTCGACTTGTGGTTTGATGTTGTCCCATTCGAGGTCTTTGATGCCAGCGATATCGATTTCATTATCGAAGTGCCCGATGTTGCACACAATCGCTTGGTCGCGCATTTTGTCCATGTGCGCACGGGTGATGATGTTGAAGTTACCTGTGGTCGTGACAAAAATATCGGCTTGATGCGCAACATCATCTAAAGTGACAACACGGTAGCCTTCCATGGCCGCTTGCAATGCGCAAATGGGGTCAATTTCGGTAATCATGACCGTCGCGCCCAGTCCGCGCAAAGATTGAGCTGAACCTTTACCCACATCGCCGTAGCCACAAACCACCGCCACTTTACCTGCAATCATCACGTCAGTGGCGCGTTTGATGCCGTCAACCAATGATTCGCGGCAGCCGTATAAATTATCGAATTTAGACTTGGTCACAGAATCGTTGACGTTAATCGCTGGGAAAGGCAAATCGCCTTTTTCTTCCAAAGCATATAAACGCTTCACGCCCGTGGTGGTTTCCTCGGTCACGCCTTTGATAGAGGCCAAACGGGTTGAATACCATTTTGGGTCTTGCGCCAATTGAGCGCGGATGGAGGCGAATAAAATCGTTTCTTCTTCAGAACTGGGTTTGTCGAGAACGCTGATGTCCTTTTCGGCACGAGCACCGATAATCAACAACATGGTTGCATCGCCACCGTCATCCAAAATCATATTGGCGTATTGGCCATTGCCCCAGTCGAAAATTCTATGAGTGAACGCCCAGTAGTCTTCCAGTGATTCACCTTTGTAGGCGAACACAGGCGTGCCTGTTTCAACGATGGCTGCAGCGGCGTGGTCTTGAGTGGAGAAAATATTGCACGATACCCAACGCACTTCTGCGCCCAAGGCTTGCAAAGTTTCAATCAATGCCGCGGTTTGAATCGTCATGTGTAAAGAACCCGCAATGCGCGCGCCTTTGAGTGGTTTTGATGCGCCAAATTCAGTGCGCAGAGCCATCAAGCCAGGCATTTCAGTTTCAGCGATGTTGAGTTCTTTGCGACCCCATGCGGCGAGTGCGATGTCAGCGATATGGGCGTTTTCAGTGATATAAGCCATGATTTTTCCTAAAAAGGCAGCCGTGTTTATCTTTTTTTATTTTGTACAGCCATAAAAAAAGACACTCACGTCTAATGTTGAATAATTAGAAGTGAGCGTCGTTTTCAAAAACCACATCGAGCCTGGCGGATGGAATTAACGTCCTTCACGTCGCAACGCTCCTCGATGAAGCAGTGCGAAATTGTAGCACAATTTCTTGGGTTTGTGCCACGGCTGCGCTACAATGGCGAGCGTATCTGACGGGTGATGTGCTCGTCGTTTTTTATGGAAAATGTTTTATGTCTGCTGCTCAAGCCACGCCGCTTCGCTTCGCGGTCATCGGCAACCCCATTGCCCATAGTCGTTCACCTGATATTCATGTGGCGTTTGCGAAACAATTTGGCATCGACTTGGTGTACGAACGGGTTTTGGCTACGCCCGATGGGTTTGTTGAGTGCGTGAACGAACTGCGGACGCTGGGTTATCGAGGTTTGAATGTGACCGTGCCTTTTAAATTGGCGGCATTCGATTACGCCGCAGGCAGCTTAAGCGCAAAAGCGCAGTGGGCTCAGGCGGTGAATACCCTTAATTTTACGGGTGCGGGTTGCATGGGGCACAATACCGATGGCATCGGTTTGGTGAATGATTTGAAGTGCAATTTGAATCTGTCGTTGACCGATAAAAGAATTCTTATTCTGGGTGCGGGTGGTGCGGCGCGTGGGGTTTTGCCTTCGTTATTGGACGAACGTCCAGCGCAGATTACAGTTGTCAATCGAACCGAAGTTACGGCGCAGCGTTTAATAGAAGAATGTGTATCGCAACAGCTTGCTGTCAATGAGCTGCTTTCGACACATTTGGATTGGCGAGCGTGGTCCTTTGAGACTGACGCACAATCTTCATCGTCCACAGGTTGTTTATATGACATTGTCATCAACGCAACTGCAACAGGCTTGACAGGTGATTTTGCTCCGCCGAATGGCGTTGGTTTCGCTCAAGGTGCGCTGGCGTACGACATGATGTATGGCAAAATCACGCCGTTTTTAAAATGGGCGCAAGAGTTGGGTGCTCGTACTGCGGATGGTTGGGGAATGCTGGTCGAGCAAGCGGCAAAAAGCTTTGAAATTTGGCACGGGGTTGCACCTGATACCTGTGATTTAATCGCTCATCCTCCGCATAAAGGATTTTAAAATGTGGCGTACATGGATAAAGCCCTATATTTTGGCTGTCATTGCCGTTGGTGTGGTTTTTCAAGTATGGTGCGTGGTTTGGCTCGCATTGTATGGCATGGGCGTTCAACCGTTCACGGCGTTTATGAAGGCAGAGCAAATGCGCTTGTTAATCACACAACTCAAGCCGAGCCTAGAGCGCGAGTGGGTGGATTACGGCGACATTTCTGATAATTTAAAAAAGGCCGTGGTGACTTCAGAAGATGCGGGCTTCGTTGAGCATGACGGTGTGGATTGGAATGCAATTGAACAAGCGCGTGCGCGTAATGAAAAAAAAGGCAAAATCATCGCGGGTGGTTCTACGATTTCAATGCAATTGACGAAAAACTTGTTTTTGTCATCCAATCGCAGTTATTTGCGCAAGACCGAGGAAATTGGCATGACTTACATCATGGAACTCATGCTACCCAAAGAACGTATTTTGGAAATTTACCTGAACTCGGTTGAATGGGGTGAGGGGGTTTTTGGTGCTCAAGCCGCCGCCGCGCATTACTTTAAAAATGGTTCTGCTGCGAAGTTATCCGCACAACAAGCGGCTAAATTGGCAGTGATGTTGCCTGCGCCTAAATATTACGATGCCAACCGAAAAAGTCCACGCATCGGCCGCCGTGCGAATGTGATTTTAAAACGCATGGGTGCGGCGCAGATTCCTGATGACGAAGGGGCGTAAGTGCCTCATGATGCCACGTCGAAGTATTTCGGGGTTGGCTGTGTCAAACCATTTAGAGTGGATTTAAAAATTTGTTTCTTGGGCGAAGTCTGCTTCTAATAAGTGGCTTATAAGTAGTTTTTATAACGCTTAATTAAACCGATTCATTCGACCAATTTTTCAACTCGATTGGACTGTACTGCTTAAAAAGAGGCTTCCTTGACTTCGAACGCAACCCTTTCATTCCGTGGATACGCTTTACTCGCTTGTTCGATGTTACTCGTTGGCGCGTATGTGGCATTTTCCAAAGCACTATTGCCTTATTTTCCGCCATTTGCTTTGGCGTGGTTGCGATTTATCATGGCGGCGGTGACGATGGCGCCTTGGTTGCTTGAATGGCGGGGGCAGTGGCGTGGTTTGACTACGACCAATAAATGGGTCTTGTTTAGCATGTCCTTTTTTGGTAATTTTTTATTCACGATTTGCATGCTGTTTGGCGTGGCGAATACCTCGGTTTCGGCGGCAGGCATCATCATGAGTTTATTGCCCGCAACGATTGCATTGTTTTCGGTGTGGTTTTTGAAAGAGCGTTTAAGTGGTGCCGTCTTGCTGGCCATCGTGTTGGCGGTGGCAGGGGTGGCGAGTTTAAGTTTAAATAAGGCCGATGCGCATCAAACTTTTTTAGGCAATGCGTTGATGGTGGGTGCGTTGGGCTGTGAAGCGATGTACGTGGTTGGGGCGAAATATTTGACGGGCAGCTTTAGTGCCAAACAAATTGCCGTCTCAATGAACAGCACGGGCTTGCTGTTGAGCATGCCCCTCGGTGTGTGGCAAACCAGTCAAATGGACTTGGCCGCCGTGCCGTTGCATGCGTGGCTGCTTCTCGCGGTGTATGCGATTGCCGCCAGCCAAGTAGCTCCGTGGTTGTGGTTTCGTGGTTTAAAGCACATCCCCGCGAACCGTGCGGGCGTCATGACCGTGGCGTTGCCCATAGCCAGCGCCGCCATTGGTGTGCTGTGGTTTAAAGAGTCGCTCACGACGGCGCACGTATTTGCGTTTATCTGTGCCTTGATTGGCGTGGCTTTGGTCACCCGAGTGAAGTCAAAAGTATAAGAAAGAAATTCAATGGATGAGTTAAACGACAATTTTAAAAGTGAAAATGCACCTCCAACGTCGGAGGCAAGACACCGCTTGGAAACAGAACATGCGGCCCAAGCACTCGCGCTCGTTTACACCTTGCTCGATTGGGAAGAGGCCAAGCCCAGTAAATCTCAATCTCATCTGCCTCAGGATGAACAGGAGTCGATGGGAAAACCCCTAATCAACGCAAACATTGAGTTACGTTGGGTTCTGGAGGGGCTGCACCCCGCCGATGTGGCGTACGTGCTCGAAGCATTGCCGTTGGAAGAGCGTTTGCATGTCTGGGGCTTAGTCAACCCCGAATACGATGGTGAAATTCTGCTTGAGGTCTCCGACTCAGTGCGCGAAACCTTGATTGCTGACATGAGCCGTCAAGAGTTGGTCGCAGCGACGGAGAGCCTAGACACCGATGAAATTGCCGAACTCGCCGATGATTTACCCCGTGAAGTCGTCGAGGAAGTCGCCGAAAACTTACCCTTAGAAGAACGAGCGCAACTGCGCGCCGTCATGAGCTACCCCGATGACTCGGTTGGCTCGGCGATGGACTTTGAGATGCTCACTGTCCGTGCCGATATGACACTGGAATTGGTGTTGCAACAACTGCGTGCCATGGATGAACTGCCTAAGCAAATTGACCAAATTTTTGTGGTCGACGAAGCGGGGGTGTTGCAAGGCAGCTTGAGCTTAGAACGCATCTTGATTAATCAGCCGAATGTCTTGGTTGCGGATGTGATGCGTGATGACGTCTTGCAGTTGAATCCATTAGATGACATGGACGATGCAGCACAAGCGTTTGAACGGTACGACTTGATGAGCGCGCCTGTGGTCGACACCCAAAATCGTTTGATGGGTCGTCTGACCATTGACGAGGTGGTCGATGCCATTCGTGAACAAGGTGAATCTGAAGTCCTCGCCCAAGTCGGTTTGAAAGAAGAACAGGACATATTTTCATCCGTCCCCAACGCCGTGCGTAATCGCGCACCGTGGCTACTGGTGAACTTATTTACGGCAGGTACAGCCTCTTATGTGGCATCGCGTTTTGATGGCACTGTGCAACAAATCGTTGTGCTCGCGTTTTTGATGTCGATTGTAGCGGGGATTGGCGGTAACTCAGGCAACCAAACCATGACTTTGATTATTCGCGCATTGGCACTGGGACAAATCACAGGCGCCAATTTAAGTGATTTGGTGCGTAAAGAATTGGCGGTCACCAGTTTAATCGGCATTGGCGGCGGTTTAATCGCAGCGATTTTTGCTTATACGATTTCGGGCAGCTTATCTCTCGGCTTGGTTATGATGGCATCCATGTTTATCAATATGTTGGTCGGAGCGGGTATGGGCATGCTCGTGCCGATGGTGCGTGAAAAAATGGGCAAAGACCCCGCGGTTGGCTCCAGCGTTTTGCTGACTTTTGCAACCGATACCATGGGCTTTTTGATTTTTTTAGGTTTAGCAACGGTATTTTTACTGTAGAACATGTAGAGCAGAGCCACCACAACAACAAAGCCCCTTTCATCAGAAAAATCAGAAAAGGGCTTTGTCATTATAAAGTCAACTTGGGTGCTGCTTTATGGTTTTAAGTGAGTTCATAAGTCGCTTATCTTCGGTGATAATCAACAAAATCATAACCCAATCCTGAAGCCTCATCATAATGGCTTTCACGCCACACCTCTTGCCAGTCATTCTTATCCCATTGAGGGAAAAACACATCCGCCTCAAAATTTTGTTTCACTTCTGTCAACACGAGGCGCGCAGCCATAGGCAATGCCTCGGCGTAAATCTGCGCACCACCAATCACAAACACTTCAGGCGCAACGCCCTCTGGCTGGTGCTCAACATGGCTCGCCAGCGCAATGGCCGCGCGTAAAGACGGCACAACCACACAGCCCTCAATCAACAAATCAAATTGACGTGAAATTACAATGTTCAAACGTTTAGGCAAAGGACGACCAATAGAATCATACGTCTTGCGCCCCATTATGATGGGGTGATTCAACGTGGTGCGCTTGAAAAATTGCAAATCATTCGGCAGATGCCACAACAGTTGATTGTTCTTGCCCAGCGCGAGATTTTGCGCAACGGCAGCAATAAGGGAAATACGGACAGGGGGTTGGTTCATGATGTTTGATTGAATAAAAGTGGTCGTTGAGTTGTGTTGATTTAAGATTATAACTTTAGTTTAGGACTGTAGAGCACTTGGTTGTGATTTGTCCTCATTTCAACGGACATTTTAAGCAGCTATTTTAGATGCTGCGGATTCAAATTTTACAGGGCTTTGGTATCCCAATTTTGAATGTTTGCGTTTGAAGTTGTAATAGGCTTCAATAAACCAGAAGATTTCGCGTCTGGCGTGCTTCATTGACTCAAAGGCAATGCGATAGACATGTTCGACCTTGAGCGTGTGGAAGAAGCTCTCACAGGCGGCATTGTCGTAGCAGTTGCCTTTGCCGCTCATACTGCATTTCAAGTCATAAGCTTTAATCAATCGCTGATAGGCTTGCGAACAGT
>NZ_SNZE01000002.1 GCF_004363775.1 Hydromonas duriensis
ACCCAGACTTTGCCTTTGTTGGGGAGGTTGAGGACTTTGGTGAGCGGTCGGACAACAGCAGGGGCTGCAGGGGCTGCTTGTGCCGTGGCTGCCGCGCCTTTGTCATTCGCTTGCGCAACTAGAATCGCTTCATGGCTTGCCGCCGCTTGCGTTTGTCCCGCTACATCCACACTCCCAGCGACCACTTCTTGCGCGTAACTGGGTAATACTCCCGATGAAATTAATAAACACATCGACAAAGACAATCTTATCCTATCTCGGTACATTTCAAACCTTATAAATTAAAACTAAAAATATGTGGCTAAAATTTACTATTTATAAATCACAGACAACATAAAAAACACTTTTATCAACTAACGAGTTAAAAACATTGCCTCTCCAAGGCAACAAGGCCTTAAATAAACTCGCAAAAAAGTGATTGGAAAGCCCTAGGCAGCATCGTTCTAAGTTACCCTTTTAAACGAACCCCCTCTGCAAACCAGCAGCCGCAACAATCGTGGCAATTGGTCGTGGGCAATAAAAAAATATACAGTGCAATTAACAAAGTAAATATTATTGACATTTGGTAAAATAAAGCCGCTATTAAAGCCGCAAAGCACTACTAAGGACTCGCCTTTCATTTGAAGAGTCTTTAGATAAGGCTACAATAAAAACAAATATTAATCGTCAGATTGCCTGCTTGAGCTTGCAGGTTATCTAAACATCCAACAAATATAGAATTTTTGCTTTTTTCATTTAGATAATAATTTTTAATTTTAATTCATTGAGTGAATAACAATTATGAATTAAAATAATTTAATTTATTCTAAAATGGAATGGTATGAATTTAAAAAACTTGAATGCGTTTATAGCGCTCGTTCAGTGCAAGAGCTTTACTGCAGCGGCAGATGCGTTATGTGTCACACAACCGACCATTAGTAAACAACTTCGTCAGTTAGAAGATGCTTTAGAGGTGAAACTTTTTATACGCCAAGGCCATCACTTAGAATTAACCCCTGCTGGGCAAGTTCTATATGAAAAAGGAGAGGAGATTCTGTATAAGACCAAGCAACTTAAGCTTGAGCTTAACGAGTTCAAAAATCACATAACAGGAAAAATCAAGCTAGGGCTGCCTCCAACAGTGGGAAGCTTTTTCTTTGGGCCGTTATTGGCAAAATTTGGTGTGATGTATCCCGGCATTCAAATTCAGCTTATTGAAGATGGTGCAGAAGCATTGACGAAGCAAGTGTTAGATGGTCATGTAGATGTCGCAGTTGCGATGTTACCAACCCACTCCATGCTTAATTTTCATGAGTTTATTTGTGATGATTTATATTTTATCAGCTTAAAGCCCAGCTCATGGCAGGCTCGCGAAGTGGTTAAACTTGAAGACATCACAGAAGAAGAGTTTGTTTTATTTAATGAAAATTTTATGTTGAGTACTCAGCTTGCGTCGGCTTTTAGTCTACGCAAACGACCATTGAAGGTGAATGCACGAAGCTCCAATTGGCAGTTTTTAGTTGCGCTTGTACAAGCTGGACGTGGTTGTACTGTTTTACCAGATACAATTGCAAAACAACTTGATGACTCAATATTTCACAAAGCATTTTTAGATGAGGATGGACAAAAATGGCATTTGGGCTTAATTTGGTCTCAGCAATCGTTTATTAGCAATGCTCTGATGGCATGGTTGGAGTATTGCAAAATACACCTACCCACTTTATCAAAATAAACAAACTCAGGCTTAAATTGTTTTTTTCATCATGGCATCTACTTTTGCGCGTACATTTTCGACACATTCTTTAAAGTCCAATGGTTGAAATGCTGGCGTAGTTTGCTGCGCTCTTTGCTTAAATGCGTCTACTTTGACTCGAATGTCTTGTACGCACTCTTTAAAATCTAAGGGTGTGAAAATTGTTTGTTTTTGACTCATGACAGTTCCTTTCGAAAATTAATCCGTTTAACCCCGTTGGAGTTCTGTCACCTCAGCACCTCTTATTTTGTTATGTGTGCATTATATTGCATTGCAACAAAAAAGGCACGCTCTTCTATTTCGTTTGTATTTTTTTAGCACTTTTGGTACTTTTAGCTGCTTTTACATCAAAATAATGTCGTATTGCTCTTGAAAGAACATATTTTGTGTTTGTAGAGAAATAGGCTTGGCAATTTGACTCGAGACGGCTGCCAAATGAGGTGCAACCTCATCGAGTAGCATGTCAACCACATCTGGATGAGCGACCACTCGGAATGCCGTGGCATTGAATTGACAGGCCTCTCGGCGAATTTCGCGCAAGATTTCATAGCATATTGTGCGAGTGGTTTTTATGACGCCTCGACCAGAACACATCGGACATGGTTCGCACAACAATTGCGCTAGAGATTCTCTGGTGCGTTTACGCGTAACCTCAATTAAACCCAATGGAGAAAATGGATATACGGCTGTGCGTGTTCGGTCTCGAGCAAATTCTTTTCGCAAAGTGTCCATGACGCTTTCGGCGTGTGTCGGATTACTCATGTCTATAAAGTCTAGAATAATCATACCGCCTAGGTTACGCAAGCGCAGTTGGTGCACTATTTCGCGGGCCGCTTCCAGATTGGTTTTGAGAATGGTGTCGGCAAAGTTTCGCCCTGACACATAAGAACCAGTATTGACATCAATAGTGGTCATGGCTTCCGTGGCTTCAATCACTAAATATCCACCAGACTTTAAGTCAACCCGCAGTTGCAAGGCGAGATTGATTTCTTCTTCCACTTTATAGGCGTCAAACAATGGTCGTTCAATCGGAGCCAACATGAGTTTGCCCGTCACTGAGGGCGTGTATTGTTCAGCGAACTCTTGTAATTCAGCTAAGGTTTGCGCGTCATCGGTGACCACCGATGCGGTATCTGTTGTGACCATGTCCCTTAAAACACGTTGCGCCAAACTCAAATCTTTATGAATTAAGTAAGGTGCGGGGTGTTTTTGCGCCAGTTGTTGAATATTTTTCCATGCGCAGTTTAAGTAGTTGATGTCGTTTTGCCACTCGTCAATCGGTGAGTCGCATGCGGCCGTTCGGATGATGTACCCACCTTGCGCATTGTTCTTATTTGTACCCAATAAATCAATCAAGCGGTTTTTCAAAGCCCAACGTTCTTCGTCATCTTCCACTTTTTGAGTGACGCCAATGCCCTGTTCTTTGGGTAGGTGCACCAAGAGCCGCCCAGCAATGCTGATTTTAGTTGAAAGCCGTGCGCCTTTTGTACCGATGGGGTCTTTGATGACTTGCACGAGTACTGTTTGACCATCAAATAAAATGGTTTCAATCGGCGGCAATGTATTCCCAGTGGAAACCTGACTGGCAGATGGACTGTGCGCGGCAACAACCATGTCCGCCACATGCAAAAACGCGGTACGTTCTAAACCAATTTCGATAAACGCTGATTGCATCCCAGGTAAAACACGGACAACTTTACCCAAGTAAATATTGCCAACCAAACCAAGATTGCTTTGTCGCTCAACATAAACTTCTTCTACACGGCCATCTTCAAGAATCGCAACGCGGGTTTCAGCACTATTGGTGTTAATAAGAATGTCTTGTTTCATGGGCAGCTTTAATATGTTTAATGTGTGAAGCACTTTTAACGGCTTGAATATGTTTTGTGAATTGCGTGGCTTTAGTGTTATAACGCCCTTGGAAACTCGAAGTTTTCTGCCATATCGCCAACTCGATAAAGTTGAGCATCTCGTTTACCACTTCGTTTATAGCATTCGGTGGGTTGTAAAACCCCCGCATCCAGCACTCGGCGACGAAAAGATTTTTTATCTAACTCATGCCCCAAAATAACTTCAAAAATACTTTGCAATTCTGTGAGCGTAAATAATTCAGGCATTAACCCAATGGGCAAGGCTGTGTATCGCGTCTTACTTTTTAACCTTGCGATGGCCTTTAGCAATAATTGGCTATGGTCAAAAGCCAATTGCAATTGAGTTGCCTCGCCAATATCCAGCCACTGCACTTCTGCTTTTGCACCATTTGCTTGATTTATCATGATATCTGAATAATCAATCAATGCAAAATACAAGACCGTCAATGACCAGCCTCTTGGGTCTCGGTGCACATCTCCGACAGTTTGCACCTGCTCAAGATAGGGTGAGCGTATGCCTGTTTTTTCAAAGAGTTTTCGGTGCGCAGTATCATCCAAGGTCTTGTCCTGATTGACATCGATGAAACCGCCAGGCAAAGCCCACTGCCCAAAGCTCGGATGTTCGTTGCGCCGAGTGAGTAAAACATGCAGCTTGTGTTGAATAATGGCAAAAATCACCATATCCACACAAGCCAACGGGATGTCGTAATCATGAATATTGTATTGACTTAAAAATTCAGCTTCACTTTTTAGCACTTCATTTGTCATTACGACTCCGCATTCAATCAAAGCAAATCATGGTTGGTTTGCCTAATCACTTAGACTGACAACAATGTGCGAATCTCGTCTAAACTGACTTCTTTAACCAAGCGACCATTTTCAAAAACAACGTCTAAAGCACCTTGTTTTTCTTGTTCAGCTGTTTGTTGGTCGTGCAGTTCAAATCCGTTCTGATTCGCTTCGACACGCAGCAAGCCTTTTGCCGATTTTTTAGTGCCACTGTCCGTGATGGGGTCTTTAAATAGCTCTCGCCCAACACCTTTAACTTGCCCCCATGTGGCTTTCATAGCGAAGCCAAAACTGTCTCGGGTGTTGTATTGGTAAGTAAAACTGCCTATGCCAAAAACCAAGTTGCTTGAAGCATAGCCCTTTGCTTTCAGACCTGCCAAAATGGCTTGCGCTCTGGACAAAGTAATTGAATCGCCATAAATTAAACCCACCCTTTCATGCAATTGTCTAAACCCTTTATCGGTCATTGTGCCGCCAAAGACTTCCCACAAACATTCAACCGCACCTTTATAAGCAGGACTGCCTTCTGGTGCTTCAGGGTCGCCACAAATAATTTTTACAGGGTCGCCACTGTCGGGACGAAACACTACTTTAGCCAAGCCCAAGGCATTGGGTTGACGATTTAAAATCGTCTGTTTGAGCTCTTTAGCAAAAACGGTGAGCACTTGCCAAAAATCCCACGTATCGGAGACGATGCTCACTATGCCTGACGGGTATAAATCTGTAACCAAACGGCGGAATGTGCTTAACTCATCATCCTGCGTACCCATGCACATGACACTATGCTCGGTTGCGGGGACGGAGACACCGACCACACCCGTGGCGTTGTAGTATTGTTCTGCATAATCAATCGCAGAAACGGCATCTGTGCCTATAAAGCTGGTTAAATGCCCCACTGCTGATTGAGTCGAATCATAAATACCACTCATGCCACGACAACTAAAATCATGGCCTTGCAATGACACAAAATCTAAAGGTGCACCCGTATCTTGCGCGTATTGCGTGAGTAAACGTTTATACTCGTAGGCAATGCTCGCGGTCGTGCATGACTTCCACAACTCCGCGCTCATCACGGTCTCAATGTAATTGGTCAACCAAAAAAAATCAGGATGCGTGTTCACAAGCGTGAGCATCGGCACTTTAACATTCACCCGACTGCCCTCAGGCAACGCTTTGATTTTTAAAGGCAAATAGCCCAAATCATGCAATGCTGCAATGTGGTCTACAGGCACAGCCCCCTCGCCCAATGAAGCATCCATACGCCGTTTGTAAGCGGCAAGCACTTTATCTTTAGGCTGTTTGAAAAACTCATCATTCCAAGTTTCAATTAAAAAATGCTTAATAAACCCCTGTAAACCAAAGAAAACAACCCGACCATCAAAATCGTCAAGCACAGGAGCCAAACGCGCTGAACGTGGGGTTAAATTTGAGTACACGTATTCTGTACCTTCTGGATACTGGCGGCGATGATCAGCTTTATAAAAATCAATGGCGTGAAGAGGATTGATGCGAATACCCATTTACAGCTCCTATTTTTTAAAATTAATATTCTTAAAATTAATAACGGTCAATTTAATTGAAGATTGACTCATGTTATGTGAAAAACTATCTGTCGTGTAAATGCGGTCAATCAAGCCTTCAAATACAGATAAACCTTTACTAAAAATACCGTGAGTGACGTATAAAACAATGTGCGCACAGCCGATTTTACGTAAGGCTTGCGCAATGCCGATAAACGTCATGCCGCCATCACAAATATCATCCGTAATCACCGCCGTTTTACCTGATAAATCATCAGTTAACACGGTTGTTTCTAAAATTTTCCCACTCACGGGGTCTCGCTTTTTTTCACAAAAAACAATTTGCTTTAAGTCAAATGCTCTAGCAATCGCCTCGCTGCGTGGTTTTGCCCCTTTATCTGGACAAATTAAAACGGTATTTGTATCTTGTAAAACGTCGACCAATTCAGGGCTATTACCAATTATTTGCCAAGACTCAATGTTAATTGCATCCAGTAACTGGCTACCAACACTGCTGTGACAATCCCAGACCGTTACACTTTTTTTGGGGCGAAGTCGCAACATTTCCGCCATTAATTGCATTGAAAAAGCCTGCCCTACCGCGCACACTCTATCCTGTCTGGCGTATGGTAAATAAGGAATTTCAAGGTTGATGGCAATGTCTGGATTGTGCTGAAATAAAGCATTTTCAAGCAAGAGATAGTCCATCAAATCATTTGATGAGCGAATATTCGCTTGAATATTCACAGTTTGAATGGGCTGTTCGGGCAAAAGCCCAATTTGTACATGACGCTCACCGCCCGAAAATTCTGAATACTGAACGTCTAAAATGCGGTTATTTTCAGACCATGACACTTTTATGCTTGAGTTCATATCATTTCAACTTTTGCTGTTAATTATTGGAATGTCGATATATTGGCATAAAGCCACTATATAAGTCAAGATTAAAATTTAAAAACTTTTCTGATGCATTGCAGACTAAACAACAAGGTCTTATTTAGTTTTAACAAAACACCAAGAATCTCAAGCCCCGCAAAAACAAACGCAAGCATATACCTCGTACACGCTGGCACTTTATTTTGCTAAAATGCCGCCTCGCATATTGAATATGAACAAAGGTTATACATGGCAAGCGCACTCAATTTTTATTTTGATTTTTCGTCACCTTATGGTTATTTTGCCAGCACACGCATCAATGAATTGGCACAAAAATATGGTCGTCGCGTCGACTGGCACCCATTTGCGGGGGCTCCTCTTAAACCATTAAACAGCGGAACCTCTTTAGTACATAACCCTGCCAAAAAAGCCTACACCGAGAGAGACTACGTGCGAACGGCCGCTTTTCATGCCATTCCATTTAAACTGCCCACTTTATTTCCCCTTGATACACGTTACGCCTCGCGTGCGACCATGTGGGTAGAAAGCACACAAGGCGAGGACAAAGGCATTGAATTTGCCCAAGCCATTTTTAAAGCCTATTATGTGAATGACCTGAATATTGGCGACCCAGCCGTCATCGTCACCATTGGCGAATCCATCGGATTAAACACTGAACAACTGACAGCTGGCATGCATAACTCATTTACCAAAGAACAGTTGCGTGCTGAAATTGATTTGGCCTCGGCCAAAGGCGTCTTTGGTTCACCTTTTGTTTTACTTGATGGTGAGCCCTTTTGGGGATTCGACCGCTTCGACCAACTCGAAGCTGCATTAAAAGCCAAAGCATAAACCGTCTATGAAACCAGCAGCGCGACAAGAGATATTCACTCGCTTTCGGGATTTAAATCCACATCCCACGACAGAACTCGTCTATAAAAGCCCTTTTGAATTGCTCATTGCCGTGGTTTTATCGGCACAAGCCACAGACGTCGGTGTGAATAAAGCCACAGCAAAGCTTTTTCCGATTGCCAATACACCCGAAACTATTTTGGCTCTTGGGGAAGAAGGCTTAATCCCTTTTATCAACACCATTGGGCTGTTTCGCAGCAAAGCCAAACATGTCATCGGCTTGTGCGCCATGCT
This sequence comes from Hydromonas duriensis, assembly GCF_004363775.1. Lineage (GTDB taxonomy): Bacteria > Pseudomonadota > Gammaproteobacteria > Burkholderiales > Burkholderiaceae > Hydromonas > Hydromonas duriensis. The sequence goes on from NZ_SNZE01000002.1 coordinate 7,935, forward strand.
GATTAACAAGCATAACGGCCAAGTACCCGACGACCGCGCATCACTCGAAGCCCTCCCTGGCGTCGGTCGAAAAACAGCGAATGTCATTCTCAATACAGTTTTTAGACAACCCACCATGGCGGTGGATACGCACATTTTTCGCCTTGGCAATCGAACGGGACTTGCAACGGGTAAAACCGTACTGGACGTTGAAAAAAAACTCCTGAAAAATATTCCCAAAGAATTTTTACTCGATGCGCATCACTGGTTGATTTTGCACGGGCGGTACGTGTGCCAAGCACGTAAGCCCAAATGCGGCGAGTGCATCATTCACGACTTATGTGATTACAAAGCAAAATCTTAATTTTTGCAGCATTAACATCCAAATAAGCCCCTGCTTTTTCACGCCGCCACATGGTGTTCTTGCCCCATGCCCGCTATAATGTCGCCTTACCGACGTTTTTTTGTAAAGGCATTCATGAGCACCTCTACCACTCCCATCCGCACCCGCTTTGCTCCTAGCCCCACTGGTGCTTTGCACATTGGCGGCGCACGCACTGCACTATTCAGCTGGGCTTTGGCCAAACATTTTGGCGGCACATTTGTACTGCGCATTGAAGACACCGATGTTGAACGCTCAACACCTGAAAATGTAGCTGAAATTCTTAATGCTATGAAATGGCTGAATTTGGCGCATGACGACGGCCCTTATTATCAAATGCAACGCATGGATCGTTATCGCGAAGTCATCGCACACATGCTAAAGGATGGTTCAGCATACTATTGCTACACCTCAAAAGAAGAGCTTGAAGCCATGCGCGAAGCACAAAAATTGCGTGGCGAACGTGAAAAATACGACGGCACTTGGCGACCTGAAACAGGAAAACAATTGCCTACGCCACCAGCGGGCGTACAACCTGTTGTTCGATTTAAAAATCCATTAACAGGCAAAACTTCTTGGACGGATGTCGTCAAAGGCGAAATTTCGTTCAACAATGAAGAACTAGACGACCTCATCATCGCCCGTCCCGATGGCACGCCTACTTATAATTTTTGTGTTGTTGTTGATGACTGGGACATGGGCATCACCCACGTCATTCGAGGCGACGACCATGTTAACAATACGCCGAAACAAATCAATATTTTAAAAGCCTTGGGCGCGCCCCTACCCTTTTATGGGCATATCCCAATGATTCTTGCTCCAGACGGCTCTAAATTATCCAAACGCAAAAATGCAACTGCGGTCATGGATTACGAGCGCATGGGATATTTGCCAGAAGCCTTGTGTAATTATTTAGCCCGTCTTGGTTGGGGACATGGCGATGATGAAATTTTTTCACGTGAACAATTCATCGAATGGTTCAGCGTTGAACACCTGTCTTCCTCATCATCTCAATGGGATCCGAAAAAACTCAACTGGATTAACAACCACTATATCAACCAAAAAGACAACGCTGAGTTGACCGACTTAATCGCTCAACGCCTTACCAAACGCTTAGAAAGTCAGGCAGGTACTGTGCCTTTGGACTCTTACTCCTTGGCAGCCATCGTTGAACTATATAAATCACGTTGCGACACTTTAGAGGACGTCACGTCAGCCGCCGAAGGTTTTTATCTCAAATACACGCCCAATGCAGTGCTCATCGCTGAACACGTTAACGATGCGAATCGCCCAGCTTTACTTGACTTCGCTAACAAACTAAAAGAAATTGACTGGAGCAAAGACACCATCAATGCCCTTATCAAGAGCACTTTGGCTGAGCACAATTTAAAAATGCCCGCGTTCGGCGTTCCTTTGCGCGCCATCCTTCTGGGGCAAACACAAAGCCCTTCATTGGATGCGATTGTGCATCTCTTAGGTCGCTCCGAGTGCGTTTCTAGAATTCTGAGCGTTATTTAGTTTAGTCTTAGCATTCAAGTACACCAGCTTTTTCTGACAGCTCAATGGCGGTTCGCACGGTTGTTTAGCAAAGCCTGTACAATGTTAACTCTGTCTATAAAAGGCAGCCCATTTTTATTTATTTTTGATTTACTTTGGAGGTACTTATGGCCGTTTTAGTAGGAAAACCAGCACCAGACTTTACAGTAGCCGCCGTTTTAGGCACAGGTGAAATCGTCAATGACTATACGTTCTCAAAAGCATCCAGTGGCAAATATGCCATGGTTTTTTTCTACCCTCTTGACTTCACTTTTGTTTGCCCTTCAGAACTCATCGCCTTAGACCACAAAATGTCTGAATTTACAGCACGCGGTGTTGAAGTGGTCGCCGTTTCAGTCGATTCAGAATTCACTCATAATGCATGGCGCAACACCCCTATCAACAACGGTGGCATTGGCGCTGTCAAATACACCATGGCTGCGGACATCAAACGCGAAATCCAACAAGCCTATGATGTTGAATCAGCCGATGGCGTGGCATTCCGTGGTGCGTTCATCATTGATAAAAATGGCATCGTGCGCTCACAAATTGTCAATGATTTGCCACTTGGCCGTAGCATGGACGAGCTTTTACGCATTGTTGACGCTTTGCAATTCACCGATGAGCACGGCGAAGTGTGCCCTGCCAACTGGCAAAAAGGCGACAAAGGCATGACGGCCTCTCCAGAAGGCGTGGCGGCTTATTTGTCAGAACATGCTGACAAACTATGATTGAACTGTAATTGTTATGTGTGTTTATCCACACCATTCACAGTGTTACAGATAAAAAATGCAGCCTTGGGCTGCATTTTTTTAACCGACTAAGCGAACAAGAAGTTATTAATAAATTCAAGCTCCCCAAAAAAAGTTTCAAATTGTTGAACTAATCTTTCGGGCAGTTTTTATTCACGCCAAACAATGTGTACACAGGGCAAAACCTCATTAAACCCGTAAACAAAAGGATTATGCCCAGCCAGCCCCACGCACCAATTTGACCAAACATAGCCAGCAAAATCAATACAGCACCCACAACGACTCGCAAGACACGATCTACTCGACCTACATTTGATTTATTTGCATTCGATTCCACGATATTTCTCCCCAAACTAGATTGCTTGACGGCCAACTCGTGATTTTATTTTACACTTTTTTAACAATGAAGCAAGCATTTTTTACGTTGTTCTACTTATATCTTAAAAAATAATTTATGAAATAAAAAAATGCTTTATGAGCGTATTGATTCATCGTCCATTTTTTTAAAAATTTAGACGAACGGCTGTTTTTAACTCAACACCAAAATATCTACAAAGCTTTTCACTCAAACTGCCGTACAATATAGACCTAGCGTAAAAAAACACCCTGATTCAACACCACTTTTGAAAGCTCACGTCTATGCTTTATGCTTGGTTAAAAATATTTCACATCGTCTTTGTCATGTCTTGGTTTGCAGGTTTATTCTATCTACCACGAATTTTTGTGAATTTAGCGCAAGAAACTGAAGCATCGGTACAACAAAGATTAATCTTAATGGCAAATCGACTCTACCGTTTTATGCATATTCTTGCTGTACCTGCCATTGGCTTCGGACTCGCCTTATGGTTGTTGATTGGTTTTAAAGGCGGTTGGATTCACATCAAACTCACACTGGTATTGTTGGCATTAGCTTATCATCTGTTCTGCGGCAAGTTACTCAAAAAATTTAGTCTCAATCGCAATACACACCCTCATGTTTGTTATCGCTGGTTCAATGAAATTCCCGTTATATTGATGCTTGCCATCACGGCATTAGTGGTCATCAAGCCATTTTCCTCATAATTTTTAAAGATTGTTTTATGTCGTTATCATTTTTTGCCCCCTGCCCGCGCGGCTTAGAGCCTTTATTGGTACAAGAATTACAACAACTCAATGCGCAATACATCAAAGCCACACATGGCGGCGTGGCTTTCGCGGGCGATATTGCGCTGATGTATCGCGCCAACTTACACTCACGCATTGCTTCAAGGATATTACTTAAACTTAATCAAGCGGGTTATCGAAACGAGGATGATATTTACAAACTCGCCTCGCGCACACCATGGAGCAGCTACTTTACGCCAGACCACTCGATTAAAGTTGAGGTCAATGCCATCAAGTCGCCTTTGCGTAGTTTAGAATTTATCACCTTGCGCATAAAAGATGCGGTATGTGACTATTTCCGTGACCTCATGGACCGTCGTCCAAGCGTTGATACAGCCTATCCAGACGTTCGCATTTATGCCTTTTTAACAGAGTTTGAAGCCACACTTTATCTTGACACATCAGGAGAGGCCCTTTTTAAACGAGGCTGGCGAGAAGATAAAGGTCGAGCCCCTTTACGCGAAAATTTGGCAGCAGGACTTATTATGCTATCAGGTTGGCAGCCAAACCAACCCCTGTTTGACCCCATGTGCGGTAGCGGGACACTGGTCATAGAAGCGGGACTGATGGCCGCGAATATTCCACCAGGTTGGCAACGTCCTTTTGCTTTTGAGAACTATCACGGTTTTGACAAGACTTTATGGCATAAAATTTTAAATGATGTCAAAATCGACAAAACCCCGCGTGCATTGTATGCGTCCGATATCAGTGCCCACGCTGTAAATGACATTGCGCACAACTTAGAACGAGCGGAGTTGCCTTTCGCTGTTGCTTTTGAACAGCAAAATGTCCTCAATGCCATGCCGCCAGGTGAAAATGGCGTATTGGTCTGCAACCCCCCTTATGGTGAACGAATTGACGTGACAACATCTGAGGAATACTCTGTCTTTTTTAAACAATGGGCCGATCACTTGAAAGCGCATTTTTCAGGCTGGAATGCCTATATTTTAACGTCAGATCGCGACACACCAAAGTACATGCGTTTATCGCCATCGAAAAAAACACCGCTATTTAATGGTGCTTTGGATTGCCGTTTGTTTGAATTCAAGATGGTTCAAGGTAGCGCGCGTAAAGAAAAACCAAATTAACCACTCTAAACATGTACTGTATATAAACCGTTACTAAAATTTTTTAAAATAAAAAGCCCACATATTTTGCTATGTGGGCTTTTTTACAAACGTCACTTACGTGATTTTTAGAACGAAAAACGACGTCCGATACCTACACCAAAGACCAAAGGATTGACTTTTAAGCTACCTAAATTAGTAGAACCAATGTTGGCATTGGTACGAATATTCAAATACTTAACGTCAAAGTTAACAAAATATTTATCATTTAACATGACATCCGTACCTGCTTGAAATGCCAAGCCAAAGCTATTGTTATTAATTGAAACAGGCGTGCCTGCAACATTCAAGTCATTGTTGTAAAAATGTGTATAGTTGATACCTGCGCCAATGTATGGACGTATTTTGGCATCAGGTGAAAAGTGGTATTGCACGGTCAAAGTTGGTGGCAACACACTAACTTTACCCAAGCCACCCAAGTCACTAGACAAACTGTGGCGTGACGTGCCTAAAATCAACTCTGCACCAATATTTTTGGTTACCATATAAGTGAAGTCAAGCTCTGGCACTACTTTTGTATCTACAGAAGCATTAACAGTCGACAAAACACCCGCAGTACTATCTTGCGGCGCAACGGTGATGACACGCCCACGCACAATCAAATCACCTTGATCCGCCATCACGGTCGGTGCAAACAAGGCCAATGCTGACAAACCAGCGAGTACCGATTTTTTCATAACACACTCCAAAAATATTGAAAATAAACCGAAAAACAACTCTTATAAACAGCGTTTTTCAATGGCGAGTGTAAACACATAAACCACTTCAACCATGTGGTTATTATGCATCATTTCCACATAAATGATTTATGTTTTTTTAAACATTTCAGAAATTAGTGAAATAAACCAGGTGGTTTTGTACGGTTCACGTTAAAAATGAGACATAAAAAATACACTCGTGATTGCTATGAAACGATGGAATTGATGAATTTAATTTTTAATAATGAAAAACAATGCCATACCGCAGTATTTATGATTCGACTTGCCACCAGCAGCCTTGCTCTGCTTGAAGATAATTAAGTTGAACACCATACGCTTGACTCAAGATATCAATCTGCATAACTTCATCCAAAGTACCCGCTTTAATGACCTGAGCGGATTGATTGACGTTTTTTTTGATTAATAAAACGTGCGTTGCAAATTGTGAAACCTGATTCAAATCATGTACAGCAGCGATTACTGCGCATGGCGCACTATCCAAATACTTTAATAATGTGTCCTGCCAAGCCAAATCTTGCGCGGCAAAAGGCTCGTCCAATAACCATAGTTGTGTCTTTGCAGTCAACCGTGCCGCGCTCATTGCCCATGTTAAACGCTGCCGCTCCCCGCCAGACAAAGTGTGCACCCAGTGGTGAGCACGCTCAAATAGGCCATATTGTTTTAATATCAAGTCTGCAGCTTCTTGGTTCAAATCATCCGTCATGCAATTTAAAGCTTGCGCCACAGTTAGCGTAAAAGGCTCTTCATAACGCTGAGGCACCCACATCCTTAACTCGGCCTGCTGGCGTACTGACATTGTGTTTAGTTTGTGCCCATTCAATCGAATTTTTTGGGCTGATGGCGCATGAATACCTAATAAAGCATGCAAAATGCTGGTTTTACCTGCACCATTGGCACCTAAGATAGCCCAACGCTCACCCGTTTGTACGACCCAGTCAAAAGGTTCTAATATCATTTGTGCACCATGTTGAATGGATAACTGCTCAACCTGCAACAATGGCGAATCGCTGATTAAATTCATACCGCCCCACTTTCACGCGCCCGAATAATCAATTGCCATGCTAAAAAAGGAGCCCCCAACAATACGGTAAACAATCCCACAGGTAATTGTGTAGGGGCAAATAACAATCGAGCCACCACATCTGCCAACACCAACAAAATCCCGCCCCACAAAACGCATAACGGTAAAATCAAGCGCATGTTTGCACCAAAAAAACGCCCGCCCAAAGACTTGACCATATGCGGCACAAGTAAACCGACAAAACCAATAGCGCCCGCCTCCATTACCGCGACAGCGGTTGCCAAACCTGCCAACAACAAAAGCTGCCAACGTAATCGCGTCACGTCAACACCGACACTATGAGCCATCACAGCACCGCGCATCAAAACCGCCATTGGTCGCGCCAACCCCAAGGCCAATGCCAAAATCAACCAAACGCTACACCATGCAACATAATGAGAACCTGCGCCCGCTAAATCGCCCATCATCCAAAACAACGCGCTGCGTACATTGCGATCGGGCAAGACCAATAAAACTCCGCTGACCAAAGCATTAAGCAAAGCAGATAACACAATCCCCAATAATAACAACACCGTGACATCACCTTCTAAACGCGAATAGCGACGTAGAACCCACAACATCAGCCCTAAAGCAACCAAAGCCCCAAACAAAGCCAAACTTTGTTGCAGCCACCAAGAACCGCCCATTAACATGCCCAATAATACGCAAAACGATGCCCCAGAAGCCGCACCCAGCATGTATGGCTCAGCCAAAGGATTGCGTAATAGCACTTGCAACATCAAGCCCGCTAGAGCAAGCAACCCACCCACGCCAAATGATGCCAAGACACGGGGTAAGCGCAGCTGCCAAAAAACAGCCTCTGATAAATCAAGCGCTCCCGCCGTCAGCCCCAATACAATCACCGATATGGCAATCAATATGGACACAAACAGCACCACACCCGTACGGGCGTATGGTGGTGGTTTGATAAAATTAGAGTGATGAGAGTGGTCTGTAGGGCGCATTGGATAGAAAAGAAATATCAACAAATTCAGTCATTCATCCTCACCGAACCATCATGACAGAAAATAAAAAAATAGTGGGCATAGCCCACTTTACGACCTTAAAGGCTTATTTTGGACGCGACAATCGCCGCCATAACAAAAACACCAAGATGCTACTTTGTAGCAAGTAAATCACTTGTGAAACGGCATGTAATCGCCCGAATGAAGCCATCGCATACGCATCTGGAAATAAAATTTTAAGGGCTGCCATTTTTGGGGCAAGTCCTACATACTGAACCAAGACTAAAAACACCAAGCCAAGCAGCCACCATACTTCAGGTTGGTGGTGCAACCGTTGACTGAAACGCAGGCGTAAATCCAGCACCACCACCATGGCACAAGCCAACCCCATGACATTCACGGCTTTGAACATGACACCTGCCGCTTCACCCGCCAAAGCCGTTGGGAAAGATGCAAATAAAGCTGGGGCAAACACATAACCCGCCCCCCAAGTGGCTCCCGCCCACAACACCAGTGCAAAATGAGCGACAAGACTTAAAGCACCTTGGATTCGACTGGTTGTGGTTTCTTTCATTGTTCAGCACCCATTTTGATGGTAAAACAAATCCGTATTAAAAGTATTAAACGTATAAAACATCAATGATTTCATACTCACGTTTGCCAGATGGTGCTTGAAACTCAACCTCATCGCCTGCGTACTTGCCAATTAAGGCACGAGCAATCGGTGAGCTGATGGATATTTTACTCAGTTTAATATCGGCTTCATCGTCACCAACGATTTGATAACGCACTTCTGCGCTGTTATCCAAATCCTCAAGCACCACCGTCGCGCCAAAAACCACACGTCCTTCGGCATCCAACTCACTTGGGTCGATAATTTGGCAGTTGGACAACTTTGACTCCAACTCTAAAATTCGCCCCTCTACGAAGGCTTGCTTTTCTTTAGCCGCGTCGTAATCTGCATTTTCAGATAAGTCGCCCTGCGCACGCGCTTCTGCAATCGCATTAATCACCCAAGGGCGTTGCACAGATTTCAAATCGTGTAACTCATCTTTTAGCATTTGTGCACCGAGTTTGGTAATCGGAATGGCTGCCATATCTAATCCTTTAAATCTTGTTTCTGAACTTTAAATATACTCTAAAAAAAGCACCGCAGCCCTATGGGTTGCGGTGTGCATGTGATGGTGTATTGTACACAATTTTGCGCGAAAGGCTCAAGTGGATTACAAATTTTCAAATGCACGTTACGGTTGACGATATTCTGCTGACGGCCATAGTGGAATGCCACCGCGCGCGGTAAAACGCCCTTCAACTTTAATCCATTTGGGCTGTAACAATGTCACCAAGTCATTGCAAATACGACAAATACAAGATTCATGAAACTCGCCATGCATGCGAAACGAGCCTAAATATAATTTCAAAGATTTGGACTCAACACACCATTGGTCAGGTTGCATATCAATCACGATGGTTGCAAAATCAGGTTGACCCGTCACAGGGCAAAGACTGGTGAATTCAGGACATACCATATTTAAAGTCCCTGTCACACCATTTGGATTGATGTTGGCGTGAGCAAAAGGATTGGGAAAACGTTCGAGTAAAGAGGCATCTGGCTCGTCATAACGATATTGAGTCTTTTTATTGCCCAGCGATTGTAAATTTGCGTGTAGTTCCATGATTTATCGTATTCCTGTTAATTTGTGGGTCTGTAAAGAGAGCTGCCATTGGGGATGCGCCATGCAGTACTCAATACAAACTTGAGTATTATTAATGCCCGCTCTGTCATCAAGTGGCTGAATATAAAAGTGCTTAAAATCCAAATTTTCGAATAACTCAGGTTGAGCATTGAGTTGTGGATACACCAATTTCAGTTCTTGCCCTGAAGTTTGTACAAGTTTGGCGCTTCCTTTCGGGCTGACACACAACCAATCAATGCCTGTGGGCGCTGCTATCGTGCCATTGCTTTCAACACCAACTTCAAAACCCATGCCATGCATAAGTTCAATCAAAGCCTTGTCTAATTGCAACAACGGCTCTCCACCCGTAAACACCACATAAGGCACACCGCCCTCACCTTTCCACGTCGAACCAATACGAGAAGCTAAAGCCTCTGCTGTAGCGAACTTCCCGCCATCTTGTCCTGTGCCTATAAAATCAGTATCACAAAATGTGCATAGGGAAATAAGTCGGTCATCTTCGCGACCATTCCATAAGTTGCAACCTGAAAAACGACAAAATACCGCTGCTCGTCCTGCCTGTGCGCCTTCGCCTTGCAAGGTATAAAAAATTTCCTTAACAGTGTACATCGCAGCTCCTCTGCACATAAGCGGCCGCTCCGCGTTGCTCACTTTCAAAAACTTCTACCGCCCTCAGCTCAGGCAAAGTATCGTTCAATTGACCCACCAGCCATGCGGCCAAACTGCCGTTGTCATAAGTAGACAAATCGGAAATACAATCCAGCGCATAATGGTCCAGTTGCTGATAAATAGGCTTGAATATTGCTTTCACCTCAGCAAAATCCCTCAACCAGCCCGCATGCACATCCAGTTGCGAACCATGCAAGTACAAACGAGTCAAATAGCTGTGACCTGTATAACGTCCTGCATCATCAAACGGGCAAGCCGCTTCAAATCTCAACTCTTTCCAAATCGTAAAGCCAGAAGCATCACGACGAGAACCCGCTGTCGATGTTTCAAACACTTCCACGGCTCGCATCGGCAGCGCAGCACCTAAACGTTGCCATAGCCACTCTGTTAAATGTTCACTTGTTGGATTTTCAAGCCCTTCGATGTGGTTTAAGTAGGCATGGTGTAACTGCGCGCGCACATCCAACCATGCTTTTTCTAAAGCACTGGCATCCGATAAACGTGCATCGGCCCACAGTTTCACTTTAAAACCATGCCCATGCAAACGACCACATTGATGTCCCTCAGGTACATTGGGTAAGTAATGCGCTGCAGAAAAAGATGCGGTCAAGCCGTGAAAAATGGCATTTTCTGTACAAGCAACCCACACGTCAGGCGATGAACGCAACTCGACCTTCACAACTTGCCCCAACTGTTGCTGTAGCGTATCTGCAATGTGTTGTGCAATCAGAACGTCTGTCGGATTTGAAAAAAATGCATTTAAATCTTGCATCTGCCACGGCTGACAAACATCAGCCAAGGATTGTTCAAGCACATCTTGCTCAACACGGGCACGCGCCGTCACCTTAAAACTGTGACCATGTGTCGACGCAACGGATGAGAGCGTGCGTGCAGCTTCAAAATTGAAGCAACAAATAGATTCAATCGTCATGGGCACACTCAGCACAAAGTCAATTGATTGACAGTCTCATCGGCACGAGCCCGCCCCGTGCGTTCAATCAATGGGTCTATCGCCCCCGCTTGAGCAAAGCCTTGTGCACGCAACAAACAGGCAGCGCACTCACCACAAGGTGGCACCGCTCCGTTGTAACAAGTATGGCTCAATGCCAAAGCAGACATTGCCCCCACATCCTGCGCCAAGTGAACTGTTTGTGCTTTCGTCAGAAACATCAACGGCGTGTGCAAAGTCACGCGACTGTCCATGCCTAAGCGCAAAGCAAGTTCTAATGATTTAAGTGTGTTTTCACGACAATCGGGATAACCTGAATAATCGGTTTGTGCCACACCCGTTACAACGTGGGCAAGGCCTTTTTGATAAGCAAACGCAGCCGCGAATGTTAAAAAGATAAGGTTCCGTCCAGGAACAAAAGTATTGGGTAAGGCTGCATCATCGTCAGCACGAACCCCAGACTCAGGGATGATGTCGTCCGTCAAGGCGTTGCCACCCATACGTGCGAAAGTATCAATCGGCAATACCGTCTGACGCACGCCTGCCAACTCGGCGATAGCGCGGGCAGAGTCCAACTCAACGCGATGCCGCTGCCCGTAGTCAAAAGTCAAGGCTTGAACACGCTCTCGCCCCCAACGTTGAATGGCCCAGTACAAACATGTGGTTGAGTCCTGACCACCAGACAAGACCACCAGCGCGCCTTCATCTGGCGCGTTTTTAATTAAATTCATCATATGTCCTCGAAAACAGTCGAAGTAAAAAAACACGCCACCACTCAAGTTATCGCGGGGCGCGCAGGCGGATTATAAAACAAAAGACAAATCAATTTTGTTTATTGTTCATCATAATAAACAAGCAAAGCCTTAATCTAGGTCAACACATCAACGCAGCAAAAATTTAATAATCAACTCAAACCGCTTCCCGTAAGGCGGCATCATCCATTTAATCCCCGAAAAAGCAGGTTGTCGATAAATTGGGCGCAATTTAGAAAAAGTCATAAACCCCTCCTTGCCATGGTAATGCCCCATACCACTGGCGCCCACGCCACCAAATGGCATATCGTGCTGCGCCACATGAAACAAAGCATCATTTACCGTCACCCCGCCAGACATGATTCGAGAAATCAAAAAACGAATGGCTTTGTCATTGTTTGAAAATGGATAAAACGCTAAAGGACGGGGACGCGCATTAATGTAATGCACAACATCATTGATATTCTCAAAACCCCGAATGGGCAAAATCGGACCAAAAATCTCTCGCTGCATCAGCTCGCAATCCTCTGGGGCATTTAAAACAATGTGTGGCGCAATTTTACGATGCTCAGTATTCCAAGGCTCACCCTCAGTCAACTGTATCAAGGTGGCACCTCTATCTTTCGCCTCTTCTAAAGCCTGAATCAGTCGCGTAAAAGATTTGTCATCAATGATTGAGGTGTAGTCTGGCGATGCGATACTAGGGTAACGTTGAGAAACAATCTCTTTCGCCAAAGTCACAAACGCGTCAATGCTCTGGCTGGGTAAACATAAATAGTCAACGGTTGTGCAGATTTGCCCTGCATTCAAGTACTTAACAAATAAAATTCGTTCCGCCGCCTTGCGCAAGGAATAGTCCTCCAACACCACAGCAGGCGACTTCCCCCCTAACTCTAAAGTCACAGGGCATAGGTTTTTCGCCGCAGCGGCCATCACTGCCTGCCCTGTTTGCCCTGAACCTGTAAACAAAAGGTGGTCAAAAGGCAATTGTGAAAAAGCGATGCCAACATGCCCTGTTTCTTCAAAAATTTGTAATTTTTCAGGTGAAAAATAAGCGGGCAATTTATCAATCAGCAACCTTGCCAAAACACCAGAGTTTTCCGACATTTTAACCATCGCCCTATTGCCCGCAGCAAAAATAGAAATGAGGGGGACAAACGTTAAAAAAACTGGGAAATTCCAAGGCACAATCACACCCACCACGCCTAAAGGTTGTGGCACTGCTATGTTACGCCCACCAAAAAACATCTTAAAATCAACAGCTCGTCGTTGTACTTTCATCCATTTTTTTAGCTGTCTTTTGGCATATTTAATCCCCTCCAATATCGGCACAATTTCAGCAAATAAGGTCTCATGACGAGAGCGATGACCATAGTCTTGGCTCATTGCCAGCACAAGGTCATTTTGATTTTCTCTGATTAAACGTTCTAAGGTTTTTAAGTCCGCCATGCGCTGAATATAACTGGGCTCAGGCTGCTCAAAATAAGCCGCTCGTTGTAACGCCAATGCTTCTGTCAATTGTTGCATATCTACACCTCACGTCACCGATTCTTTCATATAAAAAAACACCACCAAAAAAATGGCGGTGTTTTTAAATTTTTTAAGCATCAGCATCAATCGTTTCAAGTTTTTCACTGGCTTTTTTTCGTGAAGATTTGATGCTCAACTTCACCGCCCGTGCCTCACCATCATAATCTACAGTGACAACACCGCCGTGCACCAGCTTACCAAACAACAACTCATCAGCCAAGGCTCGCCGCACCGTATCTTGAATCAAGCGCGACATTGGACGTGCCCCCATAAGCGGATCAAAACCTGCTTGAGCCAAATGCTTGCGCAAGCCCTCCGTGAAATGAATATCGACTTTTTTCTCATGCAATTGTTGCTCAAGCTGCATGAGAAACTTATCAACCACTTGCATGATGATTGTTTCGTCCAAGGCTGCAAATGGTACAACGGCATCCAAACGATTACGGAACTCGGGACTAAACGCCCGTTTGATTTCTTCACCATCGTCTTGGCTCACGCTTGACTTAGTGAAACCCAAACTGTGTTTCTGTGTTGCACTCGCCCCCGCATTGGTCGTCATGATTAAAATCACATTACGAAAATCAGCTTTGCGCCCATTGTTGTCGGTCAACGAGCCATGATCCATAACTTGTAAAAGGACATTAAAGATATCTGGATGGGCTTTTTCAATTTCATCCAATAAAAGAACCGCATGTGGCTTCTTAGTCACAGCATCGGTCAATAAGCCGCCTTGATCAAAACCGACATAACCTGGTGGCGCACCAATTAAACGGCTAACGGCGTGCCGCTCCATGTACTCCGACATATCAAAACGAATCAGCTCAATTCCCAAAACGAATGCCAATTGTTTAGCCAACTCAGTTTTACCCACGCCCGTTGGACCGCTGAATAAGAATGAACCAATCGGGCGGTCAACTTTACCCAAGCCTGCCCGACTCATTTTAATTGCGGCTGCAACTGCACTGATGGCTTTATCTTGACCAAACACGGTCGACTTGAGGTCGCGCTCCAAATGCTTCAATTGGGTGCGGTCATCTGAATTGATGTTTTTCGGCGGAATACGGGCAATTTTTGCAATCAACTCCTCAATATCAACCTTAGTGATACTTTTTTTACGCTGCGCTTCAGGCAATACACGTTGCGCAGCGCCCGCCTCATCAATCAAATCAATCGCTTTATCTGGCAAAAAGCGGTCATTCATATATTTCGCCGACAATTCAGCGGCCGCCACAATGGCAGAAGGCGCGTATTTGATGTGATGATGGCTCTCAAATTGTGATTTAAGTCCTTTCAAAATCGTAATCGTCTGCGCCACCGTTGGCTCTACAACATCGATTTTATGGAATCGACGCGCAAGAGCAGCATCTTTTTCAAACACACGGCGATATTCATCAAAAGTGGTCGCTCCAATACAACGTAAAGCTCCTGTCGCCAACGCAGGTTTAAGCAAATTACCCGCATCCATCGCACTGTTGCCTGTCGCCCCCGCACCGATGAGCATGTGAATTTCGTCAATGAAAAGAATCGCATCCTTCATCTCGCTCAGTTCGTCCACTAAGTCTTTTAAACGTTGTTCAAAATCTCCTCGATACTTCGTACCCGCCATTAATGCGCCCATATCAAGGGCATACACTCGCGCTTCTTTCAAGACGTCTGGGACTTCTTGCTTAACTATTTTCCACGCCAACCCTTCAGCAATCGCGGTTTTACCCACACCCGCCTCACCAACCAACACGGGATTATTTTTGCGGCGACGAGACAAAACTTGAACGGTGCGGATAATTTCAGCCTCGCGCCCGACCAGCGGGTCTAGTTTCCCTTCCTGCGCCATGCGATTTAAATTTAAAGCATATTTACCCAATGCCGTATTCGCCTCTTGGGCACGCGCCATCTCAGCCAGTTTTTCAGGGCTGGCCTCTTCTTTTGAACCATCAAAAAACTCTTCTTGCTTAGGTTCTTTACGGATGCCATGCGCAATGTATTGAGTCACATCCACACGTTCAATGCCTTGTTTACTCAAAAAATAAACCGCATGAGAATCTTTTTCACCAAAAATAGCCACTAAAGCATCAACGCCCGTAACCTCTTTTTTGTCATTCCCACCCGATTGAACATGCATAATCGCACGCTGCATCACACGCTGGAAACCAAGGGTCGGCTGCGTATCCACATCCGCTGAACCATCAGCCATAGGGATATTTTGAGCGATAAATCGCGACAACTCCTGCTTGAGCTCAGAGATACTTGCTCCACATGCCCTCAAAACATCAGAAGCCAGTGGATTATCAAGCAAGGCCAACAATAAATGCTCTAAAGTCAAATATTCATGTCGCGCTTGCCGCGCCTCAACAAAAGCCAAATTTAAAGTTACTTCTAAATCTTGGGCAATCATATAGATATCCCTATAAAATCATATATTTACAATAAAAATCAATCTACAAACATTACAAATCAGCATCTCTACAACCCAGTACTGGCCTGTGCTTCGTAACTTTTGCAGAACAAAATCATCACTTTTTTTCTATTGTAACGCATATCGTGACAAGGCATAAATTTGACATTAATGTATCTATTTAAACGCCATACAATACTTATAAATTATGCTTGGAACTAGCGATAATTCGACATCAACTCATCATCGTATGAGTTAAGTCGGTTGGCACAAATGGTAAGGCAAAAAATGTCAAAAAGATGTCATTACTTTGTTTTCTATGGCATACCATTCTTGGGCAGATTCTACTTTTATCTATAAAGGATTACATAAAAGCACCTTGCTTACCATCAGAAAAAAACTGAACCAGCCATTTAACGATTAAGACAATTCCGAGATAAATTGCTCACGCGAGCGACGGACCTTTTTCAAATTGACCAGCCAATCATTTTCGCTCTCTCGGTATCCTAAAGGCAAAATCACAACACTTCTCAAACCACGGCTGCGCAAATCTAAAATTTCATCCAATGCCTCGGCATCAAAGCCCTCCATCGGTGTGCTATCAACTTC
This sequence comes from Hydromonas duriensis, assembly GCF_004363775.1. Taxonomy (GTDB): domain Bacteria; phylum Pseudomonadota; class Gammaproteobacteria; order Burkholderiales; family Burkholderiaceae; genus Hydromonas; species Hydromonas duriensis. The sequence continues at coordinate 24,196 of NZ_SNZE01000002.1, forward strand.
AAGTTCAGCTGCCGCGAGCAACGCTGTTCCCAAACCAATATAAGCTTGACGCGCTGCATGTTGGAAATTATCCGCTGCGTCTCGCTGAGGATACGTGCTTAACAATTTTTGGCGATACGCCTCCCACCCTTCATTCTTCATTTGACGCTCTTCATTCACAAGGTCAAACATCATGTTAATGCGCTGCTCTGTGTAATCATCCCATGCGGCAAAAACCAATAGATGTGAACCTTCTGTAATTTGCGACTGATTCCAAGCAATGGCGCGAATTTTTTCACGTACTTCAGGTTGTGTCACCACAATGATTTCATACGGTTGTAAACCGCTTGAGCTGGCGGTCATGCGAACTGTTTCAAGAATGTATTCTACTTTTTCAGCAGGCACAGGACTGTTTGGGTTCATTTTTTTGGTGGCATAACGCCATTTAAGCAAATCAAGTAGTTTTTTCATATTTCTCACTTTAAAATATTATTTTTAATCAAAAAACACAATACACAATACACAAACAACTGTAGCAGTTCATTGGCATTCAATAATTATAGCAGCCTTTAAATCTACCCACTTTAGACTAAATTTTTACGCTACAACGATTTGAGCCTCCACTCAAAGCCAACATCGCTCGATAAGGTCTGCTATCATCAAGCTCTCATAAAAAACACTGGAAAACCATGTCTACTCTCAGCATTTTTATTATTACGCTCATCGCACTCTTACATATCTATATTCTTGTTTTAGAAATGTTTTGGTGGAACACACCCAAAGGACAAAAAGCCTTTAATGTCAGCCCAGAAATGGCGGCACAAACCACCGTTTTAGCTGCCAATCAAGGGTTGTACAATGGTTTTCTCTCCGCGGGCTTGTTTTGGTCGTTATTTCACCCCAACCCGATGTTTGCAAAACAAATTGCGATTTTTTTCTTACTCTGTGTTGCTATCGCTGGAATTTACGGAGGATTAACCGCCGCAAAAAAAATCATTTATATTCAAACAGTTCCAGCTATTTTAGGGCTAACAGCTATTCTTTTTGGATAGTTTTGCGCAAAAACGCAATTTTTTGTGCAAGGCAACAACAAAAACGGCATAATAAGAAAACCATCTTTATACTAGATTGACCAAAGACAGCGCAATTCGCTAAGATTAACATCGCTTTTGCATATCTTTACTAAGGAATATCAATCATGCTTTATCAAGTTCGTGAATGGCAACGTGCCTTCCTAAAACCACTGACCAATGCTGCCCATCATGTGGCGCAATTTGCCTCAAACCCTCTCAATCCTTGGGCTTACACCACAGCGGGTCAACACATTTATGCTGGTTTTGAATTACTGCATCGACTTGGTAAAGATTATCAAAAACCAGCTTTTGGCATTGATTCCGTCGAAGTTAACGGTAAAACAGTGGCGATTCACGAGCGCGTGGCTTTGTCACACCCCTTCTGTCACTTGATTGAATTTTCACGCGATGTACCTGAGAACGTAGCTAAAAACAGTCCAACGATTTTAGTTTGCGCACCATTGTCTGGGCATCACTCCACTTTATTGCGCGATACGGTGCGCACCTTGTTGCAAGACCACAATGTATTTATCACCGACTGGATTGATGCACGAATGGTGCCTCTCGCACAAGGCTCTTTTGGCTTAAACGATTACATTCATTACATTCAAGACTTTATTCGTCACATTGGTAACCGTAAAGTGCATTTGTTGTCCGTATGTCAGCCAACGGTTCCCGTTTTAGCCGCAGTATCATTGATGGCGAGCAATAAAGAATACTTGCCTTTATCCATGACGATGATGGGTGGCCCGATAGATACTCGCCAAAGCCCGACTGAGGTCAACGATTTAGCCACTGAACGCCCACTGTCTTGGTTTCAAACCAACGTCATTTATACCGTTCCTGCGAAATACCCTGGCTACATGCGCCATGTCTACCCTGGTTTTTTACAACATGCGGGTTTTGTGGCCATGAACCCCGGCCGTCATGCAAGTTCTCATTGGGATTATTATCTCAACCTGCTCAAGGGCGACGATGAAGACACCGAGCAGCACCGCCGTTTTTATGATGAATACAACGCAGTCTTGGATTTACCTGCTGAATTTTATTTAGATACGATTCAAATTGTATTCCAAGAACACGCATTGCCACGAGGCACTTGGCACGTCAATGGTCAACGCGTTGCGCCCGAAGATATTCAAGGCGTCGGCTTATTGACCGTTGAGGGGGAGTTGGATGACATTTCAGGACCAGGTCAAACCAAAGCCGCGTTGGACTTGTGCAAAGGCATCAGCAAAACAGACAAGCGTCACTACACCGCAAAAGGTGCGGGTCATTATGGTATTTTCTCGGGTCGTCGTTGGCGTGAGCAGGTTTACCCTGAAATACGCTCTTTTATTGCGACATTTGAGCAAAAATCGAATGGCTCAAACGCCACAACAAGCGGTGCTAAGACTCCCCGAGCACAAACGCCCGCAAAACAAATCACAAGCAAAATCAACGCTAAAAAAGACGCTTCAGACACAATTAAAACGGCACAGCTGAAGCCGACACAACCTCTCTCAACGCAAAAAACGACTCAAAAAGCCGCTTCGCTGGCAGTACAGTCTAAAAACAAACCCGAATCAAAAACAGCTCAAATCAGCAAGCCTGCACCAGTCAAAACGAAAGCCGCTGCGAGCGTCAACAAAAAAGCGTCCCCAGCACCTGCTAAATCTGCTGTTAAAATAGATTACGCCGCTATTGCAAACATCAAAGAAGAAACAAAACCGAAGAAGTAAATTGTTTTAAAATCGTAGCTCTGCACATATTCACGTGCAGAGCTATTTTACTGCCATGCACACACACGACCTCGAAGAACTCTCAGCCCGCATCAATGATGTCCTGCCACAAACCCAATGTACGCAATGCGGGTTTTCAGGTTGTGCGCCCTATGCGCGCGCCATCGCTTTTGATAACACGCCGATTAATCAATGCCCACCTGGTGGAACCGCGGGCATCAAATTATTGGCTCAAATCACTGGGCGAGACTTTGTGCCATTGAACCCTGAGAATGGATTGGAAATACCTCGGCATGAAGCCAAAATTATTGAAGCGGACTGTATCGGTTGCACCAAGTGCATCCAAGCCTGCCCAGTGGATGCCATTATTGGCACATCAAAGCACATGCACACTGTGCTTAGCGACCTGTGTACAGGTTGCGGGCTTTGCCTGCCGCCCTGCCCTGTGGATTGCATCGACATGATACTGGCGCAAGACTCTGGTTGGAGTCAAGAACAAGCCCTGCAAGCCCGTCAGCAATTTGAATTCCGAAACATGCGTCTACAGCGCGAGAAAAATGAGCTGAACGAACAACGCATTAAAAAGTCTCAAGCCAAACACGCCCAACTATCCGCACAAAGTGGGCATGTTGATGAAGACACAGCTCGCAAGCTGTCGATTGTCGAAGCGGCCCTAGCAAGAGCGCGGGCGCGCCGACAATCTATTTAAGCGGACACATAACGTGTTTCAAAAGCACTGAGTGTTTGACCCAAAGCCTCTTGTTCGATTGGATGATGATTGAGCATGATGCGTTTGTCTTGGCGTTCAATCAACTCAACACCCGCTGGCGTGTCCAAAGCAGCTATGCCTTGCTCTTTTAACACCTGCGCCATCAAGTCAAACAAGACGGCTTCATCCACACCTGCCCCGACAACATAAGCGTGTCCCGAGCCAAATACATTGCGTGCAATGCACGTCTTGTCCTGATAAAAAGCATCGGCGTAATGATACAAAGGCGTTGCTGTCGTCACGTCCAGCATGTCTCGCCAGACGCTCACAACACCATTTTTGCCCGCATATTCGCCCGCGCCAACGATACCGACGGTGCTATCAACCAAAGCTTCGCCTTCATGTGCCGTCACACCCAAGACCTGCCCAATCAGCGCAGGGGCTGACGTTAATAAATGTAAATTATTATCACGATTTTTAATCGCCGTTCTGAAACCTGTGACCAACGTGCCGCCTTGCTCAACAAAATCTATCAATCGAGCCGCGAACTCCTCGTCCATGATTTGCATCGCAGGCAACACAAGCACTTTATAGCCAGAAAAATCTTTATCAATACTCAACACATCCGTCATGACATTGTGCGCGTGAAACGGCGCGTACAAACGCATGAACTCTTGCGTAAAGTCAAAACGAGCGGATTGCTGCTGAATCGCCCACGATTGAATATTGTCATAGTCGTACAAGAGCGCAACTTGCGCTTGAATAGGGCTGTGTAACACGCTCTCTTGAGACTTGGTTTCAGAGATGAATGCTTGAACCTCGGAGAGTTTTCGATTGTCTTGATTATCCATATCCAAAATACCCAAGCAAAACTGCTCTGCGCCACGATCCATGCCGCGCCAACGGAAGAACAGCATGTGTTCGCAACCGCGCGCCATCGCCTGATGCGCCCAAAGTTTGGCCTGATTAGGACGTGGTAAAAAACCAATGTGGTTGTGCCCTTGCGCCCCCATGAGCTCTTCAACAATCCAAAAATTCTTCTGTTTCAGACCCCGTATATAATCCAAAGTCATGGCAATGTGTGCAGGCGCAATCGGTTGAGTCAGCCCCCCCCAGACAGGGTAGTTGTCATAGGATACAAAATCGAGTTCTTTCGCCATGACATTTTGGTCATACGCCACATTAAAAAAACCACCAAAAAAATTATGTGTCACTTGTTGATGCGCACCGCGTAATGATTTGACGGTGGAGATTTGAATGTTGGCAAAATCATTCAGGCTTTGCGAACGAAACCGCGCCCAATCTAAGCGCAACGCAGGGTTGTGCGTGGTAATGGTCGCTGTGGGCATGGGGATTTCGATGAAATCATTATATGTTTGTCCCCAAAAAATACTGCCATAGGCTGCATTTAAAGACCGAATATCGTGATTGAATTTGTCACGCAAAAAGGCTTGAAACGAGCGATGACACTGGTTGCAATAACACTGGTCAGAACCTTCATGACCAATTTCGTTATCAATTTGCCAAGCAATAACGGCAGGTTCGTCTGCGTAATGCGCCACCAAGCGTTTCACTATACGCCGTGTGTATTCGCGATACACAGGCGAGTTAAAACAATATTCACGCCGACCACCAAATGCGTGAGTTTGACCTTGGGCATTGGTTGATAAAATGGACGGATGCGCTTTTGCCAACCACGCAGGAAAGGTCGCCGTAGGCGTACCAAACATCACGGATAAACCATGCTTTTTCGCCTGTTTAATCACGCCATCAAAAAAAGAAAAATCAAACTGCCCTTCTTTAGGCTCCATCAGATGCCACGCAAACTCGCCAATTCGGATGATATTCATGCCCGCTGCTCGCATACGCGCCATGTCTTCATCAATGATGTGTTCGCCCAAATGCACCCAATGTTCAGGGTAATAATCAACGCCTAAATACATATAATTCCATCACTTTTAAAAATGTTCAAAACAAAATGTCGTGTTTTGTTGATATGTTTGCTCAGGATAAAGCGCAAACGCATGATTGCCGTTGTCCGATTTTTTGTGAGGCAATTGCTGTGTTTCAATACACAACGCATCGTGCATTTGACCGATACCGCCATGACGCAACGCTTCTTGTCCTGCATAGTTATGAGCATACAGCACCACCGATGGTTGATCGGTAAAAACCCGCACCCGTCGTCCACTGATTTTATCTGACAATACAATCTGCGGCTCAGCCTCTTGGGCTGCATTTAAAATAAAATAATGGTCTAACCCACACGCCAGTTGAATACGCTCATCGGCACTCCGCAAAGCAGGGGCAAGTGGTCGCGCCACTCGAAAATCAAAATCACTGCCCGCCACATGCCATTCATCGCCTGAAACCAATAAATCTTCATCCATCGCGCACAAACGCTCCGCTTGAACTTGTAACTCATGCTCATGAATCGTTCGCTGCACGTTACCCGACAAATTAAAATACACATGATGGGTCAAATTGCACAGCGTTGGCGCATCCGTGTTTGCGCGATAAGCAATATGCAAGCGATTTTCGGCATCCAAAGAATAAGTGACCGAGACACAGAGCCGTCCTGGATACCCGTTTTCACCAGCATGGCTGTCATAAGTGAACTCGACCTTATCGACGCCACCCGTAGACTCAACCGCCGTCACCAGCCATAGCCGATGACTCATGGCCTGCGAACCACCATGCAAGTGATGCGCTCCTTGATTGATCGGCAGTTGATAATCACGCCCAGCCAAATGAAAACGACCATGAGCAATGCGCCCCGCCACACGCCCCACTATGCAACCAAAGTATGGGGCATTGTCAGCGTAGCGGTCTAAATCTGCATGCGCCAAGGTGATGCTTTGACTGACTCCTGCACGGTCGGGCATTTGAATGTCCAACACGCTCGCGCCCCAATTGCTCAATTCGACCACGCCGCCTTTCGCATTTTGCAATACAAAAAGCTGCGCCTGCTGCCCCGCAATATGGATGCTAGATTGAGTGATGCTCATTTTAAAACTCATTTCCCAAAAAACGTTTAAATGCGGTCACACCTGTAGGCGTTGTTTTGAAAACCCCCGCGTGCATTAAAACCTGCTCGAACACACGCCCAACTTCCGTGCGCAAAAATACTTGGGCCGATGTATTTGGCTGATAACCTTGTCGAATATGCTCAAACCACTCCGCGTGAGCCGAAAGCTCTGGATACGCATTCAAATCTTGTTGATTCTCTAAGCACGTCTGCATCACGTTTAACGCTGTGGCCAAGCGGTCTGGCAAAACCGCTAAACCCATAACTTCAATCAAGCCGATGTTCTCTTTTTTGATATGGTGCAATTCACGGTGCGGATGAAAAATGCCCAATGGGTGCTCGACAGATGTACGGTTATTGCGCAAGACTAAATCCAACTCAAAAACGCCGTCTCGTTGACGTGCAATCGGTGTGATGGTGTTATGCGGCGTATCGCCTGTAAAAGCGTGAATATCTACCGACTCATCGCTGTAGTTGCGCCAGTGGTGAAGCAGTTGGCTGGCGACGGTCTTAATGCCCTCTTGATTTGCACTGCTCAAACGCACGACGGATAGTGGCCAATGCAATATCTGCACAGTCAAATCGCTGTATTGACTGGATATTTGACTGTGAATCACGCGCGCATTGGCCATAGCGAACGTATGACGTCCGCCTTGAAAATGGTCATGACTTAAAATAGAGCCGCCCACAATCGGTAAATCGGCATTTGAACCCATAAAATAATGCGGATATTGCGATACAAACGACAATAACCGCTCAAAGGTCAATTCAGAAATGGTCATCGGTTCATGTGTTGCTTTCAAAACAATGCAATGCTCGTTGTAATATTCGTAAGGTGAATATTGCAAAAACCACGGTTCATCATTCAAAGACAGAGGCATTAAACGCAAGTTGTGCCGTGCAGGATGATTCACGCGCCCCGCATAGCCTTCATTTTCTCGACACAACACACACTGCGGATAGTTTTCGCTCGCCTTCGCGCCTTCGGCAACAATCGCTTTAGGGTCTTTTTCGGGCTTGGATAAATTAATCGTGATGTCCAAATCGCCGAATTCGCTTGGATAAGTCCATCTTAAATTTTTAGCCACCCGCGCCACGCGCACATAATTACTCGCCCGTGAGTGTTGATAGAATTCGCTGGTCGCTTGCACGGGTGACTGTTGATAATTCGATGCAAATCGTGCTTGTACAACCGAAGGCGGCGGCAGTAAACAATCCATCAAAGCGGTATCAAACAAATCTTTTTGTGTAATACCATCATTGGGCAACACCTGATGCTCGACAGCGTAAGTCAACAATCGGTCGAGAACCTGTTGTATTTGCCCAAAAGCAGGTGTATCGACAGAAGCCATCGACTCAACCCATGTGTCAATTTTTAACAGACTCATCAAACGATGCCGCACATAAAACACATCACTTGGCTGACACAAATTCTGCGCCACACCATAGTTCACCAACCGCGCAATGTCATCACAGACCATCAAACTGCTCCCAAAAACCGTGCACCTTCACCAATACTGACATCGTAAAATGTTGCGCTTAAACCCGTTTTAGCTTGGTAATCTGAATTCACTTGTGCTTTAAATGTGTGAAGCGCATGGGTTTTAACAATCATGACGGTACAGCCGCCAAACCCCGCTCCCGTCATGCGAGCACCAACAGCGCCATGTGTCCAAGCGGCATCCACCAACGCATCCAAATGCTCACCCGTCACTTCATATAAGTCACGCAAAGACACATGCGACGCATTCATCAAACGACCAAAAGCCGCTATGTCACCGCTTTTAAGCACGTTGACGGCCTCTAATGTGCGTTGATTTTCAGCCACAGCATGTAAAGCACGTTGGCGTTGCGTGGTATTTGTCATTACATCGGCATGATGTTCAAACTGCTGGAGGCTCAATTCACACAAGGCTTTAATCGGTAAAACGGTTTGCAGAGCAGCCAAGGCAGCATCGCATTCAGCACGGCGTTCATTGTATTTTGAATCGCTTAACTCACGCCGTTTGTTGGTGTTGGCAATCAATAACGTATGTTCCGCCCCCAAATCAAGGGGCACGTATTGGAAGTCCAAAGTATGTGTGTTCAATTGCATCGCATGCATCGCTCGCCCCATGCCGCTGGCGAATTGATCCATGATGCCGCAGTTCATGCCATTGAATTGATTTTCAGCCCGTTGAGACAATTTAACCAGCTCAATTTGCGGCCAATTCAGCTCAAACATATGATTGACCAGTACCGCAGTCACCAATTCAATTGAGGCCGATGAAGACAAACCCGCACCATTCGGAATGTCACCAAAAAATAAAATGTCTAGGCCATGCTCAATCGGCGCACCATCATCTAGCATCATTTTAAACACACCCGCTGGATAATTGGCCCAATCATTTTTTTCATCATACAGCAACGCATTGAGTGGCAAATCAAGCACACCTAACGCTGAAAAATTATCCGAATACATCCGCAAGCGCTTATCTTCTCTGACACGCACCAGCGCGTATGTACCGACATTCAGCGCACATGGAAAGACGTGACCGCCATTGTAATCAATGTGTTCGCCAATCAAATTCACACGGCCTGGCGCAAAGAACGCATGCGTCGCCTTTGCATCAAATTGCTGTTGAAATATTGATTGAAGGTGCTGTAAAAGGTTTTCCGAGTTTTTCATAATTTTTTCAAAAAAAGAAGGCGTTGATGTCTGCACCAACGCCTTATGGCGACCCACAATCATACACTTGCTTGTTAGACTTAAAGGGCTTTTAAGAAAAAGCCCTTTGTCGTCAAATCAGATTCGATTGCAGATAACAAACCTGATTTGCCTCATCTATGTTTTAGTTTTTCTTCAAATACTTGCGCGTATCAATCGCTACCGCTGCAATGATAATCAAACCTTTGATAATGTACTGCCAATAAGGGCTGACGCTAGAGAAGTTCAAACCATAGCTGATAATTTGAAACATTAAAACACCAATAATAACGCCACCAATTTTACCAATACCGCCTGTAAAAGACACGCCGCCGACCACACAAGCCGCAATCGCGTCTAATTCATACATATTGCCCGTATTATTGGTCGCTGTGCCAATGCGAGCCGCTTCTAAAGTACCCGCGAAACCATACAATACGCCAGCCAAAGTGTACACACCAATCAATGTCTTTTTAATATTTACACCTGAAACAATCGCTGCTTCAGGATTACCACCCACGGCAAACATATTTTTACCAAACCGTGTTTTATTCCAAACAATCCACATCACGATGGTGGTGAGTACCGCATACACCAACAAATAAGGCAGACGGAAACCACCTAAGTCAATGCCGCCCTGAGCAAACTCAGTAAAACTGGGAATAAAGCCGCCAATCGGTTGAGCGCCATTGGGTTCTCTATCAACGTACATTGATGACAAACCATATACAATCGTCATTGAACCCAGCGTGGCAATGAACGGCGTGACTTTTAAATGCGCAACAACAACACCATTTAAAAACCCTAAGAAGCCGCAGACGATACACGCGATAATTAACGCCACAATAATGAACTGGCTGGATAACACGGGCGGAAGACTTTGATACATGCGGCTCACGTTCTCAGGTGACTGCAACAATGACGCTGAAATCACCGCCGCCAATCCGACTTGGCGACCTGCCGACAAGTCCGTGCCTTGTGTGACAATCAAACCCGCAACACCAAGGGCGATGATGATATTGGTTGAAGCTTGAGACAAAATATTGCTGACATTGGTCAAAGATAAGAATGCAGGATCTTTAATCACAAAGCCAATTAATAACACCAACATCACTAAGATAATCGCATTATCCATCAATAACTGACTGGTACTTTTGCGTGTTAAATCTCTACTCATTTTATTCTCCTGAGTTATAAATATTTGGCGGATAAAGCCATGATTTCTTCTTGGTTGGTTTTTGCTGTTTCAACAATACCCGCCACACGACCATTGCTCATGACAAGAATGCGGTCGGTTGTACCAATTAATTCAGGCATTTCTGATGAAATCATAATAATGCCTTTACCCTTACTGGCCAAATCATTCATCAACTGATAAATTTCATATTTAGCACCAACATCAATCCCACGCGTCGGCTCGTCAAGCATCAACACTTCAGGCTCGGTCAATAACCAGCGGCCCAAAATAACCTTCTGCTGATTACCACCAGAAAGCGAACCAATCGCGGTTTTTTGCGTGGGTGTTTTTACGCTCATGGAATCAATGACCCATTTGGTATCTTTACCGCGCTGTGAATCATTGAGCAAGCCAAACTTGCCAATGTATGAATTGAGGTTGGCAATGGTGGCGTTAAATGCAATGTCCAAAATCCCAAAAATACCAGTTTGACGACGTTCTTCTGTCACTAACGCCAGTCCATTGGCAATTGCTTCTTGTGTGTTGCGGTTGGCAACCACCTTGCCATGCACTTTAATTTCACCCGCCGCATAAGGACGTAGGCCAAACAAGGTTTCCACAATCTCTGTGCGTTTTGAACCCACTAGACCTGCGATACCCAGAATCTCACCTTTATGCAAATTGAAACTCACATCGTTAATCGATGGTTGATTCACCGCCGTTAAACCCTTAACCTCCAAAATGGTTTCACCAATATTGTTATTTTTAGGCGGGTATCTATCCGTTAAATCACGCCCCACCATCAAATTAATGATACGGTCCATCGTCAACGCTTTGGCAGGCTCAGTGGCCACCCATTTGCCATCGCGCATAATCGTCACATCGTCAGAGATTTTTAAAATCTCTTCCATTTTGTGAGAGATATAAATCACGCCTACGCCACGGGCTTTGAGCGTATCAATAATTTTAAACAGATGATTAACTTCTTTTTCAGTAAGGGACGAAGTGGGCTCATCCATCACTAAAACTTTTGAGTTGAACGACACCGCTTTAGCGATTTCGACCATTTGCATTTCCGACACCGATAGTTTTTCGACTTTGGTTCTCGGGTCGATATTGATGTCTAACGACTCAAAAATTGTCTTGGTGTCGTTATAGGCTTTCACTTCGTCTGTAAAAAGCCCTTTTTTTGGAAAACGTCCCAGCCAAATATTGTCCAAAATACTGGCTTGGCGCACTTGGTTCAACTCTTGATGCACCATTGCCACGCCTTGCTCAAGCGCTTGTTTGGCTGAGATGAACTTGATGGGTTGACCCTCTAAAAAAATTTCGCCTTCGTCTGGATGATACATCCCGAACAGGCTTTTCATGAGTGTGGATTTTCCTGCACCATTTTCGCCCATCAGCGCATGCACCGTACCAGCACGCACGGTCAAGCTGACTTTATCAAGGGCTTTAACGCCAGGAAAGGATTTTGAAATATTGCGCATTTCAAGCAACTGCGCTTTTTTATCGCCAGCATGCTGGCTGCTGTTTTGGCTCATCAGACACTCCTCATTCCACGCTCTATCTTTGTTTATTTTTTTATAAAAACAACACACGCAGATTAGTGACAACAGAATCCGTACAAAAACAGGGAGCCTCAAGTACTCACGCTCATCAATCGGCTATCATTGACAACCAAGCATCTCAAACTCATCTTTAACTAAGCTTTAAACGAGCCATGCTGCCATGCTGTACGGATGACGAAAAAGAGGATGCATTGACTGCATCCTCTAATTCTTGACACAAACTAATTGTAAGCGTCTTCTGCTACTTTCAAATTGTCTTTATTAATCAAAACATAAGGCACACGAACTGATTTTTTATCATCAAATTTCCAAGTCGTGCCATCCAATGGGTCTTTGCCGTTGGCTGCATTCAAAGCCAATTGGAATGTCGCCAAACCTTGATTTTTTGCATCGTTCAGTACAGAACCGACCATCACGCCTTCTTTGATTTTTGCCAAAGCATCTGGAATGGCATCCACGCCAACCACGGGCATGAATTTCTTAGGATCTTTAAAGTAGCCTTTGCCTTGCAATGCATTGATTGCGCCCAAAGCCATACCATCATTGTTGGCAATCACGTATTCAATTTTATCGCCATGTTTAGCCAACCAAGCATCCATCAAGTTATTTGCTTTAGCCGTATCCCACATGCCTGTTTGCAATTCGAGCTGCTCTGTTTGAACGCCTTCTTTGTTCAGCTCATCAATGACAAATTTTGTACGCGCTTCAGCATCTGGGTGGCCTGGCTCACCTTTTAACAGTACAAATTGAATTTTACCGTCTTTATTTTTATCCCACTCTGGGTGAGCTTTCCAAGACTCGGCAATCAATTTACCTTGCATAATGCCTGACTCAGACGAAGTCGTACCAACATACCAACATTTTTCACAAGACTTCAACACATCAGCCATTGGTTCTTTATTAAAGAAAACCACAGGAATTTTTGCTGCTGATGCTTTGCTCACAATGGTTGCTGCCGCTTGTGGGTCAACCAAATTAATCGCCAATACTTTTGCACCTTTAGCAATCAAAGCGTCCACTTGACCGTTTTGTTTGCCTTGATCATTTTGAGAGTCTTGCATTGATAATTCTGCTTTGCCGCCAGCAGCACCTTCAATCGCACGACGCACGAACGACATGAAGTTATCATCGTATTTATAGATGGTCACGCCCACCAAAGGCATTCCAGCTGCAGCGGGCGCACCTGCTGCAGGTGCTGCATCTGCTTTTTTCTCTGGTGTTTTTTGACATGCCATCAAAGTCACTGCACTTGCCACTGCCAAACCCATTGCTAACATTTTTTTCATCATAGTCTCCATTGTTACAATCAAAAATAAAACAGACAACACCATCCTTTGACGCATGCCACCAGTTGCACAGCAGCTGATAGGCAGAACAGTAAAGCCTCAATCATTATGGGTACAACTGTTTTTTTATGCAACAAAATCATTCCACAATGTGTGAGAATGATTTTGTATTGAGTCTCGTTGTCGCAGGCAAGCTTGTAAAACAGCCACACAAGCGGCTAACGATGGCGTATTAAGCAACAGCTTCATTCATCTTGTCAACATTTAATTGCTGAAAAATACAAATTTTTTACGCTTTTGTTCATCTATTTAAACAGCGGATAAAGTGCTTGGTATATCTTTTTATACTTATCATAACGCGCCAATAACCCGTCTGAGCGAGAGCGGTGTTTATAGGTATTGGCAATCGGAGGTTTTTGACACATCTGCGCCTCTGAACACCCAGCAGCCATCGCCCCCAAACGTGCAGCCCCTAAAGCTCCTCCCGCTTCGCCTCCAACATGCGTATGAATCGTCACTTGCAGGACATCTGCAAGCAATTGCGCCCAATACGCGCTGCGTGCACCACCCCCAACCAAAGACAATTCGCTAACGGTCGTACCCGCTGCACGTAAAGCATTTAAGCCATCGAGCAAACCAAAAGCCACGCCTTCAAGCACAGCGTAACCCATATGTGCCTGTGTACAATCATGGCTCAAACCAAAAAACACACCCTGCGCGTGTGGGTCGTTATGCGGCGTGCGCTCACCCGATAAATAAGGCAAAAATATCGGCGCAGCACTTAAATCTACAGTGTGTTCAATATCCGACAGCAACTCGGTTTCATGTAAATTCACTGTTTTACAAAACCACCTCAACGCACTCGCGGCGGACAGCATGACTGTCATTTGATGCCAACGGTTCGGTAAGGCGTGACAAAAAGCATGCACCGCATCATTAGGATTCGGTGAGTAACGCTCATTGACAACAAACATCACGCCCGATGTGCCTAGTGAGATAAAGCCATCGCCATCATTAACCGCTCCGATACCAACGGCACTGGTGGCATTATCTCCCCCGCCCCCTGCGACAATGATGCGCGCCGACAAGCCCAACTCCGAAGCGACGGCGGGACTAAGCTGCGCCGAGGGTTGATTGCCTTCAACCAACCGAGGCATATTTGCCCGCGTCAAGCCACACGCCCCCAATAACTCATCGGACCAATCTCTTTTCGCGACATCAAGCCATAAAGTACCTGCCGCATCAGACATGTCACTCACGGCCTCACCCGTCATGCAGTAACGAATATAATCTTTAGGCAGGAGTACTTTATCAATACGGGCATACAGTTCGGGTTCATGTTTTTTGAGCCATAATATCTTGGGCGCGGTGAAACCTGGCATCGCTAGATTGCCAGTTATGTCCAAAAAATTAGGAATTGAACGCGCCAGTTCTTCGCATTCGTCGAAGCTGCGCACATCGTTCCATAAAATCGCTGGGCGCAGCACTTGCCCGTGTTTATCTAACAACACCGCACCGTGCATTTGCCCAGATAATCCAATGGCACGTGCCTGTTTATACGCGATAGGTGACTGTTCTGATAATTTGGCTAAAGACGCTCGCATGGCCTGCCACCAATCAGCTGGATTTTGTTCAGACCACATGGGCTGAGGCCTCGACACGCTCAACGGCACACCACAACTGGCCTCAATCTGCCCATTTTCATTCATTAATAACGTTTTTACTTCTGACGTCCCAAAATCAATACCTATAAACATGACAAGCCCCTCGATTCATTTAATGATTTAATTTTATGATGGATGCAGCCTCAATGCACTCCTAAATTATAGGGCATTCAAGGCTTTAAATAACCGCTCATCGCTTCATGTCTAAAAATAATCAATTGATAATAAATAGTTTATATTGACAATTAATTGGTTTAGAATCAAAAACAAATACAAAAAAAGAGACAAATATCATGGCCTTCACCAGCAACCACAGCGATTTAAAACACATCAATCGACTTGCCGTCATTAACTTGGTTAAAACCCAACCAGGTTTATCGCGCGCAAGCATTGCCAAGCAAACAGGGTTAAACAAATCAACCATTGGCAAACTGGTACAAGACTTACTTGATGAACACTGGCTGGAGGAAGAAAATACGCCAACACCGCTTGATGGTGCAGGCCGCCGTCCAACAGGATTAAAACTCAAGAATAAAGTCCTAGCGCTCATTGGGGCTGAAATTGGCGTTGATTTTTTGACGGTGTTGGCCTGTACCATCACTGGAGAAATTCTGTTTAACAGGACAGTCCCTTATGTGCACATCGACACAAGCGACACGCTCAATCAATTAACAAGCCTACTTGATGAGGCTTGGGGCATCATGGACGACACTGGGCATCACGTATTGGGCTTAGGGGTCGCCGTGCCAGGGCTCGTCAATGCGACCGATGAAAAAATCATTACATTGCCCAATCTCAATTGGCACGATTTGAATTTAACAGCATCAATTGAACAACACTTGCATGATAAAAATCGACCGCCCATCCCTGTCAGCATCATCAATGATGCGAATGCAGCCGCATTATCTGAATTCGTTTTCGGGCACAGCCAGTATCGACGGCATGCACTGATTTACTTCACCATCGGCGTCGGTTTTGGCGCAGGCATCATCACCGATAAGGGACTATACAAAGGTCACGACGGCTGCGCGGGGGAAATTGGGCATTCAACCTTACAACCCATCGGAGGCCGACAATGCGCCTGCGGTCAATTTGGCTGCGTTGAAACATTGGTCTCTCAACGCGCCCTTAGCCATGCAGCCACAGATGATAATCAAATACTGTCAATAGACAATTTGCAGCAACGACTCGCCCAAGGCGATGAAAAAGTTCAGCAAGGCTTAGAGCAAGTGGCATTTTTTTTGGGCATCGTCATGCGCAATATCGCCAATATTTTAAATCCGAAAACGATTGTCATTGGCGGCCCCATGAGTCAATTTGGTAATCAACTCATCCATCCCGCGATTGAAAGTCTCAAACAACACACGGGGCGCAATCTTGGCTTGCCGAATGTGCAATTGTGTGAATTTGGCATCAACGCGGCCGCCCTCGGTGCGGCCGCCGCTGTCCTCAATCAATTATTAGAACCAATTGGCACGCCAACGCACTTAAGTCACAAAGGTTTAATGAGATAAAAAAAGAAAAGCATTCAGCTTTTCTTTTTTTGACGCTCTTAGCGACCTATCAACCAACTATCAACTATCAACGAGTTTAACGGTCTATCAGCACACCACTGCGATTCATAGCCGATACCACCGCCAATAGCGACGCAGTGACAATATTTTCATGAATCCCCACGCCATACGCGGGCGCAAAATCAGCATGCGCAACCTGAACATAGCACGCTGCCTGAGCATCCTCACCCGTTTGGTCACTGTGAATATCATGTTCAGAATAATGCGCGACAGAAAACTTAGTGCCCAATTTTTGGTTCAAAGCATGTACAAACGCAGACAAAGGCCCATTGCCCGTCCCCTCAATCACAGTGCTTTCACCCTTAATTTCAATCTGTGCCCGTAAAGTTTCAACACCCGTGTGATGCGAGATGGTGTGGTCAATGTATTGGATGGGCGTAGCGCGCTCGACGAACTCATCCACAAACACTTGATGAATCTGCTCACTATTTAACTCTTTACCCGTTTCATCAGCCAACACCTGTACAGCGCGTGCCACATCGACCTGCAAAATACGGGGCAGCGTCAACCCATAATCACGCTCAAGTAAATAAGCCATCCCGCCCTTGCCTGATTGCGCATTAACACGAATGACAGCTTCATAACTGCGACCCAAATCAGCTGGATCAATCGGCAAATACGGCACTTCCCACATGATGGTCTCACCATTGGCAGATTGTTCACGGTCTTTTTGGCGCGTTAAACCTTTTTTGATGGCGTCCTGATGCGAACCTGAAAAAGCAGTGAAGACCAATTCGCCCGCCCAAGGATGACGCGCACCAACAGGCAACTGCGTGCATTCTTCGGCGATGCGAATCACCTCATTAATATTGGAATAATCCACCCCTGGATGAATGCCTTGAGACCACAAATTCACCGCCAAATTAACCAAACACACATTGCCTGTGCGCTCGCCATTGCCAAACAAACAACCTTCCACTCGATCCGCGCCCGCCAAAATGGCCAACTCTGCACAAGCCGTTCCCGTGCCACGGTCATTGTGTGGATGCACACTGATAATCGCTGACTCACGGTTGTCCAAATGCCGATGCATCCATTCGACCTGATCTGCAAAGACATTCGGCGTGGCCACCTCAATCGTGGTGGGCAAGTTCAAAATCACTTGATTCTCAGGCGTCGCTCCCCACTCTTGCATGACGGCTTCACAAATTTCTTTAGCAAAATCAAGCTCAGTCATGCTGAAAGTCTCGGGTGAGTACTCTAAACGCCAGTTTGTCTGTGCTCGCACATCCGCTGGCAATGCCGCCAATGCTGCTTTAATGTCTTTAATGCCATTGACTGCAATTTCGATTGTTTCAGCTTTGCTTTTGTTATACACCACTTCTCGAAACAAAGGGCTCGTTGCATTGTAAACATGCACGATGGCGTTTTTAGCACCCACCAACGATTCAACCGTACGATTAATTAAATCCGTGCGAGCTTGCGTCAATGCTTGGATGCTCACGTCCTCTGGAATACGGTTTTCTTCGATAAGTCTGCGCACAAAATCAAACTCGATTTGTGACGCCGATGGAAAACCAACTTCAATTTCTTTGTAACCCAACTGCACCAACAAATCAAACATTTTGAGTTTTTTATCAATATCCATCGGGTCAATCAGAGACTGATTACCATCGCGTAAATCGGTACTCAACCAAATCGGCGGCTTGACGAGCACATTATCGGGCCATTGACGATTGGGCAAATCAATTTGTGGATATGGACGGTATTTTTTGGATGGGTCCATTGTTTTGAAGGTGGTATTCATCGAAAATCCTTAGATTTACAGTGCTTGCTAGGGGTGTCCTCGCAAAACAGTTATCAATCAAAAACAACAGGTCTTGTTGCTCTTGAACCAAAACAAATGCATAAAACAAAAAACCTCGGCACAGCATTTGCTGAATTAAGCCGAGGTTTGATGCTAAACGGTAAAACTTACACAGTGGGTTTCACGAGCGCAAACAACGGCTGGCTGCTTAGTAATAAAGCAGCCAGCGAAAGTAGTAAAGCGAATGTGTTCATCACCGTTATCATGGGCTTCACTATAAATCAGAACTTCATAAATTTCAAGCTTTTATGTTCATCTGCTCGTTTTCGTTTAAAAATCACGCTTCGATGACAGTTTGAACGTACATGTTTAAAAAATGGGTGCTTTAAACTTTAAACTGGGCGCCCCATAGTCAAGCCAACTGACAACACATCAATCAACGCCAACTGCAAAATTCGTGTCAGCATGGCGGGCTTGGTTTGCCGCTCCTCATCCGTGTTAATGACGATGACTGCATCCGACTTACGCGCCAAAGGGGTTTTAGCAGGAGCAAGCGATAAAATTGTTGCCCCTTCTGCTTTAGCGAGATTCGCTGCCTCAATCAACTCGGGGGTTTGCCCTGATCTCGATATAAACATCGCCACATCTTCCCGCCCTAAGCGAGCTGCGCATAGACTCATCATGTAAGCATCGGTTCGCGCCGATGCGTTGATACCTGCACGAATCAGCTTATATTGGGCATCATCCGCGACAGAGGATGAGCTACCTAAAGCAAACACATCGACTCGGCGTGCAGTTTTTAGTATGTCAATGGCTTTTTCAAGCGAGCTCGGATTGATTTCTTCACGCAAGCTGAGTAAGGCATTGGCGGTATTACCCAACACCTTTTCACTGATGCTGCCGATGCTGTCGTCTTGTTCAACCTGTGTAAAGCTGATGGTTGAATCCGCATTTAATGTACCTGAAAGCTTCAACTTAAAATCATGCAAACCCTCACAGCCCAAACTGCGACAAAATCGAATCACGGTCGGCTGGCTGACTTGAGCCGCTTTAGCTATTTCAGTGATTGGGCTACTGACAAACAGGCGCGGGTCTTTTAAAACCAACTCGGCCACTTGTGCTTCGGAGCGGCTTAAGTGCAAACGTGCACTTTGAATGCGCATCAACATGGCGCCCGCGTTAGTCACAACGCCTATTTCAGGATGTTTTTGTACACGTGTCATACCGTTATCTCTCTTTTTTTGTTGTGTAATCACTGCGCATACTGCCCATGCTGCCACTGCTAATGAAAACAATCAGAAGTTTATTCTAATTGTGTTTAATTCAGTTTTTTGGTGCGAACATATTGTATCGCCTGACTTAAAAAAAGTGAATCCAATGAAAATAATATATTTTTAATTTTATTTATAAAAAACCTGTGCAAAAACACAGGTTTTTTAATCCAATTTTAAACTTAAAGCTCTTCATGCCAGTTAAAACCGTCACGGGCAACTAAAGCATTGGCAGCGGGCGGCCCCCAAGTACCTGCCATATAAGTTTTTGGAATCACATTCAAATCCTGCCACGCATTGATAATCGGCTCAACCCAACGCCACGCCTGCTCTTGCTCATCGCGGCGCACAAACAAACCAAGCTGACCATTAATCGCATCCAGTAACAAACGCTCATAACCGTCCATGCGACGCTCTGAGAAAAAGTCCTCGGAATCCATATCCAAATGAACGGGGGCTAAACGCATTTGATTTCCTGGGCGTTTTGATAAGAAATACATTCTTAAAGACTCCTCAGGTTGCAACTGAATCACCAAGCGGTTGGAGCCAGCAGGCACACCACCTAACAACTCATAAGGTACAGGCTTAAATTGCACGACGATTTCCGCCATGCGTTTTGGCATGCGTTTGCCTGTACGCAAGTAAAAAGGCACCCCAGCAAAGCGCCAACTATTTATTTCGGCTTTTAATGCCACGTACGTTTCCGTCGTGCTGCCTTTTTTAATACCCTCTTCTCCTACATACGCTGGAACTTCTTTACCACCAACTGTGCCTGTGGTGTACTGACCGCGCACCACATTGTGCAACACCTCATCTGGCGTCATTGGCTTAAGCGAACGCAACACAGCGAGCTTGGCATCACGAATCGCGTTTGCATCCATAGATGCAGGTGGCTCCATCGCCACAATACACAACAATTGCAATAAATGATTTTGTACCATGTCGCGAATGGCACCTGTTTCATCATAAAAATCGCCACGTTTTTCGATGCCCAATTCTTCAGAAATGGTAATTTGCACATTTGCAATTCGCTCACGCCGCCAAATCGGTTCAAAAAAACTGTTGCCAAAACGCAAAGCCATCAAGTTTTGTACCGACTCTTTGCCTAAATAATGGTCAATACGGTAGATTTGATTTTCTTCGAACGCACGACCAATCACATCATTGATTTCTTGGCAAGACTGCAAATCATGCCCAAGCGGCTTTTCAACCACGATGCGCGCGTTTTGATTCAAGCCATGATGAGCCAAACCTTGACAAATCGGCTCAAAAATCGAAGGCGCAGTGGCAAGGTAATACACGCGCTCATCGTTGTTTTCGTCCAGTTTGGTTTTTAGTGGGATGAAACTATCTAAGTTATTGGCATCTAGCTTCAGATAATGAATGCGCGTCAAAAAAGCCGCCCACTGCGCGTCATCTAAGCGTTCTTTAACGTACCCTTTTACATTGTCGTTCATCCATGCGCGATAGGAGTCATCCGAAAACTCACTGCGCGCGACACAAATCACACGGCTGCTGGGTTTAAAACCACCATCCACGTAACTTTGATACAACGCTGGCAACAGTTTGCGCATCGTCAAGTCACCTGTTCCACCAAACAAAACCAATGAAAATGCGGGAGTATTCATAAAAAACCCTTTCTAATTTCCTTTTATTAACGCGCTATAAATGTCTCGTGAACAGAAATATGCCGCAAAATGTAGGAAAAGTAAATATATTTTGACAATTTTTTTTAGTTTTACTACAATCATCTTCACCGTTAGCAGCAGATGCATTAACACGCATCATATAACGATTTGAATTCACTCACTCACGCCCTTTTAACGAAAAAAGGACAACATTTTTTTAAATGTATTGATAATATCGCTCAATCGCTCATAATCAACAAGCCAGCAAACACCGCGATTAAGACTCAATACATGACATACACTATCCGAGATAGTGCCATATAGCATTCCCAAGAGGAGAGGACGACATGACCCAACCACTACATCCCGCCATCGCCCGCATCACCACGCGACTTGCTGAACGCTCGAAAGACAGCCGCGCACGTTACCTCTCTCGCATCGCCACCAGCGGCCAGCTCAAACCCTCTCGCGAGCAGATGGGTTGTGCCAACCTTGCACATGCCTACGCGGCGGCGGGCAAAGACCAGTTGCGCTTGCGCGTTGAACGCCAACCCAATATTGGCATCATCACCGCGTACAACGACATGCTATCGGCGCATCAGCCTTACGCCCAATACCCTGACCGCATCAAAACCAAGGCTCGCGCCCTCGGTGCAACCGCGCAAGTCGCAGGTGGCGTACCCGCGATGTGCGACGGCATCACTCAAGGCTATGCGGGCATGGAGCTGTCTTTATTTTCACGCGACGTGATTGCCCAAGCCACAGCAATAGGTCTGTCACATCAGGTATTTGATGCTGCCTTAATGCTCGGTGTATGTGACAAAATTGTGCCTGGTTTACTCATGGGTGCTGCTGCATTTGGGCATTTACCTGCGATTTTTGTACCCGCAGGACCAATGACCACGGGCATTGCCAATGATGCCAAAGCCAAAGTGCGCCAACGTTATGCCACAGGCGACGCAACCCGCGAGGAGTTACTTGAGTCCGAGTTGAAAGCCTATCATTCTGAAGGCACCTGCACGTTTTATGGCACGGCCAACTCCAACCAGATGATGCTTGAATTTATGGGCTTGATGTTGCCAGGCAGTGCATTTATCAACCCAAACACACCTTTACGCGCCGCCTTGGACGATGCCGCCGTCGCGCAAGCGCTCGCCATCAGCGGCAAACCCGAGTACAGCATGGCGCAGTTGCTCAATGAAAAATCCATCATCAATGGTGTGATTGGTCTGCTC
This sequence comes from Hydromonas duriensis, assembly GCF_004363775.1. Taxonomy (GTDB): domain Bacteria; phylum Pseudomonadota; class Gammaproteobacteria; order Burkholderiales; family Burkholderiaceae; genus Hydromonas; species Hydromonas duriensis. The sequence continues at coordinate 46,545 of NZ_SNZE01000002.1, forward strand.
GCCACAGGCGGCTCAACCAACCACACCTTACACATCGTTGCCATCGCCCGCGCCGCAGGCATCGAACTGCGCTGGGAAGACATGGACGAACTCGGCCAAGTGATTCCATTGCTCGCACGGGTATATCCAAATGGTTCAGCCGATGTCAATCAATTTCATGCCGCTGGCGGCTTAGGCTACGTCATCGACCAACTGCGCCAACAAGGCTTACTGCATGACGACGTCAACACCGTGGTCGGTCACGGCATGGCGGCCTATACACAAGAGCCTTATTTAGCCAACGGCACACTCGCTTGGCGCGCGGGCACAGACAAGAGCCTCGACGAAAACATTATCCGTCCCATCGGCAACCCTTTCGCTCCTGACGGAGGCTTAAAATTACTACAAGGCAACCTCGGTCGTGGCGTGATAAAAACCTCTGCGGTTAAAGCCGAACACCGAATCATTCACGCCCCCGCCAAAGTATTTGAAAGCCAAGCCGCCATGCAAGAGGCGTTTAAAAATGGCGAATTGGACAACCAAGATTTTGTTGCCGTTGTGCGTTTTCAAGGGCCCAAAGCCCTCGGCATGCCCGAATTACACAAACTCACACCGCCACTTGGTGTACTACAAGACCGCGGGCAAAAAGTCGCCCTCATCACCGATGGCCGCATGTCGGGCGCATCAGGCAAAGTCCCATCCGCCATTCACCTCTCACCCGAAGCTTTGGACGGTGGCTTGATTGCCAAAGTCATGGACGGCGATATGATTACGCTTGATGCAGTTACAGGCGTAGTCAATTTAGAAGTGGATGCCGCCACCCTCGCCGCCCGCCCCAATGCCACGCGACCACACGTTGAAAGTGAAAACTGGTTGGATATGTTCGCTGTCGCCCGCGACAATGTGGGACGTGCGGAATTGGGCGCGACGTGGTTAATAAAAGATAGCGACATTTAAACTCGTAGGGTGGGCACTACCCACCACTCATGAAAGCACCAAACAATATTATCGGTGGGCAATGCCCACCCTACATCACAAAGGAGACATCATGCAACAACTCAAAGCCGGACTCGCCCAATGCAAAATCGTTCCCGTCGTCGTCGTTAAAGACCTCGCCCACGCAGTACCACTCGCCAACGCACTCGCCAACGGCGGCTTAACCGTGGTTGAAGTGACCATGCGCACGCCTGCGGCGCTTGACGTCATCAGCGCGATGGTTAAGGCACGCCCAGACCTCGTCACTGGTGCAGGCACGGTGCTCAACGCGCAGCACTTGCAACAAGCGCGAGACGCAGGGGCGAACTTTGGTGTTTCGCCCGGCACCAGCCCTGCCTTGCGCGATGCCATTCTCGCTTCAGGTTGGAACTTTATCCCTGGCTGCGCCACGCCGTCCGAAGCCATGACTTTGGCGGATGCGGGTTTTGAAGTGGTGAAACTATTCCCCGCCGAAGTGGTCGGCGGCTTAAACATGCTCAAATCACTCGCCGCGCCATTGCCACACATCAAATTCATGCCCACTGGCGGCGTGCGTCTCGAAAAAGTCGCGGAATACGTTGCACAACCCAACGTCGCTGCACTCGGTGGCACATGGATTGTGCCGCCCGCGTTGCTCGAAGCGGGAGACTTCGCGGGAATTGAGAAACTCGCGCGTGAGGCGTATGAGGCGGCTAGCCAAAACTAAGCCAAAAAAACATAGGCAGAAATCAATCTTTCCACTTATGCTTCTCGTCTACATGCACAAACTATCTTGGCTATGAGAAACGACATACATTTAGATCAGCTATCTACACTTGAACTGCTCAAACTACAAACACAGGCTATTCAAGAGCTACGTAAGCGAAACATTGTGCGAACAAAAAACAACCCCATCGGTGATTATGCCGAATGGTTGGTTGCGCATACGTTTAAGTTAACTCTAGTTAACAATTCCACATCTGGGTTTGACGCATTTGAGTTCGATACAAATGGCCATCAACGCAAAATTCAAATCAAAGCACGACGCATCACATCTGAGAGCCCCTCTCGGCAACTCAGTGCCATTCGAAACCTAGGTGCAAATGACTTTGATGAACTCTATGCTTTAATCTTTGATGAGGATTTTGAATTGTTAGAGGCCTATGCCATTCCACATCACATTATTCAAGAATATGCCAAACATAATAAACATACCAATTCACACATCCTACACTTAAAAGGGACTTTATTGAGAGACTCGAGAATAAAAGACATATCAGCATCACTGCAAAAAGAACATCAATCAGCATGACACAACCCATCTCAAACCTCCCCACCCTGCTGCGCAGCATGTCCCCGACACTCCATGATGACGTATACGCGTATTGCGCCGCACCTCATGATTTTGACCTTCGGACGATTAATTTTGTCGGCGTATTTCGTGAAGTCGAAGGTCTGACTTTGATTGTGAGCGAGGCAGAGGCGATGCGCTTAGAGTTGCCCATTGTGTTTCGTTGCGCATGGATTTCACTTACCGTCCATTCTGATTTACAGGCAGTCGGTCTTACAGCGGCTTTTGCTGCGGCTTTGGGCAAGGCGGGCATCAGTTGTAATGTGGTGGCGGGCGTGTATCATGACCATATTTTTGTGCCTTACGCGCTGGCCGATGCGGCGATGGAGGCACTCTATCATTTGCAAAAGGACTCTTCATGACGTTTACTTCAATTTATGGACAAGCCCCTGAAACACGCTCAGGTTTAGCCGAGTCGCCCGTTTGGGATGACCACGCATTGTGTTGGTATTGGATTGACATTCCTAAGCGGTTGATACATCGACATGATTTGAATCATGCGCACACCGTCTGGCAACTCCCCCAAAACGAGGCACATGACCCAGGGGCTTTGTGCATCGCTGAAGATGGTCAATTAATGTTAGCGTTACGAGCAGGATTAGCATTGTTTGATACCGCTGCGCCCCAAGGTTTGATTGAACCGAAGATTTTCATTGAAGCCCCTTACGATACGAGCACCATGCGCTTTAACGATGGCGGTGTGGATGCACAAGGGCGATTCTGGCTAGGCACGTTGTTTTCACCGAAGACCCATGCGGGCGCATCGTTGTTTTGTCTCGACAAAGGCAGGTTACACGCGGTGCTGGGTGAACACGCGAATGATGCGCCCTACACCGATTGGGGCGTGACCACATCGAATGGCTGGGCGATGTCATTGGATGGAAGCCACATGTTCCATGCCGACACTCAAGCGCATGCGGTGTACCGTTACGATGTCAACCCAGAAGCCCCCATCACTCACGCCTTATCGAATCGCACGGTGTTTTACCATACGCCCAACCAACAGGCCTCGAGCGAAGCAGGTATCGCTTACCAAGGTCGCCCAGACGGGGCCGCAGTGGACCGCGAGGGGATGTATTGGAATGCGCAATTCGAGGGCGGACACATTTTGAAATTTTCACCCAGTGGCGATATTTTAGAACGCATAGCCCTGCCCGCTCGTTGCCCAACAATGCTGTGCTTCGGTGGCGAAGACCTTAAAACCATTCTCATCACAACCACAGGTAATCGGCCTGAAGCGGAGCTGGCCGAGTACCCGAGTAATGGTTTGATTTTAACCATGCGCAGTGAAATTGCAGGCTTACCGACACGACGATACCAATTTCGCTGATAAAAAATACTGTGGAGTGCTGCTCAGTGGCATTCCACCTTTTTAAAGTCGCTCGCTCACCGCACGTCCTGCTGCAACACCACTCGACCATGCCCATTGAAAGTTATATCCCCCCAACCAGCCTGTGACATCGACGACTTCACCGACAAAATACAAACCATCGCATAGTTTCGATGCCATTGTGCCATTGTGCAGCTCTTTGACGCTCACGCCGCCGCGCGTGACTTCGGCTTTTTTATAACCTTCTGTGCCACTGGGCATCAATGTCCAATGGTTAAAATGCTGCGCCAGTTGTCGCAAAACTTTATCCGATACGTCGGCCCATTTATGTTTAGCATATTTTTCAAATTCAGGTCGAGTCAAGATGTGGTTCAAAAGCCGTTTAGGTACGTTGGGCAATAATTGAGACAACGCCGTATCCAATTGAATTTTGGCACCCAGTTTACCATCGCATAAAAGCTGCTCGAGATGAGCATCCGATTGTATATTAAGGGCGATGCTCGTATTGGCTTGCCAATAACTGGAAATTTGCAAAACAGCAGGCCCTGTTAAGCCTTTATGACTGAACAAAATGTCTTCATCAAAAGACATGATTTTTTTACCCTCACCCGTACTGATACGAACAGGCAAAGACAAACCTGCCAATTCAGCCCAGCCATTTTTTGACCACTCAGCAAAAGTCAAAGGCACGAGTGCGGGCGCAGTAGGCACGATGGTGTGTTTAAACTGCTCCGCCAGAGCATAGCCAAAACCACTTGCACCTATCGCGGGAATTGACAAACCACCCGTAGCAATAATGAGATTGGCACAACGCCAAGTACCCGCCGTGCTGGTGTCCAGCTCAAAGCGCATGCCCAAGCTGTCATTTATCATTCGCACACCCGTCACCGAACAACTGGTTCGCCATTGGACATGCCCTTTATCGCATTCGACCCGCAGCACATCAATAATATTCTGCGCAGAATCATCACAGAACAACTGCCCCTTGTGCTTCTCGTGATAACGCACCCGATGCGCTCGTAAGATATGCATAAAGTCTTGTGCCGTGTATGCAGACATGGCAGGACGAACAAAACGCGGATTTTGTGACACAAAAAACGGCGAAGCATCGCTGCCATCTAAAGCCATATTGGTGAAATTACAGCGCCCCCCGCCAGAGATTCGGATTTTTTCCCCGATTTTAGCCGCATGGTCAATCAGCAAAACTTTAGCCCCACGCTGCCCAGCAACCGCCGCAGCCATCATGCCCGCTGCGCCTGCACCGATGATGATGGTGTGAATGGATTGTTTCATTAGACACCAAGTATTAAAAATAATCTGAGCATTCTACAGTAAAGCCTAGCCTGATATGACGTGAAGATGAGTGTAATCCCGATTCTCAGCACCATGTCAAAGTAGAATTTAAACTACTTCAATCATGTGCCTTGGCGAAAAAGTAGCGATGGCAAAATGAGGTCTCACCTTGTTGTAAATTCAAAACCACAGTGTCGCCAAGTGTTTGGTTCGGGAATTTTTTTATGTTACTTTTATTTTTTAGCGCTGCATCAGGATAAACTTTCGCAAATATTAATGCAGATGTACGGCTTCACATACTTGTCGACTCATGCCTTTCAAAGGGACTTGTTTGAAACTTTTAAGCTGCTCTAAACTAATCTTGCAGTCCATTCCTTCAATTTCATTGGTGCTGTCTCTTATGATTATTGCGTGCTCAAACAGTTTAAGATAATCGCTCATGGCTTGTTCCAAAAGCAGGTTTGAAGGGTATTGTTCACGCGAATAACAGCTCAGCAGACTCAACCATTTTTCTTTAGTTTTTTCACCAACAGCACTTACAAATATTTTCCCTGTATCTGGTCCCAGTTTAACTTTATCCCAAGCATAAACATCTTTGCTTCCATTGTAACTTTTAAGATACTCAATTCTACATGCTTTAGGTACGAAGCTTAGCATTCGGCCAGTCTTATTTGATTTAGAATCAGTCGGTATCTTGGATAACTTACAATAATCTTTTCCATAGCTTGATAATGCTTGATACAGCTTCTCTAGGCTAGGCGAATCAAGAAAATAATTCTTTTTTGTCATTTGCTGGATAAGACATCCACTGTATCCCCAAGACCAAGGCTCATCACCAGACTCACCGAACCATGGCGAATATGCTGAGAAATTACTGAATAAACCGATATTACGCAGAATTTTTTCTCTAAACTCACTGTATTGCTCCTTCACCTCAATTTCATTCGGAGGACTGCTACTAGCGTAATTTTTGTCATAAAAATGATAATGTGACAACACGTCGATTACATAACTAGGTTCAGGTTGTTTTGACATAACAGTTTGGGGTAAAAGCAAAATCGAGCCAATCAAACCAATGAGCCAAATTTTTAGCATAAACATATTTAACCCCTGTTAAAAATATGAGAAGTCAGCTGAAATATCTGCTTCAGTACTATGCTCAAATAAATCTTTCTCGTTATTTTAATGACAGGCTGGTTGCGCAAACTCGGCTAATAAGCACCGTCGCAAGACGCATCAAAGCAATTGCCATCGATGAGAGCAAACATAAATTTGTGCTTTATTTAAACTTTTTAATGACGCTCATCACCACACCCACTACGGTAATGATGCTGCCATAGCCAGGGCGTAGAATCGGAAAGTCGTCGTTTTCAGGGTGAAGCTCAACACCTGTGGCCGTGCGCACCAAACGCTTAACAGTGAACTCCCCATCCAGTTCAGCGACCACAATATCGCTATGTAAAGCCTCAACTGAGCGGTCAACAATGAGAATATCGCCCTCATCGATACCCATTTTAATCATAGATTGACCTTTGACGCGGACAAGTATGGTTGCGGCCTCATTGCTGATGAGATACTCATTCAAGTCGATATAATCGTCGAGGTAAGGCGCGGCTGGCGACGGGAAGCCCGCTTGCACGCCCTCAGTGGCTAGGGGTATTTGCATGTGTGTTTTAGCCATGACGTGCATGACATCGGCGGGCAAGTTGCCTTTATACGTCGCTATCACTTTGTCGATATGGTCGACCAGTTTGATGGGTACACGTTTTACAATTGTGTCCTCGCCCTTTTTGCGCCCTGCGCCTTTGCGTGCGCCGCCATGTTTATTCTCGGACATTTTCACCACCTTTGAAATATGTTTTGCTTTTCAAGAGTATAGTCAAAGTCGTTTCAAAATGACAATTGTTTTATTAATATTTATTTTTGCGACAACTTACCAATCAGATTGATTCAACGAATAAAGGTGTCAAATACCGCGCACCATTTTTTAGAATCACTGTGCGCCAGCCCTTTGTAGTTAGACAGCGTGCCATTATTACTGCTATTTCCAATCATACCCCCTCCATCACGCATTGTAAGGGGTGACCATGCGCACGCGAATATCGCGCAACACGCATCACCTTGGTTTCCGCAACATCACGCGGATATTCGCCACACACGGCTTTACCTTCATGATGCACTTTCAGCATAATCTGCTCTGCTTCTTCAGCATTTTTGTAAAAAAAATCAGTCAACACCTCAACCACAAAATCCATTGGGGTGTAGTCATCATTAAGCAACCAAACTTTGTATAAAGGAGGCGGCTCAACTGCCACCGTCCGCTCAAGTTCCAAAACATCGCCATGTCCTTGACTTTGCTGTTCTCGTGTTACATTTTCATTACTACTCATACAGCCTCTTGTACCGTGTTTGACATTTTATGCACACTGAGGTGCAATTCAACAATCTAAATTGGACTCATGTTAACTCAAAAATAATATTTTTGCTCCAAACCAAAAACAAAAACGCATTCAAACCCGCATATTTTTCGGCTATTTCTTACGAATAAGAATTAAATAACGGGAAACCTGCATAATTTCAACGTTTTGACTTGACAAGACTGATAAAAGCGTCAACAATCATAACATGCGTGAACAAAAGGCACGCAGAAGTGGTTCTCAAGGCTTGACAGATGGGTATTTCCTAAAGTTGGCGGAGGATGTTTAATTGGTTTTTTTTAAAGGGATGGCTACGTATTATGGCTACCGGTACAGTAAAATGGTTCAACAATAGCAAGGGTTTTGGCTTCATTACTCCTGATGGCGGCGGCGAAGATTTGTTCGCTCACTTTTCTTCAATCACAATGGATGGCTACAAAACATTGCGCGAAGAACAACGTGTAACTTTTGACATCGTTGATGGTCCAAAAGGTAAACAAGCTGCAAACATCAAAGAAGCGTAATTTTTACGGTTTTTGTAAAACGTCTGAAGTTATTTTCAGGCGTTTTTTTATATCTTGTCCAAACTCAACACTAACAATATAATAACTTGAAACTGTGAAACTGCTTAAAAAACATCACTTAGACAAAAATACTTACCACCAAGTGTAAAAATCACCACCAACTTAGCAAACTTGTGTAATAATGCTCGCTGTTGTCTCGACAACATTCGTTTCATCGTCCCCAGTTTTTGCTTTGCGCTTATTATATTGAGTTTTACAGCATGTGCAAATTTAAGTTTGCATTTATATAAGCCCACATCTTATACTTTCTCATTTTGAAGAGAAGAGTTCCTTATTCTGACGGTCGATGTATTTTTTGATTCGTCAGTGCGTCTACCACCGCATTTTGTTCGCTTTATTGATGTTTATATCATAAACATTGATGTTTTTTGCGTGCGTGACAAATTTATAAGGTCACTTATTGTGTCAAATACTTCTTTTTCAAAACCTTCTTCTGAAGCCATTACGACAACAGCCCCAACAATCACTACTTTTGCTGAAATGAACTTGGCACAGCCATTTTTAGATGCAATTAATGTATTGGGTTTTACCGCACCAACGCCCGTACAAGCACACGTTGTACCTGCAGCCTTATCTGGCGGGGACTGGATTGTGGCTTCGCAAACAGGCAGTGGTAAAACTGCAGCATTTTTACTCCCGACCTTACAACAGACTTGGAATGCCCTACGCAGCGGTACAAACAACCCTTCTGACGCTCCTTACACACTGATTTTATGCCCAACGCGTGAGTTGGCTCAACAAGTTGCAGCGGATGCAATTAATTTTGTCAAACAAACAAAAGGTATTCGCATCGCGACCGTTGTTGGTGGCACACCGTATCATAAACAACGCAGTGCACTCAAAGGTGCTCATTTGGTCGTAGCAACCCCAGGTCGCTTGCTCGACTGGATTCAACAAGGTGGCATCAACTTATCTCGTTTACACACTTTAGTGTTAGATGAGGCCGACCGCATGTTGGATTTGGGCTTCATGGACGAAATCACATCGATTCACGAAGCGTGCGAACATCGTCAACAAACTTTGATGTTCTCAGCAACCTTCACCGCTCGTGAAACTCGCTTGGCGGGTGCTTTAATGGCTGAGCCTCAACGAATCACGTTGGCGACCGCTCAAGAAAAACACACAAATATCACTCAACATTTACAGTGGGCGGACAATAGCCATCACCAACATCAATTGTTGATGCACTGGTTGGCACAAGATGACTTGACTCAAGCCGTTGTTTTCGCTTCGACTCAAGTCGAAACAGACCGCTTGGCTGATGAATTGGTTGCTCAAGGCATCTCCGCCTCCTCTTTGCATGGCGCCATGCCGCAGGTTTTACGCAATCGCCGTTTAGACGCATTGCGTAATGGTCGCACTAAAATTTTAGTGGCCACGGATGTTGCAGCACGCGGCATTGACGTACCGAATATCAGTCACGTTTTCAATTTTGGTTTACCCATGAAAGCTGAAGATTATGTGCATCGTATTGGCCGTACAGGTCGCGCGGGTCGTGAAGGTGTATCTGTTACCTTTGCACAACGCCAAGACACCCATAAAATTCGCGCCATTGAGCGTTACATCAACCGCTCTATTAACGTCACCACAGTTGCGGGTTTAGAACCACAAGTTTCGGCAGAAGAATACCGCGCACGCCAAGGGCGAGGCAAACCGCAACGTGGGCGTAGTGGTGCAAACTCTCGTGGACACTTCAACGACCGTAACGAGCGCAGTTATAGCCGCCCGTATGATGCAAAACCTCGTGGTGATTTTGGTGCGCCCCGCCGTGAGTTTGACTCAAAACCACGCGGCGAGTTTGGAGCACCCCGCTCTGAGCGCGCGGATCGTCCACATTCAGATCGTTTTGAACGACGCGCCCCTCATGCGGGTGAGCCGCGCCGTGCATTTGGTGGCGATAGCGCACCTCGGACTGAACGTGCTCCTCGTCGTGATTTCGATAAACCTCGCAGCAGCTTTGGTGATGCACCTCGCCGTGAGTTTGACAAGCCTCGTCGTGATTTTAGTGCGCCCCGTACAGACCGCCCTGCTGCAGACCGTCGCCCTTCTTTTGGCGATAAACCTCGCAGTAATGAAGGCGGCTATGGCAAGCCACGTGCTGCACGTAAATCATCGTACTAAATTAAAACCCATACCATCATCATGTTTTTATGGCGATGGTACCCAAAATAAAAAGCCCTTGATGGGCTTTTTATTTTGATGATTGATTAGAGGCTTTTTACACTTCTAAATTATCAATCAAACGCGTCACGCCCAATCGAGCCGCGGCCAAAATTACCAAAGGCTCATTAGCCAATACTTCTTGTGCTGTAGGCGCAAGCAAATCTTTTTGACGACGAATGGTCATATAATCAGGCGCCCAGCCATGCTCAGCTAAATGTTGCATGGCTGTATCTTCCAATTGCCTTAAATTTTGAGCCACTTGCTCTCGATTGGCGATTATTTGTGCGCGCATTTGATTCAACTGTGCGTATAAACGAGGGGCTTCTGCTCGTTCTTCACTCGATAAGTATTGATTCCTTGAAGATAAAGCCAAACCGTCTGCATCACGCACAGTTTCAGCCGCGATAATTTCCACAGGTAAAGCCAGTTGACGACACATGGCTCGAATAATCATCAGCTGCTGATAGTCTTTTTTGCCAAAGACAGCGACACGAGGCTGTACACATGAGAACAACTTAAGAACGACTGTGCACACGCCTTGAAAAAACCCAGGACGAAACTCGCCCTCTAAAATATCACCCAACTGTGTTGGGGGTTGAATGCGATATGTTTGTGGTTCTGGATATAAATCTTGTTCAGTTGGGGCAAACAAGGCGTAAACATGCTCCTTTTCCAAACGCATTGCATCCGATTGAAACGTACGAGGGTATTTGTCAAAATCCTCATTTGGCCCAAACTGCAATCGATTGACAAAAATACTGGCAACGACAGGGTCTCCATGTTTAGCGGCGAGGCGCATCAATGATAAATGACCTTCATGCAAATTGCCCATGGTCGGCACAAACGCAATGCGAGTTTGCCCACTCAGTTGAGCTCGAAGGTCTTCAATATGAGAAATAATGCGCATGTACATCCTTATAAAAACATGAATACAATTTGACTGTATTTAGCTACAGTACATTTGTTAGACACGGAACTGAAAACGTACCGCAACGTGCAACCTTGTCGCGGATAAAACTCGACAAATAAATTTTAAGCCCCTGTAAAGCCATGTTCAGGTTGCGGAAACGCGCCCGTTTTTACAGCCTGTACATACGCATCAATCGCTCCCGAAATGCTGGTTTGGCCTTGCATAAAATTTTTCACAAACTTGGCTTTTTTGCCTGGAAACACATCCAGCATGTCATATAAAACCAAAACTTGACCATCGGTATCTTTTCCTGCGCCAATACCGATACACACCATTTCAACCTGCTCGGTCACGTGTTTACCGACATGCATTGGCACTGCTTCAAGCACCAACATCGACGCGCCCGCCTCTTGCAAGACCAACGCCTCTTGGAGTAATTGAGCCGCAGCCGCCTCTGTTTTTGCCTGAACCTTAAAACCACCCAATTGATAGACAGACTGAGGCGTCAAACCCAAATGAGCACAAACAGGAATGCCATTGCGCACCAATGTACGCACGGTATCAGCCAACCACGCTCCGCCCTCAATTTTAACCATGTGCGCTCCAGCTTGCATCAGCTGGACGGCATGATGCAACGCGTCCTCGGTATTGCCGTAACTGCCAAACGGCATGTCGGCGACCACCCAAGCACGAGAGGTTGGGCGTGTGTATAAGCCTCGCAATACCGCTTTGGTGTGATAAATCATGTCTGCCATGCTCACAGGCAAAGTTGTGCGCTGCCCTTGAATGACATTACCAAGCGAATCACCGACCAATAAACAATCAACATGATGCAGGTCGAGCAATGCTGAAAAAGAGGCATCGTAGCAAGTGAGCATGGCTATTTTTTCACCATTCTTTTTCATTTCCTGTAGCGTAGTGAGCGAAATGGGTTTAATCGGTTTGGCAGTCTCGGTGACCGAGTTGACATGTCCATAAGCGGCTTGGTTCATCAGAAAAACCTTTAAAAAAATATTTTAATAACAATCTATTAGATAAAATTTGGGTTGTGATTCGTCAATCGACTGACATCTTGACCATTCACCAAAGGCAATAATTGAGATAAGACCTGAATCTTGCCATCGGCTGCCAGCCACGTCAACTCGGAGGCAATTTCAGCCAAGGGCAAAAGGACAAAACCTCGCTCACACATGCGTGGATGCGGCACTGTTAACCGCTCATCATGCAAGCAGGCATTACCATACAACAATATATCCATATCTAAGGTACGCGGGGCATTGCGATAACTGCGTTCACGTCCGTGTTCACTTTCGATTTGTTGTAATTCATCGAGCAATTCGTGTGCGGTTAATTCGGTTTCAAGCTGCACCACGGCATTGATGTAATTGGGGCCGTCAGCCCCATCACCCACTGGCGCACTGCCATAGAGTGACGAGACAGCAAGTACTTGCGTGTCATGCAATTGACCCAATGCGTGTATGGCAACACGTACGGTCTGAGTCGGCTCGCCTAAATTTGCGCCTAGACCAATATACGCACGTACTTTATTCATCGTTTACGCACTTTCGCCATGTGTTTGAGGCGTACCCATTGTGTCTTCTTTTGATTTTTTAGAATTGCTTTTACGGCGACGACGGCGTTTTTTAGCCTGCTCGCCGCCTCCACTCAATGTTGAGCCGCGCTTAATTGGTTGGCTGCGCAAAATTGCAACCGTTTTATCACGCATCTCTGGAGTTGCAAAGTGAAAATCCTCCCACCACTGGGCTAAAGGCAAGCCCTCTTCGCCCAAATGGCCCAATTGTGCCCGCAACAATAAAAAATCATAAGCGGCACGAAAACGCGGATGTTCGACCAAACCTATGGCTTGACGTGGCAAACGGCGCTCTAAACGGGGCTGCAAACTCCAAATTTCACGCATATCGGCCACAAAGCGTTTGGTGATTGTAATTTGCTCGTTATTTTGATTAACCACTTCTACAATCGCTTGGTCCAACGCAACAATAGAAGGCGAACCTTTGCTTTGAAAAAACTGCCAACGCTCTTCAATTTTGGGCCACATTAATGCGGCAAATAAAAAACCTGGCGAAATCGATTTATCCTCGTTCACCCGAGCATCGGTTTGTGCCAAAACACGATGTACCCACGCCGCGCCCTTCTCAGTTTGCATCACTTCGTGCAATACGGGCATTAAATAGCGAGTGAAATCATAGTCTTGCAGAGCATCCAAACTGGCGGCAGCATGACCTGTAGTGAAAAACTTCAAAGTTTCGTCAAACAATCTCGCCTGAGGAATATTGCCTAAAAGAGGCTTACAGCTCTCCATTGCATCTTCAGTGTATTCATCAACTGAAAAATCGAGCTTGGCCATGAAGCGCAGTACGCGCAACATACGCACGGGGTCTTCACGAAAACGCGTGACGGGGTCACCAATAATGCGCAACATGCTGTCAGCCAAATCCTGCACACCGCCATGAAAATCCAGCACGGTTTGATGTTTGACATCGTAATACAACGCATTGATTGACAAATCACGACGCACCGCGTCATCGGTCAAAGTGCCATAAACATTGTCACGCAAGACACGTCCATGCTCATCGACCTCTTGGTCATCCAAATCGGCAGAACGAAAAGTCGTCACTTCAATTAAGTCACGTTTGTGCTGCACATGCACAATGCGAAAACGCCGCCCAATAATGCGAGCACGACGAAATAATTTGACAACTTGCTCAGGCTTGGCATTGGTTGCGACATCAAAATCCTTGGGTTGCAAGCCTTGCATTAAATCCCGCACCGCTCCGCCGACAACATAGGCCTCAAACCCTGCATCCGTTAAAGTGCGTGTGACCATGACCGCCGCTTCCGGGATGTATTTTGGATTGATGCCATGTTTTTTTACAGGATACGCATTCGCCTTATGCGAAACGGTTTTCAATGACAGTTTTTTTCTCGGCACACGCGTATCTTCTTTAACGGATTTAGCCGCTGTGGTATGTTTTGTGTGACTGTTTTTGTCTTTTTTAGGCGCAAACAGTTGTTTAATAAATTTGGTAATCATAAGTCTCTATTGTTATGCGGCATATTCGCTGTGAAACAGCTCAATGAATGGCCAATGGCGCTTTTTAGCTTCCTGTGCGAGGCGTTCATCGGGATGAATCACAACAGGAAAAGTTGCTTGCTCCAACAAAGGTAAATCATTGATAGAGTCGCTATAAAAATAGCTGGCGGCAACGGTATCCAACGACAACCCTAAGCCCTCCAGCCAAGCATTCACATTGATGATTTTGCCACTTTGAAAATTAGGTGTGCCTGCGACTTTACCTGTGTAACGACCAGCCACCATCTCCGCTTGAGTGGCAATCAAGGTATCGAATCCTAAAGCCTTGGCTATGGGCGCCGTGACAAAGTCATTGGTCGCAGTCACCAACGCACACAAATGACCTGCGTCACGGTGTTTTTTAACCAAAGCAACCGCCTGCGGACGAATCATGGGAGCAATAATAGTCGCCATATACTCATCGCGCCATTCATTTAAAGTCATTAAATCGTTGTCCGCCAAAACTTTGAACGAAAATTCACAATACTCATAAATGTTCAATGTCCCAGCTTTATATTGTCCATAAAAATAATCGTTTTTACTCTCATAAAACGCATGATCCACATAACCGCGATCCACTAAGAACGAGCCCCAGCCATGATCAGAATCCCCTGGAATCAAGGTGTGATCCAAATCAAATAAGGCCACCGTTGGTGCTGTTATGGGTTTAGTTGTGTTCATCATGTAACCATTCTTTAAGAAGCGGCAAGGTCAACGCCCTTTGTCGTTCTAGACTATACGTGTCTAAATGTTGTAAAAAATTGTTTAACTGTGACAAGTCGCGAGTTAGGTGTCGCAACATATAAGGCACGACATCCGCCGACAAGGAGAGTCCCCGCTCTTGTGCACGCTGTTGCAAAACCTGCGCTTTATCTTCATCGGTCAAAGCATGCAATTGATAAACCAAATCCCACGCCAAACGTGTTTTTAGATCGGGCAAAAAATCAACGGGCAGATGGGCGGGGGCAACATCCGCCGCCAATACCAATACAGTGCCTTTATGCGCCCGCACATGATTATAGAGGTGAAACAGGGCTTTTTGTTGCGCTGCATCTAATAAATGTACATTATCAAGCACATAAATCCGCGCAGTCTCATCATAATTTTGGCCATCCAAAACTTGTGGTGTCAACCAAGCCGAGTGCGGCAAAAGTGCCAAGCTACTGAGCACATGAGTTTTACCTACGCCCGCTGCCCCCCAAAGGTACAATGCCGCGTGTGAAAATTCGCCTCGTGCCACTTCAGTCACTTGGGCCATGGCCTCGCCATTTTGCCCCACTATAAAATTATGCAGGCTCGGCTCATTAGACAAACTCAATGGCAAAGCCAATTGCGGGTGAATCATGGCGAAACCTTGCCTTCATTATAAAAAGAGCTTTCAAGATATTTTCTGCGCATCTGACGCATCAACACCACAATCACTGCGGATGCAGGCAAAGCAAAAATAATACCAACAAAACCAAATAAAGCACCAAAGACCATTAAAGCAAAAATCACCGCAACGGGCGAAAGACCAATGCGTTCACCAACCAAGCGTGGCGTGAGCACATAACTTTCCAAGACCTGCCCCACCCCATAAATAGCCAATACTGCAAAAAATGGAGTGTTAAACCCAAACTGCAACATCGCTGACAGCGCCCCAAGCAACAGCCCCAAACTAAAACCAATGTAAGGGACAATCACAAAACAACCCGTCAAAATACCAACCGAGACCGCCACATCCAATCCAGTCAAACTTAATGCAATTGCATAATAAGCCGCCAAGCTGACTATCAATAAAAATTGCCCACGAACATATTGAGACAACACGGCATCCATTTCGTCACCCAACAAAAACACTTCAGCACGCCAACGCACAGGAATCAAACGACGCCACATTTTGACTGTTGAAGGCCAATTCGCAAGTAAATAGTATGTAATCAGCGGTAACAACGCCACCCACGTCAAAATATTCAAAATCACTGAGCCACCTTTCATCAATACGCCAAAAACCTGATGGCTGATATTGGAGAAATTGACATTATCGACAACGAATTGGCTGATATGTTCAAACCACGCCGCGATATCACCATCACCAAAGGATGGAACGACATTTTTTACCGTCAACAATACCGAAGAGGACGTGATTGTGTGTTGTAAATTATCGAGCATCAACGGCAACCGAGCCTGCAAGACAATCAATTGCTGGCTTAAAATGGGCCAAGGAATAAAAGCCACTAAGAAAAATAGCAATAAAAAGCTCAACGAAGCCAAACCCGCTGCAAGCGAACGGCTCACCCCATGCACGCCCAGTTTTTTTACAATCGGATTAAGCAAATACGCCAACAAAGCTGCAAAACCAAATGGAATCAGGATGCTTTTTATCGTCCAGACCAACCAGAAAAACGCTACAATAACGGCCAAAGCCAACGCAGCCTTAACAATCTGTGTCCATTTCATATTTTTCCCCATTTTTTATCATTTGCCCCAACACAATCGGTACACACTCAGTCCACTGTACCCAAGGGGCGTATTTTATAGGAGTTTTAGGGCATCATGGTAGAACAAACATCAGGATTATCGTATAAAGACGCTGGGGTCGATATGGAGGCAGGCGACGCGCTGGTTGAACGCATCAAGCCTTTTGCAAAAAAAACCATGCGCGAAGGCGTATTAAACGGCATCGGCGGCTTTGGTGCATTGTTTGAAATTTCTAAAAAATACGACAACCCCGTACTCGTTTCGGGCACAGATGGTGTCGGCACAAAACTCAAACTCGCTTTTGAATGGGGCTTTCACGACACGGTCGGTATTGACTTGGTCGCCATGAGCGTCAATGACATTCTCGTTCAAGGCGCAGAACCTTTATTTTTTCTTGACTATTTCGCATGTGGCAAACTTGATGTCGATACAGCGGCCGATGTCATTAAAGGCATTGCATACGGTTGCGAGCAGTCCAATGCGGCACTGATTGGCGGCGAAACCGCCGAAATGCCGAGCATGTACCCAGACGGCGAATATGATTTAGCTGGCTTCGCGGTCGGCGCGGTTGAAAAATCCAAAATCATCACGGGAGCAGACATCAAAGCAGGCGATGTCGTGCTTGGTTTGCAATCCAATGGTGTTCACTCCAATGGCTTTTCATTGGTGCGCAAAATTTTGGATGTGTCAAAAGCAGATTTAAATCAGGAAGTGGGCGGAGTCAGTTTGAAAAAAGCCATCAGCGCACCCACACGCATTTATGTCAAACCGATTTTAGCTGCATTGCAGCACGTTACCATCAAAGGCATGGCCCACATCACAGGTGGCGGCTTGACCGAAAATGTGCCCCGTGTTTTGCCCGAAGGTACGCAAGCGGTACTCGAACGCTCAAAATGGACTTTACCTCCGCTTTTCCAATGGCTACAGCAAGCGGGCAATGTCGCCAATGATGAAATGCACCGTGTATTTAATTGCGGTATCGGCATGGTGCTGATTGTTGATGCTGCAGATGCGGACAAAACCGCTGAAATTTTACGTGAACACGGTGAAACCGTATTTAACATCGGACACATCCGCGAACTGCCAGCGGGTGAAGCACAAACGATTGTGGTGTAAAACATCAACCACTTGAAAGATGGGAAAGGCATCCATTGAATTTCCCATCGTCATTGGCCACACTTCTCACTCATTTGACCCACACTTTCAAAACACACTGCAAAGTAAAAATATGATTAAGCGTCTAACATCTTTGTGCATCGCAATTGCGCTGACGGCGTGCCAAAACGTACCAAGTTCGCAAGTTTCAACCAAAGCATGCACGGGTCAAAGTTCAACAGCACAAGCCATTTGTCTCGACCCCAACTGGGTTCTTGATGCCGTAGTCGATGGCAATGATGAAAAAAGCAAAGTGATGGTTGTCCTCACCATTGACGGTATTAAGGCACTTAAAGCGAAGGCCGATGCGATGGGCAACACGCCTATCGCCCTCCAAGTTGGATTTTATACTTTTGAATCGTATAACTCGCAGTCGCTCACCAGTGGTTTTTTGGTGCTTAAGCCTTTTCACAACAGAGAGGAAGCGAGCTACATCGTAGAAGAGTTGACGCACAAATAAAGGCTTGCAACAAAAAACTAATGATTCAATAATTATGAATAAAAATAAAAAAGCCGCGAATGCGGTTTTTTTCATTTATGCTGTCAGTTCACACGGGTCAATACATCTGATAAAAATAGAAACAAATAAAAACAAATAGAATCTTTTTTTAAACAGGATGAATACAAAATGACAGTCAATTTTTATTCACTCATGAGGAGTTATTTATGTCCATTGCACACCCCATTACGACTCAATACCATCACGCCCCACAATTTGAACGGGCGACTCTAGGTGGAGGTTGCTTCTGGTGCATCGAAGCTGTTTTTACCAGTCTAAAAGGCGTTATTGACGTTGAATCAGGTTACGCAGGCAGTGACTACCCTCACGCCAATTATCAAGCCGTATGCACTGGAAAAACGGGATTAGCCGAAGTGGTACAGATTCTGTTTGACCCAAGCATCATCAGCTACGAGCAACTATTGGCAGTGTTTTTTACCGTACACAACCCAACCACGCTTAACCAACAAGGCGCAGACAAAGGCACGCAATACCGCTCGGTGATTTTCACTCATTCAGCGGAGCAAGCCGCAATGGCTCGCGCAGCAGTATCGCACGCACAACAAGACTGGGATGCGCCGATTGTCACTCAAATTGAGACGTTTAATCACTACACTCGCGCTGAAGATGAGCATCAGGAATATTTTGCTCAACATCCGTTTCAAGGGTATTGCCAAGCCACAATTCCCCCTAAACTTGCAAAATTAAGAGCACAATACAACTCGCTTTTAAAATAAACTATTGAAATTAAAAACATCAATAGCTTTAAACTATTAATTGAATTAAAAAGCATCATTAGTCAAAACAAAAATAGACTGATATGATTCGTACATCAACTCTCATCGGAGTTGTTTATTTGACAAATACATTAAAGGAGTGAACATGAGCTTAGAAAATTTTGAAGGTAAAAAAGTACCCCAAGTCGATTTTAAATTACATGAAAATAATCAATGGGTCGCCACGAATAGTGCAGAGTTATTCGACAACAAAACGGTCGTGGTTTTTTCTTTGCCTGGTGCATTTACACCCACCTGTTCATCGACTCACTTACCCCGCTATGAAGAACTAGCCCCTGTCTTTAAAGCGCATGGTGTGGACAGCATTTTATGTGTATCGGTCAATGATGGTTTCGTCATGGAAGCATGGGGCAAAGACCAAAACGTTGCCGCTGTTCGTCCTATCGCTGACGGCAATGGTGAATTCACAGCGGGCATGGGCATGCTGGTTGACAAATCTGAGATTGGCTTTGGTAAACGTTCATGGCGTTATTCAATGCTGGTCAAAAACGGCGTTGTCGAAAAAATGTTCATTGAGCCCAACGAGCCAGGCGATCCATTTAAAGTATCTGATGCGGACACAATGCTCAATTACATCGCGCCCAATGCCACCAAACCAGAACAAGTTGCCCTATTCACTAAAGTCGGCTGTCCATTCTGTGAAAAAGCCAAAGAAGAACTTAAAGCGGCTGGTGTGAGTTATTTTGAAATGCCATTGGAAGATAATGTGCGTCAACGCTTGTTATCCGCAGTGGCAGGAAAAGCAACCTCTCCACAAATGTTCGTCAATGGTCATTTAGTGGGTGATGCCGCGGCCATTAGCGAATGGGTTAAAGCACGCGGTTAAGTCGCCCCTAAACGATATGCGTCATGTCTGTATTTTTCGATACAGACATCCATTTAAAAATGGGCTTTGGCCTCCCCCAGCTAAAGCGACGCATTTTTAAAATTTATACGCCAGCGCATGATTCAACGTGCTTTGACTTATAAAACCAATAACATATAAAGGAAGCAATTATGACCGTTTACCATACTGATGTCGCCGTCATTGGCGCAGGAACCGCAGGTTTAGCCGCCTACCGCCAATCCATCGCTCAAGGCGCAAATACTTTACTTATTGAAGGCGGTCCTTATGGCACTACCTGTGCGCGTGTTGGTTGCATGCCATCAAAATTATTAATTGCAGCGGCGGATGCTCACCATGCTTTAGGTCGTTTACCCGCATTTGGTATCGACTTACCCCACCCCCCGCTCATCAAAGGTGAGCGCGTGATGGCGCGTGTGCGCAATGAGCGCGACCGCTTTGTTGGTTTTGTGGTCGATGGCGTCAACAACATCCCCGACGAACACAAAATCCGAGGTTATGCACGCTTTGTAGACGAACACACTTTAAGCGTCAACCTCGAACAAGGTGGGCAAGCCACCATTCATGCCAAAACCATTGTCATTGCTTCTGGCTCAACCCCTGTTGTACCAGACATCCTCAAAAATGCAGGTGACCGCGTCATCATCAATGATGATGTGTTTAGCTGGAACACACTGCCTAAATCAGTACTTGTCGTAGGCGCAGGTGTCATTGGCCTAGAGCTGGGACAGGCTTTATCTTATTTAGGCGTTCGCGTGACTTTGTTGGGGCGCAATAATGGCATCGGCCACTTATCCGACCCTGTCGTGCGTGAATCGGCATTAAATGTCATCAAACACAGCATGGATTTTCAATCGGATGCGAGCCTTGAATCCGTTGGGCGCACTGAAAGCGGTGTGAAAGTGACCTACATTGACGACGCGGGGCAAACACAGCATCGCGAGTATGACTACATCCTCGCAGCGACTGGACGAGCCATCAACCTGAACTCTCTCAACTTCGCCGCAACCCAATTAACCCCACAAGCCAACGGCGTGCCTGCTTTTAACCGCCACACTCTACAAATCGGCAGCAGCCATCTGTTTATCGCAGGGGATGTCAATGCAGATGTACCCTTATTACACGAAGCCGCAGATGAAGGCGCTATCGCAGGCGCGAATGCCGCACGATTGGCATTGGGCAAGCCCGTAGAAGCTGGAGAGCGACGCTCACCCATCGCCGTGATTTTCAGCGAACCCAACATCGCTCACGCAGGCCAAATGTACAAAGAATTGGATTTAAGTAATACTGCGGTCGGTTCTGTCGACTTTAGTGACCAAGGTCGCTCACGCGTCATGCAAGTCAATCAAGGGGTCTTACGTGTTTATGGCGACATTGCCTCGGATCGTTTCTTGGGTGCAGAAATGGTGGGGCCTCGCAACGAGCACATCGCGCACTTACTCGCATGGTCACATCAAATGGGCTTGACTGTCACACAAATGCTTGCAATGCCTTTTTATCATCCCGTGATTGAAGAAGGCTTACGCACCGCACTGCGTGCTTTAGCTGCAAACATTAAACAAAAAAGCGCAATTGCACCTTGTGAGGCGCACTTGACTGTCGGTGACTAACAACTCCGCGATTGATATAAACAAAATCGCTAACGCAAAAAAGCTGAGAGCAATCTCAGCTTTTTCATATTGTAAATAAATAACACAAAAAGAATACAATTATCAATTGCCCTGATATATCAATATCTTTAAAATTAAAATACATTATTTAAAAGGACCATCATGCCCAACGTCATTACACACATCCCCTTGCTTGAAGATATTTTAGATTTATGGAAAGAACGCATCGGCAACGATTTTGAAGGCTATAAAAATCATGTCTACCGCATGCTAAATTTTTGTTTTTATTTACACCCAGCCACTGAAGAAGAACAAAAAAAGATGCTCATTGCAGCGGCTTTTCATGACATTGGCATTTGGAGCGACGGCACCGTTGATTACTTACCGCCCTCGCTCATTCAAGCGCGTTTGTATCTAGAAAAAAATGGCTTGTCGCACTGGGTTGAGGAAATATGTCTCATCATTGACGAACATCATAAATTCACGGCCGTTAAAAACGAAACTTTTCCACTCGTCGAGATTTTTCGCCGAGCTGACTTGGTTGACTTTTCACTTGGCATGGTCAAACATGGCGTACCCAAAAGCTTTATCAAACAAGTTAAAGCGGCTCTACCCAATGCGGGATTTCATAAACGTCTCATGCAGTTAACATGGCAACAAATCAAAAAAGAGCCATTTAACCCTGCACCCATGATGAAGTGGTGAGCGTTCGGGTATCGAACTCATGCATCGCATCAAGGGCACATCACGTGCCCTTTCTTGATAACGGCCCAAAATTAAATACACTAAACCCAATGGCCATTATGATTATTACTCTAAAGTAGAGGTTACATTTCATTCAGTTTACTGTACGCTGTGACTTATTTGATTCACTGTTGTATAGGTCATTTATGAGCTTTGAGCTTCTAATTCTTCTCGCTTGTGCCTTCTTTGTCATCGCCTTAGTCTACTCCAGTGTCGGCCACGCGGGTGCTTCAGGCTACCTGTCAGTGATGATATTGGCTGGCGTGGCTCCAGCCGTCATGCGCCCGACGGCTCTGAGCTTAAATATTGCGGTCTCGAGCTTAGTGTGCCTCCATTTGTGGCGTCATGGCCGAATGGATTGGCGTGCATTGTGGCCTTTTATTTTGTCTTCAATTCCTATGGCGGCACTGGGTGGCTCAATGAAGTTGAGTGACAAAACCTATTTAAACTGGCTGGCAATTGTCATGGTGTTGTCGTCAATCTTGTTATTTTTGCGCACGCGCGAACACACGCCCAATGTCGAACAACGTGCACACATTCATCCCGTGTTAGCCTTATGTATTGGCGGCATCATCGGGCTGCTTTCTGGCATCACGGGAACGGGCGGCGGAATTTTTCTCAGTCCCATTTTAATTTTATTTGGTTTGGCGGGCGTGCGGACAACGGCCGCCATTTCAGCCCCATTTATATTATTCAACTCAATTTCAGGTTTGAGCGGCAATGTCCTCTCAGCCCATTATTTACCCGATGGCATTTCTGTTTTGATGGCGGTGGTATTGGTGGGCGGATTTATCGGCGCGCGCTTGGGCACTCACGTGTTATCGGCAAAAGTTTTATTGCGCGTTTTAAGCGGCGTCATGCTTTTTTCTGCTTCTAAACTTATTTTGGGCTAACCCATGACGATGATCGGTGTTGTACTTGCAGGCGGGCGTTCTTCTCGAATGGGGCGAGACAAAGCCCATTTACAACGGGAGGATGGACGAACGTGGCTAGAATTTAGCAAGGATACTTTGCGACAAATCAACTGTGAGGCTATTTTCATCAGCGGGCGCAATGATGAAAATGGCATTCCTGACCGTCAAATACATGCCGGGCCAGCCGCAGCATTGGTGGATGCGTATGCACACATCTGCACGCGCTGCCCCAACACAACGCTCATTGTTTTTATCCCTGTTGATTTGCCTTTTTTATCTGCCAACACTTTAAAAATTCTGGTGCAAGCATCGGCAAACGTTGATTTGGCGAATTTTACACATCACCCTTTGCCTTTGGCAATCAAGGTCACCCCGAAAATCAGTGCGCATTTACAAGCCCTGCCCCACGTACAAAACATGTCGATGCGTCAACTCGCAAAGGCACTTCATCATGTACAAGTGCCTTGCACGATAGCGATTGAACACTCGCTCACCAACGTGAACGCCATTGAGGAGTTAAAAAGACTGCATCATGAAAATCAGAATTGACAACAACAAAATGTGCTGGCGCATTTCACACGCTGAGCTGAACCTGCTCCGTGAGGGTGTGCCTTTGAATTGCGACATTGACTTGCCGTTGCCCATGCAATTTTCAATGAGCGTGCTCGCATTGGCACATCATCAGGTCTTACAGCTCGAGCACAACCAAACCAACACGGCAACACGCATCCACTTAAACCTCAGCCCACAAGGTTTAGCAGAACTCATCGCCCAACCGCAGCAACCCTTGCGAGATTTTGTGCCCAACCATACAACAGAATTAGTGGTCGAAATTGATTTTAAGAGCCAAGTTTAATTCATTCTAAAAACTCATTATTTTAATAACCGCTCTTTCGGAAACTGCACAATAAAAGTCGAGCCTTCGCCCACATTGGAATGAATTTTCAATTCAGCTTGGTGGCGAATTAATACGTGCTTGACAATCGCTAAGCCTAAACCTGTTCCTTTGCTCGCTCGAGATTGATCTTTATTCACACGATAAAAACGTTCGGTCAATCGGGGCAAATGCTCGGGGGCAATTCCAACGCCCGTATCGCTAACGCTTAAAACAGCCCCTTCTTGCGTGACAGACCACTTTAAAGAAATCACGCCACCTGCTGGCGTATAACGAACGGCATTTGACAACAAATTGGTAATTACGCTGTCAATTTCTTGATGACTGCCACGCAACTTCACTTGCACCACATCGGCCATAAACTCGTGCTGCCCATTGGACAATGCTTGAGCGGCAATCAACTGCTGTTCAAGCAGACGCGGCATATCAATATCAACGTCTTCAACACGCATCTCACTTTCCAGCCGCGAAAGCATCAACATATCGCTCACCAAAATCGTCATGTGTTCCGCCTGACGATGCATCAACTTCATTTGTCTTTGCTGCTCCTCTACAGGCGTATTTGCCATAGCGTCTGGGTCTTGCGCATATTCTAAAAAACCAGAAATAACCGTTAATGGCGTGCGCAACTCATGTGAAGCATTGGCAATAAAATCACGGCGCATCGCATCAACCCGTTCGGTTTCTGTAATGTCTCGACTGACTAAAATCACACTTTCTTCCTCAAACTCAATCAAAGTCACTTCCAACTGCCGACTGAGGTAACTCATTTTCATGGGCGCATCATATTGCGCCGCACGGATGTACTCAATGAGTTTAGGCTCTCTCACTAAATTGAGCATCCGATGTCCACGGTCACGCGCCAAACTGAACTCAAAATGCTGTTCCGCCACAGGGTTACACCACTCCAGATGCGACGATTTATCCATCAAAACCACACCATCGGGCAAATGCCTCATGGTATTTTGAAAACGCTCCAGCCATTCCGCCAGCTGCGCCTCGTGCTTTTCATCCATTCGCCGCATGGCGTATAACTTAGCAAAAATATCCGTCCACACGCCGTGGCCAGAAGGCACATTTTTACTGGTTGGGTGCGTCAACCATAGTGCAAAATGATGCAACTCTCGATAATGATTGGACAATTGCCACACCAAAAAAGCAATCACCAAAGCCAAACCCACCCAAACAGGCACAAACCAGCTCAAAACCGCCACAATCACCAGCCAAATCAATGAGGGTAAAGCCGCTGCTCGTAAAAAAGACACTTGTTTCATAAAAAACCCATCAATCAAACAGCCAAAATCACATCCATCGGAATGTCAAACTCGCTCGCAGCAAAATCCACACACCCTGCAGCATAAGCAACGCCAACGGTATGCACATCTGCCACCGCATGTCGCCACGACGCCAAAGTGCGGTCATAATAACCACCGCCATAACCCAGCCGATAATTTGCCGCATTGAATCCGACACAAGGAATCACCACCACATGAGGAATGCAATCAACAATATCACGCTCATCAGGCTCTAAAATGCCATACGCCCCAACATTTAAATTCATTTGACTTGAATAAGCAGCAAAACGCAAAGGTGCATGCTTTTCAAGCACCACGGGTAACAGAACCTGCCAACCCGCATCTAATAAATCATGCGCCAACGGCATCAAGTCAGGTTCACCTCTAATCGGCCAATACAACGCAATGGTTTTTGCACCCATTGAATCCGAAGACTCGAGAAACCCGCCGTATACTGTTTTTAAATGCGTTGATAATAATGCACACAACCGAGCATCCAAAAGCCCCTTTTCCGCCTGTGGCAACGACATCCGCGCACTCAATAATTGAGAGCGCAACGCCCCTCGGTCCGCATTTGCCGTTACAATACCGTTCTTGTGTATCACCATTGTGAACTAACCATTCTTTTGTAGGAAAAACATGTCCGCACTCAGCCAAAAAATCCCAGCCCTCCGTGCCGCAGGTGTCGCCTTAGCCGTATCAGGCATTTTGACCAGCACCACTATTTTTGCTCAAAACACCTATACAGGCGCTCCCGTCTTGAGTGCAGGTTCAATTGGCAGTCACCCCTTAGACAGTGTTTTTGCTCAATTACGCGAAGCAGCTCGCGCCAACAACCCAACACGCGCAGCGCAATTGGCGGATCAACTGTCAGACTACCCCATCCAAAGCTACGTCAATTACTACCGCCTCAAGCCCCAATTGTACAACACAGACGGCACGCCAAACGTCAACGCTCCCGATGACGAGATTAAACAGTTTATCAACACTTACGCCACAGATGCCATTGGCGACCGCATGCGCAACGATTATGCGTTGGTGCTCGCAGCACGTCAAGACTGGAGTGCATTTCGCACGCAATACGCTCAATTTGTACTCAAAGACGACATGCAATTAAAATGTTATGAACAAATGGCTGAAGCCGCCGAAGGTAAAAACGTCATCGAATCCACCCGCCTCTTATTGACAGAAAGCAAATTTGCCAACACAAAAGCCTGCCAACAGCTGCTCAACAACCTTGCTCGCACTGGCGGTATGTCAGAAGAAGACATTAACTATTTTGCCGCACTGAGCGCATATGGCAGTGGCACACAAGGGCAAGCCCTCGCCAGCAAAAGTAGAAATTCAAGTGGCGCATCGCGCATGGCCAGCCTGATCACACAAGCCAACAACGACAGCACAGGAAGTCTAGCCAGCACAGTTAGCGCAACGGCCAGCGGCTTGACGCCACAACAAGGGGCACTCGCTAATGCGTATTATGGCTACAGCGCGGCTCGCCGAGCAGACTCAAGCGCATCCAGTTTTTACAACAACGCCTACCAACAATACAGCAATTTAAAACTACCAGATGACGTACTCGGCTGGCAAGCACGCGCAGGCATGCGCGTCAACGACTGGAACTTAGTGGCCTCTGCAATTGATAAAATGAGCGATGCAGAGAAAAACACCGCCATTTGGCAATACTGGCGAGGCCGAGCCTACGCCGCACAAGGCAAAAAAGCACAAGCCAGCGAAGCATACGCCAATGCCGCCAAATCATTTGACTTCTACGGCATTTTAGCCACCGAAGCCTTGGGAAAACGCGTCGCCCTCCCACCAATGGCCGCGGCCCCTACGTCAGACGAAATGCGCGAAATATCTAAAATCAAAAGTTTTGAACGCGCCCGTAAGTTCCAATCAATGAACATGACGCTCGAATACAACCGCGAATGGAACTTCCCACTGCGCGCAATGAACGACCGTCAACTGCTCGCCTCCGCTGAACATGCACACAAGCTCGGCATGCTGGATCGGATGATTAACACCTCGGAACGCAGCAAAACAGAATTTAACTTCAAGCAACGCTACCCCACCCCATTTTTAAGCATCATGCAAAACCGTGCTGCCGAAGCAGGCATCACGCCCGCATGGGCATACGGCATCACCCGCCAAGAATCACGTTTTGTCGTCTCCGCACGCTCAGGCGCGAATGCCAACGGCTTAATGCAAATCATCCCTGAAACAGCGCGTGCCGTCGCCCGCCGAATTGGTTTAACAGGCTTCACCCTCGACCAACTGTACAACACCGACACAAACATCCAGCTCGGCACTGCTTATTTAGGACAAATTCGAGACCAATTCAACGGCTCATTACCCATGGCATCCGCTGGTTACAACGCAGGCCCTGGCCGCCCAGCGCAATGGCGTCGCTCACTCACGGGTAGCGTTGATGGTGCCGTCTTCGCCGAAACCATCCCATTCAGCGAAACGCGAAATTACGTGAAAAATGTCATGGCAAACACGATTTACTACCACTTGCTGATTGACGGTTCAGCACCGTCTCTCACCAATCTGATGGGAACGGTTTATCCATAAAACCTACCCAATGCGGTTTAAAATAAAAAGCCTGCGATGTTGCAGGCTTTTTTACACGCACCGAGTGTTCTAGTGTTTATTGCTCAGTTGCTATAGATTCGCTATACATTTTAAGATGATACAATCACCCGTCAAAATAGTTTTCAAACAATATGTTAATAAAAAAAATCCCCATCTCTGTTTTAGTGGTTGTATACACGCCCGATTTACAAGTCTTGATGATGAAACGCACGCCCAAGAGCCAAACGGGCGATTTTGAAAAGAATTTTTGGCAATGTATCACGGGCAGTTTAGACTTTTTGGACGAGAAGCCACGAGATGCAGCAGTGCGTGAGTTGTTTGAAGAAACGGGCTTACGCGCAGATGATTTTGAGTTGCAAGATTGGCAACATCAATCGGTTTACGAAATTTTTCCCGAATGGCGACATCGCTATGCTGAAGGTGTAGTGGAGAATGTAGAACACTGGTTTGGGCTGCGTGTGCCCTCAACTCGACTTCATATACAACTCGAACCTCAAGAACACACCGAATATAAATGGTTGCCTTTTGAGGAGGCGGCTACGTTGTGCTTTTCTTGGAACAATGCCAATGCGATTCGCAGCCTGCCTGAACGAAATCAATGATGGGCTTTATTTGACATTGCCAAAACTTACAAAACGACATCAACGAAAACTAAAAATTTAAGGCGACTTAAAAAAGCCGCCTTAAATTTTAGTAAAACTGAATCAAAGATGAGGAGTTAAAAAAGCATTTTTAAATAATGAACTTAAAAATCAAGTATTTAATTGTCTTCTTTATCCTCTTTCGCCTGTAACAACTCCAACTCTTCTTTCGTCAACGGGCGCACCATCAAAACATGTACCTGACGCGCATCGGCTCGCAACACCTCGAACTCAAACGAGTCCAATACAATTTTATCGCCACGTCGAGGCATACGGGACAACGTAGAAGTCACCAAACCGCCTATCGTATCGGCATCTTCATCAGACAACGCCACATTAAAAAACTCATTGAATTGTTCAATTTCGGTCAAGGCGCGCACACGGAAACGTCCACCACGGTCAGCGATGATGTTGTCTTCGTCTTCATCATAATCATGTTCATCTTCGATATCACCAACGATTTGCTCGAGCACGTCTTCGATGGTAATCAGTCCAGAGACACCGCCATATTCATCGACAACAATGGCCATGTGGTTGCGGCTTTCACGAAACTCACGCAACAACACATTCAACGGCTTGGATTCAGGAATAAACACGGCTGGGCGCAAGTTGTCGCGCACGTCAAAGTCTTTTTCGGTGTAATAGTGCAACAAGTCCTTAGCCAACAAAATGCCAATCACATGGTCACGCCCCTCTTCAACGACGGGGAAGCGTGAGTGATTGGTTTCCATGACAAAGGGGATAAATTCTTCGGGGGATTGGGCGATGTCAACCACGTCCATCTGCGCCCTCGGCACCATCAAATCACGCGCTTTGAGCGAGGCGACTTGCAGCGCGCCTTCAATCATTGACAATGCATCATCGTCGATTAAACCTCTTTCGCGCGCACCATGTAATATTTCTAGGAGTTGTTCTTGCGTCTCTGGTTCGCTGTCGAATAGAGCTGAAAAACGTTGAAAAAATGACTTTGGCTTGCTGCCACGCTTAGGATGGTCGTCTGACATGAGAATAAAATCGAGTTAATCGAACGGCTAGCATACTCATATTTATAAAATTACGCAAGCATAACCATACCAGCGCATAAATGCCGCTCAACTCAAGGGGGGATAACAAACGGTTTAAAAATACCGTAGCCGCAGTATAATCACTGCGGTGTCGACAACAATGCAATAAATGCAACAAACACAAGGTCAAACATGTACCCTGCTCTGATTATTATTGATATGCAAAAAGGCATTCATTCCCCCAAGCTCGGACAGCGTAACAACCCCGAAGCTGAAAGCAATATACACTCTCTTTTACTCGCATGGCGGGCTACGCAAGCGCCTATCGTGCATGCACGCCATATCTCTCGCTTTAGCGACTCTGTTTTTTGGCCTAATCAAGAAGGCGTTGAATTTCAAGACGATTTTTTACCTTTGTCGCACGAGCAGATATTTGAAAAAAATGTTCCTGATGCTTTTGCTCATTCAGGTTTGGAACGATGGCTACATGTTCGTGGCATTGAGTCTTTAATCATTACAGGTGTCGTTACCAATAATTCTGTTGAAGCCACTGCCCGTAGTGCGGGCAATTTAGGGTTCAACTGCCATGTGGTTGGCGATGGTACGTTTACGTTTGATAAAACAGACTACAACGGTATTCTGCGCAGTGCCGATGAGGTGCATGCCATGTCGCTGGCAAATCTCGATGGTGAATATGCAACCATCATCAAGACCCGTGAAGCACTCAATTTTTTGACCCCTTAATCATTATTCTCTCTTTTCATTGATACTCAAATGACAACTCACCCCGCCCAGATACTGTTCTCAGACAGCCCAGCTCCGAAGATGCTTTCACCTGTTGACCATTATGCAGGCAATGAACGATTTATAGGCAAAGCCATTGCCAAACAAATTGAGTTAAACGGTGCTTTTGACATTGCACTTGACCTTGAAGATGGCGCGAGTGTGGGACAAGAATCCGCACAAGCACGCTTAATGGGCGAGGTATTGGCTTCGTCAGATAATGTGTTTAACCGCCTAGGCGTGCGCATTCACGATGCCTCGCATGAGCATTGGCGGGCTGATGTGGAGATTGTATTAAAAACCGCGAAACGAGCGCCTGCATATTGGATGATTCCTAAGGTCGGCGATTTAAGCCAGACGCGCGACATTGTGACGCAAATTAAAATCGCTCACCACAATGCGGATATAGCACTCCCCCCACTTCACATTCTCATCGAAACGCATGCGGCATTGCATGATGTGTATCACATCGCCGCGTTACCTGAGGTTGAGAGCCTTTCTTTTGGCTTAATGGATTTTATTTCTGCGCATCACGGTACGATTCCCGCGCAAGCGATGAGCAGCCCGAAACAATTTGAGCACCCAATAGTTGCATATTGCAAACTTGCCATTTCTCGGGCTTGCGCTGCGCATGGCAAGGTGGCTTCACACAATGTGACGACCGACTACGCTACCGCGAATGCTGCTTTTAATGATGCGCGGCGCGCACGCGATGAATTTGGTTACAGCCGCATGTGGAGCATTCACCCGAACCAAATCGATGAGATTTTGCGTGCATTTGCTCCAGAAGAGGATATGGTTGATTTTGCCGCTGGTTTATTGGGTCAAGCAGCCGCTGCCAATTGGGGGCCTATTTCATACGCAGGTAAATTGCATGACCGTGCGAGCTTTAGGTACTTTTGGTTGATTATTCAACGTGCTCATGCCTTGGGCCAAAAGATGCCAAGCAATGTGGCTCAATGGTTTTGATATTCCATCATTTTGATGTCAATTGGGTACGCAACACATTGCTCATACAAAAACAACGCTCACCTATGAATCGCTTATGAATCCCTTACTCGCCGAAAATTACTCGAATTACGCCCGCACTCAACTGGCGAATGGTCGTCTTTCTGCCGAGCACGTCATGGCATTGTTGCCTGAATTGCCACTCTCAATTGATGACATTGCCCGTTTGATTCAAACCAATACTCCCGCACACCATGACCCCGAAGTCGCTGCTGGTATCGCTTTGCGCCGCACACGGACTTTAATCATGGTGACGCTAATGGAGTACAACTTAACTCACCCACTGGATGAAAAACACCTAAATGTTGTGACTCAAACCATCAGTGCATTGGCCGATGCCAGTACGCTCCATGCGCTGAATATCAGCCGCGCGGCATTAAGAGAGATTCACGGCGAACCCCTGCGCAAAGATGGCAGCCCAATGCCTCTTTGGGTGATGGGAATGGGTAAATTGGCGGGGCATGAGTTAAACGTGTCTTCCGACATGGATTTAATTTTTATATTCGAGCATGAGGGCGACACCGTAGACACCTGCAACAATCCGCGTATAAGGATGTTGTCTCATGGTGAATTTTTTGAACGTTTGGGTAAACGCATCATTAAGTTGCTGGATGATGTCAGTGAATACGGTTTTGTATTTCGCGTGGACATGCGTTTGCGCCCGAACGGGGCCAGTGGCGCATTGTGCGTGAGTTTAGCCAGTTTAGAAAAATATTTGATTTCCAATGCGCGCACATGGGAACGTTTTGCTTGGCTCAAAAGCCGTTTACTAAACCCAGACGAGCATTCACAACAGTTACAAAACTTAATTACCCCTTTCGTTTTTCGCCGTTATTTGGACTACGATGCCATTGATGCACTGCGCGATGTACACCGTAAAATCCGCACACAAGCCAATGCCAAAACAGCCGCTAAAAATAATGCAATTGACATTAAACTGGGGGAAGGTGGCATACGCGAAATAGAGTTCATCGTGCAATTGTTTCAAATCATCAAAGGCGCACGCAACCCTGTTTTGCAACAACGAAACACTTTAACCATACTTCCACACTTGCATGAACAGGGTTTATTAAGTACAGAAAAAACCGCACAACTCACCGAGTACTACGTCTTTTTGCGCCACCTTGAGCACCACATTCAATACATTGACGATGCTCAGACTCAACTGTTGCCGAGCCAAATCGAGGTTCAAAACAAACTGGCGCACGCCATGCGTTTCGCAGATTTTAACGCCCTCAAAACCTATTTAACGCAAGGGCAAGGCATCGTTTCAAGTCATTTCAACGCGCTGTTTGATTCGGGTAAAAATGATTCCCAAGACAGTCATTTGCCACAAAATGATGATTACGCTGCACTGATTGCGCCCTTTCAAGAACCCAACGCCCTACAAGAACAGCTTGCCCGTCTCGACACAGACGCTCGCATCATACAACTCCCCGAACGCAGTCAAATGCGATATAAGCAATTGATATTGCGTACATTGGCTATTTTAGACACCCAGAACACATCGCCCATTCCAAACGAATACGCGATGCGGGTGTTTAATTTTTTGGATGCCATTGCCAAGCGAAGCAGCTACTTGGCACTATTGACCGAGTATCCAAAGGCTCTTGCCCACCTTATCAAACTGTGCACACGATCACGCTGGGCGGCCGACTACCTGACGGCGCACCCGATTTTGCTCGATGAAATGCTCACCCCTGCTTTACACACACCGCCTGATTGGTCTCAGGTGAACAATCAATTATATGAGGACTTAACAAGGGCAAACATCAACGACAACCCCAACCAGCCCGATGTCGAACGACAAATGGATATTTTGCGCGAAACCCATCATGCACAGGTGTTTCGCCTACTCGCGCAAGAGTTAGACGGATTATGGAGCGTTGAAGAATTGGCCGACCATTTATCCGAGCTGACCGATATTATCTTGCGACAAGCCTTATATTTTTGCTGGCGTGCTTTCCCTAAACGACATCAAGATGAACCAAAATTTGCCATCATCGCTTATGGCAAATTAGGTGGCAAAGAAATGGGCTACGCGTCGGATTTAGACTTGGTTTTTTTATACGATGACACGCACATGGATGCGTCAGAAATTTACAGCCGCTTTGCCCAACGCCTGAATAATTGGCTCATCACACCAACGGGCGCGGGTAACCTATTCGAAACCGATTATCGCCTCAGACCGAATGGCGCAAGCGGTTTACTGGTCAGCAGCATTCAAATGTTTAAACAATACCAAGCCGAATCCGCTTGGTTTTGGGAGCATCAAGCCATCACACGCGCACGCTTTTGTGCAGGCGATGAAATGATTGGGCAATGGTTCGAAAATGAACGGCGAGCGATTTTGCAACAGCCTCGTCATCGTGACAAAGTCATTCACGACATCCTTGAAATGAAACAAAAAATTCAAGATGGACACCCGAACCCAACCGAGTTATTCGATGTGAAATACGATGTCGGTGGCATGGTCGATATTGAGTTTTGCGTACAAGCTTTGGTTTTGCTACACTCTCAAAACCACCCAGAGTTGCTTGATAACAAGGGCAACATTGGTCTGTTGCATCGAGCTGGCAAAGCAGGTTTAATCAAAAGCGAAACAGCCCAGCAAGCCGCCGATGCCTATCGTAATTATCGCGCCATCCAGCACGCAGCTCGATTACAAAACAGCAGCGACACCCGCGTTTTGCATGACACGGTGCAACACGAATCAGATGCTGTCAAACAGCTACTTAAAGAAGTGTGTGGCGAATTGCCGTGACAAAAAATAGATACAAACTAAGGTTTGACTAGCGTTACGGTTGCGCCTGTGGGTGCGGGGGCTGCGGCTCCCGCTTGAGTTGAAGCCCCACTCGGGGTGGCATTTAAAACAGAGGGCTGATCCATAATTTGCACAAACACTTCATCCGCCTTAACCATGCCAAGTTGTAACCGCGCGCGTTCTTGTACGGCATCGTTACCTTGTTTCAAATCACGAATATCCGCTTGTAACGCCGCATTACGATACACCAAATCTTGATTGACCTTTTGTTGAGCATCAATCGCTTGACGAGTTCGATACAAATTCCAATAACCATTCCACAAAGGCCATTGTAAAGTAAGCAAAACAAGTAATAAAAAAAGAGGTAAACGACGCATAGTAATTGATGTTCAGCGGTTTATATGATGAGCGTCACTATACCGCAAAACGTTTCATCAGACGTGGACTTTATTGCTAAAATCAACCGAGGCTTATACCCAAGCCTTTGTTTGTTATAGGCTTTGAATCACTTTGAACGTGGTACCAAACGTTTAAAGTCTGATACAATTGAATCGTCGACAAAAAACAAACATTCGATAAACTTTCCTTAAAAGTAGTTCTATTGCGGTTTTATTTAAACAAGGAGTATCTCATGGGTATTTTAGACGCTATTAAAAATTTAACTGACAAAGCGGTCGGTAACGTCAAAGAAGCCGTGGATGATGTGCAAGAAGCCTACAATGAAGCGGGTGGCATGAGCGGTATTGTTGACAAAGCAAAAACAGAGATGACCGAACTCGGAAGTGAGCTGTCTGAAGTTGCAGGGAAAGCGGTTGACACGGTTAAAACCTCAGCAGCTGAAGTCGCTGAATCGGCTAAATCAACCTATAACGAAGCGGGTGGCGTGAGCGGTTTAATCGATAAAGCGAAAACCGGCGTAACCGAGCTGGCTGACTCAGCTAAAGATGCCGCGGGTCAAATCATTAATAAAGTCAAAGGTGAAGATGGCGAGCCAAAGGCTTAAACTGTAGAATACGAATACGCTTTCTAAAACCAGCATCATGCTGGTTTTTTTAACCCCCATGCCCAAACCATCATGCACAAAAAAAAAGACAAGTCTCTCGCTTATGAAGTACGTCCAAACCAGTCCATCGAGCTGCTTAAAGAATTACATATCCTGACTAAAGATGGCAAAATGAACCAAGACAGCCGCAGGAAACTAAAGCAGGTCTATCATTTATTCCAATTCATAGAACCGTTATTAACGGACTGCTTGACGCGTAATCCACACTTTAGCTTGGTTGACCATGGCGCAGGAAAGTCGTATTTAGGATTTATTTTGTATGACTTATTTTTCAAAGAAAAGTCGCAAGAATCAAAAATTTACGGCATCGAAACACGTGATGAGCTGGTACAAAAATCAACCACTTTGGCTCAACACTTAGGTTTTTCGGGTATGAATTTTTTGAATCTATCCGTAGCTGATTCCATTACATCAAAGGCACTACCAGAACATGTGGATGTGGTCACCGCTCTGCACGCCTGCAACACGGCCACCGATGATGCCATTCATTTTGCCCTGAAAAAAAACGCCCAACACATTGTTCTTGTGCCTTGCTGCCAAGCTGAAGTCGCTTCTGTTTTGCGTAAAAACAAATCTTCGCAACTCAAAAACCCTTTATCTGAAATTTGGCGTCACCCTTTGCATACGCGAGAATTTGGTAGCCAATTAACGAACGTGCTGCGCTGTTTACAACTGGAAGCGCATGGCTATCACGTTACAGTCACTGAATTAGTCGGCTGGGAGCATTCTATGAAAAACGAACTGATTATCGCCAGTCGCAAAGGCAAAGCCAATCCTCGAACGCGTGAGCGGTTACATGAAATGTTGACATCGGTCGGTTTAGATGAGTTACGTGAACGATTTTTTTGTTAATTTTCGTCTACGCTGCGTAGTCGTAACTTAAAACTTTTTGGTCTGTAAATCTTATATTTTCAATAGACAGACACGTCATCCATTTAACGATAAAGCCACATAATAAATAACCTTATTTTTTATGTGGCTTTATTTTATTTTGTGGCGTATCATTATGACCGTACAATTTGTAAGGTTAATTTTCAAATTCAACTCAGGCCAATTGGAGAAAAATCATGAGTGACATGTGGAACTACGTGCCAGCCGAAATGCGTTATGTTGTTTACGTTTTATTGGTATTTGCAATTGTAACAACCGTTGGAATTGTTAAACTGCTCACTAAAGGCAATAAATAATCGTTTAACTGCTCGCTTAAGTCAAGCATATAGGCGTATTCCTTCGACACGCCTATTTTCGTCTACTTAATAAAAACATCCCAATAAACATCGTGTTGAAATCCATTCACTCGATTTATTGGGTGTTTTTTATACTCGTTTAACTTGACTCTGTTTAATGTGTTTCCAATTTTGCAATATTCAACGCCAAACACTTAATCCCAAAACCAGCACCAAAGTTAATATACGCCCGTGTATCTTCACCACTGCCTTCCAGTTTAACAATCACGCCATCGCCAAATTTAGCATGCGAGACCGATTGCCCCACACGATAGCCCAAGGTGTCTTTTTTACTTTCTTTGAATGTACCAAATGACGGTGTATCTTCAGTTGCTTTCGCCGTGTTTGACCACGCATCATAGCGCACACGCGGCGTGAGCCATTTCACATCATCATCTGATAATTCGTCGAGAAATCTCGATTTGATGCCGTAGCGCGTTTGGCCATGCAACATGCGTTGCTGCGCGAGGGTCATGTACAGACGCACGCGGGCACGAGTGATGGCGACATACATTAAACGGCGTTCTTCTTGTACACCATCGGCATCGGATAGGCTGTTTTCATGCGGGAACAAACCCTCTTCTAAACCTAAAATAAAGACGGTATTAAACTCCAAACCCTTTGCTGCATGCACCGTCATCAGCTGCACCGCGTCTTGCCCTGCTTGCGCTTGGTTGTCCCCTGCTTCAAGCGCAGCATGGCTAAGAAATCCAGCCAATGGCGTCATCATGGTGTCATCCTCATCCGTTTCACTGGCTGTCGTACTGTCCTTGTGCCCCTCAACTTGTACAAATGCAGCCGCGGCATTGATGAGTTCGCTTAAGTTTTCCAACCTATCCGCGCCTTCTCTATCTGCTTTGTAATGAGCAATTAAACCGCTGTGTGCGGTGACATGGTCAACCAGTTCAGGTAAAGGGAGGTGCTGGGTATCAAATCGCAGGCCGTCTATCATTTGTGCAAAAGCCAATAGTTTGGCTGCACCCGAACCTGACGCATGCTGCACCGCCCCCCATAAAGAACTGTTGAGGCTTTTAGCCGTGTCCTGCAATTGCTCAATTGTTCTCGCGCCAATCCCTCGAGTTGGAAAATTCACCACGCGCATAAATGCCGTATCGTCGTGCGGGTTGTCAATCAGCCTTAAATAAGCCAGCGCATGTTTAATTTCAGCCCGCTCAAAGAAACGCAAACCACCATAGACACGGTATGGAACGCCCGCATTAAATAGGGCATGCTCGATGACCCGCGATTGCGCATTTGCCCGATACAACACCGCGATGTCTCGACGAACGGCCCCTTCATTAATTTGCGCCTTGATTTCTTCGATGACAAAATCGGCTTCTGCATAGTCGCTGGTGGCTTCGTAAATGCGAATCGGCTCGCCCTCTCCTCTATCCGTCCATAGGTTTTTACCCAGTCGATTGTTGTTTTGGCTAATCAATGCGTTCGCAGCGTTGAGAATATGACCATAAGAGCGGTAATTTTGTTCGAGTTTAATCACATTGTGTTGAGCAAATTCGCGCTCAAACAAGCGCATGTTTTCCACTTTTGCCCCTCGAAACGCATAAATTGACTGGTCGTCATCACCGACCGCCATCATGACGGTTTGCGGGCTGGCTATCAATTTGAGCCACGCATATTGCAAGGTATTGGTATCCTGAAACTCATCCACCAAGACATGAGTGAAGCGCGTCTGATAATGCATGCGCAAAGCTTCGTTCGCTTTCAACACCTCGTATGCCCGCAACAATAGTTCTGGAAAGTCGACCACACCTTCGCGCTGACATTGCGCATCGTAGGCCGTATAAATTTCAACCAATTTTTTGTAAAAGTAGTCGTTTGCCTCAACATCGGCGGGGCGCAAGCCATCTTCTTTGGAACCGTTGATGAAGTTTTGCACTTGCTTCGGTTGAAATTTTTCGGTGTCCACCTGCATGCTTTTGAGCAAACGCTTAATGGCGGATAACTGGTCTTGTGTGTCTAAAATCTGAAAAGTTGCAGGTAAATTGGCTTCACGATGATGCGCTCGTAAAAATCGATTGCACAATCCATGAAACGTACCAACCCACATGCCACGCGTATTCATCGGTAACAACGCCGACAATCGCGTCATCATTTCCTTTGCCGCTTTATTTGTAAACGTCACTGCTAAAATTGACTGCGTTCGCGTCTGGCCTGTACTGATGAGCCACGCCATGCGCGTAGTCAATACACTGGTCTTACCCGAGCCTGCCCCTGCGAGAATTAGAGCAGACTGCGGTGGTAAAGTCACGGCTTGGAGTTGCGCCGAATTGAGTGACGCCATTTGTTTTTCGAGAGAATTCATGCGACCTTATGTTTTGATTTCAAAATGGTTGAGTGATAACAGTAATATGATAGTCATCACAGTTATGACATCAACGAGCACCCATGAGCACCCATAAGCACTAAACACGATACACACATTATGTCGTGCTGATGCCGCCCCCCGTCACAACCAGTTGGCAATGTCGGACATTTTACAGTGCCACACCTTTATAATGCCGTATCTTTTCAATTAATCTACGAATTTTACCGAATAGCGCACCCATGCCCCAAGAAAAAGCTTTGTCCGTCCTACAAAACACCTTTGGTTATACGCAATTTCGAGGCCATCAGGGCGACATCGTCCAACATCTGATTGAAGGGCATGATGCATTGGTATTAATGCCCACGGGAGCAGGTAAATCTCTGTGTTATCAAATCCCTGCTATGGTGCGCTCAGGCGTCGGCGTGGTGATTTCTCCATTAATTGCGCTGATGCAAGACCAAGTGGATGCCCTAACCGAATTAGGCGTGCGGGCGGCTTTTTTAAACTCAACACAAGATTATGAAACCAGCAGGTCAATTGAGCAAGATTTGCATTCAGGTACAATCGATTTACTTTATGTCGCACCCGAACGCCTCTTAATGCCGCGGACATTAAGCCTATTACAATCACTCGACATCAGTTTATTTGCGATTGATGAGGCACACTGTGTCTCACAATGGGGGCATGATTTCCGCCCTGAATACATTAAGCTATCTGTATTACATCAGCTTTTTCCTCGCACACCCCGAGTCGCTCTGACTGCGACCGCCGATGCACAAACCCGCGCTGAAATTACACTGCGTTTGCAGTTGGAAGAGGCTCGGGAATTTGTATCCTCTTTTGACCGCCCTAACATTCGCTACACCATCGTTGAAAAGAACAATGGGCGGGCGCAGCTATTAAACTTTATTAAAAATGAACATGCGGGTAGTGCGGGGATTGTTTATTGTTTATCGCGTAAAAAAGTAGAAGAAACGGCTGATTTTTTAAACAAAAACGGCATTAACGCCTTACCGTATCACGCGGGTTTGGATATCGAAACGCGCGCAGCAAACCAAGCTCGTTTTTTGCGTGAAGATAATCTGGTGATGACCGCAACGATTGCCTTCGGCATGGGCATCGACAAGCCGAATGTGCGTTTTGTGGCTCATTTAGACCTACCCAAAAGCGTCGAAGGTTATTACCAAGAGACAGGGCGAGCGGGACGAGATGGCGCACCTGCCGATGCGTGGATGGCATACGGTTTACAAGATGTGGTTCAACAACGTCGCATGATTGCTGAGTCTGAAGCGAATGACGAATTTAAACACACTCAATTCACCAAGCTCGATGCCATGATTGGTTTATGCGAAACCATCGATTGCCGCCGTGTACACTTACTCAACTACTTTGACCAAGCCAGTTCAGCGTGTGGCAATTGCGACACTTGTTTACATCCACCTAAAGCGATGGATGGCACGCAGTTATTGCAAAAATTATTATCGACCGTGTATCGCGTCAAACAGCGATTTGCCACTGGGCATGTTATTGACGTACTGCGCGGCATCGACAGTGAACGCGTGCAACAATTTCGCCATGACAACCTATCCACGTTTGGCATTGGCAAAGAGATCTCCGAAGCCGAGTGGCGAGCGGTTGTGCGCCAAGCCATTGCCCATAATTTACTCACTGTTGATTTTGAACATTACAATGCGTTACTACTGACCGAGCTCGCTCGCCCAGTCCTCAAAGGCGAGCGAACCATCAAACTGCGACTGTATCAAAAACCGCTCAAAACCAAACGCTCATCCAGCCCGTATGGCAACATACAAGATGCCAATTTATCCGACCTAGAAAAAGCAATTTTTGCCGCCCTACGCAGTTGGCGCTTCAAAACGGCACAGGCACATAATGTGCCTGCATACGTTATTTTTCATGATGCGACCTTACGCGACATTGCCATTGAAAAACCCACGCGCTTAAGTGAATTGCGTGGGTTATCGGGTTTGGGTGAGAAAAAACTAGATAATTATGGAAATGAGATTCTTGAAGTGGTTGCGCCATTTATTCATTAAAACCCATCATCAATTAAATTCACCACCAATTAAATTCATCGCCAATTTAAAGCGAGTGAGATTGTCTCCTCGCTTTAACAAACCATAACAACATTATTGATTGTTAAATCAACGAGTTAATCCGAATTTACATATTGGTATAGTTCGGCCCACCGCCCCCCTCTGGCGTGACCCAAACAATATTTTGACTCGGGTCTTTGATGTCACAAGTTTTGCAATGCACGCAATTTTGCGCATTAATTTGTAAACG
This sequence comes from Hydromonas duriensis, assembly GCF_004363775.1. Lineage (GTDB taxonomy): Bacteria > Pseudomonadota > Gammaproteobacteria > Burkholderiales > Burkholderiaceae > Hydromonas > Hydromonas duriensis. Next base: position 87,547 of record NZ_SNZE01000002.1, read on the forward strand.
TTTCTGCCCCACATTCTCAGCATCGTCAATGAATTCATATACACCCGCAGGGCAATAACGTGACTCAGGCCCTGCATAAGTTGCCAAATTAACGCCAACAGGAATCGAAGCATCGCGTAACGTCAAATGCGCAGGTTGATTTTCCTCATGATTGGTATTTGAAATAAAAACCGACGATAAACGATCAAAAGTCAATACGCCATCAGGCTTTGGATAAGCAATCGGAGCGCACTGTGCGGCGGGTAAAAGGCATTCATAATCCGCCTTGGTTCGATGGATGGTCCATGGAAAACGCCCTGCCAGTATTTTTTGCTCGATGCCCGTCATCAATGTGGCAACCGTTCTACCGTGCTTGAACCACTGTTTAAAGTTACGTGCCTTCCATAACTCATCTTTGAGCCATGATGCATTAAATAAAGCCTCATACTCAGGTAACTCATCTCGTGCGCGTTCAGCTTGAATGGCATTGGCAATCGCTTCTGCGGCCATCATGCCCGTTTTAATGGCCGCATGTGAACCTTTAATGCGTGACGCATTTAAAAAGCCCGCTTCGCACCCAACCATCACGCCGCCTTTAAAATAAAGCTGCGGCAATGACAAAATACCACCCGCAGTAATCGCACGCGCACCGTACGCCAAGCGTTTACCACCTTTAAGATACTTGGCAATTTCAGGATGAGTTTTATAACGTTGAAACTCTTCAAAAGGCGAGAGATAAGGGTTTTGATAATCCAAGCCCACCACCAAACCTAAAGCAATTTGATTATTGTCTAAATGATAAAGAAATGAGCCGCCATACGTATTTGAATCTAAAGGCCAACCCGCTGTATGCACAACCAAACCTTCTTGATGCTGTTCTGCGGGCACTTGCCAAATTTCTTTGATACCGATGCCATAAGATTGCGGGTCTTTGCCTTTGTTCAGGTTAAATTTTTCCATCACGCATTTGCCCAAACTTCCACGAGCGCCTTCGGCAAAAACCGTATACTTCGCGTGCAACTCCATACCCGCTTGATAGTTCGCAGTGGGTTCACCATTTTTACCGATGCCCAAATCACCTGTCACAACCCCTTTGACTGCGCCGTTTTCATCGTACAACACACCCGCCGCCGCAAAACCAGGGTAAATCTCAACGCCCAAAGCTTCCGCCTGTTCGCCCATCCAGCGTGCAACATTCGCCAAGCTGACAATATAATTACCATGATTTTGAAAGCCGCTAGGCAGTAACCAACTAGGGGTTGCCTTTGAATCCGTTTCGCTTAAAAACAAGAACTTATCTTCTGTAACGGCAACGTTCAGCGGCGCGTTAAGCTCTTTCCAGTTTGGAAAGAGTTCATTGAGCGCAATTGGATCCATCACCGCGCCCGACAGAATATGTGCACCAATTTCTGAGCCTTTATCGATTAAACACACATTCAAATTTGCATTTAATTGTTTTAAATGAATCGCACTGGCTAAGCCCGCAGGGCCACCACCAACAATGAGTACATCATATTCCATCACATCACGTTCGACTGTCGTGTCCATTGTTTGCTCCATGTTAATTTATTTATATTAAAGTTGACGAATAGTAGCATAAATCATTAAACACGCGCACAAAAAGAAACGGTCGTTCTTTTTTTGTACATGCTTAATTTTGAATGATTGAAAACTATATTTAAACTTTGTTTAAAATTTTTTGAGAAAAGTTTAAACCTGCAGGTTAAACCCTACAGAACAGTAAAACACTTCTAAAATAATGGCCAAATGCTTTATCGACGGTATATTTTAGGCTAAGATGCAGTGTGACTGTTTTTTGTGCAATACAACAAAAGGTAATGATTATGGCAAATAAAGTATTCCCAAGTGCGGCTGCCGCATTAGCAGATATAGTCAGTGATGGTCAAACAATCGCCGTGGGTGGTTTTGGTTTATGTGGCATTCCAGAAGCATTGATTGCCGCATTGAGAGATAGCGCCGTCAAAAACCTCACTTGTATTTCAAATAATGCAGGTGTTGACGGTTTTGGATTGGGCTTGCTGCTTGAAACACGTCAAATCAAAAAAATGATTTCATCGTATGTCGGTGAAAATAAAGAGTTTGAACGCCAATATCTCGCTGGCGAGCTGGAATTAGAGTTCACGCCTCAAGGCACTTTGGCTGAGAAATTACGTGCTGGCGGTGCTGGCATTCCTGCTTTTTTCACCAAAACTGGTGTAGGCACGCTGGTTGCCGAAGGTAAAGAATTACGTGAATTCAATGGCGACACCTATGTCATGGAGCACTCTTTAACCGCTGACGTGGCCTTAGTCAAAGCATGGAAAGCAGATAAGTCAGGCAACCTCATTTACCGCCGTACTGCACGCAACTTTAACCCTATGGTGGCGACAGCAGGCAAAATCACGGTAGTTGAAGTCGAGGAAATTGTAGAGAACGGCACATTTGACCCAGATGCTGTGCATACGCCAGGGATTTTTGTGCAACGCATTGTTCTAAACGCCACTCCCGAAAAACGCATTGAACAACGCACGTTGAGTGTTTAATGCATCTGCATCTACGCATTGACTCTTTTTTTGAAGGAAATTGTGATGGCTTGGACAAAAAATGAAATGGCCGCGCGTGCGGCGCAAGAATTAGAAGATGGTTTTTATGTCAATTTAGGCATTGGCTTGCCAACCCTAGTCGCCAACTACGTTGGCGATGATAAAGAGGTGTGGCTACAATCTGAGAATGGCCTGCTTGGCATCGGCCCATTCCCAACTGAAGCTGAGGTTGACCCTGACCTTATCAATGCAGGAAAACAAACCATCACCACACTACCAGGCTCATCGGTATTTTCATCGAGCGATTCTTTCGCCATGATTCGTGGTGGACACATCAACTTGTCTATTCTCGGCGCCATGCAAGTCTCCACAAAAGGCGATTTGGCCAATTGGATGATTCCAGGCAAAATGGTTAAAGGGATGGGCGGCGCAATGGATCTAGTCGCTGGGGTGCAGCGTGTCATTGTGCTCATGGAGCACACCGCTAAACGCAAAGATGGCTCAGGCGAAGATTTTAAAATTCTTCCAGAATGCACATTGCCATTAACTGGGGTGGGGGTGGTTGACCGCATCATTACAGATTTAGCGGTATTAGACGTCACTGCAGAAGGGCTAAAAGTTGTCGAGCTTGCACCTGAAGTCTCTTTTGCTGAGTTGCAAAGTAAAACAGGAGTGACGCTGATTCAATAAGCGTCATCTCCCATCAAAAATTGAAAAAATAAATCATGAGTGCTTTATAAAGCACTCAACCGAAAACATGATTTGAAATTCTCTGTAGTGACGCGCCCCACTTCCTCTACACTCACCCCTTTAATGTCGGCAATGCGCTGCGCCACATGTGCCACCCAAGCAGGTTGATTGGTTTGACCGCGATGAGGCACGGGCGCAAGGTATGGTGCATCAGTCTCGATTAAAATCCGTTCCAACGGCACATATTCAGCGCATTCATGCACAACTTTTGCGTTTTTAAAGCTGACGATGCCTGAAAATGAAATATAAAAATTCAAATCCAATGCTCGTTTCGCCACGTCCTTTGCCTCGGTAAAGCAGTGCATAACACCACCAATGTCTCGTGCATTTTCTTCGGTCATCAAGCGAATCGTGTCATCTTGAGCATTGCGCGTATGAATAATCAATGGCTTTTGTGCACGCAATGCCGCGCGAATATGCGTCCGAAAGCGTTCTCGTTGCCACTCTAAATTGCCCTCTAGGCGAAAATAATCCAAACCCGTTTCACCAATAGCAATGACTTTGGGGTGCTTCGCTTTTTCAAGCAACTCTTCAATGCTGGGCTCATGCACATCGGGATAATCTGGATGCGTTCCCACTGAACCATATAAGTTAGGATATTGCTCAATCAATGACTGGATGCGCGACCAATCGCTGACGTCAACGCTTACCGCGAGGGCATGAGAAACCTTGTGTGCCTGCATTTGCGCTAAAATTTCAGGCATCTGCGGCATCAGCTCGGGGAAGTCAATGTGACAATGAGAGTCAATAAACATGAATAACCTTTTATAGAGGGCAATGTAAACAATGTTAAGACAAGCATAAAACAAAAAACCACATCGCTTGGATGTGGTTTTAATTTTGGCACTCCCAAGGGGATTCGAACCCCTGTAACCACCGTGAAAGGGTGGTGTCCTAGGCCTCTAGACGATGGGAGCTTAGAACTTTTTTCAACACTAGAAAAGTACAAGAACTTTTCTTTAAAATCTTGGCACTCCCAAGGGGATTCGAACCCCTGTAACCACCGTGAAAGGGTGGTGTCCTAGGCCTCTAGACGATGGGAGCTTAGAACTTTTTTCAACACAAATATCTGACCAAAAAATCTTGGTGGAGATAAGCGGGATCGAACCGCTGACCTCTTGCATGCCATGCAAGCGCTCTCCCAGCTGAGCTATACCCCCTTGTGCGAAGAACCGAGATTATGCCGCAATTCGATTGTTTGCGCAAGGGGTTTTCTAAACTTTTTCTAAAAATTTATGCGTTCAACGTTTTTTTACCGCCCATGTATGCTTGCAAGGCGGTAGGAATTTTGACTGAGCCATCCGCTTGTTGATGATTTTCAAGTAAAGCCACTAAAGCGCGCCCTACCGCTAAGCCTGAGCCATTCAATGTATGAACCAGTTCAGGTTTGTTTGTGCCAACGCGGAATCGTGCTTGCATGCGTTGTGCTTGGAACGCTTCGCAATTGGACACGCTCGAAATTTCACGATAGGTGTTTTGTGATGGTACCCAAACTTCAAGGTCATAAGTTTTCGTCGCACCAAAACCCATGTCGCCTGTGCACAAGGCCACCACACGATATGGCAACTCTAGCAATTGCAAGATTTTTTCAGCGTGACCGCGCATTTCTTCAAGCGCCTCGTACGATTTTTCAGGGTGAGTAATTTGCACCATCTCAACTTTTTCAAATTGGTGCTGACGAATTAAGCCCCGCGTATCACGCCCTGCACTACCCGCTTCTGAGCGAAAACAAGGTGTTTGCGTAGTCAGTCGGATGGGTAAATCATCGGCTGAAACGATGCTGTCACGCACGGTGTTGGTCAATGGCACTTCTGAGGTCGGAATTAAATACATCTCACGCGCTTCTTCGTCGCCGCCTTTGCTGACCCAAAACAAATCTTCTTTAAATTTAGGCAACTGACCTGTACCCAGCATACTTTCAGCATTGACCATAAATGGTGTGTAGCATTCGGTATAGCCGTGTTGTTCTGTATGCACATCCAACATCATTTGAGCCAAAGCACGATGTAATTTGGCTAAACCGCCTCGCAAGAAAGAAAAACGTGCGCCCGACAACTTAGCCGCCGTATCAAAGTCCAATAACCCCAACTGTTCTCCAATGGCCACATGGTCTTTGACCTCAAAATCATAAGTTGCAGGCGTGCCCCAGCGCGATACTTCTATATTGTTCGTTTCATCTGCGCCAACGGGGACAGAGTCGTGTGGCAAATTGGGAATGCGCATCAAAAGGTCGTTCAACTTGACTTGAATTTCTTCCAGAGCAACAGCGGATGCCTTTAATTCATCGGCAATTGCAGCAACCTGCGCCATGAGGTCATCTGCATTTTGCTTTTGCGATTTAAGAATACCGATTTCTTTAGACAATTTATTGCGCTGTGCTTGAAGCTCTTCGGTTCGGATTTGAATGTTTTTGCGCTGCATTTCTAACGCATTAAATCCATCCACATCCAGTTCAAAACCTCGTGTTTTTAGACGAGCCGCCACCTCATCGGTATGTTTTCTGAGCAATTGTATATCGAGCATATTTAACCTATTGTATCAATAAAATATAATATTACTTTTTACGCGCGGCCTCATCCAAGGCACGCAACTCACGTAATTTATCCGCTATTCTACCTTCTAAGCCTCGGTCTGTGGGTTGATAACGGGGGGCAGGCGGCATATTTTCTGGAAAATAATTTTCTCCTGCTGCATACGCCCCCTCTTCATCATGGGCATAACGGTAGTTTTTGCCATAATCGAGCGATTTCATGAGTTTGGTCGGTGCATTACGCAGGTGCAGGGGCACGGCGCGTGATGGCTCGTTGGCAATAAAGGCTTTCATTTGATTAAATGCCATGTAACCTGCATTTGACTTCGCGGCCACCGCTAAATACAAGACCGCTTGCGCCAATGCCAACTCTCCTTCGGGCGAGCCCAGCCTTTCGTATGTGGTTGCGGCATCATTGCATATTTGCATCGCACGTGGATCGGCCAAACCAATGTCTTCCCATGCCATACGCACAATTCGCCTTGCAAGGTAACGCGGGTCGGCGCCGCCATCCAACATCCGCGTGAACCAATACAAAGCAGCATCTGGATTAGAACCTCTTACTGATTTGTGCAAAGCTGAAATTTGGTCATAAAAATCATCACCGCCTGAGTCAAACCGTCGCAGGGTGGAACCAAGTGACGACTTCACTAAGGTTTCGCTGATGTGGGTGGTCTTCTGGCTGGTGGCCACCTGCGCCACTTGTTCAACTTGATTGAGTAAACGCCGTGCATCACCATCTGCTGCGCCAATCAATCGAGTTCGTGCGCTATCCTCAATCGTCATGCCCAGTTCAACATCGCAGGCACGAGTAATAAGCTGGTTTAACTCCTCCTCATTCAGTGATTTCAACACATACACCGCAGCTCGCGATAGCAAAGCGTTATTCACTTCAAACGATGGGTTCTCTGTGGTCGCGCCAATAAACGTCAGTAGACCCGACTCAACATGTGGCAAAAATGCATCCTGTTGAGCCTTATTAAAGCGATGCACCTCGTCCACAAATAAAATTGTTTGTCGTCCTTGCGATTTGTAAATATGAGCCTGTTCCACGACTTCACGGATTTCTTTTACCCCAGACAACACAGCGGATAACGCCACAAAATGCGCATCGAACGAATTTGCCACCAAGCGAGCCAAAGTGGTTTTACCCACGCCTGGCGGCCCCCAAAAAATCATTGAATGCAAACGCCGTTGCGCAAACGCAACTTGCAAAGGTTGGCCGTCTCCGAGCAAATGCGATTGCCCCACAACATCAGCGATGGTTTGTGGGCGCATCCGTTCTGGAAGCGGAATATTCATGTTCGCATTTAAAAATAAATCTGACATTCGCTATACATTTCCCGTTATTTTTAGCTCAAATTTTTTATTGAAATATGCCAAACCTAAACCATGCGATGGCTCATTTTTTTAACAATGTCCAACAATCATTTGGCATGACTGTTTATGACTAAGCGGCGTTGCAACATATTTAAACCATCGTACACGAGCACCGCTATTAATCCCACGATGAGCCCACCCTGTAGAACATAGGCGGTATTATTCACCAATATCCCTGCCATTATAACTTCGCCCAAACATTGGGCCGCCACTGTTGCGCCGATGGTCGCCGTGCCAATATTAATCACCGCAGCAGTTTTGATGCCTTCGATAATCAACGGCAAAGCCAAGGGACATTCAACCTGCCACAACAATTGTGAAGAAGACATGCCCATGCCCTTAGCGGCATCAAGCACGCCGTCAGGAATGGACTTCAAACCCACGACTGTATTTTCAAAGATGGGCAACAAACCATACAAAGTCAGCGCAATTAAACTCGGATAAAAACCAAATCCAACCGCAGACACGGCCAAGGCCAATACCGCAACAGGTGGAAATGTTTGTCCAATATGGGCAATGGCTCGTGAGAGCGGTAAAAACTCAGCGCCACTCGAGCGCGTTACAAAAAAACCCGCACCAACACCAATCAAAATACTCAACACAAGTGAGACACCAACCAACTGCATATGCGCCAGTGCCAAACCAGCCAAACTGTTTTGATTATAAATAATCGGCATCCCCTCTTGCGCGAAGGGGGTAAAGAATTTTTCAAACCACTCGGGCTTCACCAGCAACGCAAGCAAAATAAAAAATGCGGTCAAACGAAAAATAATCGCTGGTATTTTGCTCATTTTACTTGACCTATTTTTAAAACATCCGACAAGTGTACCGTTCCAACAGCTTGACCTGCTTGGTTCACAACGCTGATGTGGTTCACACCGTGCCAAGTCATCTCAGATAGTGCATCACGGAGCGAGTTTGTTTGTAAAACGCTGGGTACTGCAAGATGGGTCAGACTCAATTCGCTGCGCATGTACTGGCAAACATTATGCAAAGACAACAGTTTGAGTGCGCGGTCAACCGTTCCAATGAATTGAGAACAAAACGAGTCGGCAGGATGGGTCAAAATGTCTTGCGGGCTATCGTATTGCAAAACCCGCCCATTATTCATCACAGCAATTTTATCGCCCAAACGTAAAGCCTCATCCATATCATGAGTCACCAACATCACGGTAATCCCTAACTGTTGCTGGATTTTTAACAAATCGTCTTGAGCTTTAGTGCGCGTTAAGGGATCTAATGCGCCAAAAGGTTCATCCATCAATAAAATTTTAGCTTCCGCCGCCAATGCGCGAGCAACCCCCACTCGCTGTTGTTGACCGCCTGATAACTGATGCGGATATTTATTTTGAAACACATCGGGGTTCAGTCCAAACACATCCAACAAAGTTTTAACCCGCGCATCAATTTTATTTTTTGACCAGCCAAGTAACTTTGGCACAGTGGCAATATTCTGTCCTACCGTTCGGTGCGGAAACAGACCATGCCCTTGAATCACATAACCCATGCCTCGACGTAATTCCGTCGAAGGAATGCGCATAATGTCTTGCCCCTGCACTTTGATGCCTCCATTGCTGATGGGCTCCAGTCGATTAATCATGCGCAACAAAGTAGACTTGCCCGAGCCAGAAGGCCCGACAATGACGCAAAAATCGCCTGTTTCAATCTCTAAAGAGACTTCGTCCACCACCGTAGCCGAACCAAACTGTTTACTGACGTTTTGAATTGAAATCATAGCGCTCATTTTTGCTCATCTTTTTTCAAATATTCAATTAGCACGTCTAAAAACACTGCCGCACTAAATGCAAAAAAAACCGTTGGCAATGCCCCAAGAAGCACTAAATCTGTAGCGGTTTGACCCAAGCCTTGAAATACAAACACGCCCAAGCCACCCGCGCCGATAAGTGCCGCAACAGTCACCAAGCCAATGGTCTGTACCAAAACGATACGCACCCCCGTCAAAATAACGGGCAACGCCAATGGCAGTTCAATTTGAAACAATATTTGCATTCGAGTCAAACCCATGCCTTTTGCTGACTCTTTCACAAAAGGCGAAACACTGTTTAGACCCACTACGGTATTGGCGACAATTGGCAAAAGGCCATAAAAAACCAGCGCAATCAATGCTGGCGCCACCCCAATGCCCGTCACACCCATCGCAGCAACCCAGTGATAATGAGCCGCTAAATACGATAAAGGCGCCATCAATAAACCAAATAAAGCCAAACTGGGGACGGTCTGAACCAAACTTAAGACTTGCAACGTGGCCGCTCTGATTTTTGGCAACACAAAGCAAGCCAAGCCTAAAGGTAAACCGAACACCAATGCAATAAACAAAGAGCCAAACGTCAAATTGACATGTCTAATAAACTCATCCCAAAATTGAGACTGTCGCTGGTTGTATTCCCGCATCACCGCCAAAGCATCCAAAGTGTGAGTATGTAAAAGACAAGCAAGGAAAGCTGTCAATAATATTAAAAACGAAAGTTTATGTAGGGGCTTTAATCTTAAATTGAGCAAACCATCCGCAAGCGACAACGTATAAACCGAAAACAGCACCCAAAAAGCGGCCGCTGGGCTTATTCGGATAGATGAACTACCCATAGCTAAAGCATTGGCCATCTGACCAACACCAACAAGCAATATGAACAAACTGACGCTTGCGACACCCAAACGCAGCCGTTGGGAAGATAAAAACAATTGAGATCCGCTCCACAATGCAAGCCCACCACACACACACCACATCGCGCTATATTCTATTAATTGAGCGAATGTTTTGGCATCACCTAAGGCAATGCGATTGGGCTTAACAATCAACAAAGGCAGGGTCAGCAGCGCCAACCAGCCCAGCAGTACCAGCAAGATGGATAAGCGATTGCTTCGCTTGATTAAATTTGATAGGCCCATGGCACTTGCTGATTTATGGTATTGATAGGGTATAGATTGCGTTGGCGATGTTAAGCCGAATCATTATGAATTAAAAATATGCTCAATATAAAAATTATTTAATCAAACCTTTGCTCTTCAAATATTCTAAAGCCACAGCTTTAGAAGGTTCGCCGTTCACCTGAACTTTCGCATTCAGCCCTCGTAAAACCTCATTATTCAAAGAATTAAACACAGGCTTTAGCAGAACTTCGATTTCTGGATGCGCTTTCAACACCTCCTCACGAATGACGGGAGCTGGCGCATAAATGACTTGAGTGCCTTTATCATCCTCCATCACTCTTAGGTTTGACGGCTCAATCGCACCATCTGTCCCGTACACCATGGCGGTGTTCACGCCATTGGTTTGTTGAGAAGCCGCTTTAATCGTATTAGCGGTGTCTCCACCCGAGACAATAACCATTTGTTCAGGCTTCATTTTAAAGCCATAAGTCAACTCAAACGCAGGCAACGCACCTTGTAAATGAGTAAACTCTTGCGACGCAATCATTTTTACATTGCCCCCATTTGCCACCCATCGTCCAAAATCGCTCATGGTTTTTAGGTGCGCAGGACCTGCAACATCTTCGCGAACAGCTAATGCATAAGTATTATTGGCTTGCGCTGGTGTCAACCACACCAGTTTATTCGCCTCATAGTCCAACTTTTTGACTTTTTCATACCCATTTTGCAAGTCCTTCCATTCAGCACTTTTTTCATTGCCGTTACTGAACATAAAAGCACCATTGCCAGTATATTCAGGGACAATATCCACCTCGCCACTGATCAAAGCTTTACGAACAATAGGCAAACCACCGAGAGACAATTTGTCTTGAGTTTTAATACCATTGGCCTCTAAAGTCAAAAGAATGATATTGCCCAAAAGCGTACCTTCAGTATCGATTTTTGAAGAGACAACCACAGGTTTACCGATTGCTGATGCCCCATCGGCTTGTGCAGAATTAGACGTTTCTTGCTTTGTTCCACCTGAACAAGCACTCAACAAAAGAGCACCACCCAGCAGCAATGAAATCATTTTTGGACTAACTTTAAACATTTAAACCTCTTTTTTGAATGAGCCATTTGATGTTTTACATTGTTTAGCATTATTTGATATTAATCTCAAACAAACACACAAGGTAAATTAAAATCATCGCGCAGTATACTTGAATAGAACAAAACCAGTTGTGAAGCGCCTCATCAGCACGCCAACAACTGGCTTTATCGAAAGAGAAAACACTAATATTAATTTTTAGGTGAGTTCATTTGTTCTAAAAAAGGAATCAACTCACCCATAAGTTTTTGCACACTGGGGCGCGCCATCATGCGTTCAAAATAAGCCTGCAAATTAGGACTCTCGTTAACAAAGCCCATCTGCTTTGCATAAAACAAAGGACCAAACATTGCACAATCAGCCATCGTAAAGACATCGCCATTCATGTACGACTGCTGACCCAATTCTTTTTCAAAATGAGCCAATGAAGACATCAATGTGTTTTTAGCTTGTGCAACCGCTTCAGGATTGCGCTTATCTTCTGGTTTGCGCGAATCAAGAAAGATGGCAACAATAGGATTGTTCACATACAAATCAATCATTCGATCTTTAAAGCGAGTGCGACGCGCAAGGGTTTTATCTGTAGGAATAAGGCATGTGCCTTGATTTGCAAACTCATCTTCTAAATATTCAACAATAATCGACGACTCAGGGATAAAAGAGTTTTCAGCAACCAATAAAGGAACTTTGCACATTGGGTACACTTCCTTATAGGCCGCTCGCCCAGCCTCACTCGCTAAATCTACAACTGATGGCTCAAACGCAATATTTTTCTCATACAACGCCAATAAAGCTTTTTGTGAATATGTTGAAGCAACAACGTAATATAATTTCATTTCGATGACCTTTTAATGGTATGGTATTGGCTCAAGAGAAACAAAACCAACCAGTTGGTTGGTTTCTAAAATATTAACATGCGTACAGATAGAAAACAAGAACTACTCAATATTGGTTTTAACCTCATGATGCTTCGTGGATATGACAGCATCAGTTTTGCCGACCTTGCTAAAGCCAGTGGTATCGCCAAGCCCACAATACACCACCACTTTCCCACCAAACAAGATTTTGGTTTGGCTTTACTCGACCAAATAGAAAACGGACTCACAGAACGCTTCAAAGGCTTATTGGCAATGCCGCCAGAACAAGTACTACCGATGCTTGAACAAGCACTACATACATTTGACCCCAACGGACGCATTTGCCCGATTAGCTCACTACAGGCACACCATCAAAGTTTATCTGAGCCTTTACAGCAACGCTTAATCGAAGTCACAGAATTAGAATTAAATTTTGTCAGTCAATTATTTGAACGTCTACGAAACGCGCTACATTGGAATGTCAACATCAGCAGCGATGCCGCAGCAAACTTGATTATGTTTCAAACCAAATCTGCTTTGCAATACGGACGCGCTTTAGGTAAAAATTTATTACCGCAAGCCATGGCAACAACGCTTGAGCTATTGGGCATCGCTCGTTAAGATGAGGACGTTTGATAAAAATTAGGCTTTTAAATGAATGGGATGCAATGCCAATTACTCAAAATGTTCAGGGCTCAATCAAAAAAGCATCGTTACCCTTTTATTTCAAATGACTGTTTGATTTTTTTACTTTAGACACATTCAATCTCCAATCCAATCGCCATTTCTTTATCCACAAAATCTGTGGATAAAACTTTGGATAAGTTTATGATAACTGGACTTAACTCTATAAAATCAACAGACTAGGTTAGTTTGGCTGAAATTTAAGCAACGGCTCAGCATTCAGTTGTTGGTCATCCCAAATGGCAATATTTTCTGATTCATCTACATATTTAAAGACTTAAAGACTGTCATTCGACCATACTCTTCCATGCTCGATTATTGAGTTCTTAATTTTTTGTTATTTGAATTAAAAATAAGTTTTAGGTTTTCAAAAAGCAAGCAGTCGGGAGCTGTCATAAGCTTTAAAAAATTTTAGACACCAAAAAAACACTTGAGCCCAAGAAAATCCCCCCAGCAAACTCGCTGAGGGGATTTTATTTGGTACACAAGTAAAGCCTACATAGGCACTCACTAGCCCATATGCAAGCCGCCATTGACGGAGAAGTCGGCGCCAGTTGAGAAACCACCCTCATCAGAAGCCAACCATGAAATCATAGAGGCAATTTCTTCAGGTTTACCCAATCGTTTGACTGGAATACCTGAAATAATTTTTTCCAAAACATCTTCACGAATCGCGGTCACCATGTCTGTTGCGATATAACCAGGAGAAATCGTATTGACCGTGACCCCTTTAGAGGCGACCTCTTGTGCCAACGCCATGGTAAAGCCATGCAAACCTGCCTTAGCGGTTGAGTAGTTGGTTTGACCAAACTGCCCTTTTTGACCGTTCACAGAGGATATATTAATGATGCGACCCCAGTTTTGTTCAACCATGCCATCAATCACTTGTTTGGTGACGTTGAACATGGAATACAAGTTGGTTTTAATCACTTCATCCCACTGTTTGAAGTCCATTTTGCGAAATTGTCCATCACGGGTAATGCCCGCATTGTTGACCAATACGCTGATAACGCCGTGTTCCGCCTTGACTTTATCAAAGGCTTGAACGGTTGAATCCCAATCACCCACGTTACCCGCCGAGGCGTAGAAGGTGTAACCCAATGCGGCTTGCTCATCCAACCATTTCTGAGCATCACGATTCGGACCACAACCCGCGATGACTTTAAAACCATCTTTGTGTAAACGTTGGCACATGGCTGTGCCCAAACCACCCATACCGCCTGTTACATACGCAACTCTTTGACTCATTTTAAGCTCCATTATTTTTCGCACAGCAATTTTTTGCTTTATACGATGTTTATTGTTTATTTTAACGAGCAACAATCAAGCGCACCTCGATTATTGCTCTGTGCTGTTCAACACTTTATTACGCACGTTCTACCGCTAAAGCCACGCCCATGCCGCCACCGATACACAGTGACGTCAAGCCTTTTTTGGCATCACGTTTAACCATTTCGTGCAATAAACTAACCAACACGCGGCACCCCGATGCACCAATCGGATGACCTAAAGCAACTGCACCGCCGTTGACATTGATTTTAGATGTGTCCCAACCCATTTCTTGATTCACAGCGCATGCTTGTGCCGCGAATGCTTCGTTGATTTCCATTAAATCAAGCTCATCTTTACTCCAACCTGCTTTTTCCAATGCACGGCGTGAGGCTGGAACGGGGCCCATGCCCATTATGGTGGGGTCAAGACCTGCGCTGGCAAATGATTTAACCGTTGCGAGCGGGGTAAGTCCCAATGCTTTGGCTTTTTCAGCACTCATCACCATGACAGCGGCCGCACCATCATTGATGCCCGAAGCATTGCCCGCCGTGACCGTGCCCGCTTTGTCAAAGGCTGGGCGCAATCCTGCCAAAGTTTCGGCGTTGGTCTTGCGATTGGGAAATTCATCGGTATCAAATACAATGGGGTCGCCCTTGCGTTGTGGAATGACCACAGGCGCAATTTCGTCTTTGAAGCGACCTGCATCTATTGCGGCAATGGCTTTTTGTTGTGAGGCCAAGGCAAAAGCATCTTGCATTTCACGCGTAATATTATGGGCTTTGGCCACGTTTTCAGCGGTAATGCCCATGTGGTAGTTGTTATACGCATCCCACAAACCATCATTAATCATGGTGTCGACCAGTTGCGTATTGCCCATACGAAAACCATCACGCGAGTTGGGTAGGACGTGAGGCGAGGCACTCATATTTTCTTGACCACCTGCGATGACAATTTCAGCATCCCCGCTTTTAATTGCTTGCGCGGCAAGCATGACTGCTTTGAGCCCAGAACCACAGACTTTGTTAATGGTCATTGCCGACACATGGTTGGGTAAACCAGCCTTAATAACAGATTGACGGGCAGGGTTTTGTCCGCTGCCTGCCGTTAATACTTGCCCCATAATCACTTCACTAATCGCGTCGCCAGACACGCCTGTTTTTTCCAGCAATGCTTTAATGACTGTTGCACCCAACTCTGGCGCAGAGACTTTAGACAACGAACCACCAAACTTACCTATCGCCGTGCGAACAGCTGCCACGATTACCACTTCTGTCATTACTATCTCCTTATTGAAAAAGCAATTTGCTTTTCGATTTTAATAAAAAACTAAATAATATCAATTGGATAGAACCCATTCATCCTGATGTCATTTTTTACAGCAAGTCTATTCCAAACTGTTTCATCAGCAAAACATAGACCATGAATAATGCCATCGTCAGCATTGACCAAACCAGCAAAGCCCATCCGAAGCCCAGCTTTGACAACAACCACGGAAAACACAAAAACATGGGCAACGTCGGCAACACATACCAAAAGGTATAAGACATGTGTCGACTGAGTTTTTCCATGGGTTGCCGCTCAAGATACAGCCAAATGAGCGTCAACACGGTCACCAATGGCAAAGAAGCAACCAGCGCACCGACTTTGTCGCTACGCCGAGCCAATTCGGAAACCAAGACGACAACACCTGCTGTCAGTAGGTATTTGACGATTAAATACATGTGACCAGTCATAACATCCAAATATTAGGCTGCTCGTGCCTTAACATATCGGCCGGGTGCGGCCTCAATGGGTTTATATTGAGCCGTACCCAATTTATTAGGTGCATTCACTTCTTTGCCAGCAAACGGTTTCAACCACAACGTCCAATCAGTCCACCAACTGCCTGGATGCTCCTGAGCTGTATTCAGCCAGTGCTCGGGGTCTCCTGCCAAACTCGCTTTTGGATTAACCCAATAATGGCGTTTATTCTTTTTCGCAGAATTAACCACACCCGCAATATGACCAGAAGCAGCAAGCACGAAGCGTTTATCACCACTCAACGGTTCTTGCGAACGGAAGGCGGCCGTCCAAGGCACAATATGATCTTCACGACAAGATAAGACATAAGTCGGCACATTGAGTCGCGACAAATCGATTTTCTCGCCACAGCAAATCACATCATTTTGCTTAATTAAACGATTTTCAAGATAAGTATTGCGCAAATACCAGCAGAACATTGGACCAGGTAAATTGGTCGAGTCTGAATTCCAATATAAAAGGTCAAATGCTGTTGGTTGCTCACCTTTTAGGTAGTTGCTCACCACATAATTCCAAACCAAATCGTTGGGGCGCAAAGTAGCAAAGGCATTTGCCAGTTCTTTACCCTGCATAATGCCACCTGCTCCAATGCTTTGCTCTCGCATCAACACATGCTGTTCATCGACATAAGCATCTAAAACACCGTTATCCGAAAAATCCAATAAAGTGGTTAACAGAGTCAAGCTGGCCGCGGGCGACTCACCACGGGCGGCCAGTACCGCCAAAGCAGTTGATAATAAAGTGCCGCCCACACAGAAACCGAGGGTATTTATCTGGTCAGAGCGACTCGCCTCTTGTACCACATGGATGGCTCGAATCACCACATCCTCGATGTAGTCATCCCAAGTCGTTTGAGCCAGTGCTTCATCTGCATTGCGCCAGCTTATCAAATAAACCGTATTGCCCGATTCAACCGCATGTCGAACAAGTGAGTTATCAGGCTGCAAATCCAAGATGTAGTACTTGTTGATACAAGGCGGCACAATCAGCAAAGGACGCTCGCCCACCTTTTCCGTCAACGGCGTGTACTGTAAGAGCTGAAAATACTCATTTTCAAAAATCACTGCCCCATCGGAACGAGCAACATTCACACCAATTTTAAAGGCGGTTTCATCCGTTTGAGAAATGCGCCCTTTTTGTAAATCGGTCAAAAAGTTGTGAATCCCCATTTTTAGACTTTCGCCTTGGGTTTCAATCAATTTTTGTTGAGCTTCGGGGTTGGTTAAAAAGAAATTCGATGGCGAGAGAGAATCCACCCACTGCATCACGGCAAAGCGCACACGCGTTTTCGTTTTTGGGTCGGCTTGAACGCACTCTGCCATTTCAAGCATTAAGCGTGCATTAATCAAATAACTCTGCGCCAAATAATTGGCCCAAGCACTGCTACGCCAAGCGGGCGAAGCAAAGCGTTTGTCTCTCAATTCAATGCCTTGTTGTTGTATGTAGTTTTGCCAAAGTGCGGACATTTCGCGCATGTACTCACTTTGTAACCGCTCTAAGTCTTGGGGATTAACCATATTGGCGATATCAGGTGCTTGACCACTTAGACCACCGAAACCCATTAAATTTGCAAACGACGGGTTCATGGGCATGCCCACAATCTGATTCGCAAACTGCTGCCACGTTGTCATTAAACCCATCGAGTCGTCTATGCCGTTGAACATGGACTGGAACAAATCAAATGGCGTGTTTTTTGAGGTGTCTTTTTCAACATTCTGTTGATTAGAACCATGCGCACTTGATTGAGCTGTCTGAACGGGTTTTGCTTTCTGTGCTGCGACTTTGGGTGTTGCTGTCGTTTTAACCGTTGTTTTAACCGCTGTTTTAACAGCCGTCTTAACAGGTGCTTTTACCGTCGTTTTTTTGACAACGGCTTTGGTCACCACTTTTGGCTTTTGGGGGCTTGTTACTTTTTTATTGGCCACTGGTTTAGGAGCGGCGACTTTAGCTGCTGTCGCTTTGACCCGCGTCACTTTGCTTGCCACGGGTTTAGACGAAGTTTCCACAGTCGAATGAACAACAGCTTTTTTTGGTTTAGCCGCTGGTTTTGTGGTTGTCGTTGAAACGGTTTTGCCCGTTGCTCCGTTTGCCCGCCCTTTTGTCGCCATAATGGTCTCCTATTAAAGTTATCTTCACATTGTGCGCAATGCCATACGCTTAGTCAAGTCAACAACAGTGTTTTGTGATTCCCCTAGGATTTACTTTCTTACACAATGCTGACTTGTTTTGCTTTTAAAAATCAAAGAACCATCACTTAGGTGAAATTGTACTCAATGCGCAAGTTCCCAGTTCAGCCCTACCCCAACCTCAGCAACCAATGGCACGTCCAGTTGCGCAACACCTGCCATGCACTCTGGAATCAGTTGCGTTAACACAGTCACCTCGTTGTCTGGCACCTCAAGCACCAGTTCATCGTGTACCTGCATGATTAGTTTTGATTGTAACTGACGTTCGACCAAGACTTGCTGTACCTTTATCATCGCCAATTTAATTAAATCAGCCGAAGTGCCTTGCATCGGCGCATTAATGGCCGCACGCTCGGCCCCTTGGCGTTTACCTTGGTTACGGTCATTGATGTCGGGCAAGTAGAGGCGACGACCAAAATGCGTGAGCACATACCCATGTTCACGCGCAAATTGTTTGGTGCTTTCCATAAACTGCAACACAGTGGGATATTGCATGAAATATTGATCCATATACTGCTGTGCTGCGGTGCGGCTGATGTCTAAGTTTCCCGCTAAACCAAATGCACTCATGCCGTAAATTAAACCAAAGTTAATCATTTTTGCCATGCGCCTTTGCTCAAAACTCACATCACCCAAAGCCACTCCAAAAATCTGCGCTGCCGTTCGTTGATGCACATCTTCATTATTGGCAAACGCACTGAGTAACCCAGGGTCTTGGGATAAGTGCGCAAGGATACGCAACTCAATTTGCGAATAGTCGGCCGACATCATGACGCTTCCTGCGGGTGCCACAAAGGCGGTACGGACTTTACGTCCTTGTTCGGTACGAACGGGGATGTTTTGTAAATTAGGTTCGTTTGAAGACAACCGCCCTGTCACTGCTACGGTCTGGGCATAATGGGTATGCACTCGCCCCGTACTTGGCTCAACCATGAGCGGTAATTTATCAGTGTATGTCGATTTGAGTTTGCTCAAACTGCGATATTCGAGCATGGCTTTAGGCAAAGGATAGTCTTCAGCAAGTTTTTGCAACACGTCTTCGTCTGTGCTCGGTGCGCCTTTGGCGGTCTTTTTAACCACAGGCATGCCGAGTTTTTCAAAGAAAATTTCACCGATTTGCTTAGGGCTATTCAGGTTAAAAGGCTGCCCTGCAAGCTCATGCGCTTGTGTCTCTAAGCTCAGTAATTGCTGTCCTAAATGATGCGACTGTTGACGCAAAGCCTCCACATCAAGCATCACTCCCGCGCGCTCCATAGTGAACAATACATCTGATGTCGGCAACTCAATCTGCTCGTACACCTTTTTGAGTCCATCATCGGCGCAAATACGCGGGTACATCACTGCATGCACGCCAAGACACAAGGCGGCATCTTCAACGGCGTATTGCGCAGCGCGCTCAATATCGACTTGGGCAAATGGAATTTGCGCGGCGCCTTTTCCACACAAATCTTCATACGACACGCTAGAAACTCGCAAATAACGTTCGGCAATGGCATCAAGCGCATGTTTGGCGTGCGAATCCAAAACATACGATTGCAATAAAGTATCGTGCGCGATACCACGCAAAGCAATGCCATGATTGGCTAGAACATGGGCATCGTATTTAAGATTTTGTCCAATTTTTTTAGCATTTTCATCCTCAAACCATGTTTTGAGGGTTCGCAACACAATGTGAATCGGTAATTGTTCAACAGTCTGCATCCCTTCATGCATAAGCGGAATATACCAACCTGATTGCGCGTCAGTGGCAAAAGAAAGTCCGACAATACGTGCCGCGAATGGGCTTAATGAAGTGGTTTCGGAATCAAATGCCACCAAAGATGCGCGGGTCAAAGCGGTGTACATTTGACTCAACGCAGCGTGGGTATTTACAATCGTGTAGTTGACCTTGAACGCGGTAATGGCCACTGGCTCAGTCTCTTGTATTGGGTTACTCGCAGCAGAAGAGGTGGTCGTTGCTTGAGTATTAACCGCATCGAACAACGAGCCTGACTCACCAAACGCCAATGCTGGGGCTTCACCCTCCGTCGCTAACAACGTTTTAAGCCATGATTTAAAACCCGCTTGCTCATATATTTGGCGCAAGGCGGTGCGGTCTTCATTTTTAATATGAAATGCGCCCAAATCACTCGCTTCAGAAGTCAGTTGCAAATCGCATTTGACCGTCACCAAACGACGCGCCATCGGTAGCCAATCCAAAGTTGAGCGCAAATTCTCACCCACCTTGCCAGTCACTTTATCGGCATGTGTAATCAAATTATCCAGCGAATCATATTCAGTCAGCCATTTCACCGCTGTTTTTGGCCCGACTTTTTCAACCCCAGGCACATTATCAACGGTGTCACCCACCAAGGTGAGGTAATCAACAATCCGTTGAGGCGGCACTCCAAATTTTGCCGTCACGCCGTTGGCATCAAGCACCTCGTCGCTCATCGTATTGAACCACAAGACGCGCTCATTGACCAATTGCGTCAAATCTTTATCACCCGTCGCCATGACCGTAACCCAGCCCTGACCAGCCGCCTGTACAGACAAGGTACCAATCACATCATCGGCTTCCACGCCCTCCATCGACAGCACTGGCCAACCAAGGGCACGCACCGCGGCCTCAATAACAGGAATTTGCAAGGCCAAATCATCTGGCATGGATGGGCGGTTGGCTTTATATTCGGGATACCATTCGTCACGAAATGTTTTGCCTTTTGCATCAAACACACACAACGCATGTGCAGTCGGCACCATCGTGCGCAGGCGTTTAAGCATATTGATAATGCCATACAGCGCACCCGTCGGCGCACCAGATGGACTACGTAAATCAGGCAAACCATGATAAGCACGGTACAAAAAACTCGAACCATCAACCAACAATAAGGTGTGCTCAGTATCTGTTTGAGCTAAAAAATCAGAAAGTAAAGACATAGGGTCAACATCACTCAATATAAAAGACGCGGTTTTATTTTTTAAATATTCAATTTTAATTTAAAGCATTTATTTGAAACACTTGTTTGGAACATTCGTTTGACGCCTCAAGCCCGTCATATCTGGCATTTTTTAAAACCTGTGTAAAAACAATCGCGTTACAAAATCCAAAGATGGATATTGTCGTACAATGCTGGATTACATTTTCGTGTATTTAACTAAAAAACAGTAAAGCCAAAACCATGAACCGTAACGCCAAAGAACAAATCCAAACACTCAGCGAATCTTCACACACAGAAACTGAAAAAGCCACCATGACCAAAGCGCGGGAGTCATGGCACATACTCGGCATTATGTCAGAATTTGCCAATGCCGCTGAGCAATTGGCGCATATTCGCCCTGCCGTTAGCATTTTTGGCAGCGCACGCACCAAGCCTGAAGACCCTGTGTATCAAAAAACCGAACAGCTGGCCAACATGTTATCCAACGCAGGCTTTAGTGTCATATCTGGTGGTGGTCCAGGCATCATGGAGGCGGCCAACAAAGGTGCATTCGCTGGCAAGTCCGCCAGTGTCGGTTTGAATATTTTGCTGCCACACGAGCAGTCAGGCAATCCATACCAAAATGTCTCCATGAACTTTCGCCACTTTTTTTCGCGCAAAGTCGCCTTCGTTAAATACGCCACGGCATACGTGGTGATGCCTGGTGGCTTTGGCACGATGGACGAATTATTTGAATCATTGACTTTGATTCAAACAGGTAAAAGCCGAAAAATGCCCGTATTTTTGTATGGCACAACATTTTGGACTGGGCTGTGGGACTGGGTCAAAGAACAGTTGCTTGGCAACAAGCTGATTTCACCAGAGGATTTAGACCTTGTACAGATTACTGATGACCCTGAATTTATCGTCAATGCGATTTTTGATTTTTACGAAAAACGCGGCTTTACACCAACCGACACTGAACGCGCACAAATGATGCAACTATAAGCGATGCATTGTTGCATGTAAGCATTGAAAAAAAGCAGGCAAAAGTAAACATACTTTTGCCTGCTTTTTTTCAATAGCCATGCGAACTATCGCACCCACCATAACAGTCCTCGGCTCGCCATAAACTCAGCCCCCTGTCATCGACATAAAACGAATAATTTTTTCAGGCTGCTCACGGAACTCATGTTTTTCAGGTTTCAATTCAATCGCAGCACGGATGGCATCTTCAAGCTCTTCATCAGTGCAACCCTCTCGCAACAATGGGCGCAACTCAAAACGCTCCTCTTGCCCCAAGCACATATACAACGTGCCATCCACCGACAGCCTCACCCGATTACACGTTTGGCAAAAATGCTGCGACATTGGTGTAATCACACCCACGGTAAACTCACCATCCTCGCTGTGCCAGTAACGCGCAGGTCCGCCACCGAGCATTTGATGACTTTCTTGCAAATTAAATTGCTTTTTAAGTCGCGCCAAAATCGGTTGTACATCGACAAAACCTTGGTTTTGTGCGGTCACGCCCATCGGCATCATTTCAATCAAACGCAAGATGAAGCCATGTTGAATACAAAACGCCACCATATCACTGACATCGTTTTCATTCACGCCCTGCATCATGACCATATTGAGCTTGATGCGTTCAAAGCCTGCACCTTTCGCAATGCGCAGACCATGAAGCACTTTATCTAAACTATTACTACCCGTAATGCGTTGCACACACTCGCCCCGCAATGAGTCCAAGCTGATGTTCAAACGTTTGACACCCGCACGACGCAACGCATACGCTTGTGTTGCCAGTTGAGTGCCATTGGTTGATAGTGACAAATCATGCACACCATCAATGACGTTGAGCTGCTCGACCAAATCAACCAAGCCTTTACGCAACAGAGGCTCTCCCCCTGTGAGGCGAAAACGGCGCGTACCCAAACGAGCAAAAGCCCCAACCACACGAGCGATTTCATCAAATGAAAGCCAGTGTTCGGGTTCTTCAAAGTTGCGAAAGCCTTTTGGAATGCAGTATGTACATCTCAAATCGCAACGATCTGTCACAGACAAACGCAAATAATCAATGCTTCGATTAAAGCGATCTTTAAGTCCATTGATGGGAAAGGCTGTGGGTATCATCATGAATGAATTGTACGATAAAACAAGGTTTGCGCTTATACGTCAAACGACTTAGTTCCATCCGCTTTGTGATTAGCCTTCTATGCTGTTTTTTTAGGCTGAGTTTTCGGTTTCGGCGTGTTTTTTTGCTGACGCGCGTAAAGACGATACCCCAGCAAAATCATTAATATAAAAGCAAATACCAGCGGCCAAAACACATCCGACTTCACAATCATATAAAAATGAACAACGCCGCCAATGGCAAGAACATAAACCAGCTTATGCAACTTTAGCCATCGTTTTGCGCCCAAACGATGCAACATGCGGTCGGTCGAGGTAATGGCCAATGGAACCAACATCAAAAAACTTGCCATACCAATAGTGATAAAAGGTCGCTTAATCACATCCGCTAAGGTGCTCGATAGACTCCAGCCACGGTCAAAGCCCAAATACGCAATCAGATGCAGGCAGGCGTAAAAAAAGGCAAACAAGCCCAACATGCGGCGATATTTAATCAAAAAACCCCAACCAAAGATTTTACGCAGCGGTGTAATGGTTAAAGTGACGAGCACAAACACAAGCGCCATCACGCCAAAATAGCGAATCAAAAACTCAACAGGATTCACCCCCAGTTGATGTCTAAAGCCATCCCATGCGACCAATGCCAATGGCACAAGGGCATTCATAAAAACGAGGAATTTGTTCAGTTGCAAATCTTTTTTATCGGTTCTCATGGCTATCTTAAAAGTATAAAAAATGGGGGAATATAGCAAGTTGTGTGTTGTCGCAACCGTCATCAAACTCAAGACAAAGCAAGCATCAGAGAGAATATGTCCTTGTCAAACTTTAAAAATTCACTTTTAAATCCATGCCGTTATACAACCCCGCCACTTCTTCAGCATAACCATTGAACATCAAACTTGGACGACGGCTCAACTCGCCAATACGTTGCTCAGTGGCTTGTGACCACCGAGGGTGGTCGACGTTCGGATTAACGTTGGAATAAAACCCATACTCATCTGGTGCCAACTTATTCCAAGTGGTCTCGGGCATGGTATCGGTCAATGTTATTTTCACGATGGACTTAATGCTTTTAAAACCATACTTCCATGGCACAACGAGGCGAATCGGCGCACCGTTTTGGTTCGGCATGGGTTGCCCATACAAACCCGTTGCAATGAGCGTCAAGGGATGAAGGGCCTCGTCGAGGCGCAAACCTTCCACGTAAGGCAAATCAATCCCTGAATACTTGGCATTTGGCATTTGCTCTTTATCGTAATAGCTCTCAAAAGCAACGAATTTAGCCGAACCCAAAGGCTCAACCAAGTCCAATAATTTTTTTAACCGAAAGCCCTGCCAAGGAATGACCATCGACCAACCTTCAACACAGCGGAAACGATAAATACGTTCTTCATGCTCAATCTTAAGTAAATCCATCAAATCAAATGTGCGCGGTTTACCAACCAAGCCACCGACCTCAACCGTCCACGGTGAGGTGACAAAGTGTTCAGCGGCTTTAGCCACCGCTGATTTATTGGTAGAAAATTCATAATAATTATTGTAATGCGTGATTTCTTGCAAAGTATTGGGCTGCTCAATCGCATGAGCATTGGATACGGGATTAACTGCTGGGCTTGATTGCACCTCAGAGGCCGCACGCTCCTGAACCACAGGATTAAAATAGCGATAAACACCCGTAGTCAAAACGGCAGCACCAGCGGCTACACCCGTTTTCATAAAAAAACGGCGGTTGCGATAAGTTGACTCGGGGGTGATTTCGGATGGTTGGATGTCATGACTCATAACGAAAGCGCCTTTAAAAACAGGTTATTATTTTTTACAATTGTTTATTAGACGTTTACATTGTACGCGACCTGACAAAAATTAGAAAAAATTGTGTAGAAGCCCTTGAAATAGGTCTCTTCGCCTCCAATTAGCAGTCAAGGCGCAAGAGGCTTTTGCGCAAGACATTTTTAAAATCAATCATTTAGCAACTGGAGAGATATATGGGACGTATTATTGGCATCGACTTGGGAACGACAAACTCTTGCGTGTCGGTTATGGAAGGCAATACGCCTAAAGTCATCGAAAACGCTGAAGGTGCACGCACAACACCTTCAATTATTGCCTACATGGACAACGGTGAGGTTTTAGTGGGCGTACCCGCTAAACGCCAAGCGGTCACCAATCCCAAAAACACGCTGTACGCCATCAAGCGTTTAATTGGTCGTCGTTTTGAGGACAAAGAAGTACAAAAAGACATCGACATGATGCCTTTCAAAATTTCAAAAGCAGACAACGGCGATGCTTGGGTGACCGTTCGTGACGAACAACTGGCGCCACCGCAAATTTCTGCAGAAGTTTTGCGCAAAATGAAAAAAACAGCAGAAGACTACTTAGGCGAAACAGTGACCGAAGCGGTCATTACCGTTCCCGCATACTTCAATGATGCGCAACGCCAAGCCACTAAAGATGCAGGCCGCATTGCAGGTTTGGAAGTCAAACGTATTATCAATGAACCAACCGCCGCTGCATTGGCATTTGGTTTGGACAAAACCGATAAAGGCGACCGCAAAGTCGCGGTATATGACTTGGGTGGTGGTACGTTTGACGTTTCAATCATTGAAATTGCTGACGTCGATGGCGAAAAACAATTTGAAGTATTGGCCACCAACGGCGACACCTTCCTCGGCGGTGAAGACTTTGACCAACGTGTCATTGACTACCTCGTTGATGAGTTCAAAAAAGAACAAGGCGTGGATTTGTCAAAAGACGTATTGGCCTTGCAACGTTTGAAAGAAGCGGCTGAAAAAGCAAAAATCGAATTGAGCTCAAGCGCACAAACTGAAATCAACTTACCTTACATCACCGCCGATGCGAGTGGCCCTAAACACATGGCCATTAAAATGACGCGCACCAAGCTTGAAGCATTGGTAGAAGATTTAGTTGAACGCACCATTGCCCCTTGCCGCACAGCCTTGACTGACGCAGGATTGAAAGTATCAGACATCGACGACATTATTTTGGTCGGCGGTCAATCACGCATGCCTAAAGTGCAAGAAAAGGTAAAAGAATTTTTCGGCAAAGAAGCCCGTAAAGACATTAACCCAGATGAAGCAGTAGCGGTTGGCGCTGCTATTCAAGGTCAAGTATTGGGCGGTGGTCGCACGGATGTCTTGTTACTCGACGTTACACCATTGTCACTCGGTATCGAGACGATGGGCGGCGTAATGACCAAGATGATTAAGAAAAATACCACCATTCCAACCAAGTTTGCGCAAGTCTACTCAACCGCGGAAGACAATCAACCTGCAGTGACTGTTCGCGTTTACCAAGGTGAACGTGAAATGGCGGCTGGTAATAAGTTACTCGGCGAGTTCAACTTAGAAGGCATTCCAGCCGCGCCACGCGGTGTACCTCAAATCGAAGTCACTTTTGACATCGATGCCAATGGTATTTTGCATGTTCATGCCAAAGACAAAGGTACGGGCAAAGAAAACAAAATCACCATCAAAGCCAATTCGGGCTTATCAGAAGACGAAATCGCGCAAATGGTTAAAGATGCTGAAGTAAATGCTGAGGAAGACAAAAAAGCCCGTGAAATGGCGGATGCACGTAATGGTGCAGATGCTCTGGTTCACTCAACCAAAAAATCTTTGGAAGAATACGGCGACAAAGTCTCAGCGGATGAAAAAACTGCCATCGAAGCGGCCATAAAAGAACTAGAGGAGGCGGTTCAATCTGGTTCTAAAGAGGACATCGAAGCAAAAACCGAGAACCTCAGTAAAGTCGCTCAAAAACTTGGCGAAGCAATGTATGCTGACATGCAAGCTCAAGCGCAAAGCGAACAAGGCGGCTCAACAGCAGGCTCTAAAGTCGACGATGATATTGTTGATGCCGAGTTCACAGAGGTTAAAAAAGATGATAAATAATAAATATTTATATATTTTTAAAAACTGAAAGCGCCCGTATAAACATAAGGGACAAAACGCCACCCATCGGTGGCGTTTTTTGATTTATAATCAACAATTAACTATAGACCATTATTCTCATCGACCTTGGTTGTAGTTGCATTATCAATTGTTAAGTCACGGAGCCAGCATGAAAAAATTACTCTCAACTATCTCTTTGAGCCTTGCTTTATTGAGTCCAACATTACATGCTCAACAAACACCAACCGAAAAACTTTCACTTGAACAATCAATTCTTTGCATGAAAGCCAATGCCCCTGCTAAATGGGATGCTTTGGTTTCTTGGGTTGACCGCAGCAATCCACAACAGATTACGGTCAATGCTTTGGCACATATAGCGGGTACACCAATAGATAAAACAGTTCCATTCAACGTGTGTGATGCAGAAACACAAGCACATGCGTTATTAGGCTTGACCACACTCATTCCAAAAAATGAATCTATGTGGAAAACACTCTTGGTTCGCATTGATGACAAAGGCAATTACAGCGTTTTAACCGACATTAGCATGGCTCGAGCAAACAAATAACCGCATTTAAATGCGCTTTTGATTTGAGATTAAAAATCATAAGAGCTTTGCATCCAGCGGATTGTTATTGTTCGTTATTAAAGCGTTTAATACAAAAAAGCATCTGATTAACATCGGATGCTTTTTTATTTGTATGATAAATACAACAAATAAATATTGAATTTTATTTACCTTTTGAGTCGGATATTAACGGCCTAACAAGGTATCACTCCACCTGCTCACTGATGAATTGACGCATCCAACAGTGCATTGCATCAAAGTGTGAACGGTGATGCCATATTAAATAATAATCAAACATCTCCGCCTGAACCTCTAACGGATAACTTTTCAATCCAAACTCTTTTTGAGCCTGTATGGCTAGGCGTGTTGGCAAGACACAAATCATTTGATTGTTTTCTAACAGTGCAGACACGCTATGAAAGTAAGGTAACACTATTTTAATTGGCGGAGATGAGCATCCCAAGCGAGACAGAACATCATCTTGAGCTTCATGATTACCCGCAGGGTAACTAACAATAACTCTTGGGTAGTTGGCACAGTTTTTCAACATCTCATCCATGCTGTTTTTTTGCACCAGCGGATGGCTTTCGCTCATTACTAGGCTGTAAGATTCAGTAAACAAGCGACGTTGATGAAAGTCGGCGGGTAAGTCCCCTGTGTAAATAGCAAAGTCCAATTCGCCATGTTCAAGTTTGTGCAAGGTATTTGATTGCCAAGCAGCAACTTCGATTGACAGGTGTGGCGAGGCTTCGTATAGCTTAGGTAATAACGGCTTTAAAACAATCGAAATACCATAATCTGTTGATGCAAAACGCACATTGCGTTTATCGAGTGCTGGGTCAAACTGGTCAATGACAAATATTTCTTGCGCCTGTTGCATAAGAGAGCGCACTTTTGTTTCCAGAGTTCTAGCCCGATTTGTAAGCGTGTAACCCTTGCGTGTTCGCACCAACAGCGGGTCGTTTAACTGAACCCGCAAACGACTCATAGTGCGGCTTGCTGCGGGTTGACTGAGCCCGAGCAACTCTCCTGCACGCGTGATGCTGGATGTTTTTAATAACGCATCCAGAAAAGGCAACGTGTTCAGATTAAGGTTTAAACTTTCTTCATTCGATTTTTGCATGCTTAACATCCATTTTAATGACTTTATATAATTCTGAGACTGAATATAATGCCAAGCTATTATCCAGTCAACAGCTAACTCGACTATCGAGCTGATAAAACGCAACATAGCAAACTCATTGTTGAAACACATTGTTTTTATTAAAAACCCAAGTAAAAGGATAAAGAAATGAAATATGCAGTCATTGGAGCAACAGGACAAACAGGCTCAGTCGTTGCTCAAACATTAAAACAAGCTGGGCATGACGTGCGCGCAATCGTCCGTGGTGAGGTGCAAGCAGAAAAAATGCGGGCTTTAGGTTATGAAGCCTTTTTAGCGGAAGTGGACGATATTGCCGCTTTAACGCGAGCATTCAGCGATGTAGACGGGGCTTATTTAATCAATCCGCCCGCATACTTATCAAGTGATATGTTCGCTAGAGCTAAGCAGGTACATTTCTCACTTCTCAAGGCAATAGAAGATGCAGGTGTGTCTTATACGGTGGCATTGTCGTCTGTGGGTGCTCAACACCCTGATGGAACGGGCAATATCAAAACGACATTTGATTTTGAGCAACAAATTAAAGCATCGGGTCTAAATATCACCATTTTACGCGCACCTAATTTTTTAGATAACTGGTCTGATAGTATTCTTATTGCGAAGACAAAAGGCGTTTTACCTTCATTTTTCTTACCTTTAAATAAACGTTGGCCTATGGCTTCAAGTTTAGATATAGGCCGTGTCGCAGCGGAATTATTAATCGAGCGCAATATGGAAGTTAAAATGGTTGAGTTATCGGATGCCGTAGAATGCTCTGCGGAAGATGTCGCTTCCTGTTTATCAAAATTACTCGGCCAAGATATTCAAGCGGTTGAAGTCCCTACAGACAGCATTGCCAGTCTCTTTGAGGGCAAAGGTTTGCCCAGCAAATCAGCGCAAGGCTTCCAAGAAATGATGCATGGGTTTAACACTGATTTCATACAGTTTGCAGGTGAAGGCGCACAACGCCGCACAAATGTTGATTTAGAAACGGCGATTAAACACATGCTTGCTGAATCCTAAACAACCGATATCCCCAGTTGATTCAAACTGGGGATTTTAATTCGCCCCACTCCCTAGACCACAGCCAGTACAGCCGCAATACAATTTCACATTATGTTGGTAGAATGCGCGCTGGGTTTGCAAGGATGTTGATGATAGGCCCCTTCCCTCTTTTATCTGATGATGACCTTATTGCTAAAAAAATTTAAATGATTATATGAACACAACTAAAAAAAATTCACTATTTAAGCCCATGCTGCCTCGCTCTAAAGAAGAGGTTCATCGCGCATCGACGCCTCTTGAGCTGCTATTTGATTTGGTTTTTGTGGTGGCCGTAGCGGGGGCAAGCGCCAATTTGCACCATAGTATTGCTGAAAACCATTTATCTTCAGCGATATTCCCTTTTCTTTGGGTCTTTTTCGGTATTTGGTGGGCATGGATGAATTTTTCATGGTTCGCCTCGGCTTACGATATCGATGATGTCCCTTACCGCATATTGGTTTTAGTGCAACTAACAGGCGCGCTGGTCGTCGCTGCGGGTGTATCCGATACCTTTTCAAAAGGCACCAGTTGGTTTGCTATTACAGGCTATACCATCATGCGCGTCGCTCAAATTACGCAGTGGGTTCGCGCTTGGCTCGGCGACCCTCCGCGCCGACAAGTAATTACGCGCTATATAGTCGGATTATTTCTTGCCCAAATTTACTGGTGGCTCATCATGCTTGCGCCCATGTCGTTAAAGCCTTATTTGATTGGGTTTGGCATTTTAATTGAACTGAGTGTGCCTTTTTTAGCTGAGAAAGTGAATGGCGGTACACCGTGGCATCCTAAACACATCATTGAACGTTACAGTCTATTTACCATTATCGTACTGGGCGAGACTATTCTGTCAGCCTCTACCGCTGTGCAATCCTCGATTGATGCAGGCTATGTTGATGGTTCTTTAGTTGGAATTATTATTGGCGGCTTACTGCTTGTGTTCAATATGTGGTGGAGTTACTTTCAGCAAACTGAGCACAATATTACCAATAGCCATTGGCAAGGCATTTTTTGGGGCTATGGGCATTATTTTATTTTTGTGTCTGCTGCGGCAGTTGGTGCAGGCTTGGCCTCCTCGGTCGACTTTATGAGTGGTCAATCTATGGCTTCTCTGACTTTGACCAACGCCGTTATTGCCATTCCAGTTATTTGTTATTTTCTCACCTTGGCACTGGTTCATGGTCGTTTACGCGCTTACCCAATGTCTGCCGCCGTACTGTGCATAAGTACTGTACTGATTGCTCTTTGCATCTGGAGTCAATCTGCCGTACTTCTGATTGGCTTAATTATATCGGCTTCAAATGCATTCAAATTATGGCACTATCGAACACTATCTTTTTAAGATAGTGTTTCACCGAATTATTATTTTAAGGAATGCGGGGGCTTAAACCACATGATGGTTAAACAATTTCCCCGCCAATCTCGAGGACTTTTTGCTTGAGTACTTGCCAAGCCTCTTCCAACAAAACACATGCGTCACCCGTCGCTTTCACGCCCAATTCAATATGATAGCGTCTTGCGGATGCCTCGCCTTCTTGCGCTTGTACAATTTTAGGCAAGCTATAGGTTTTCACGCCTGCAAAATCACGTTCAATCGCTATCATGAAAGGCGCAATTTGTGACTCTTGCAAGCCGTACAAATGAGCGGACAAGTGCGCATGGCGTTGTTTAAAAAACTCATGCTTGTAGTATGTCTCCAAAACCCATTCGAGCATAGGGTGCGCCATCACTGGGAATCCAGGGACAAAGTAGTGACGCTGAATTGAGAAGCCAGCGACATTGTTAAATGGATTGGGAATAATTTCAGCACCTTGCGGAAAATGCGCCATTTGAAGCCGTTGCAAATGAATCGCTCCATTTAAATCATCACCACGTTTTACAGACAGTTCTTCAATGAATTTTGCGGCCACAGGATGCTCAAGCAGAGGCACTCCCAGCGCACTGGCCGCGGCTTGTCGGGTGTGGTCATCAGGTGTTGCGCCAATGCCTCCTGTAACAAAAACGGGGACATCTTGCGCAAAACTACGCTGTAACCGCGCAACGATTTCAGTAGGTTCATCAGCCACATATTCGACCCATGCTAAACGTAAACCACGCGCATCAAGCATGGCGCGAATCGCTTGAAAATGCGCGTCGGTACGCGAGCCATTTAATATTTCGTCACCAATAATCATTAAACCAAAACGCATATGTCCTCATCAATCTTGCAAGACTGTTTGCAATAAATGTTCTCTTTGCCGCATGCGATAATCAGATAGCGCCTGTAAGCAATAGCAACTATACGTCAAACCACAAAATGTAAAGAGTGCCGTGAACGTCAACACCGAAAAAATCGCGGCAAACGGCAATAAGATGACGCCAATAATCGAGCCCATCCAAATAAACGTAGGCAATGCGCCCATCAGGGTTATCAGCACCCCTAAGATGAACAGATGCACATTTCTTTCGTTCGCGATAGCCGCATATTCATTTGTGTCGGCATAGTCCGCAAGTGCATCAAAAGCAAATACTTTTTGATTATAACGCGCCATGACTCCCGTTTGAATGACAGCACCCAAGCCTGCAAACAAATACGCTGGAGTGCTGATAATCCAAAAAAAAGCAAACCAAAACGTCCACCTCATGGTGTTACGCAAACTTAGCCATGTGCTCAAGCCACCTTTACTTTGCAATGTTGGAAAAAACTTATCCGCAACCGCGCGGTTGATGTGAGTCATCCCAAAAACGCTAATCATCAGCATGGACGACAAAACCACCAAAAGAATCCACAACAAGCCGACGGCCAACCAAAAACCGCCCTGCATCGCCCAATTCATTGCCTGTGCCATCCAAGCATCACTCAACGCCCACCGATTTTTCAGAGCCGTCAACCAGACAAAAATATCGTCACCGAAACCCCACCAGAGCACGCCGCCGATGACGAACCAACCCAACAATGAAAACAATGCGGGACGCCAGACCAGCCCCCATATTCGCGGAGTGAGCATCATCATGGTCGCTCGGCTCATTGCTTGAATCACGTCTTTCATTGACACCTCCGTTTTTTATCTTTGCAAACTATCCCAAACTTTATGCAAACGTTTGACCGACACGGGCATAGGGGTGCGGCACTCTTGTGCAAACAAGCCCACTCGCAACTCCTCCAGCAACCATCTAAACTGTAGCAATCCGTCATCCAACTGCCCCCCCCGCTCATTAACAGCACGCTGCCAATTTTGCGTTAAAGGTAGCATATCTCGCATCAATTGCGCATCTCTTGCGTTATCATTTTTTAGCTTATCTATTCGTAAAGCAATCGCTTTGAAATAACGGGGATAATGCACCAGCTGCACATAAGCTGTATTTAAAACAAAGTGTTTGGGTATTAAACGTTCAATTTGCCCTTTAATGTCATTGTACGCATTGATGTGCGCCTTTGCTGACACCCACTTTTTCTGTGCCACTTGCCATTCGCTCAAAATATTGAGCACCAGCTTCGACACTTCTTGCACAATGAGCCCCAAACGGGATTTGGCTTGCGATAACATTTTTTCAAATGTTTCCGCATTACGAGGCCACTGCGTCACGTCATCCAAGCCACACGCACGTTGAAGTGCCAAGGCGACAATGTCACTTTTTAACGCCTCTAAAGAATCACCCGTCAAGGCTGCATACAACATACCCATGTTGGCGGCATCGGGTATATTTTTATCCAAGTGTTTCAAACTGTCTTTGAAATGCAAACGCGCCAAGCGCAACAATCCAAGCAAATGCACGTCTTGGGCAATTTTCTCTTCATCCCACACGCTTAATTCACAATGCGTCTCACAATCAAGCAACGCAGGATAACCAAATATTTTGGCTTGCCCTTTCTGTAACTCCATCAGTTCGGGCAACTCGCCAAAATCCCATGTTGTAATGGCTCGACCAGCCTCACCAGCGGACACTGTTGATTTAGCTTGTTTAGACTGTGAAGCATCGTCAGCCGTAGATTGTGCTTGCACAACCTCTTGAAAAGACTCGCGTGCCTGCCCCCCAAAATGAGTTCGCAATAAACTTAAGTTTCTCGACATTTCAAGCTGCCGCCCATACTCATCAATTAACTTAAAGTTCATAAACGCATGTGCAGGCAACAGCTCCAATTTGAAATCGGTGCTTTTGAGCTGTTGCCCCGTTTTTAAACGCACATGCGCAATCAACGCATCCAATAAAGCTTGCTTACCCATGCACGCTTCAGCCACCGACCATTCAATAAACTGCTGCGCATAGTCAGGTAACGGAACACAATGACGACGAATTTTTTGGGGTAAAGATTTAAGTAAAGCCAACACTTTATTTTTCAACATTCCCAACACCAACCACTCACACTCAACCGCTGACACTTGATTCAAAACCGCAATCGGTACAGTCAAGGTCACCCCATCGCGTGGGCTATTGGGTTCAAAATGGTAGGTTAAACCGCATGACAGACCGCCGACTTGCATATGTTTTGGAAACACATCCGTGGTCACACCCGATGCCTCATGCCGCATCAAGTCATCTTTCGACAAATACAAAATTTTAGGCTGGGTTTTAATCGCTTCATCATGCCATTTTTGTAAAGCACGGATGTCGCAGATGTCCTTTGGGATGACGCTATCATAAAAAGCCACGATTAACTCATCATCGACCAAAACATCTTGCCGACGAGATTTGTGCTCAATATTTTCAATATGCGCAATCAATTGCTTGTTGTGCGTCAAAAAGGGAAAACGCCCTTCAAATTCATGCTGAGCTAAGCCATCACGAATAAAAACGGCACGCGCCTCTTCTGGATTAATACGAGCGTAGCTGACAGGTCTATGGTTATAAACCACCAAACCATATAAAGTCGCACGCTCATCCGCTTGAACTTGCCCTGATTTTTTGCGCCAACGTGGCTCAGAGTAGGTTTTTTTCAATAAGTGTGAACCAACACGCTCCAACCATTTGGGTTCGATTTTAGCTAAGGTTCGAGCAAATAAACGGCTGGTTTCTACCAACTCTGCGGCCATGACCCACTGGCTCGACTTTTTCTTTAGACTCGAACCCGGCCATAAATAAAACTGAATCCCTCGTGCACCTTGATAATATTGACCACGTTGCCCAACCTTGGCTGGCGCTCCTGCGGAATGTTTAACCGCCTCGTTTTGCAATTCGGACTTAAAACCAATATTGCCCAACAATCCCGCCAACAACGCGCAATGCAATTGTTCAAATGTCGGCTCAGACTCATTGATGCGCCATCCAAGTTCTTTGACCATACTCGATAATTGAGTGTGCACATCTCGCCACTCACGCAAACGCAGCTGCGATAAAAAATGTGCACGACAATTTTCTTGCAATAACTTATTGGATTTTTTGTGCTTAACCGCCTCATCAAACCACTGCCATATTTTTAAATAACTCAAAAATTCCGATGCAGGGTCATTAAATTTGGCATGCGCTGAATCGGCCTGCGCACGCAACTCCGTTGGACGGTCTCTTACGTCTTGTACCGACAACGCACTCGCAATAATAAGCACCTCTCGCAAAGCCCCCTCATCTCGTGCGGCCAAAATCATGCGCGCCACACGCGGGTCAATTGGCAACTTCGCCAGCTCACGCCCTATCTGTGTGAGTTGGTAATCATCCGTCAACGCACCCAACTCTTGCAACAAATGATAGCCATCCACAATGGCGCGATTAAGAGGCGCTTGCACAAAAGGAAACTCTTCAATGCGTTTTAAGCCCAAAGCCTTCATCCGTAAAATAACCGTCGCCAACGATGAGCGCAAAATTTCTGGGTCAGTAAAATCGGCTCGTGCAACAAAATCCGCTTCGTCATATAGACGAATGCACACGCCCGCCGCCACACGCCCACAACGACCAGCCCGTTGATTTGCAGCCGCTTTGGCAATGGCTTCAATCTGCAATTGCTCAACCTTTTGACGATACGAATATCGCTTAACTCGCGCCAAACCACTGTCTATCACATAACGAATACCTGGCACGGTCAATGAGGTTTCAGCAACATTTGTTGCCAAAACAATTCGGCGCGCATTCGATGGCTTAAAAATACGCTCTTGCTCCTGCGCCGTCAAACGAGCAAACAAGGGCAAAATATCAACATGAGGCGGATGATGCTTGCGCAAACTCTCGGCGGCCTCTCGAATCTCTCGCTCGCCAGGCAAAAAGACCAAAATATCACCCGTACCCTCGCGCGCCAATTCGTCGACAGCATCAACAATGCCATCATACAAATCACGCTCTTTATCATGCTCATTGGCTTGAATCGGCCGATAACGAATCTCCACTGGATACGTCCGACCGCTGACATTCATAATCGGAGCGGGCCCTTTTTCTGTAGCAAAATGCGCTGCAAACCTATCCGCATCTATCGTTGCGGATGTGATAATTATTTTAAGGTCTTTGCGCTTAGGTAAAATTTCTTTCAAATACCCGAGTAAAAAATCAATATTTAAACTTCGTTCATGCGCCTCATCAATAATGAGCGTGTCATATTGTTTCAGTAAGGGGTCGCGTTGCGTTTCAGCCAGCAAAATACCATCTGTCATCAACTTAATCGACGCGCCCTCATGCAAGCGGTCTTGAAATCTAATTTTATAACCCACGACCTCACCCAATGGTGAATCCAACTCCTGCGCAATGCGCTTGGCGGTACTGGTTGCCGCCAAGCGACGCGGTTGGGTATGCCCAATCAAACCCAGCCCCCCCACCCCAACACCACGTCCAAGCGACAAACACATTTTAGGCAGTTGAGTGGTTTTACCTGAGCCTGTCTCACCGCAAATGATGACCACTTGATTGCTCTGAATGAGCTTGCAAATGGCCTCTCGCTCTGCACTTACTGGCAGCTGTTCGGGAAATTGAATAGACTGTTGTAAACGCTCTATTTGAGCAGGCGTAGCAGAAAACTTAATTTTAGCGGGTGAAGATTTCATTTTAATGATCAAATAATAAACATCAAATAGTAAAAGCCTTCGTCAAACGAAGGCTTTTATGATTATATAAAGGTGCTATTTCTAGAGTGATGGTGAACGACCACCAAGCACGTCCAACTTTGACACGGTCGGCGCATTACCACTTTCAAGCCAATCCTTAATACGAACTGCATCTGTCACACGAGAATCTGCCGTACGAGAATCGAGCAAAACAATAATTTTCGGCGAGCCGTTAATGAAAGCCTGAATGACGACACATTTACCCGCGGCACTCAAAGTCCCTGTTTTTTGCATGCCGATATTCCAACCCATGCCCCGCGATATCAAACGATTACTGTTGTGATACACCAACTGACGACCCGATGGGGTGTAAACCATAGCACTATCGGTTGTCGACAATTGTCGAATCATTTTGTATTGCGATGCAGCATTAACCATCTTCGCTAAATCCATCGCAGATGCTTGATTTGAGGGCGACAAACCACTTGGATCAACAAAGTTGGCCCCACTCATTCCGAGCATACTGGCTTTTGCATTCATGGCCTGAATAAAAGCAAATAAACCGCCAGGATAAGTGCGACCCAAGGCATAAGCGGCACGGTTTTCAGATGACATCAGCGCCAACAACATCACATCACGACGAGGCAATGTCGTGCCAACAGACAAGCGCGAATTACGATAATGATTGGCATCTTCTTCGGTGATGGTGATTGGCTCATCCATATCCAAACGCGCATCCAAAGAGACCATCGCCGTCATCAACTTGGTGATAGATGCAATGGGTAATTTTGTACGAGAGTTTTTTTCGTACAACGTACTCCAACTGTTCTGATCCACCACCAAAGCCACACTGGCTCGTAAATCGAGAGGATCATAGGATTGCTCCAAACCATATTGTCGGCCATACGACACGTTATGAGTTGCGTAAGGGCGAGCGGGCTGGGCTGTGACGGCCTTAGTCGTAGCTTGAGCAATCATTGCCCCAACCACATCTTCTGCGGCCTGAGCAAATGTCGATAGAGAGGCAGAGAGTGTCAGAGCCGATGCCACGGCAAATTTAAGTATATGTTTCATCACAACCTCGCTTTTTTTGTGTATTTACGTATGACTTTACGGAAAACGAATTTTAAAAATATGTCCTAATTTTCCTTCGTCAACTGCTTTTGAAAAGAATTTTACGGATAAAACCATTAAAAATCAAATAGTTTTCTCTTTTTTATAAAGCAAAAACTTAATTTGTTGTTAAATGGGCAGAGTTTCTCAAAATAAAAGCACATATACCCTAATGCAATGTTATTTTCTTTAAAACGTATTTATAGCAAATTAACATTGAGGTAAACGCCGCAATACAAAAATCACTCAATCGCCACATATTTAACTTCAACAATCTCTAAAATATCTGTGCCAGCTGGTGTATTAAGACGCACCTCATCGCCCTCTCGCGCTTTAAGCATTGCTCTTGCAATGGGGCTATTCCAACTCACCCAGCCTCGAGCCGAATCAATTTCATCCTTGCCAACAATACTGATTGTTTCTTCAACCTGCGTCGCCTCACGCCAAAAGGTGACTGTAGCGCCAAAGAATATTTGGTCGACGTGCTGCTGAGTAGCGGGGTCAATGACCTGCGCATTTTCCAAAGCCTTTGTTAAGTAGCGCACTCGACGGTCAATTTCTCTCAGTCTTCGCTTGCCGTATAAATAGTCGCCATTTTCTGAACGATCGCCATTTTTTGCAGCCCAAGATACAACTTGAACCACTTCAGGCCGCTCAACATCCAACAGGTTTAACAATTCGCTCTTTAGACGCGTATATCCCGTTGGTGTCATATAATTTTTTACGGGTGCTGCCACTGTTTCTGCTGCATGCCCCCTCTGGTTTGAAACCATGACAAATCCTTTCCATCTTTGCGATTACTCAAAAACCGACACCTAGACACTTAAATTTTAACCACAAATTATACGCTAAACGATAACAACGCCTTAAGAACACATATAACCATTGAGTGCCTCGACCTAAAAATGGCTTGTCACATTTAGACTTCTATGTGATAATAAGCGGCTTTTTATATATTTGGCGTGTGATTGGGTTTATGCTTTTTAGCCGCCCAATTGGCTGCCGCTCAACTTTTAAAGGATTTAAAATGAAATCAGGTATCCACCCAGAATATCGTGAAGTTGTTTTCCATGACATGTCAAACGACTTTAAATTTGTGACTCGTTCTACAGTCAACACCCGTGAAACCATCCAGTTCGAAGGTAAAGAATATCCTTTGGTTAAGTTAGAAACGTCTTCTGAATCACACCCATTCTACACTGGCACGCAAAAAATCATGGATACTGCGGGTCGAGTTGAGAAATTCCGTAACAAATACGGCTCACGCGGCGGTGCTGCTAAAACAGCGGCAGCTGAGTAATCGTTTCTCTCTGACACATGTTACATGTTCAGGACAAAAGGCAGCATTTGCTGCCTTTTGTTGTTTTTGTTTAAACACTTTTAGTATGCCTCTTCAGTGCTATGGCACATATTGAGACATATTGTTATGCTGCCACTATGGATATTAAAGCTTCTAATCCCTTGCGCTTAAACCAACACGATGTCGCACGTTTGCCTCGTCGTTATCTGTTTTTATTATTAACGCTTTACATCGCCGCTGGCTTGACTTGGCGAGACTTGTGGCGACAAGAAGCGGGTAGTTTTGGCATTATGCTAACCATGGCTCAAGGTGGTGTGAGTGACTGGATTTATCCTAATGTTGCTGGTTTGTATAGCACGACTTTTGGGCCTTTGCCTTATTGGATTGGTGCTGTATTCATTCGGCTATTTAGCTTCATCATGTCACCGTTTAACTCGGCTCAGTTTGCTATTGCCTGTCAAGGTGCTTTGAGTGCTTATCTATTATGGCTGGGTGTTTATCGACTGGGTAAGCGCGATGAACTTCAGCCTCAACGTTTGGCTTTTGGCGGCGAGCCTTCGCCGACGGATTATGGTCGAATGCTTGCTGACTCTGCCGTGTTGCTTTTGGTAGCGACATATGGTGTTGCCGCACATACGCACGACACAAGCGAGGGTGCAACAGTGTTATTGGTCTGCATGATGTGGCTGTGTGGCGCCATCAGTGCGCTTGAACGACCTGCAAAGGGGCGATGGTTATGGTCTTTGGGATTTGCAGGTATGGGCTTAACCCTACCATTTACCTTATTTATTTTCTTTATTTTTACAACATTAGGCGTGCTTTTTTTCACGCACTGGCGTGAGAACAGTTTACACGTCACTCCCGTTGTTATCGCAATTGGATTACTTACACCTGCCATTTGGTTTTTCAATATGGCACAAAACCCCGAGTTTTTTCTAAACTGGCGGTCTAATCAACACTTTACCCCCTTGTCAGCTGATAACGTGACATTTTTCGGGCGCAATTTTTTCGTTTTCACTTGGCCAATTGCCCCATTGGGATTATGGTGTATCTGGCGTTGGCGTTCGCGCTGGAGCAATCCAATGATGGTGTTAGGCGTTTTATTGCTATTGACTCCGCTGGGTCACCTGATTATCAGTGGCCAACGGTTTGATGCGTCCATGTTGATGTTCGTGCCTGGTTTTGTACTTTTAGCACCATTTGGCTTGGCAACACTCAACCGTGGTCGCGCCAATATTATTGATTGGTTTTCTTTACTGACTTTTTCAACTTTATTGCTGCTGGTTTGGATGTTTTGGATTGCGGCATGGACAGGTTTTCCTACCCAACTCACTCGTAACATTTTTAAACTTGCGCCCAACTTTCAAATGGAATTTAAATGGTGGCCGTTTTCAATTGCGGTTCTTGTGAGCCTGGGTTGGCTGCTGATTTTAAATTGGCGTGCACGCTTTCAGCCTCGTGCTTTATGGAAAGCTGTTGCCCTATCATCCAGCGGACTGGTGATGATTTGGGTCTTGTTGGCCACCTTGATAATGCCTTGGTTAAACTACACGAGAAGCTATAGTGAAGCGGGGAAAGCATTAACAAGTAACATTCCATCAGAAGTGTCTTGCGTGAGAGCAATTGATTTACCAGCCAATATACGCGGTGCCATGTATTACTACGCCAACGTACCGTTTGTACCAGAGCGCTCCGAGTTTGCAAAGGTGAACTGCCCTTACGTATTAACGCAAGAAAGTACTCTAAAATTAAACACGCCCATTAAAAACACGTCAAGCGTTCAATTACACAATCAAACATGGAAAGTGATTTGGACAGGCGAGCGTGTATCTGAACGTGGCAATGCCTTGATTCTACTGCGTCAATAAGGACATCGCACAAAGCCTAGCTCGTTTATTAACCAATATCTAATCAACCAGAGGAGCCTTCATGACCACTATTTTGGAAAAAGATTTTGTTGAGTCCATCGCTGATGCGTTTCAATACATTTCTTACTATCACCCAGAAGACTACATCAAAGCACTGGCCGCTGCTTATGAGCGTGAAGCCTCGCCCGCAGCAAAAGACGCCATTGCACAAATTTTAACCAACAGTCGCATGAGTGCTGAAGGTCATCGACCTATTTGCCAAGACACAGGGATTTGCGTGGTGTTTCTCAAAATCGGTATGAATGTTCGCTGGGAGTCCAAACTCACCATCCAAGAAATGGTCAACGAAGGTGTGCGCCGTGCTTACCTCAACCCTGATAATGTCTTGCGTGCCTCTGTACTTGCTGATCCCGCTGGTAAACGCAGCAACACCAAAGACAACACCCCCGCCGTTGTACACATTGAAATGGTCGCTGGTGATACGGTTGACGTGACGGTCGCAGCCAAAGGTGGCGGCTCGGAAAACAAATCCAAAATGGTCATGCTCAACCCATCTGATTCCATCGTTGACTGGGTTTTGAAAACCGTACCAACCATGGGCGCAGGCTGGTGCCCGCCTGGCATTTTAGGCTTAGGCATTGGCGGCACGCCAGAAAAAGCCATGACGCTTGCCAAACAAGCAATTATGGAACCGATTAACATGCATGAGTTGCTCGCGCGTGGCCCCTCCAATCGTGTTGAAGAATTGCGCGTTGAGCTATACGAAAAAGTCAATGCATTGGGCATCGGTGCGCAAGGTTTAGGTGGTCTCACCACAGTATTGGACGTTAAAATTTTGGACTACCCCACACATGCCGCCTCATTGCCCGTCGGCATGGTGCCCAACTGCGCGGCCACCCGTCACGCGCATTTTGTGCTCAATGGCAGCGGCCCCGC
Source organism: Hydromonas duriensis (assembly GCF_004363775.1). GTDB lineage: Bacteria > Pseudomonadota > Gammaproteobacteria > Burkholderiales > Burkholderiaceae > Hydromonas > Hydromonas duriensis. Next base: position 129,362 of record NZ_SNZE01000002.1, read on the forward strand.
CCTGCTCACCCCACCGTCATTGGACACTTGGCCCAATGTCAGCTGGACGCCTGACGTACAAAAAAGTAAACGGATTGACCTGAACAACCTGACCCGTGCTGAAGTGGAAAGCTGGACACCAGGTCAAACTTTATTACTCAATGGCAAAATGCTTACTGGACGCGATGCCGCGCACAAACGCATCGCCGACATGCTCGCCAAAGGCGAACCCTTACCAGTTGACTTCACCGATCGAGCGATTTACTACGTCGGCCCAGTCGACCCCGTACGCGATGAAGTGGTCGGTCCAGCGGGTCCCACCACCGCCACGCGCATGGACAAATTCACCGAAATGATGCTGGCACAAACAGGCTTAACCGTCATGATTGGTAAATCAGAACGCGGCCCAGCAGGTATTGAAGCCATCAAAAAACACAAAGCCGCCTATCTAATGGCGGTGGGTGGCGCAGCGTATCTGGTGTCTAAAGCCATCAAATCAGCCAAAGTATTGGCTTTTGAAGACTTGGGCATGGAAGCGATTTATGAGTTTGATGTGGTTGACATGCCCGTCACGGTTGCCGTTGATTCAAACGGCGTGTCGGTACATGAAACAGGCCCGAAAGAGTGGAAAGTAAAAATCGAGCAACTCAAAGGAAAATAAGCCCCACAAAAAAGCCCAGTTCATACTGGGCTTTTTTATAGTCAACTTGGTTGGCGTTGATATCTGTTCGTGCGCCATTTAACTTGATTAGCATCGTTTCGTAATTACTTTGAATCTCGCATCAACGTTGATTTACCAAATAAGCTATCCACCAAATCTACGGCCAACAATGCCGTTTGATTTTTGACGTCGTATGCGGGGTTGACTTCCATGATGTCAAGAGAGGCCATACGCCCCGTGTCAGCAATCATTTCCATGCACAGTTGCGCTTCGCGGTAGGTTGGTCCACCTGGAACGGTTGTGGCAACGCCAGGGGCTATGCTCGGGTCAAGAAAATCAACATCAAAACTAACATGCAGATGGGTATTCTCGGTCATGCCTGCCAGTGCGCGCTCCATTGCTTCACGCATGCCATACTCGTCAATGTAACGCATGTCGAATACTTCTAAACCAACTTGATGAACAAAACGTTTTTCGCCCTCGTCAACGCTGCGAATCCCAATCTGATGCACCACGTCAGGATTAATCGCTGGAGTGCGGCCACCAATACGCGTGAGTTGTTTTGGTCCATAGCCACACAATACGGCAACAGGCATGCCGTGAATATTGCCCGTGGGCGTGAGTTCACTCGTATTAAAATCGGCATGGGCGTCTAACCACAGTACGCGCAAGTCTTTTCCTTTTTCACGGCAATAGCGTGCAACCGCGCTGATGGAGCCAATACCTAGGCAATGGTCACCCCCTAAAATAATTGGCAAATGACCTTGCTGCAAGGCAGCATAACTGGCTTCATGTAGAGATTGATTCCAAGCGGCAACTTCCTCAAGGTGGCGGTAGCCTTCAACGGGGGGTAGCCAGGGGTTGGTCGGCCCAGCTAAATTGCCACTGTCAATGACGTTTAATTGATGGGCTTTGAGCATTTCAATCAAACCTGCAACCCGCAAGGCTTCTGGCCCCATGGATGCGCCCCTTGAACCTGCGCCGATATCTGTTGGTGCACCAATAAGTTGTATCGTAGTCATGAGATGTGTTCCTTATGTAATATTTCAATCAACTTTTCCACTGCCAAACCACGGTGGCTAATGGCATTTTTTTCGTTATGTGACAATTCTGCTAAAGTTTTATTCAAATGCGGTAAATAAAAATAAGGGTCGTAGCCAAAGCCAGAGTCACCACGGGGATTATCAATCATTTCACCCCATAATTGACCGTCTACGATAATCGGTTGTGGGTCTTGAGCATGACGAACCAGAACGATGACACAATAAAAATAAGCCCGTTTGTCGAGTTTATCCGCTAACGCGGCCGTTAATTTTAAATTGTTGCGCACGTCTTTGGGCAAATTTGAATCTTTGTCCTCTCCCGCGTATCGAGCTGAAAGCACCCCAGGTGCTCCGTTTAATGCAGGTACACACACCCCAGAGTCATCCGCCAATGCAGGCAACCCCGTGATGCGAGCCGCATGCCTCGCTTTGTGTAATGCGTTTTCAACAAAAGTAAAATAAGGCTCTTCGCACTCGGGCACATTCAAAGCCGCTTGCGCTTGCACCTCAATATGAAGAGGAGCAAGCAGGCGATTGAACTCGAGCAGTTTACCTGAGTTATTAGAAGCCAAAACCAATTGAGACATAGATAACCCACCTCATTTTTATAAATACATCACCATGCAGGTGACTTTTTTCCAATACAACAACTGCCACATTCTAGAAGTGAGCGAAATCGATTCTTGCACAAACCCTTGCTTGATAAAAAAGCGGTGCTCCGCCTCAGTCATCGCAGGAAACTCAATACGAATACGATTGTAATGATAAGTTCGAGCATGCTGGATTAAACACCGCAATAATTGCTGACCAACCCCGATACCCCTACATTGCGGATCAATCGCCAAACCAATAACAAGCAACTCGTCAGGCCTAGGCTTTTGACGAACATATTTCAAAACAAACGCAGCCCAAAGTCCCGATAAAAAACCTAAGTTTTTGATGAGCGTACACAATGAAACCTTTTTAATCAGTGTCTCACGCAAGTGAGCAAATCCCAAAACCCCTAGCAAATGCTCTTCCAAATAGGCGGCCACGCAACAATTCGGCTCTAAAAACTGTTGCAGCAAGGCAGCCCGTTTGACGCTGTTTGGTACTGCCAATTTGAAATATTGACCAAAAGTTTCATTGTACAAAAGAGAGACCAAGCGGGCATCCTGCGGTCTGAAACCAATCGTGCAATTGATATCCATTTCAACTCACCTGATGTCACCACGTAACTCACGGACGATAGATTCCAAATATTCAGGCGTTGCCTTTTCCGGTTGAATTGGCGACCCCACCACCACATTCACTTTTGAAAAAAATCCGCGTACAAAAGGACGTGTCATCGCTTTGCCGTATTTTCGTGAGAAGAATGAGCCCCATAAGCCTTGTAACGCACATGGAATCACTGTGGTCGGATGCAAAGCTAAAATTTTGCTGATGCCGGGTCGAAACGTGCCAATCTCACCATCACTGCTCAAACGACCTTCTGGGAAAATGCAAACTAGCTGACCGTCTTCAAGCTCATGTGCGATTTGTAAAAAAGCTTTTTCCAATAAAAATTCGTCGTCTTTAGCACTCGCAATTGGAATGGCCTCTAATTTTTTAAACACCCATGACAATACTGGAATTTTAAAAATCTGTGCATCCATCACAAAACGAATTGGACGCGGGCTCGCCGCCATTAAGAACAAAGCATCTACAAATGACACATGATTTGCAACCAATATTGCCGCTCCTTGCGCGGGTATGACTTGACGATTAATGAACCGCACGCGATACATTAAACGAGTCAACACCCATGAGAAAAATCGCAAAAAGAATGCGGGCACTAAACGAAAGATATAAATGGCAACCAAGACATTCAAAATTGCTGTCACGCCAATGATGTGCGCCACATTGGCTCCCAGCATGGTCAAGACCAAAGCCATGACACTGGCAATAATCATAAACAAAGAATTGATGATGTTGTTCGCCGCAACGATGCGCGCACGGTGGGTCGGCTGTGCGTACGTTTGAATCATGGCGTATAACGGTACGCTGTAAAAACCCGAAAACACGGATAATAAAAACAAATCCAGCAACAATCGTATACTGCCTTCATGCGCCAAAAAGTCAATGACACCCATCAAATCTACGCCATTGCCTCCCACTCCAACAAAAGCTTGAATCGCAAAATACAAATCGATGCCAAAAATACTCATGCCAATTGCACCGAAAGGCACTAAACCAATTTCCAATTGTTGGCGTGACAATTTTTCGCACAAAACTGAACCCACACCGATACCAATAGAGAACGTCGCCAACATCAAGGTCACAACCCGTTCATTTGCGTGCAAAATCTCTTTTGCCAAGGGCGCAAAATGCGTCAAAAAAATCGCGCCAAAAAACCACAACCATGAAATACCAATCATGGCATAAAACACGGCCATATCTTCACGCGCGAGCTTCAAATTGCGCATGGTTTCCGACAGTGGATTCCAGTTCATTTTAAGATTTTGCAAAGACGGCGTGCTTGGAATGAAGTAACTTGCAGCGTAACCCAATAAGGCCACCGTTACGCACAATAAAGCCACGAGTTGAACACCTTGCTCACCATAATGCACCAGCTCACCAGCCACCAAAGAACCCACAAGGATTGATACAAACGTTGCCATTTCAACCAAACCATTACCGCCGACAACTTCCTGATTCGACAAATGCTGAGGTAAATAAGCATACTTGGCGGGGCCAAAAAGAGCTGAATGCACACCCATCAAAAACACACAGACATATAAAATCGAAGCCACATGAGCAATCAACCCAAAAGCCGCCAAACTTAAAATGACAATTTCAAACAACTTAATCATGCGCATGAGCCGAGCTTTGTCCATTTTGTCCGCCAACTGCCCTGCCGTAGCAGACAGTAAAACAAAAGGCAAAATGAATAGCCCCGCAATTAAATTACTTGCCATCGTGCTGGACAAGCCGCCGTATTGCGCCGCATAAAAAGTCACCAACAGGGTGAATGCAGATTTAAACAAAGTATCGTTAAAAGCACCCGAAAGCTGTGTGATAAAAAAGGGAAGAAATTTGCGCTGTCGCAAAAGACCAAAAGAAGAATTCGACATATTTTAAGAGTTGTATAAGTTTGATGAGTCGTACGTAACGAGTATGTTTTTCAAGTAAATATTTGAGTAAATTTCACAAAAAAACGGGCAACCCGCCCGTTTTTTTTAATGACCAATGTATTAACCTTCAATTGGCCAATCACGGATATATGCTTTTAACATTTTATTTTCCAACGCTTGCGCATTGAGCATGGCTTTGGCGACATCGTAAAATGAAATGACGCCCATCAGTACATTGTTATCAATAATGGGCACATATCGAGCATGGCGATCAAGCATGGCTTGGCGGGTATCGTGCACGTCCGTTTCAGAGGTCAAAACCAGCGGCGAGCGATCCATAACCTGACCAACCAATGTCCCAACAATTGAGCCTCGGGTGAAACTCAAAGAGCTGTTGATTTCACGAAACGTCAACATACCCACTAAAATACCCGCATCCAAAACAACCAATGAACCCAAGTCTTTTTCTGCCATCAAGTCAACCGCAGTTTGTAGTTCAGTTTCAGGGTTCGCAGTGAACAATGTGAAGCTTTTAGTTTTTAAAATATCAGCAACTTTCATAGTTGTCTCCAGCGAAGTTTTAATGTTCAAATCAGTTTTCAAATTCAATGCAATAACCACAGCATTGCACGTTTAAAGCGCATTGTAACCATAAGCCCGCTTAGATGCACTACTTTTTATCGCTTTTCAAACAACTCAGATAAAGACACCTGATGGTAATTTGAACGATGTAAGTCGGTTAAACGGCTGGCCCACGGTAAATGCTCCTGTTGTGCTTTAGCGGCATGGTATTGAGAATCGAATACGAACACATCGTACAAATGGGCTAAAGAAACCTCACTTGTATCACAAATCAACGCCCAGCCCGTCCCATCATCTGGACGACGAATTTTACCGACCCATCCTTGAGTTTGGAGTTTGCCCATAATGCTCGACAAATCGTCACTATTGAGCTTCATTTCTGTTTGCAATGACTCCCAACTAATCATACGTGCAGGCGAGTGCTGTACCTGATATAGCTTATATAAAATCATCAATGCTTCGGGTAAGTCGTCACCAACGCGCGGCTCTTTACGCCAACGTTCAAATTTTAAAATCGGCAAACTCGCTGTCAATGACGCCCCCAACATCACAATCCACCAAAACACATAAAGCCACAAAAAGAATGCAGGCAAAATACTAAATGCGCTATAAACAATCGCATAGACTTGGAACTGATGGAAAACGTAAGCAAAACCTTGCGTCAGGCACACAAATAAAATAGCCGCCACCAACGCGCCAATCAATGCATCATGCCACCTAACCTTGCGATTAGGCACAAACATGTATAACGCTGTGAACGCGAACCAAGCCAATAAAAAAGAGCTGGCAGTCATCAGCCCGTTATTTAAAAAGGGCGCATTTTTTATAGAGTCAAAAACATAACGGCTCAATACAAGAACCAAAGCAAATAATATCGGACCTGCCGTCAATACGGCCCAATACACCAAAACATTTTTACGCAACAATCCGCGTCGTTTGACGTGCCAAATATCGTTGAAAGCCCTATCGACTGTACTCATGGTTAACAAAGAAGTGGTAACCAATGACAAGCCGCCCGCTAAAGACAACTGAGAACTGCGAGCCGCAAATTGATTGATTTGCTTCATGACCTCTTTACTCATTTTTTCGGGCATCAAGTTATCCAACATCATTTGTTGAAGCTCTTTTTGAAATTTTTCAAAAACAGGTAAGCCTGTGAGCACGGATAACATCACCACCAACAACGGTACAAGTGCCAATACCGAGGTGAAACTCAGACTACTCGCCACTTGATTTAAGCGTTGCTCATTCATTCGCCGCAATAAAAAGTGAAATACGGCAAGGACGCGCTTACCTTTTTGTTGGAGGTTTTGTAATTCAGTAAAATTCATGGCGTTTAGTCTTTTGTGTGGGTGAAATAAGTGATACAACTCTTGTGGCCGAGCACTTGTTCATCTTTGAGCGATTTTTTAAGATGAATTCTGGATATAATACCGCTATTCTAGCAAAAACACGTTTCGCTTATGGTGCATCGCAGCATTTTTTATATGAAAAATCCCTATATACTGGTTTTGTTTTATTCTCGCAGCGGTCACACTCAACGACTGGCCGAGTTCATTGCTCAAGGCATTGAATCTTTAGGATGCGTTGAAGCGCGTTTACGCACCGTACCCCCAGTTGCAGTTCAAACCGACACGACTTTGCCTCCCGTGCCTCTTGACGGCGCGCCTTATGCCACTTTGGATGATTTAAAAGACTGCATAGGGCTTGCTCTCGGCTCGCCCACACGCTTTGGCAACATGGCGGCTCCAATGAAACATTTTATTGATGGCACCAGCGGCTTATGGAATAGCGGTGCTCTTATTGGCAAACCCGCATCTGTATTCACCAGCACAGGCTCACTGCATGGCGGACAAGAAACCACGTTATTAACCATGATTCTGCCGCTGATGCACCACGGCATGATTTGGGTAGGCTCGCCATACAGCAATCCAGAGTTGATGCGCACCAGCAGTGGCGGCACGCCTTACGGGGTGTCTCATTTGGCAGGTGTAAAATCGGACAGAAGCATAGACGACACCGAAAAACAGTTGGCATTTGCGGCGGGACAACATTTGGCGCGTATCGCCCTTAAATTACAAGAAACATAAATGACCTCATCTCAACATTCTCCTGAACTGCATGCGCTTAGCCGCAAAACCTCTTACGCCTGCATTACCCTAATTGTATGGTGCTTATTTTGGGAGACTGTCGGTGCGCCCTTACAACATGCAGGCTATTGGCTTGCCCTGAAAGGTTTTTTACTGCTGCCGCTCTTGCCTAAACTTTGGCGCGGCGAACGCTACACGTATCAAGTTTTGAGCTTATTGATATTGTTGTATGTGCTTGAAGGACTGCTGCGCACATTTTCAGATACTGCACCTTCGCGTTATTTCGCCGTTATAGAATTGTTGTTATCCACTTTGATTTTTATATGGGTCAATCAGTTCGCTCTAAAAACCAAAGCCGCAAAACCTCAACGTGAGAAAAAAAATCGAAAAATGAGCTGGCTACTCTACGCCATCATTCTTTTAATCGCCATGAACCTCACACTGCCGAGCACCCACAGCTCGTTGATTGGTGCAGAAGATGCGAACTACATTCATTTTAAAACAGCACTGGAATGGCTAACAGCCGCTTTGGTCATACCGTATGTGAGCTTGATTGTATTTTATCGATTCAAAACAACCGAAAGCACATCAGACCGTTCATGATGCATTCACCTCACCGCACTCATTTTTTAAAGGCGCTCATCACTTGTGTCGGCGAAGCCCACTTGCTGACGGATGAAGCTGCAAAGCCTTTTACACAAGATGAGCGCAACCGCTATCACCACCCTGCCCTTGCCGTTGTTTTTCCAAAAACAACCGAGCAAGTTGCCCGCATCGTCCAACTATGCGCCAACCATCAACCACCAATTGCCATTATTCCGCAAGGCGGCAACACAGGACTGGTCGGCGGTTGTGCTGTTTTAACCCATCGCGATAGTATTCTGCTCAACTTATCACGTATGCAACAGGTACTTGATATTGACCGTGACAATCGCACCATGACACTACAAGCAGGCGTCACTTTAGAACAGGCTCAACAAACAGCAGAGGCGCATCAGCTACTTTTTCCGCTTACTCTCGCTTCACAAAACGCAGCCACCATCGGCGGCAACCTCGCCACCAACGCGGGCGGCACACAAGTCCTGCGCTATGGCAATATGAGAGACTTGTGTTTAGGGTTGGAAGTCGTTTTACCGACAGGTGAAGTTTGGCAAGGCCTGAACCGTCTGCGCAAAAACAATACAGGTTATGACTTAAAACATCTATTCATCGGTGCAGAAGGCACTTTGGGCATCATCACCGCCGCGGTACTTAAACTATTTCCCGCACCACAGCAAACTCAAGTAGCGATGCTCGCTGCGCCCAGCGTGGCTGGTATTGCCCGTAGTTTCGATGTCTTGCAACGCCAGTTTGATGCACAACTGACCGCATTTGAATACATCTCGCCCAGCGCATCACAACTGGTGTGTGCTCAGTTTAACTGGCCCCCTCTTTTCTCAAATCACAATGCACACGTTGCATTGATTGAGCTATCACATGCACAACCCGATGCCTCTTTAAATGAACAATTGCAAAACCAACTCAGCCAACTGATTGACAATCAAACGCTTGACGATGTACTGATGGCTCAAAACCTCAATCAAGCCAATAATTTTTGGCGCATGCGTGAACATATTTCGGCCGCTCAAAAACGAACGGGACCCAACATCAAACACGACATCAGCGTCCCCATTTCAGCCATCGTGCCCTTTATTGAACAAACCACATTAACGTTAGAACAAGCCTACTCTGGCATTCAGCCCATCGTATTTGGGCACATGGGCGATGGCAATTTACATTTCAATATTTCATGCGGCCGCGCATTCGCAACATCCGAGCAACTGATGGCTCGCGAACGCGACATTAACAATATGGTTTACGAAAAAGTCACTCAATTCGGCGGCAGTATCAGTGCCGAACATGGCATAGGCCTACTAAAACGCGACCTTATGCCCTCCATCAAAAGCGCGGTCGAACTCAATATGATGCGTCAATTAAAAAATACTTTTGACCCGCTCAATATCATGAACCCTGAAAAAATCATCACACACAACTAAGCCACCGCACGTTCAATCTTCACAAAAAATAGAACGGTCGTTATTTTTTATTAAAATGCATTCAAAACTCAATTACTTCTGTTAATAAACAAGATTTCATAAACAAACCCTAGTGTTTTAAAGTATAATCCCTACTGAAGCCAAGTGATATTCAACATTGAGAATGGTTTCTTTTGATATAAAGGACATATATGAGTAAAGAACATCCCGTCGAACACATTGAGCCCGTGCCTGTGAGTGAAGCCCTGCCTTCTCGCAAAGTGCTCCGTTCGTGGCTGTTGCCATTGGTACAACAAGACACCGCACGCGCCTTGCGTTTGTTGATTATTGATTACATCATCTTTTTTGCTTTGATTTTCGCAGCCATGGCCGCACCTCATTTTTGGCAACGCCTATTGGCAAGTCTCGCCTCAGGCTACTGGATTGGTCGTCTCTTCATCCTCGGCCATGATGCCTGCCACCAAAGCTACACACCACACCGCAAGCTCAACCGCCTTTTAGGCCGAATTGCATTCTTACCCTCTTTGTCAGCCTACAGCTTATGGGAAGTCGGTCACAATGTGATTCATCATGGCTTTACCAACTTAAAAGGTGTTGATTTTATTTGGATTCCCGCGTCTAAAGAAGAGTACGACGCCATGAGCGGTCCGCGTAAAGCACTCGAGCGTTTCTATCGCAGCGGCTTCGGCCCTTGGTTGTATTACATGATTGAAATTTGGTGGAAAAAAATGTACTTCCCCAATAAAAAACACAAACCAAGCGATCGCAAGTCATTCTTTTGGGACAATGTGCTGGTCACCGCTTTCGCCGCCATATGGCTACTGGCCATCGTGTTAATTGCGCCTGCGTTTAATGTCAGCATCATTTCAGCCCTCATCACAGCATTCGTCATTCCATTCATCTTCTGGAATGGCATGATTGGCTGGGCTGTTTACGTGCATCATACGCACTCGCGCATCCAATTTTATGACAACAAAAAAGAATGGACGGCTGCCAATCCATTCGTCACAACGACTGTTCATTTGACATTTAACAAACCTTGGGGCGCCATGATGCATCACATCATGGAACACACGGCTCATCATTTAGACATGACCATACCGCTATATAAACTAAAGGCGGCACAGGATAAGCTGGAAGAACTGTTACCAGGTCGTATCGTGGTTCAAAAATTTTCAGTGCGCTGGTATTTCAAAAATGCCAAACAATGCCAACTGTATGATTATGTGAATAAACAATGGATTGACTTCAATGGTCGTCCAACTGTTAACGCATAAACATAAAAAAGTCCCCGCACATTGCGGGGACTTTTTTTAACTTCATTCTTGGACACATCTTTTAAAAAACTTGAGACATATTCATTCGACTGATTCAAAGAGCACTATCAACTACAGCCAAAATCCTATTTGTTTTATTGATGAGCCCTTGCGACATGCGTTTATTACGACATGCGTTTAAACACATTTTCTTTGTTCATCAGCAAGTGAACCAATGCACCCAAAATATGAACCGCCAATAAACCAACAAAAACATCAGCTCCAAAACCATGCAACGAACCGAGCTGTTCAGCCAAATCAATATTTTTGCCAATTAAAGTCGGCAAGTTAAACAAACCAAAGAAACTGGCAGGATAACCAAACGCGTTACTGGTCAACCAACCGACAACAGGCAAGCCAAACATGGTCAAGTACAACAAACCGTGAACGGCTTTTTCAACCCAATATTTCAAAGAACCGATTGTATTCACTGATGCAGGAATACGGTCTTTTGCACGAATACGGTTAATCAAACGCAAAACGCCCAAAAGCAACACCGCAATACCCAAGGACTTATGCAACCCCATCAACCCCTCGTTGTCTTCTAATTGCCAACCGACAACCAAAGTCGCAATCATCAACAATGCAATTAAACTGTGAAACAACTTAACAGACATGGGATATTTATTTATATTTGAATTACTCATAACGCCCTCATTAAAAAAGATAAAAAAACAGCCGACTTTGATTTTACCACAAAGAAAAACCCATACAGCTTACTAACCACTTGAATTATCACAGATTAAACTTAAATCTCAAAACAATGTGTTTCTATAAAAAACAATAAAATATTATTGGCTTTATCATTAGCTTTGGTATTATCATCCTCTAACTCTAAACTAACAACAGCTATTGTTAGCACTGTTAATGTTGTTAATTTTATTAATAACGATGTCAAAAACACAACACTGATTTTGACACATGCCTAAGCTAAAAGCTAATTTCAGACTAGCCGAGTTGTATTATCAAGTTCTTCATATTGCCAAAAGCCCATCATGAAAAAATTCAAAGACATTTATGCCATCGCCGTTGAACGCAAAGGTTCGGAACAAGTGCTGACACGTCTATTGCCTGCCATTAAAACGGCGAAGGAGTTGGCTAAAATTGATGACAGTCGATATTTATCGACTATGACCAAAGGCATCAATCAAGCTGGATTTCATTGGCAAGTTATTGAGAATAAATGGCCACAATTTGAAGAAGCTTTTTTAGGCTTTGACCCAATTAAACTTGCTCATTTACCCGAAGAAGCATGGGAACGCTACATGGATGACACCCGTGTTGTGCGCAATTGGCAAAAAATTGACGCTGTTAAACGCAACACCCAATTTATTAATGCCTTGCGTGCAGAGCATGGCACCGCCGCTCAATTTTTCGCGAATTGGCGCGTTGACGACCAATTTGGTCTTACTCAATATCTCAAAAAAAATGGTGCTCGCTTGGGTGGCAATACGGGGCAACTTTTCTTGCGCCGCATGGGCTGGGACAGTTACCTGCTGTCGCGCGATGTTGTACTGTGTTTACAGCAAGCGGGCCTGGATATCAATGGAACACCTAGCAGCCAGCGTGAGCTTAAATTAATCCAAGCCGCATTCAACGAATGGCATGAGCAAAGCGGCTTGCCATATAGTCATTTATCAAAAATTGCAGCCTATTCAATCGGCGAAAACCACAGCAGTGAACTCATTTTGAGTTACATGGGACAAGATGTGTATGCGTCCAAAGAATAAGCTGATGTGTTATTTTGTCTGCAGTCATTTGGCTTAGCTTTTTACGCTGTTGTAAACATTGAAGTCCATCCCCCCAAAGTATTAGAACAGCATCCCCCAAATGCGATGACTAAACGCCCCCTGTAGCGAATGTTCTATTGTCGCGCCCTCACGTATCCTCAACATTGTAAAACTTTAAGTGATTTTTTAACGCAGTTAAACAATGATGAGGGGCAAGAATGAGCCACTTTTTAGATCGATTGAATTTTCTTGGCAAAGTGAAAGGTACGTTTTCGAACGGTCACGGTGCTGTCGTCAATGAAGACCGTCAATGGGAGAACGCCTACCGTTCACGCTGGCAACATGACAAAATTGTGCGTTCGACCCACGGGGTCAACTGTACGGGTTCATGTAGCTGGAAGGTGTATGTCAAAAACGGACTGATTACTTGGGAAACCCAGCAAACGGATTACCCGCGCACCCGCCCAGATTTGCCCAATCACGAACCACGCGGTTGCCCCCGTGGTGCTTCCTATAGTTGGTATGTCTACTCAGCCCAGCGGGTTAAATATCCAATGGTGCGAGGTCGCTTGATGCGCATGTGGCGCCAAGCGCGTCAAACCATGTCAGCGGTTGAGGCTTGGGATTACATCAGTCAAAACCCTGAACGCGCTAAACAATATAAGTCGAAACGTGGGTTGGGCGGTTTTGTGCGTGCGACTTGGGATGAGGTCAATGAAATCATTGCCGCTGCCAATGCGCATACGGTTAAACATTTTGGCCCCGACCGAGTACTCGGATTCTCACCCATCCCCGCCATGTCGATGGTCAGTTATGCGGCGGGCTCACGCTACTTATCGCTGCTCGGTGGTGCGTGCTTATCATTTTATGACTGGTATTGTGATTTGCCTCCCGCATCGCCGCAGATTTGGGGTGAGCAAACCGACGTGGCGGAATCGGCCGACTGGTATAACTCAAACTACCTCATGGTGTGGGGTTCAAACATCCCCATGACGCGCACGCCCGATGCCCATTTTTATACCGAAGTGCGTTACAAAGGCACTAAAACAGTGGCGGTCTCCTCAGACTTTGGTGAAATGGCGAAATTTGGCGACATTTGGCTCGCGCCCAAGCAAGGCACAGATGCGGCCTTGGCGATGGCGATGGGGCATGTGATTTTAAAAGAATTTCACTTAGACAATCCCTCGCCGTATTTTCAAGATTATTGCCGCCGTTTGACCGACATGCCGATGCTGGTGGTGCTTAAAGATGATGGGCAGCGACTTGTGCCCGATTATTTCTTGCGCGCCAGTCATTTGTCGGGCAATGCTGGTCAGGACAACAACCCCGATTGGAAAACCTTGGTCATCGATGAGAATACGGGTGACGTGGTCACACCGAAAGGTTCCATCGGCTTCCGTTGGGGTGAGCAAGGCAAGTGGAATCTAAAATCAGAAAACGCCAATAGCGAAGACATCAAAGCGCGTTTGAGCTTGATAGATGCGCATGATGAGGTGGTCGGCGTGGGTTTTGAGTACTTCGGCGGTAAAGATGCGCACGATGTGTTGGTGCGCAACGTCCCAGCCAAACGCATCACGTTGGCCGATGGCAGCAGCACGCTGGTGGCGACGGTGTTTGATTTATTGGTTGCCAACTATGGTGTAGATCGTGGTTTGGGCGGCGAGAATGTGGCTAACGACTACATGCAAGACATTCCGTACACACCCGCTTGGCAACAAAAGCACACGGGGGTTAAACCCGAAATGGTGATTCAAGTGGCACGGGAATTTGCACAAAACGCCCACGACACCAATGGCAGAAGCATGGTCATTGTCGGGGCGGCGTTGAATCACTGGTATCACATGGACATGACCTACCGTGGCATCATCAATATGTTGATGATGTGTGGCTGTATTGGTCAATCGGGTGGCGGCTGGTGTCACTATGTGGGGCAAGAAAAATTACGCCCACAATCAGGTTGGGCGCCGTTGGCCTTTGCCTTGGACTGGCACCGCCCACCGCGCCAAATGAACGGCACGTCGTTTTTCTACGCGCACACCAGCCAATGGCGACATGAAAAACTTGGCATGAATGAAATTATCGCGCCGACGCATGAAGGCAAAGTCGAAAACATGTCGATGATTGACTACAACGCCAAGGCCGAACGCATGGGCTGGTTGCCATCTGCACCGCAACTGTCAACCAACCCAATCGACATCACGCGCATGGCCGAAAAAGCAGGCGTGGATCCGATTCAATTCACGGTCAATGGCTTGAAAGACGGCAGCTTGGATATGTCGTGCAATGACCCAGACAACCCGAAAAACTTCCCGCGCAATTTATTTGTTTGGCGTTCAAACATCCTCGGTTCGTCGGGCAAAGGACACGAGTATTTCTTGAAATACCTGCTCGGTACGCAAAACGCCGTACTCGGTGATGAAGAGCACTGCATCACGCCGAAAGAAGTCAAAGTTCGCCCTGCGGTCGAAGGCAAATTGGATTTATTGGTGGTCTTGGATTTTCGCATGTCAACCACGTGTTTGTACGCCGACATCGTATTGCCGACGGCGACATGGTACGAAAAAGACGATTTGAACACCTCTGACATGCACCCGTTCATTCACCCCTTGAGCGAAGCGGTGCAACCGTTGTGGCAAAGCAAAACCGATTGGGAAATTTACAAAGGCATTGCCAAGAAATTTTCTGAAATCGCGGGCGACTATGTCGGCGTGCAAAAAGACTTGGTCTTAACGCCGTTGATGCACGACTCACCGCAAGAGCTTGGTCAGCCATTTGACGCGCGTGACTGGAAAAAAGGCGAATGCGACCCCATCCCAGGCAAAACCATGCCAGCCATGACGGTGGTCGAGCGGGATTACGGTGCGATTTACGAGAAATTCACCTCAATCGGACCTTTACTGGAAAAAGTCGGTAATGGCGGTAAAGGCATGGCGTGGAAAACCGAGCATGAAGTCGAGGTTTTACGTGGCTTGAATAAAGTGGTGCTTGATGGTGTCGGCAAAGGTCAACCGAAACTGAACACCGCCATTGATGCTGCCGAAATGATTCTGACCCTCGCGCCTGAAACCAACGGTCACGTGGCGGTTAAAGCGTGGGAAGCCTTAGGCAAAACAACAGGCATTGATCACACACATTTGGCCAAGCCACGCGAACACGACGCGATTCGTTTTCGCGATGTACAAGCACAACCCCGCAAAATCATTTCGTCACCGATTTGGTCGGGTTTAGAAAGCGAAGAAGTGTCGTACAACGCGGGGTATACCAATGTCCATGAATTGATTCCGTGGCGCACGCTCACGGGGCGGCAACAGTTCTATCAAGACCACCAATGGATGCGGGCTTTTGGTGAGGGGTTCTGTGTGTATCGCCCACATGTGGATTTGAAAACCACGGACGCGGTGCTCGGTCAACACAGCAATGGCAACCCTGAAATTGTCTTGAATTTCATCACGCCGCACCAAAAATGGGGCATTCACAGCACGTATTCAGACAACTTGCGCATGTTGACCTTATCGCGCGGCGGGCCACATGTGTGGGTCTCTGAAATTGACGCACAAGCAGCGAACTTGGTCGATAACGATTGGGTTGAAGTGTTCAACATCAATGGCACCTTGACCGCACGCGTGGTCGTCAGCCAGCGCGTCCCCAAAGGCATGATTTTGATGTATCACGCACAAGAGAAAATCATCAATGTCCCTGGTGCAGAAGTATCGGGTAAGCGCGGCGGTATTCACAACTCAGTGACCCGAGCGGTGCTCAAGCCGACGCACATGATTGGCGGCTATGCCCAACAATCGTGGGGCTTTAACTACTACGGCACGGTCGGTTGTAACCGCGATGAACACGTGGTGGTGCGCAAAATGGATAAAGTGGATTGGATGGATGAGCCAGCGACTGCAGAGGAGCAATCATGAAAATTAGAGCACAAATTGGCATGGTGCTGAACTTGGACAAGTGCATTGGCTGTCACACCTGTTCAGTCACGTGTAAAAACGTTTGGACCAGCCGCGATGGCGTCGAATACGCTTGGTTTAACAATGTCGAAACCAAACCAGGCATTGGTTACCCCAAAGAATGGGAAAATCAAAGCAAATACAACGGGGGCTGGATTCGTCGCGCCGATGGCAAGTTGCAACCACGCCAAGGTGGCAAAATGAAGATTTTATCGAATATTTTCGCCAATCCGAACTTGCCTGCAATTGACGAATATTACGAACCATTTACGTACGATTACGAGCACTTGCAAAATGCGCCCGAGATGAAAACGCCACCGACGGCACGCCCTGTATCGGTGTTGACGGGTAAAAAAATGGACAAAATCGAATGGGGGCCGAACTGGGAGGACGATTTGGGCGGCGAGTTCGCCAGCCGTGCCAAAGATGCTTTGTTTGAAGGCATTCAAAAAGACATGCACGCGGCATTTGAAAACACATTCATGATGTATTTGCCCCGCTTGTGTGAGCATTGTTTGAATCCAACCTGCGTCGCCAGTTGCCCATCGGGTTCGATTTATAAACGTGAAGACGACGGCATTGTGTTGATTGACCAAGACAAATGTCGCGGTTGGCGCATGTGTATTTCAGGTTGCCCGTACAAAAAAATCTATTACAACTGGACCAGCGGCAAAGCGGAAAAATGCACGTTCTGCTATCCGCGCATTGAAGGTGGGCAGCCGACGGTGTGTTCTGAAACCTGTGTCGGGCGCATTCGATATTTGGGCGTGTTGCTCTATGACGCCGATCAAATCGAAAATGCAGCCAGCGTGGAAAATGAACACGACTTGTATGAGTCTCAACTCGGCGTATTTTTGAATCCACACGACCCAGCGATTCAGACCGAAGCGCTCAAACAAGGGATTCCACAAAGTTGGTTGGATGCCGCGCAAAACTCGCCCGTCTACAAAATGGCGATGGAATGGAAAGTGGCCTTCCCGCTGCATCCTGAATACCGCACTTTACCCATGGTATGGTACATCCCACCACTCTCGCCGATTCAATCCGCAGTTGAAAATGGTTTGGTCGGTGAAAACGGCATCATTCCTGATGTTAAAGATTTGCGCATCCCCTTACGTTACTTGGCGAATTTGTTGACCGCGGGCAATGAAAAACCCGTGCTCAAAGCCTTGGAAACGATGATAGCCATGCGCCGCTACATGCGAGCCAAATCGGTGCATAAAAAAGTCGATGAAACCACACTCAAAAACACCCATCTGTCATCGCGTCAAGTCGAGGAGATGTATCAAGTGATGGCGATTGCCAACTACGAAGACCGCTTTGTGATTCCAAGTTCACACAAGGAATTGGTCGAAAATACGTTTGAAGACAAAGCAGGCTGCGGTTTTACCTTTGGCAATGGTTGCTCGGATGGCACAAGTGAAGGCAGCTTATTTGGTAAGAAAAAAGCGTCGCCGATTGTCTTTCATGACATGCGCCGTGACCGCCAAAACAATGCGGATAAAGGCTAGGAGGCATCATGCGAATGTATAAATTATTATCTGTACTGCTGTGTTACCCAGAGCCAGACTTACTCGCCGCCCTACCCGAGCTACGGACAGAGGCGAATCAGCACACGGCATACGACACTCATTTGACGCCGTTACTTGACGAATTGGCAGCGCATGATTTGATTACTTTGCAGCAAAATTATGTGCAAACCTTTGACCGCACGGCTGCGCACTCATTGCATTTGTTTGAGCACATTCATGGTGAAGACCGCGCACGCGGTCAAGCCATGGTCGATTTGCTCGAAGAGTATCGCCAGCATGGGTTTGACTCTGTGTCCGAGGAGCTACCTGATTATGTGCCGCTGTTTTTGGAGTTTTTATCAACATGCGATGAAGAAAAAGCCGCGCAGTTGCTGGGCGACGCGATTCATGTGTTGGCGCATGTGGGTCATAAGTTGAAAGACTCGGGTTCCGTGTACGCAGGCGTTTTCGATGTACTGCGCGACTTGTCACCTGTGACACCTGAACCGTTGACCGTGCCACCGATTCGTGACATGGATGAAGCACTGGAAACCTTTGGCCCGAGTGCCGATGGTGTTGAACCCTTGCTCAAACCTGTGGCACCGATTAACTTTTACCCACAGCGACCCAACGCCTCGGCAGGGCATCAAACTGCACATTAATGCACTGACGTGCTAAAGGAACAGACATGGATTATTTGAATCAATTCATTTTTGGGATTTATCCCTATATCGCCTTGGCGATTTTTGTGCTGGGCTCACTGGTGCGTTTTGAACGCGAACAGTATTCGTGGAAAAGTGAGTCTTCTCAGCTGTTGCACATGGGCTTGCTGCGTTGGGGCAATATATTGTTCCATGTCGGAATATTAGGCTTATTCTTTGGCCATTTGGTCGGCTTGCTCACGCCTTTGGTGGTGTGGGATACATTGGGCATTTCGCACAGCACCAAACAACTTGTAGCCATGGTCGCAGGTGGCATCATGGGCGTCATGTGTTTACTCGGCGTGTTAATGCTACTTTACCGCCGTTTCAGCAATGACCGTTTGGCGGCCAACACCACTTGGCGCGATAAGCTGGTCTTGTTATGGATTTTGGCGACCTTACTGCTCGGCTTATCAACGATTTTTGTGTCCGCTCAACATTTGGATGGCGAGGACATGGTGGCCTTGATGACTTGGGCGCAACATGTCGTGACTTTCCGCGGTGATGCGGCCAGCTACGTCATCAATGCTTCTTGGGTCTTTAAACTGCATTTGTTCATGGGCATGAGTTTATTTGTGATGTTCCCGTTCACCCGTTTGGTGCATGCGTGGAGTGGTTTTGGCACGTTCACCTACATCAACCGCGCATGGCAATTGGTGCGGCCACGTAAATAAACGGCAAAACCTTGGGGACAACGCTCCGATGTGTGGCTTGTTGGTTTGCTTGTTTTTTTAATGTGAAAAACAATTGGCTTGAGGCGCGTTAATTGGGTTCAGATTCAACTTCTTTATCCACAAAATCTGTGGATAAAACTTTGGATAAGTTTATGATAACTGGACTTAAGCCAATTAAATCAATAGGCTGGGTTGTTTTGATTGAAATTTAAGCAGCTCAATTGCGACCTCATCTAACTCACAAGAGTCAATCCGACACGCTAAACATATTTTGTAGAACGCTGTTGTTGAGAATTTGTTGCATCCCCCCAGAAAAACTCATTGCAGTCAGCAACACAGTTCCTGTTTATGTTGACTTTGACTTAAAAGGCTATACAAAAAACGCATCCAATAACGGCGCAGAAGTTGAACGTGAATACCAGAAATCAAAGGAAAAAATTAGTAGCATCACACCCATTCCTCAAGCTTATTGGCTAAACCGTCAGCGTCAAGCCTTACTGGAGCTAAAGGATAGGCATAAGTTATCATTGGCATTTCTAAAAGCCCATACCCATCCAGAAGTTTTATATGATGCGCCATATGCAAAGCAGTGCGCAATTTATATTGATGCTCTTAATTCCAATAACGAGTCTGAGCTTTTAGCTGCTTGGCAAGGGAAACACTAGACCCGCTCGCCTTCTCAATGAATATCAGGAAAAATTGGCGTCTAATGAGCGGTTGACCTATTCGCGTATAAATTTATTGAGTTTTGGTTGGCACAATTGTACTAACAATGAAATCAAACAAGTTGAACACGACGGCGTTGCCGACAAAAAATTTGAAAAATTATTTACCAAAGTTCATCAACAGTGCGATGAGCCTTAATTCATAGCTAAAAAATAGACCAAAGCCTTGCTGGGAGATTGTATCGTAACGCCAGATTTCAAAAGCTCAATCAACCGCCCAAATTTGCCTCCTTCTCGTTTGCCCATCATTTAAGCGCTTCAAGTCTATAAGTAATCATCTAAAATGCTCTATATAATGCATTGTGGATAATTTCAAAGGAGGGGTTTGATGAGGCGATTACGTCGATTCTTGGTTGGTTTGTCTTTACTGCTGCTGTTAATCATGGGTTGGCATTACGCACCGTGGTTAAAAGTGAAATTTGGCTTCGCACCCAGTGCACTACAAACAGTACTGGGGAAAATGCCAGAGGGGGGCTTTAGCCCCGCACAATTGGTTCAAAACGCGCGAGACCAAATCGGTGTGACGGTGCGTTATGATCCAGAATATACAGTGATTCCTTATCCAAATGGTGATGTGGCTCAGTTTAAAGGGGTTTGCACTGACGTGGTGATTCGGGCCATGCGTGGTCAAGGTGTAGATTTACAAAAGCTGGTACATGAAGATATGAGACAAAATTTCTCTCATTACCCAACGCGTTGGGGATTAAATCGAGCCGATGCGAATATTGACCACCGGCGGGTGTTGAACTTAGAGGTCTTTATGGCGCGGCGCGGCTTGAGTTTACCATTGTCAACGCGGCCAGCGGATTTTCAGGCGGGTGATTGGGTGACTTGGCGTGTGGGTGACAAAAACTTGCCGCATATTGGAATCGTTTCAGATAAAAAATCACGCGATGGCGTGCCTCTTATTATCCACAACATCGGTTTAGGGACTCAAGAAGAAGATGTTTTATTCTCTTATAAAATGGTGGGGCATTATCGTTGGTGATGATGGTTTTCAATAAATTGGATGATGAAATTGGCTGCGGCTTCAGGGCTCTCTTGAAGCAGGCCGTGCCCTCCGTCGAGCATTTGGGACGTGCTGTCTTTAATCATTCTCGCGAGAGTGCTTCCAGCGGTTTTTGATACCAAATAATCATGACGGCCTTGCAAAATAAGCGTCGGTGCGTTGATGCGAGGTAAAAAAGACCTGCTGTCCTCATGGATAACCGATTGCAACCGTTTTTTCATGATGCGTGTTGGGACACGTTCAAAGGCTTTGCCCAGTAATTCCATTAGTTGTTGCGACGAACGATAAAAAAGTAATTTGCCGAGCCAAGCACTCCAGCGGATGTGTAAATGCCAAAGCTGGGCGTAGATTGTGGGCGAAAGTGGTTGATAGAACCAATCCTTGCATAAAAGCCGCCCAAGAACAACATGGGCACCAGAGTGAAAAATGACAAAACACTAAGTCAAAAATCGCGTCGGCAAGCTGGTAAATCCAATTCGCTAAAAATATTTTGTAGAACTGTAACATTTTTTGTAGAACGGTTTTAAACATCTTCAACATCACCCCACAAAAACAAACCGCTTTACAATCCGCTGCAAAGCCTCTAAGATATTGACTTCACCAACCTGCGGGTGCTCAATGAGTTTCAAATTGGGCTGAGAAAACACCGCTTAAACCTGATTCAGGATAATCCCTGCGTAGGAAAGGACATCACATGACATCCCCTGCTATTTCCCCTTCACAAAACAAAACGAGTATTCTGCAACTGTTTCGTTCTATTACTTTACAAGAATGGATTACCGCTGCGGTGATTGCGGCCGCTTTGGGCGTTGCATACTGGGCTTGGACTTTGGTTTACGATTTCACTAAACCATTCTTAAAACCCCTCGGTCTGAAGTACCTCACTTCGGGGTTGTGGATTCTGGCTTCAGTTTTTTTATCGGATTTAATTCGTAAACCTAGTATTGCACTGTTTGCGTCTATCATCGCTGCTTTTGTTGAAGCACTCATCACTCAATGGGGCATGTCGGCGGTGATTTACGGTGTCGTTCAAGGTGTCGGTGCTGAGTTGGTCTTTTTAATTTTCGCCTATAAAGTGTGGAACTTGTCCGTGCTGTCATTGGCAGCCGCCGTCTCTGCTTTTTTCAGCTACAGCTACGATTATTTAATCAATCAGTATTCAAGTTTATCTATCGGATTAAATTTTATCCAAGTCATGTCGTTTATGATCTCAGCCGTTGTATTAGGGGCTTTTTTGAGTCGTTATTTATCAAATCGTTTGCTCAAAACGGGGCTGCTGGATAACTTCCTTATCGCTAAACAAGCCAATTGATGACCTTACAGCTTTCCCCCTTCGATTTCACTTACGCCCGCAGCTCTGCGGGCGTATCTCTTTCGCATCCATTGCTCTTCAAACCGCGCCAAGTCATTTGGTTGGTCGGTGCGAGTGGCAGTGGTAAGTCGACTTTTTTGCATTTACTCAAGGGGTTTTATCCCGAGTTTTTGTCTGGTCGCATCACAGGAAACGAGCCTGCAGTATTTAAACATGCAATGTTTATGGCGCAAAACCCCGCCTCACAAATTGTGCATGAGCGCGTTGGTGAAGAATTTTTTTTCACCCTCGAAAACAATCAAGATGCGGTCGAGAAGATGCACCATACTCGCCATTGGTTGGCACAGTTTGGTTTATCCGAGCATGAATTTTCGCCCACATCGCAGTTGTCTCACGGGCTGGCACAGCGCTTATTGTTGGCCTCTCAACTGGCGGCTCAACCTGAATGGCTGTTATTGGACGAACCCACGGCCTTTCTGAATCCTAAAATCCGTGATGAGTTTTATCTCACGCTCAAAGCCTTGAAAAACACCGTTGGCATCGTCTTAATCGACCATCATCCGCACGCAGCCGATTTTGCGGACATATGCTGGTATATCGATGCGCAAGGTCGGTTAAGCGAAATGTCGGTGGCGAATTATTTATCTTTACAACAAGACGAGTTGAATCAAGAAACACAAAAACTCAATTCATCTTGGCCTCTCAATAAAATAACACCGACTTTTACCCTTAGGGGCAAGCATCTCAAAATCGGCTATAAAAACAAGCCGTTATTCTCTGCTGATTTTACTTTGAGCAACGGCGAATGTGCAGTGCTCATGGGCGAGAATGGCACGGGCAAATCTACCCTGTTCAACACTTTAGCGAATATGCACAAGCCACTTTCAGGGCAATTTGAACTAACCGTCAGTGGCGAGTTGCAAAAAAAACCCTCTGAACACATGGCTTATGTATTTCAGCATCCCGACAGTCATTTTTATTTCGATACCATCGCGGAGGACTTAACGCAATTCGGCATTAGTGAGCTTGAAACCACTTTGGCACAGATTGGCTTGCCTGATACCGCCCATCGTTCACCACACCAGTTGTCTGAAGGGCAAAAACGACGCCTCACCCTACTTTATCCTTGCTTACAAGGTAAGCCTTTGATTTTATTGGATGAGCCCACCTTCGGACAAGATGCGGTCAACGCCTTGCGCATCACTCGATTGATACTTGACCTTAAACAGGCTGGACACGCCATCATTGTCATCACGCATGATGTGGATTTACAGCACGCCATCGCAGATTATGTGTGGACCATTGCCGCTGGAGAGTTGCGGGTGTCTGCCACTCAAGCCACACACTCATGAATAAAGCCCCTGCCCCCATCCTTGATAAACGTTTCCATGACCTGCATTTATGGTTTGTACTGTTTGCATTTTTTGTTGCGGTTGCACTGCCTTTTAAGTGGTACACCGTCATTGCATGGGCAGCGGTTATTTGTGTAACGGCTTTATTACAAGGTGTTCGCATCCAATTTGCTTTCAAAGCATTGTGTATCGCCTTTGGCTTGTCTATTTCAATTTGGCTGCTCAACGTTTTTTTTCACACCGAGGACAGCACTCAGACCGAGGCTTTGCAACAAGCGAACCAAATTGCCTTAAAAGTCTGGGCCATGACTTGGGTCGCATTGCTCTCATCCAAGATGATTAATATGCGCGATGTCATCACGTGCCTACTACAAAAAGGCTGGTTGAGCATGCAAATTGCCTATGCCACAATGGTTGGCGTGGGCTCGATTGATTTGATGCGTGCAGAAGTACGTCGCATATCACTCAACGCACGGTTGCGCGGTTTAAATTGGCGACAACGGTTTTTACAATGGCTACCTCTACTGGTGTTTGCCCTTCGTCACGCGCAACGCGGAGCCATGAGCTTACGAGCACGCGGACTGAGCGACCGCAAAAGCTTTTATTATGATTATCAAGCAACTCGAACTCAACAATACAGAATGCTCATTCTTTGTACATTGTTTATCGCGGTCACCTTAGCATGCGAACTTTCAATGTGATTTTTGCATAGCATTACCAAAGTAAAAACCGCTTCATATCGAAGCGGTTTTTATTGGCTAAAAATTGTACAGTTTGCTCAATTAAGCACCAGGTTTCCAAGGGTTCGTCGTCATAAATTCAGAATACGATTTTTCAGCCAGACCAAACCATTGAGCCTCATTGTGACGAAACGCCAACCAGTTATCTAAAATTTTCTTAAAGTTGGCATTGCTCGCAGCCTCTTCAGCAAATACTTCTTTGGTCGCTTTAAATGCGGCTTCCATCACTTCCTTGGGGAAGGCTTGCAATTTAGCACCGTTATTAATCAAGTTTGCCAATGCACCTGGGTTTTTCGCGTCATATTTGGCTTGCATGTCTGTGTGAGCCTCCATGCTGGCGGCAGCAATGATGGCTTTATAATTATCTGAAAGCTTGGCGTACTCTTCCTGATTCACATAGAACGATAAACTCGCGCCACCTTCCCACCAGCCTGGATAATAATAATTGGGCGCAACTTTATAAAAGCCCAGTTTCTCATCGTCGTATGGCCCTACCCACTCCGCACCATCAATCGTGCCTTTTTCCAATGCGGTGTAAATTTCACCACCTGGAATTTGTTGTGGCACCACGCCCATTTTGGCCATGACTTTACCTGCAAATCCGCCTATACGAAGTTTCAAGCCTTTGAGGTCCTCAACGGTTTTAATTTCTTTTTTGTACCAACCGCCCATTTGCGTACCCGTATTGCCACCCAAGAAATTAACCACGTTATACTGCTTGAAAAAATCGCGCATCAATTCCATGCCACCGCCATGCAACATCCAAGCGGTATGTTGACGCGAGGTCATGCCAAAAGGGACGGCTGTATCAAATGCAAACGTAGCGTCCTTACCAAAGAAATAATACGACGCCGTGTGACCAATTTGTACGGTCTTATTTTGAACCGCATTGAGCACCTCAGGGCCTGGGACAATTTCGCCCGCAGCTTTTACGTTGATAATAAAATTACCATTGGACAACTCTGCTACACGTTTAGCAAAAACATCCGCAGCACCAAAAATCGTATCTAAATTTTTAGGAAAACTCGAAGCCAAAGTCCATTCAACTTTACCGCCTGCCCCCCCTGCTGCCACTTTGTCTACAGCTGCGGTACATGCAGCCAAGGCACTCGTACCTGCCACCACACCTGCTTTTTTTAAAAACGAACGACGTTCCATGACTTCTCCTCACTAATTAAAATTGTATTTTTTTGGCACTGTTCTGCCTTTTTACTCAACCAGAAGTTGACGAAAAGCATTGTGCCACATCAACTTTAAAAAAGGAATGACAAAAACTATTTCTCTTTAACCTGCGATGGTCATTGCGTCAATTAAAATCGAACCCGTTTGCTTTGTACCGCGTACCAACTCATCCGCCCCTATTGCAACAATGCCTTTAAACATGTCTTTTAAGTTACCTGCAATGGTGATTTCTTGCACGGGATAGGCAATCACGCCCCCTTCGACCCAAAAGCCGCACACACCACGCGAATAATCGCCCGTGACATAGTTGACACCCGAACCAAGCAACTCGGTCACAAACAACCCAGTGCCCATTTTGGCCAACATTGCCGCCAAATCATCCTTCGCGCGCGTTTTCCGACTGGACAAACGTAAATTATGCGAACCGCTGGCATTGCCCGTTGGGGTCATGTTCAGCTTGCGTGCGGTGTACATGGAGAGCAAATAACCTTGCAACACCCCTTTGTCAACCAACATGCGCCGCTGTGTCGCCACACCTTCATCGTCAAAATAGCTACTGCCCATGCCCTGTGGCACAAATGGGTCATCCAGCACATCAATGTGCTTGGGGAAAATTCGCTTGCCTAAGCCATCCAACAAAAAACTGGTTTTACGATACAAAGCACCGCCACTGATGGCTTGAGCCAAATTACCGACTAAACCACACGCCAACGGCGCATCAAATAAAACAGGACAAGTTCGGCTGCTGATTTTTTTAGCCCCCAAGCGTGAAGCCGCTCGAGCCGCCGCATACGCGCCAACCGCTTCAGGCGAGGACAACTTTTCAGGCACGCGATTGGAGGTAAACCACGCATCACGCTCCATAAAACGACCTTTTTGCGCAATGGGCATCGCGCCCATGCTGTGGCGCGAGTACGCGAATCCACCCATAAAACCATTGGTCGCCGCCGCCACAAAATGACCTTGGCTGGTGTTCACACTTGCGCCTTCTGTATTTTTTATCAACTTGGACTCTGCAAAAGCCGCACGTTCTGCGCGTTGCGCCAACGCAATCGCATCCGCAGTGGATACATCCCAAGGATGAAACAAATCCAAATCTTGCTTGGCCACTTGTTTAGCCACCAAATATTTTTTCGCTGGCAATCCTGCAAAAGCATCTTCAGCCGTATATTTGGCAATGTCAAAAGCCGCACTCACCGCACTGACAACAGCATTATCCGAAAAGTCCGAAGTGGATGAATGCCCTCGGCGCGAGCCTAAATACACCGTAATTCCTAGGCTTTTGTCACGATTGTGTTCGACCGTTTCCACCTCGCAATTGCGTGTACTGACCGACAAACCATTAGATTCAGACACCTCAACCGCCGCCGCTGTACCGCCCATTTTTTTCGCGCTGTCTAACGCCAGTTGAGCCAGTGTTTCAAGCTGCTTGTGTGTATAATCGAACTTTACCGACATGACTTTCCTTTAAAAAAGGCGACAAAAAATTTTTGTCGCAACTGTATGTATATTTTTTAATGTGTCCGTCATGATACCGCTTTTAAATTATTTTGACACGCGACAATGTCGCTCAATAACATGACCGAAACACACTACATCGTTGATGGCTCCCGCGAGCGTGATGGCATCAGCAAAACCGCACGCAAAGCCGAAATGTTGGCACTACAAAAAATTGGCGAGGCCTTGACCGACCTCTCTAAAGACCAGCTTGCACAAGTGCCCATGTCTGACAAACTACGCGAAGCCATTAAAGAATACAAGCGTCTAAACTCTCATGGTGCCTGCCGCCGCCAAATGCAATACATCGGCAAAGTCATGCGCGATGAGGATGTTGAGCCGATTCAAGCCAAGCTCGACCAGTTCAACGGCGTCAATGCCGAAGCCACGGCTAAATTACATCGCATTGAACGCTTACGCCTGCAAATTATAGAAAAAAACGAGGCTTTAACTCGCTTTTTCAGCGACTACCCCCACGCAGATGTTCAACACATCCGCGCCTTGGTGCGTAACGCCCGCAAAGAAGCTGAGTTGCAAAAACCGCCCAAATCTTTCCGAGAGTTATTTCAGGTGATTAAAGAAGTACTGGAAGGCAAAGCCATGGCGGCAAGTGCCGATAACACCGAACTAGATAACGAAGATTCGGACGAGCTATAAATACAAAAAAGCGAGCTTCACAAGCTCGCTTTTTTTGGGGTTAGGTTCGTTAAGTGTGTGTGCTTGTTCGCATCGCAGCCATCATGCCTTGATGTAATTCATGAGGACGCTTCAATACACCGCCAAAATTTAAAAAGCCGTGAATGACACCATCGTACTGAACCAACTCAGCGGGAGTACCCGCTGCATTGAGTTTATCCGCATACAAACGACCATCATCAGCTAACGGGTCATATTCTGCAATGGCAATCCATGCGGGTGCTAAATCCGCATGATTCTCGGCATAAAGAGGCGCAAAACGAAAGTCTCTGCGGTCATCTTCGCTGTTGAGATATTGCTCAAAGAACCAATCAATGACACGCTGAGTCAATCGAAAGCCGACACCAAATCGCTTGTAAGCCGCTGTTTCGCCAAAACCGCATGTTCCTGGATAAATCAACAATTGCAATACAGGCTGCGGTAAACCCGCATCTCGCGCCTGCAAGCAAGTCACCGCGCTTAAGGTACCACCCGCGCTGTCACCGCCGATAATGATGCGCTGTGCATCTAAGGCGTAATCCGATGCATGGGTCAGTAGCCATTGATAAGCGGCAAACGCATCCATCGCCGCCGTTGGAAATTTATGCTCAGGCGCAAGACGATAATCCACAGACAACACCGCCATTTCGGCCCCCGCACACAATGTGCGACAGACTGCATCATAGCTATCTAAAGAACCAATGGTAAATCCTCCGCCATGAAACCACAACAATACGGGCATTGGCTTCGCCCAAATCGGCTCGGAGGGCAAATATAATCGAGCATTCAACGTCGCCCCTTGCCAACCATCAACTTGAATCTCTTTGACTGCATGAACAGATTGGGGGCGCACATCTATGACGGGGAGATTGGTGTCTACAAATTGACGAGCAAGTATGGCGCCCATCTCGGGATACTCAGGTGCTTTGGCGCGTTCAAGGCGATTCAGCAGTTCAGCCATATCTAAATCGAGAGGCATATTCTTTCTTTCATAAATGAGTTAAAGCCAACCCAAACGTGAGTTTAAATTGAGTTTTTTCATATCAAATTTCTTAAAAACTGTACGGCATTATTACACAAAGCATCATTGGCTATGGCACAATGGACGCCGACTTTTTACTCTTTTTTGACCATGACGATCCCCTACCCTTCGCCGCCCACCGTTTTGTTTTGCTCCCAATGTGGCACCGCCACCGAGCAACGAATTCCACCAGATGATAGCCGTCTGCGTGCCGTCTGTCCTGTATGTCAACACATACATTATGACAATCCAAAAACCGTGGTCGGGACTATTCCTGTCTTAGGCGATAAAATTTTACTGTGCAAACGTGGAATTGAGCCAGGTTATGCGATGTGGACCTTGCCTGCGGGTTTCATGGAGTGTGGGGAGGGCTTGGCGCAAGGTGCGGCACGCGAGACTTTAGAAGAAGCCCTTGCAACTGTTGAAGTGATTGAGCCCGTGTATAGCTTGGTGGACATTCCGCACATTGGGCAAACTCATGTATTTTTCCGTGCCAACTTGCAAGAAGGCGATTTCGGTGCTGGACACGAGACCCTTGAAGTCGCGCTATTCGCTCTTGATGAAATTCCGTGGGATGACATTGCGTTCAATAGCGTGCGCATCACCTTACAAGCATTTTTGGCCGATGTCGCACGCGGGGAGTTTGTGACCCGCCACCATGTGCGCACTTTAGATAGCATGTAACGACGAGATGACCATGCCTGCCATGATACCGTTTATACGCTCACCGAATGATTTACCTGACCACAGCGCGATTTTAAACGGCGCGCCCAATGTGCACGATATTTTCGCTGTCAGCACCTGCATCAGTGCGGAGTGGGTCAATGTCGCTTATCAAAGTGGTTTATTTCCTTGGTACAGCAGTGGCGAACCCGTTCTATGGCACAGCCCAAACCCACGAATGGTGCTGCAACTCAAGGACTTTAAATACTCCATTTCGTTAAAAAAACGCCTAAAACAGTGGGCTCGTCAATCGAACTTGGGCATGCGCGTCACCATCAACCGCGCTTTCGAGGCTGTTATTACAGCATGCGCTGAAACTGCGCGTTTGGGACAAGAGGGCACGTGGATTACACCCGAGCTGGCGCAAGCCTATATTGATTTACACCACCAAAAACAGGCAGTCAGCATTGAAGTGTGGCAACACGATACGCTGGTTGCGGGATTGTACGGCGTATTGCTTGGGCGCATGTTTTTTGGCGAGTCGATGTTTACCCATATAACCGATGGCTCTAAAGTCGCCTTGGCATGTTGGGTTGAATATTTGCAACAAGCGGGATTTGAGATGATGGATTGTCAACAACAAACCGAACACCTCACACGATTGGGAGGCGCTCCAATTTCGCGCGCGCTGTTCTTTGAACGCTCCGCGCAACTGATGCAAGCCGCCTCCCCCGACTGGGAGACCATGAGCGCACACACCAATTTACTGAGCTTTTATCAACATTAATACACAACAAGCATCAATAAACATCGATAGAATTAACGGGTACATTTTGAACACCAACGACCACCAATATTTTTCTCAAATACAACTTTATGAAACGGATGAATATCCTTGCAGTTATTTGCCTGAGCGTTTTGCGCGCTCACAAGTAGTCGCATCGGCCAACACTGTTAACGCACACAATTATCAATCTTTACTCGACCAAGGCTTTAGACGCAGTGGTTTATTTGTGTATCGTTCCAAGTGTAAGGACTGCAACGCCTGTCAATCTTTACGCATCCCTGTAGAGCAATTTGCCCCTAACCGCAGCCAACGCCGAGCAAAGAAACAATGGGCTAAACTCATCACTGATGTACACGAGTTGAAGTTTTCACGTGAACACTTCGATTTGTATCAACGCTACCAACACGACCGTCACTCTGAACCGCATCAGATAACGCAAAATAACGAAGAGCAATACCAAGAGTTTTTATTGAAGAGCCAAGTCAACAGTGTCTTGGTTGAGTTTCGCGACCCTGAAGCAAATCATCGGTTGGTGATGGTCAGTGCGATTGACCGAACCGCTTCTGCGTTATCTGCCGTGTATACGTTTTTTGAAACAGACCCAACATATAGCGGGCTCGGCACGTTTAATGTGTTATGGCAAATTGATTGGGCAAAGCGTCTGGGCTTGAGTTACCTGTATTTGGGCTATTGGATTGAGGACTCACAAAAAATGGCCTATAAATCAAAATTTGCACCGTCAGAAATTTTATATTCAGGAGACTGGCGACCTTTGCAGCCTCTAACGCCTTTGTAAATCCGATGCCTTTATAAAAAAACCACCTCAAACGGTGGTTTTTTATACATTCAAAGATCAAGACGTCAAGGATTCACATTTTTATTAATATACGCTTTGACTAAATCCACATTCGCGGTCATGCTTTCGAAGCGTTGCGGACGTTTTTCAATATCAACATATGCATCTGGACGCGGCGTCGGCAAGTTCAAAGCCTCATGAATGGTTTGCTCAAACTTGGCCGCCTGTGCCGTTTCAAGCACCACCATGGGCATGCCTTTCTCTAAATACTGGAATGCAACATACACACCATCGGCAGTGTGTGGGTCAATGATTTGTTTGTAATCCTTAAAGACTTCTCGAATGGCTTGTAAGCGTTGTTTATGCGTGCTTCTACCCGAGACAAAACCATATTTTTCTTCAATACTGACGAACTCTGGAGTTGCCGAAATATCAAAAAAGCCTTCTTGTTCAACTTGCTTAAATAACGCAGCTGTTTTAACAGCATCACGCCCCATTAAATCAAAGATGAAACGTTCAAAGTTGGAGGCCTTTGAAATATCCATTGACGGGCTGGATGTATGATGGGTGTTTTCTGAGGTACGAACTCGATACACGCCTGTTTTAAAAAACTCATCCAAGACATTATTCTCATTAGTGGCGACCACCAGTTTGTGAATCGGCAACCCCATTTGACGAGCAATATGACCCGCGCACACATTACCAAAATTACCCGATGGTACGGTGAATGACACTTTTTCGTCATTACTCTTTGTCGCGGCAAAATAACCTTTGAAATAATAAACCACCTGTGCAATCACGCGCGCCCAGTTGATTGAATTAACAGTGCCAATGCTATGTGCCGCTTTAAAGGCATGGTCATTCGATACGGCTTTAACAATGTCTTGGCAATCATCAAACACACCTTCGATGGCGATATTAAAAATATTGTCGTCCATCAACGAAAACATTTGTGCCGTTTGAAAAGCACTCATTTTGCCTTTGGGAGAAAGCATGAATACGTTGATGCCTTTTTTACCACGCATCGCATATTCGGCAGCACTTCCCGTATCACCCGATGTCGCACCCAAAATATTTAAACGCTGTCCACGTCGCTTGAGCACATATTCAAATAGTTGACCCAGCAGTTGCATCGCCATGTCTTTAAAAGCCAAAGTTGGACCATTCGACAAAGACAGTAAAGACAATGGCGCGCCTTTTTCTACACCAAGCTTGGTTAAAGGCGTGATGTCCTCAATCCATTGTCCAGCGCGCACATGAGCAAAAGCCTGTGGCGAATATGTCGATGAGACTAACGGCGCCAGCTCTTCAGGCAAAATATCCGTACAGTATTTACTCAACACCGCAAAAGCCAACTCCGCATACGATAAATGACGCCATGCAGCCAGCTCGGTCGCAGAGACTTGCGGGTACACTTCTGGCAAGTACAAACCACCGTCAGGCGCCAATCCGCCTAGCAAAATATCACAAAACTGCTCGTTGGCGGCATGACCGCGTGTTGAAATATATTTCATGGACTATCCAAAGATAAAAAATTAGAAATGAGGTGGCGTTCAATCTCGTTATTATAAACAAAAGGGGCGCATAAACCTACGCAAACCTGTGCAAAACTAAGTTGAATAAAGCAAAGATTTATACTTGCCAATCAATCGGCGTTTTATTTTGAGCCTGTAACAACTGATTCGTCAGTATAAAATGATTACAGCCTAAAAAACCATTGCCCGCCAACGGCGATGGATGAACAGCGGTTAAAACATGATGGCGGGAAGCGTCCACTCGTTCTGCTTTTTTCTTAGCAAAATTACCCCATAACAAAAACACAACGCCTTCACATTGATGAGACACCACGTCAATGACCGCATCGGTAAAATCTTGCCAACCAATTGCGGCATGACTGCCCGCTTTATCACGCTCTACCGTCAAAGAGGCATTCAACATCAACACGCCCTGTGCCGCCCATTTTGACAAATCCCCATGTTTAGGCACAACGAAGCCGTCCACTGTTGCAGCAAGTTCTTTATAAACGTTCCTCAGTGAGGCTGGAATTTTAACTTCAGGTGGAACACTAAAAGACAGCCCCATCGCCTGCCCAGGCTGATGATAAGGGTCTTGTCCCAAAATCACCACCTTAACCTCTGATAACGGCGTCGAATTAAACGCATTAAAAATTAAGCCACCACGTGGATACACATCACGCCCTTCTTCACGGGCTTGTAATAAAGCCGTCTTAATTTTTGCAAAATATGTTTTTTTAAACTCCTCCGCCAACGCTTCTTTCCAACTTGATTCAATTTTGACGTCCATATCCTCTCCAAAATATAAAACGCTCATAGACCACTGGTTTAACTTGCACATTCGATGCCATCATTTCAACCAACTGAAAAAACCTGCGCCATCAAACAAAAAGGCGGTAAAGGCCGCCTTTTTGATGAGTGTTCGCGCACGATTACAAATGAACTAAAGTACCTTCATCTGAGCCTTGAACAATCCGTTTCAATGCACCTTCTTTAACAATAGAAAAAACACGAATGGGCATTTTTTGGTCGCGGCACAAAGCAAAAGCAGTCGCATCCATGACCTTTAAGTCTTTGCTAATCGCTTCGTCGAAACTAACGGTCGTATAACGTGTCGCATTGACATCTTTTTTGGGGTCTGCGCTATAAATGCCATCGACCTTAGTCGCTTTAAGCACCACTTCTGCACCAATCTCCACCCCACGTAACGCGGCAGCCGTATCGGTCGTAAAAAATGGGTTGCCCGTGCCTGCGGCAAAAATAACAATTTTGCCTTCCTCAAGGTGACGCATCGCGCGTGGCCGAATATACGGCTCAACAACTTGGTCGATGCGTAAAGCAGATTGAACGCGTGCTTCAACCCCCGCCTGTTTCATTGCATCTTGTAATGCCAAGGCATTCATAATCGTCGCCATCATGCCCATATAATCAGCCGTTGCACGATCCATGCCCGCCGCACCGCCCGTCATTCCACGAAAAATATTACCACCGCCAATTACAATCGCAATTTGCACACCCATGTCCGCAATTTCTTTAATCTCAGCCACCATGCGTTCAATGGTTTTGGGATTGATACCAAAAGCATCATCCCCCATTAACGCCTCACCTGACAATTTTAGCAACACGCGTTTATAAGCGGCCATATTCATCTCCTTGATATCTAAAATAAAATTAAAAAAGGACGAAGCATCTCTTTAAAGCCAATGGGTTTTTAGGATACACCCCTTTGGGTATTAACTCACATCCTTTGCGACAGAATGTTGCCTAAAAAACGCATATGACCTATTGGGACTCCAGTCGTTATTATTAAAAATTTCTCATCCACAACATGTGTAACAAAACACTTTTAAAAATAACTCTCAAATTTTAAGCAAAATAAAAGCGGGCATCGCCCGCTTTTATTCAAAAACGATTAAGCTTTTGCAGCAGCGACTTGTGCCGCCACTTCTGCAGCAAAGTCATCGACTTTTTTCTCAATGCCTTCACCTACGATGAACATCGTAAAGCCTGCAACTTCTGTCGCTTTTGATTTCAACATTGCCGCTACAGTTTCTTTATCATTTTTCACGAAAGGTTGGTCAAACAAAGACACTTCTTTCAAGAATTTTTGAACAGAACCTTCAACCATTTTCGCTGCGATATCAGCTGGTTTACCTGATTCAGCTGCTTTTTCAGCTGCAACTTTGCGTTCAGTTTCAATCAATTTGGCAGGTACATCTGCTGCCGATAAGGCAACAGGTTTCATCGCAGCAATGTGCATCGCCACATCTTTAGCGGCAACTTCATCACCTTTGTATTGCACCACAACACCGATTTTTGCACCGTGCAAATACGATACCAAGCTATTGTCACTGTCAAAACGAACAAAACGACGAATCGTCATGTTTTCGCCAATTTTACCAATCAAATCAGCGCGTGTTTGTTCAACTGTTTTACCATCCAAGTCTAAAGCAGATAAGGCTTCGACATCAGCAGGGTTATGTTCTGCGACCAATTTAGCGCAACCATTTGCCAACGCCAAAAACTCATCATTTTTAGCGACGAAGTCAGTCTCAGAGTTCACCTCGACCATTGCGCCTTTTGTGCCATTGGTATAAACCACGACCACACCTTCAGCAGCAATACGTGATGACGCTTTGCCTGCTTTGCTACCCAATTTCACACGTAAAATTTCTTCCGCACGTTCCATATTGCCTTCGGCTTCGACCAAGGCTTTTTTGCATTCCATCATCGGCGCATCAGTTTTACCACGTAACTCTGACACCATGCCTGCAGTGATTGCTGTCATTTTCAACTCCATTCGTTTATCAAAAAATCAATTTAGATTCTTTGAGTTCAATTGCGGTGATTTAACTTCAACATCAAATCACCTTTTTTGTATTCTCTTGAAAAAGGGGCACTGACTGCCCCTTTTTTAAACCATCATCTATCGATGATTAAGCATCCGTAGATTCGTCAGCCAATTCTTCAACAAACTCTTCTGGTTCAGCTGCTTCTTTAGCCGCTTCAACCACTTCGTTCAAAGCATTCGCACGACCTTCGAGAATCGCATCGGCCATACCACGAGCGTACAAACGAACCGCGCGTGCTGAGTCGTCGTTACCTGGAATAACGAAGTCCACACCTTTAGGGTCATGGTTGGTATCAACAACTGAAATCACTGGGATACCCAAGTTTTTCGCTTCAAGCAAAGCACCTTTGTGATAACCGATGTCAACGATGAAAATGGCATCAGGAACACCCGCCATATCTTTGATACCGCCGATAGACTTTTGCAATTTATCCAATTCACGTTTGAACAACAACGCTTCTTTTTTAATCATTTTGTCTGCTTCACCAGACTCAATTGCGGCTTCCATGTCTTTCAAACGTTTGATAGAGGTTTTGACCGTTTTGAAGTTGGTCAAAGTACCACCCAACCAGCGTTGGTTAACGTATGGCATACCCGCACGCGTTGCCTCTTCGGCCATGATATCTCGTGCTTGGCGTTTAGTACCAACAAACAAAATCGTGCCACGACGTGCTGCGATTTTTTTAACCACTTCAGCAGCCTCGTTGTACATCACAACAGTTTTTTCGAGGTTAATGATATGGATTTTGTTGCGATGACCGTAAATAAACGGTGCCATTTTTGGATTCCAAAAACGGGTTTGGTGACCAAAGTGGCAACCCGCCTCGAGCATTTCACGCATAGTGACTAACATAATTTACCTTTAATTCTTAAAAGGGTTGATTTCTAACATTGGTAAGCACTGTCGTTTTAAGCGAGATGAATGAAGCGATTTGCTCCGCCATGTTGATTTTGATATTCGTTGACCTGATTTTCACAAATCCACTTTACACAAGCATCTAACACGTCCACCATCGTTTCGCCCTCAACACCCTTATGGCTACCAATGCGGTATTTGTCCCAAAACAAACAAGAGACAGCCTCTTATTATATAAGAGATATCAACCGATGTAAAGCCAACCACATCTTTACTGTTTTTTCTTTATTGATGCCCCTCTTCTTAGCCATGTTGAATGCTGAGGCGCCATTTTTTATCCAGAGTCCCTCTTAAAACTCACTCAACAATCTGTAAGCCCGTTTTAATGACCTGTACGCAAGCGTTTTGCCCCATTGCGTATGCCAAATCGGCAGGACGGTCGATGTCCCAAAAAGTAAAATCTGCCGCTTTTCCAACCTCCAATGAGCCGACTTGATCTTGCATGCCCAGGGCTTTAGCGGCATTGATGGTGACACCCGCTAAAGCCTCTTGCGGTGTCAATTTGAACAATGTGCATGCCATATTCATCGCCAATAGAATTGAAGTCATGGGCGATGTACCAGGATTGCAGTCGGTCGCTACGGCGATGGATACGCCTGCATCGCGCAAGGCTTGGATAGGAGGCAGTTGTGTTTCCCGCAAGAAGTAATACGCCCCTGGCAAAAGCACCGCTGTCACGTCCTGCTCTGCCATCGCACGGATGCCATCATCGCTCAGGTATTCCAAGTGGTCGGCTGATAAGCCTTTATAACGCGCCACGAGAGCCGCGCCTTCTTGATTTGATAACTGCTCTGCATGCAACTTAACGGGTAAGCCCAATTGTGTTGCGGCTTTAAATACACGTTCAGTTTGCGCCGCTGAAAAGCCAATGCGCTCACAAAACGCATCCACTGCGTCCACTAAACCTTCGGCATGCAAAGCGGGGAGCATATCTTCACAAATAAAAGTGATGTAATCATCCGCGCGCCCCTTGTATTCGGGTGGTATGGCATGCGCGCCCAAAAAAGTGGTGCGTACATTGACTGGATAGTGGGCATCAATATGCCGAGCAACCCGAAGAATATTGGCTTCGGATTCAATCGTCAAACCGTAACCTGACTTGATTTCTAAGGTGGTCACGCCTTCGGCGAGTAGTCGTTTGATGCGTGGCAAAGAAGCATTGAGCAGCTCGTCAAAAGTTGCGTCTCGCGTGGCGTTGACTGTCGATAAAATGCCACCACCCGCTTGAGCAATGTCTTCGTATGACGCGCCATTCAAGCGTGCCTCAAATTCGTGGCTGCGATTGCCTGCATACACAATATGCGTGTGACAATCAATCAGACCCGGCGTGACCCACAGGCCTTTGCCATTCAGAATCTGTGCGCATTTGCGCTTGAGCTCAACGGTATCGGGCAAATCCGATTGAGCGCCTAACCATGCAATTTTTTTATCTTTTATCGCAATAGCGGCATCACGAATTTCGCCATAAGACTCGCCTTTCATCGTTGCCAAATGGACATTAAGCCATAAACAGTCCCACTCATGAGTTGGTATTAAAGGCATATAAAGCTCCTTTTTTTATTAAATAATTTGGCGTTGAAGACGAACAATATAAATATCTGAATCTGAACCTGAGCTGGTTTGTAATTGCAGTTCGAGCGCGGAGGACACAAGCAATTCACCCTTGAGCACGGTGTGCTGCGCCACCCCATCATCACACACCAACTCTCCCCCTCGAGCGTGATAAATGAGCAGCACATCGGCATGATTAAACACGTGACAACTGCCTTGAATACACTGTCTTTCCAGCGTATGCAACCAACGGTTGCGGCGAGTCATCACATTAAAATCCTCAACCGCACCATTTAACAATTGAGCATGAACCCTATCCTCGCCTGTAAACGAGTAAGGTGCAGAACAAGGCGTGAATGCAAACGGCGTTTGATGATTCACGGTCAACATCACACCCTCACCAGAGGTGATTAACAAAGAGCGGTCAACCCCGTGGTAAGATGAAAAACCACTATCGGTCTGAATGTGCGCACAACTGATGCGCCAATCTGTTGCTGCTCGTTCAAAACTGACCATTTAAAGGCATAAATTTGCGTTCAAAATTGACCAGGTAATCCAAGTATTCTGCTTATTTTATAAGCAGG
>NZ_SNZE01000003.1 GCF_004363775.1 Hydromonas duriensis
TGATGCCGTCGCTGCCTTCGAGCTCACGGAATAGAATGAGGTGCGTGCCCATCGCAGTGACCGGGAGCTTCGGGCCTGTGAGGGTGATGGTGCGGCTGCTTGACATGGGTTCTCCCTAGGGGTTCTTTTTTTTGGTGATTGACGGTGTATTTGTGCGCTGCCAATTTGAAGATGGGTGTTTAAGGCTTGTCGTATTCCATCCCTAGCCTGGACTCAGTTTTAACGGGCAGTTTAGCAGCGCATTTGAAAAATACGGACTTAAATTCTACATTACTTTTGTACACAAATTTTGAATGTTTGCATTTGTTGTTGTATACACCTCAATAAATCAAAAATTTTCACTTCTGGCGTGTGCTGCTGATATAAAAGAATACGATAAATAAGCGCTCACACCTTGTAATGCTCGTTGAAAATAAAATCCTGTACGTCTTCAGGATTGACCGTGTCGATTTGAATTTCATGCAAGCCTTCGTGCGCTAAACGCTCGTCGTGAATTAAGGCACGGGTGAAGTGTTCGGCGTAGTTCAAATCATAATTGGCTCTTGCGGCCAGACGATGCTGTTGCAAAACCTCCAGATAATTCATCTGTCGCAACGCTGCAAATAACTCATCGGGATGCTTCCAGCGCAACGCATCGGTATAGACCGCAAAATCACCGCCCAGAATAAATCGAAACGGCCCCATACCCAAATGTGAAACAACAGGCGTGCCACTGCCCATGACTTCAATCGTCGCTTTATTACCACCCGTCGGGAATGAGGGTAAATACACATCCACGCCATAGGCACTCATTGCCTGCCAAATCGACGGGACAACGGGCACATAAATCAGGCGTTCGCGTGGAATGCCGTGTTGAGCTAAATTGGACGCTATCTGCGCCAGCACTTCTGCGGGCAATTCACCAATGTGAACGTGACAGCCGTCGGTGGCACTGATGATGTGTGGAATTAAATCCGCGTAGCTGTAGGGGTAAGGCGATGTGTATTTATGATACGCGCCCGATGAGGCGGTGGTGAGACGACCGTTTTTATAAAAATCATCCGCAGTGCGCGCACCGTAATCGGTTGCAGATAACGGCCAGTACACTTGATTCGGCACTTTTAGCTTGTCTCGGCACAAGCATAAACCCGCAGCATGAAAATCAATATGGTTTAAATGAGCGGCTTGCACGCCCAGTGAAAATTTATAATCGGCATGATGTAAAAAATACCCCGTGCCGCGTGGTACAACGACGCTCGCTGCGAGCGCGACGCTATCGTAGTAATGGTTGAATAAAAATGTTTTGGCGGGATTCAGTGTGACAATTTTTTCTTGCAACCAGCGCAGTTTGTCCAACACCCCGCCTGTCACGCTGATGTCCGCGCGGGCGCCAAGGCGTTTGACTTCATCGACATACAACTGCTCACGATGAACAACGGGGTCGCCGTTGCCTAAATTAGTCAACAAGACCACACACGGCCGCCCATTGGCCAGTTTGATGTAATCTTCCATCACCTTTGTATGACCGCCTGCGGGGTACATGTATGTGGCGATAAAGAGCCACGGCCGCTCGGCTTCACTTAAGCTGCTCGTCGGTGGTTTGGGTGAAACCTGCGCCCAAGCCGCCTCACCCGCCTTGATGCACACATCGTCCAATATGTCTGATGAAAACACCCTAGACTGCGCACGAGGATGATTCAAAATCATTTCGGCAATTTGCATGGTTTCAATCAATGGGGCTTCGTACTGCCCTGCGGCGATTTGGGCGCGTTTGTTTATACGGAAAGTTTCTAAGTCGATGAAATTCATGGTTTTCCCTTAAGCCTTGTCTGATGCGTCGCGTTGATGCCACCAGTGTAAAGAATGAATACCATCAACACAAGCGAACCCTTTTAAAATGAGCGCCTTCAAAAACAAAAAGCCAAAGTAAACCTTGGCTTTTTGTTCTGACTTTAATTCACACGCGTTCATACGCTTGTGTTTTACATTTTGGTGCTGTCTTTCAACTCATCGGGTATTTGCTTGATTGAAACAGGTTCCATTGGTGCGCTTGATTTAGGTTCAGTTTCGCTTGCACTGACATCCGTTGTAGGCACTTGTGCTGTCGCCCCATCCGCATCTTTCTTTTTGAAAAAACGCTTTAAAAATGGAAACACGCCCAGCACGCCCACCAACGCGAGTTTGGCGAACTTGGCTAAAAAAGCCAAAATCAAGGCAAACAGCCCCAACTTTTTCGCCACCGCACCCGTAATCAAAGCCGCCAAACCGTATTCAGCCACTTTATCGCCTAAGCTGGCACTAAAGTCTTCGTAACGCTTGCCATCTACAAAATGTAAGCCTGCGGTCAATTCATCCGTTTTCGCCTTACTCTCGGTTAAGTATTTAGGCTCCGCCAACAACGTCACGCTCAACACGCCTTCTCGTCCCAGCAACCGTGTTTGATAATTGACACTATCGTTTTCCGTCCCTGTCGCCCCTTTGTCATGAGCAACCATCGCCCAAGTTAAGCGGTGCAATTGTGCATCATAAACTGGTTTTTGCGCCCAACCAGAGACCTCTATCGCTTGAAAGCCTTGGGCCACGCGTTCTTTATTGCCTTGCTCAGTACCTTCTTTGTATTGCTCCAAAATCTCATCGGCTTTTAAATCCTTGGCTTCATCATCCTTGACGTAGCCATCGGCCACAAACTTAACAGTATAGATGCCATTATCATTGCTATCGGCGGGCACAATGATGCCGTACAGTTCGGGTGACTCGCCATTACCAAACGATTTCATTAAAGCCTGTGCTTCTTTTTGTGGCACAAAAAAATAGTTTTTGGGAATATTTAACTCTGCTTGACCCGCAACACGAGCGATAAACGGTCCTTTTTGGGCCACCTTATCCGCTGCTGCCCACGCCTCCTGAATCGCAGCATCATTGACTGCCCAAGTCACTTTACTCAAGCAGACCAGCGCCCAAAACATTCCCCATACAACCTTCTTCATCACTTTTTCTCCACAAAGCTCAAGATTATAGCTTTCCCCCCCTCCCTCAGGCATCAACTAATTTTGATTAATTGATAATATTTTGTAAACTTTTCCACACCCCATCGGGAATCCACATCAAAACAGCCGTGGCGACAGCGAAACGAATGAATTTACCCAAGCCCATCCACAACAACACCCCTCGCCACGGCAACTTCAACCACCCCGCCATTGCGCACAAGGCATCCCCAATCAGCGGCACCCACGACAGCAAGAGCACAGGAGCACCCAGCTGCTGCAACCAAATTAAATGCACAACGGGTTTTTGCTTGGCCAAAGCATTTTTAGCACCGCGCCCCATCCAGTAAGTCACCATACCGCCAGCCGTGTTGCCAATCGTCGCAATCACAATAGCCAACCAAAATTGGTCGGGGTTCAGCTTGACATAGCCAAACAGCACGGGTTCAGTTGCCATAGGCAGCAAAGTCGCCGAGACAAAGGCCACGATGAAGACGGCAGGCAGACCGACATCAGGCAAAGCAAAATACGTCAACAAGGTATTTAACCATTCAGGCATGGATATCTTTCTTAATCAAATGCGATTGTTTTTAAATCATCTATGGCTTGCGTTAAGAGTACTTTTTAGAGCACAAGACAGAAGCCAGTTTTTACATATTTCATTGATTCTTGGGGTTGTCGCGCTCTCACGAACCTGTTACCCTTGTGGATTATAAACAAGGGCAATTCCGAGTCCTCCTCACTCAAGAGCACCATTATGCCGCAAATTGACTATTTAAAGAAAATCCTAACCGCTCGCGTGTACGACGTGACCAACGAAACCCCGTTGGAGCTTGCGCCGCAACTCTCGAAGAAAATTCATAACCACGTCTTTTTAAAACGCGAAGATGCGCACGCGGTGTTTTCTTACAAAATTCGCGGCGCTTACAACCGCATGGCGCAGCTCACGCCCGCGCAGCTTAAGCAAGGCGTGATTACCGCCTCAGCAGGCAATCACGCGCAAGGCGTGGCTTTTTCAGCCGCTAAACTCAAATGCAAAGCCACCATCGTTGTGCCCGAAACTTCCCCGCAGATTAAAATCGAGGCCATTAAACGCTTCGGAGGCTCGTATGTTGAAGTGGTGCAACACGGCGGCTCATACACCGACGCTTACAACCACGCCATCGAGTTAGAAAAAAAATACAAGCTCAACTTCGCCCATCCCTTTGATGACCCTGATGTCATCGCAGGTCAAGGCACGATGGCAATGGAAATTTTGCGTCAGCATCCTGAGCCGATTGATGCGATTTTTGTGCCGATTGGCGGCGGCGGTGCTATTGCGGGCATCGCGGCGTATGTCAAAGCGGTTCGTCCTGAAATTAAAATCATTGGTGTGCAGAGCATTGATTCCGATGCCATGTTGCAATCTGTCAGAGCCAATAAGCGCGTGACTTTAAAAGACGTGGGAATTTTTGCCGATGGTACGGCGGTGAAACTGGTCGGTAAAGAAACCTTTCGCTTGGCTAAGCTGTATGTTGACGATTATGTGTGTGTCAGTACCGATGACATCAGCACGGCGATTAAAGACGTGTTTCAAGACACGCGCTCGATTTTGGAACCGTCGGGCGCAATGGCCATTGCGGGCTTAAAAGCTTACACCGAGCTGCACAAATGGAAAGACAAGCATGTGGTTGCCATCGCTTCGGGCGCGAATACAAATTTTGACCGTTTGCGTTACGTTGCGGATCGCGCCGATGCGGGGCAAGCGCGTGAAGCGTTATTTGCCGTCACCATCCCCGAAGAGCGCGGCTCGTTTAAACGCCTGTGTGAGCTGCTCGGCGGACAACGCAGTGTGACCGAATTTAACTACCGCATGAACGATGCGCAACGCGCGCACCTCATGGTCGGCGTCGCCATCAGCCATCATGGCGAATCTGAAAAACTGTCTGAAAAATTCGCCAAACATAATTTCGCCAACACGGATTTGTCGCACAACGACCTTGCTAAACAACACGTGCGCAATATGATTGGCGGCGCGTGCGCAGGTGCGACCAATGAGTTGATTTATCGCTTTGAGTTTCCTGAACGCGCGGGTGTGTTGATGGGGTTTTTAACCTCAGTATCACCCCATTGGAATATTTCGTTATTCCAATACCGCAACCAAGGCGGTGATTTTGGCAGCGTGCTGGTCGGCATTCAAGTTCCTCCTGCTGAACGCGCCTCTTTCAAAAAGTTCCTGCCGACGCTTGGTTATCGCTACTGGGATGAAACCGACAACCCCGTGTATACATTGTTTTTAAAATAGGTTGGTTAAAACGCCATGCAAGTTTTTATTATCCCCGTCACGCCGTTTCAACAAAATTGCTCACTCATCGTCTGCGACCGCACAAAGGAAGCCGCCGTGGTTGACCCTGGTGGTGACATTGAGCAAATTTTGGCGCAGATTAAACAAGCGGGCGCAACGGTCACCCAAATTCTGCTCACCCACGGGCATCTTGACCATGCCGCGGGCGCCCCCGAGCTGGCGAGCGCACTGGGCGACGTGCCAATTATTGGCCCGCACATTGATGACACATTTTGGCTGGACAGCTTAACGGAACAATCGGCACGTTTTGGATTCGGTCATGCCAAGGCTTTCGCGCCAACAGTCTGGCTGAACGACAACGATACGGTGCAAGTTGGGGACTATACATTATCGGTTATTCTGTGCCCAGGGCATACACCAGGTCATGTGGTGTTTTATTCGGCGGACTTAAAACTGGCGTGGGTCGGTGATGTGTTGTTCAAAGACTCGATTGGTCGAACTGATTTTCCACGCGGCAACCATGCGGATTTGATTCACAGCATTAAAAATAAATTGTTGCCCTTAGGGGACGATGTGCAATTTATACCTGGGCACGGCCCAACCTCGACGTTTGGACGCGAGCGCGTGCATAATCCGTATCTAATTGGTTAGACTGGGTAAAACGTATTTTTTGACGCTTTGTAATTATTTATCAACTATTTATCATCTGTTGTTCACAAGAAATTTGATGCACCCCATATTAACAGCCCATAAGAGACACATCATGAAATTCAATTTTCCCATCATCATTGTTGATAAAGATTATCACT
This sequence comes from Hydromonas duriensis, assembly GCF_004363775.1. Classification (GTDB taxonomy): domain Bacteria; phylum Pseudomonadota; class Gammaproteobacteria; order Burkholderiales; family Burkholderiaceae; genus Hydromonas; species Hydromonas duriensis. The sequence continues at coordinate 6,057 of NZ_SNZE01000003.1, forward strand.
CCGATAACATTGCAGGCACGGGCATGCGTGCTCTGGGCGAAGCCTTTGAGTCGCTTGGCACAGAGGTCGTTGCCATGACTCACGCGCGTGATTTTGTTGGCTTGGCGCAGCAAGCTGCGCGTGCGTGTGCATTTGTGGTGTCGATTGATGAACCTGAAAATGGCGAACAGCAACTTGCCGATATGGCGACGCAAACCATCAGCGATTTGCGCAATTTAGTTAAAGAAATTCGCTATCGCAATCATGATATTCCAATTTTTTTGTACGGTCGCACCCACACCGCGCGTCACTTGCCAATTGACATCACGCGCGAGATGCACGGTTTCATTCACATGTTTGAAGACACCAACGAGTTCATGGCGCGTCATATCTTGCGTGAAGCGCATATTTATCTGGATGGCTTATTCACGCCTTTCTTTAAACGTTTGGTCAACTACGCGCAAAACTCATCTTACTCTTGGCACGCCCCTGGTCACTCAGGCGGTGTGGCCTTCTTAAAAAGCCCTGTCGGTCAAATTTTTCATCAGTTTTTTGGTGAAAACATGCTGCGCGCCGATGTATGCAACTCAGTAGAAGAACTGGGACAACCGTTGCAACACACAGGCCCTTTGCGTGAATCAGAAGACAATGCCGCGCGAATTTTTAAAGCAGACCACTGCTTTTTTGTCACCAACGGCACGTCTACGTCTAACAAAATGGTATGGCACGCCAACGTCGCCCCTGGCGACATTGTCATTGTTGACCGCAATTGTCACAAATCAAGCCTGCACGCCATCATCATGACGGGCGCGATTCCTGTTTTTCTCACGCCAACGCGCAATAAATTCGGCATCATCGGGCCGATTCCAAAATCTGAATTTTCGATGGAGACCATCCAGCGCAAAATCAATGAACACCCGTTTATCAAAGACAAAACGCAGCAACCTAAATTTTTTGTACTGACCCAATGCACTTACGATGGCGTGATGTACAACGCTCAAACCATCAAACAGATGTTAGATGGCAAAATACAAACCTTGATGTTTGACGAAGCATGGATGCCGCATGCGTATTTTCACCCGTTTTATGACAACTATTATTCGATTAATGGAGATAAAGGTCGAACACAAAAATCCACTGTATTCGCCACCCAATCGACGCACAAGCTGCTCGCGGCACTGTCGCAAGCCTCTCAAATTTTGGTGCAAGACGCTGTGGAGCAGCCGCTTGACCGCCACCGTTTTAATGAAGCCTATTTGATGCATGCTTCGACCAGCCCGCAATATTCAATTATTGCTTCATGCGACGTGGCAGCAGCGATGATGGAGGGTGAAGGCGGCCATGCGTTGACCAACGACAGCTTGATTGAAGCCATGGATTTTCGCCATGCCATGCACAAGGCGGATGAAGAATACGCGGATTCGTGGTGGTTTAAAGTCTGGGGCCCTGATGCGCTGCCTGAACAAGGGGTCGGTCGTCAATCTGACTGGGCCATTGCCCCCAACGATCGCTGGCACGGCTTTTCAGGCATTGAAAAAGACATGAACATCCTCGACCCGATTAAAACCACCATTTTGATGCCTGGTTTTAATATTGACGGAGAGTACGGCGAAACAGGGATTCCCGCAGCATTGGTCGCGAATTACTTGGCGGACTACGGCATCATCATTGAAAAAGTCGGTTTGTACTCGATTTTCTTGATTTTCAATATTGGCATCACAAAAGGCAAGTGGAACACACTGCTCACGGAATTGCAGCAGTTTAAAGACATCTACGATGACAACAAACCTTTGGTCAAAATTTTCCCAGAGTTTGTGAAAGAAAATCCATGCTATGCAAAACTCGGCATGAAAGATTTGTGTCAAGCCATCCATGAAGCGTATAAAAAACACGACATCGCGCGCATTCAGCACGACATGTACATTGCCCCCGTTATTCCTGCGATGCGTCCTTCCGACGCGTGGGCAAAAATGGCACGTCGCGAATACACGCGCGTCAATGTCCTTGATTTAACCACCGACCACGTCACAGGCTCGTTGGTGACGCCTTATCCGCCAGGCATCCCTTTGCTGGTTCCAGGTGAGCATTTCAATCAAATGACGATTGATTATTTGCACTTTACACTCGAATTCAACCAGCAATTCCCTGGTTTTGAGCAAGATGTGCATGGGTTGATTAAGACTGAAGTGGATGGCAAAATGTGCTATTTCGTTGACTGTGTGAACACGTCATCAAACGACTAAACATTACCTCCCGTTGATTGAGAGGCGTTTAGACATCATTTTAGATGTTGACCGTACAAAAGCCTGACTTATAAAGTCAGGCTTTTGTACAACAACGTCAACAATCCCGATGAACCTACCAAGTGTAGCGACGCACCTTGCCCTCACGCGACATCGGCACCATCAATAATTTTTTCTGCGCAGAATAAAACACATCGCCTGCACCTTGAGGCAAACTCAATAATTGAGTCACGACGCCCACAGGCGTAATGCTGTAGACCGCGGCTTTTTTCCAATCAGAAACAATAAAGTTACCTTTACCATCAAGTTGTAAGCCGTCTAAATTGCCCAAGGCTTGGGCTGTGACTGGGGTGATGACTTTCGTTTTCGGATTGACTTTTAACAACCGACCTTGAGTTGCATTTAGAGGCTTACCATCGGTAAAACGCCCCCAAGCGGCAACATATAAATCGCCTTTGACAAACAATAATCCATTTGGATTTTCCAATTCTGCGCTTTGCATCCAAAGGGTCACTTTTCCATGTTCTAAGCGATAAATAGCTGACGTGAACATATCTGATACATAAATCCGTCCTTGGCTGTCGGCGACCGTGTCATTGAGGAACTGCGCGCCTTCTGGCGAATGTTTGGTCACAACGCCCGTTGTCAAATCAACCTGCACCAACTGGCTTAAGTCACCCACATACAGTTGGTTACCTACAATAGTAATGCCCTTCGGGTCATTTAAGCCAGTGGCGACAGTTTTGATGACTTTTTTAGCATCCGCTGAAATCATCACGATTGAACCATCGCCAACGGTTGAGCCTGCTTGTAAGCTGGCAAAATAAGCATTGCTTTTTTTATCAAAGACTATCGACTCTACGCCAGGCAAATCGGAAATATCTCCCTGAATAACGGGCATGTGCATTTGAGGCGCAGTTGCTTCTTTGGCAAAACCAACACCACTGCTCCACATGAATGACGCGGTCAATACGGCCAACATTAAATTTTTTTTCATACCCATCTCCTTTGTGTTAGTACTTAGATCACGACTTGAATATTAAGCATCTTGTCGCGTTGCTGAAATCACCAATTCGCGGATAGACACTTCTTGTGGCAGTTCATACATAAAACGAACCGAGCTGGCAATGTATTTGGGGTCTAACGATTTACCACCCATGGTTTCTTTCCACTCATTGTAGCCATCAATAATCTCTTGAGAGGTCGTGTGGCTCAACAGCTCTGTTTCTGCGGCACCAGGGGCAATGGTCAAAACACGCACGTTGCTCAAAGCCACTTCTTGGCGCACGGTTTCGGTCAAGGCATGTACAGCGAATTTTGTGCCACAATAAGCGGCGTGGTTCGGGAATGTTTTACGACCTGCGATTGAAGAGACGTTGACAATCGTGCCTGTATTGGCAGCCACCATGTTTTTAATCACCAGTTGAATGCCATTTAAAACGCCCATCACGTTGACATTTAACATCGACTGCCATTCATCTGGGTTTTGGTCGAGCAAGCTGCCCAACAGCATAATGCCCGCGTTATTTACCAGCAAATCCGTTTTGCCATATAATGCCTCGGCTTCAGCAATCGCGGCTTGGAACGACGTGTAATCCGTCACATCAACTGATTTAATCAATGTGTTTTTAAAATTGTATGCTTGTAAGCCATCAATTCGACGCGCCAAAAGCAACATCGGATAGCCTTGAGCGGCAAACTCTTTTGCTAACTCTAAGCCAAAGCCACTGCTGGCCCCTGTAATCACAACTAATTTTTTAGACATATTGACACCTTCATTATTAAAAAATTGACAGCTCATGCTGTCCATTGGGTGCGCACATCATAAATCGATTTGTTTAGAAAAAATACTATCAATATTGCGAGTGTTTTTTGCAGTTGTTTAATAAATTATGAAATTAGGGAAACGTCATGAATGAGATTAATCGCTCAGAAAGTTGCAACATCAATCAATGTGACTTGAGCACAGGCATTGACCAACTGAAATCAAGATGGATGGGCGGCGTTATTCTAAGCCTGCATGAATCGGATAAACGATTCAGCTCTCTTGAAAACAACTTTCCCTTTATGACCTCAGGTCAACTGAACCGAACCTTGCGTCAGGCCATCGACAACCGTTTGATTGAAAAAAAGGAATTGGCCTATACGCTGACGGCGAAAGGGCAAGCGGCTGCGCAATTGTATATGGCCATTGAACAATGGGTCATGACTTTTGATGCCCAGCCATGACCATGGTTCATGGCACGTAAAAATGATATATCTTAAAGTTAAACTTTTTGACCGACTAACGCAATCCATCCATCATCTGCACGCCACAATGCCATTTTCATATACGGCGAGTAGGCTTCGATAAGCTCTTCCGTTTGACGCTCTAAAATACCCGACAGCACCAAATGCCCGCCCTCAGCCACATAATTCACCAAGGCAGGTGCAAGTAATTTCAAAGGATTCGAGAGAATGTTCGCCACCACAACTTGATACGTTGAACCGCTGACCATGCCGTCGGGCAATACAAAACGGGCCTGCGTATCGTTCGCCGAGGCGTTATCAATGGCACTTTGTACCGCTTGTGGGTCAATATCGGTGCCAATCACATCGCCTGCACCCAGTTTTTTAGCGGCAATGGCTAAAATACCACTGCCACAACCGTAATCGAGTACGGTCACGCCTTTGGGCATCTCCGCCGCCAGCCATTGCAAGCACAAACGCGTGGTTGGGTGGCTGCCCGTACCAAAAGCAAGACCAGGGTCAAGGCGCAGATTGATTCGCTCGGCTTCGTCTTCCGCGTTGTGCCACGTTGGTACGATCCACAAATTGCGCGTGATTTCAATTGGCTCAAACTGGCTTTGCGTGAGGCGCACCCAGTCTTGAGCTTCAACTTTGCGTGTGATGTACGCAGGCACAGGCAAATCCAACGCATCAAACGCAACCGCGAGCATGTCTTCAATATCGGCCTCAGGCTCAACAAGAACGACCAAGCGCGATTGTTGCCACGCGTGTGTGGTCGGCTCCATACCTGGTTCGCCGTATAAAGGCACTTCAGCATCCGTGTCGGCATTTTCATCCTCGACCGAGACGGACAACGCCCCCGCTTCCATCAACGCGTCCGATAAGTCTTCGGCATGAGCTTCGTCAATGCTAATTAATACTTCTGTCCACATGGATCATGTCGCCTTTTAATAAAAAACAAAAGACGGGAAAAGCGTCTGTTTACTTTTCCCGTGGTGTATGTGTTTGATAGATTGAATAATCGCCAATCCGCTTATTTGGCGCGGCCTTCAAGTTTATGCTCAAGATAGTGAATATTAAAACCACCCTCTTGGAACGCCTTGTCTTCCATCATTTCACGATGCAAAGGAATGTTGGTTGACACGCCTTCGACCAGCATCTCAGACAACGCCGTGCGCATACGGCCAATGGCCTGCTCGCGCGTGTCGCCGTAGGCAATCAACTTGCCAATCATTGAATCGTAATGCGGTGGCACAAAATAATTGGTATATGCATGTGAGTCAACGCGAATACCGGGGCCGCCCGCCGCATGCCACATTGTGATGCGTCCTGGGCTTGGGGTGAACTTGAACGGGTCTTCGGCATTGATGCGGCACTCAATTGAGTGACCTTTAATCACGATGTCTTTTTGCTTGTAGCGCAAGACTTCGCCCGCAGCGATGCGAATTTGCTCTTGTACAATGTCCACGCCTGTAATCAATTCGGTGACAGGATGCTCCACTTGAACGCGGGTATTCATTTCGATGAAATAAAACTCGCCGTCTTCGTACAAAAATTCAAATGTCCCCGCGCCGCGATAACCAATTTTTTTACACGCCTGCGCACAACGCGCACCAATTTTATCAATCAACTTGCGTGGAATACCTGGCGCAGGGGCTTCTTCAATGACTTTTTGATGACGACGTTGCAAAGAGCAATCCCGCTCGCCCAGATAAATGGCGTTTTTATGCGTGTCGGCCAAAATTTGAATTTCAACGTGGCGTGGGTTTTGTAGGAATTTTTCCATGTACACATTGCCATTGCCAAACGCGGCTTCCGCCTCAGCTTTGGTCATCGCAACCGCATTCAGTAAAGCGGCTTCTGTGTGGACAACGCGCATGCCTCGACCACCGCCACCGCCCGCAGCCTTGATGATGACGGGGTATTTAATGTCCCGCGCCATGCGAATGATTTCTTTGGGGTCGTCACCCAACGCTTCTGGTGAGCCGGGAACCGTGGGCACGCCTGAGGCAATCATGGCTTGTTTGGCCGCCACTTTATCGCCCATGATGCGAATGGATTCAGCCGTTGGCCCGATGAATGCAAAACCTGATTCTTCTACGCGCTCCGAAAAATTGGCATTTTCTGATAAAAAGCCATAACCAGGATGAATCGCCTGAGCGTCGGTCACTTCAGCCGCGGCAATGATGGCGGTCATGTTGAGATAACTTTGTGCAGATTGCGCGGGGCCAATGCACACGGCCTCATCGGCGAGCTTGACATATTTGGCCTCGCGGTCGGCTTCTGAATAAACCATGACGGTTTTGATGCCCATTTCGCGGCAGGCACGTTGAATACGCAAGGCGATTTCGCCACGATTGGCGATAAGAATTTTTTCAAACATAATGGTGCTCTCTTTCATGCACGCTGCACGGTCAGACTTATGTTTTTTTAGAACACGAGCAGCGTCGAAGGATTAAAGCGATACCTCCTAAAGCATGTTCAGGAGGCAAAGTGCTGAGATTAACCGATGATGAATAAAGGTTGACCGAACTCAACAGGCTGACCATTTTCAACCAAAACCTGTTTAATCACGCCATCCGCATCCGCTTCGATTTCATTGAGCAACTTCATGGCTTCAATGATACAGACCGTTTGACCTTTTTTAACCGATGTACCGACTTCAACAAACGCAGGTGAACCTGGTGAAGAGGATGTGTAAAAAGTGCCAACCATGGGCGATTTAACCGTATGGCCTGATTCAGCGGCGGGCGCAGCAGCAGCTTCAGTTACTACGGGTGCGGCTGGCGCAGCGGCGGGTGCAGTGGCATACTGAGGTGCTGCGGCCATGACTACGGGCGCGCCCCCTTTAACGATACGGACTTTACCCTCAGCTTCGGTGATTTCAAGTTCTGAAATATCTGAGTCAGACACCAAATCAATGAGGGTTTTTAGTTTGCGTAAATCCATGGAAAATCACTCCTTCTAAGTGATGGCGCGCAATGTTTTTTGTAAAATGACGCGCCACCAATGTCGTTTCAACGCAACTCAAACATGACCGTTGCCATGTTTTAAATTGTGCGGGATAACGATTATATCGCTTATCTGTTATTAAGTGTGCTTTAATTTCGCCGAATTTTCGTTAAAAGAAATAAAATAGCACGCGCGTTCAGTGAAAATTTTGTGGCAAAGCGTTCTAATTACAACGGCTTTTGCAGCAAAAACCGTAAAGCGGCTTCGTAGCCATATGTCCCTAAACCACAAATCACACCAACGGCAATGTCGGACATAAAGGAATGGTGACGAAATGCTTCGCGCTGATGCACATTTGAAATATGCACTTCCACAAACGGTATCGCCACACCCGCCAACGCATCTCGTAACGCCACGCTGGTGTGCGTGTAGGCGGCGGGATTGATGATGATGGCGTCGTACTGGCCTCGCGCTGCGTGAATGATGTTAATCAACTCACCTTCAACATTGTGTTGCACCGCATCAAGTTGTGCGCCTAAATGATGGGCAACTTCTTTTAAATTACGGTTAATGTCTTCTAAGGTGCTCGAACCATACACCTCTGGCTCTCGCGTGCCTAACAAATTTAAATTTGGGCCATGAATAACCAAAATACGTGATGACATGATTTTCCTTTGCAATAAACGATGTTGCCTTCACTTTAAGCCATTTTGCGCGAACGAAGTGAAGTTGCAGGTGCGTTCTGTATAAATTTAAACTCATGGTTGCGTCAAGCTTAAAGCAACCGCCTCCGCGACTTTAATGCCGTCCACACCCGCGGACAAAATCCCGCCTGCGTAACCCGCCCCCTCACCTGCGGGGTATAGGCCTTTGACATTTAAACTTTGCATGTCATCGCCGCGCGTGATGCGCAGCGGTGATGAGGTGCGGGTTTCTACCCCAGTCAACACCGCATCGTGCATGAAATAGCCTTTAATTTGGCGGTCAAATGCGGGGAGCGCTTCACGTATGGCTTCAATCGCATAACTCGGTAAGCTGCTGTCCAAGCTGCCTAGCTTAGTGCCTGGCTTGTAGGAAGGCTGCACTCTACCAAACTCGCTGGAGGCACGACCTGACACAAAATCGCCGACGAGCTGTGCGGGTGCGCTGTAATCTTCGCCACCCAAGACAAACGCGCGGCTTTCCCAAAATCGTTGAAATTCGATGCCCGCGAGCGCAAGGTCTGTCGGTGCAGTTTCAGGGTAATCGGCGGGCGTGATGTTCACCACAATCCCCGAGTTGGCGTTGCGCTCGTTGCGCGAATATTGGCTCATGCCATTGGTCACCACGCGATTCGGTTCTGATGTGGCCGCGACCACCGTTCCGCCAGGGCACATGCAAAAACTATACACAGCGCGCCCATTCGCTGCGTGATGCACGAGTTTATAATCCGCCGCACCGAGAATCGGATGCCCAGCGTACTTACCAAACCTCGCTTTGTCTATCAATGATTGCGGGTGTTCGATGCGAAAACCAACGGCAAAAGGCTTGGGTTCCATAAAAACCCGTCGCTTGTGCAACATTTCAAACGTATCTCGCGCGCTGTGGCCTAAAGCAATGACCACATGGTTGGACTCAATGATGTCGCCATCGGCGAGCTGGACGCCTTGAATCTGACCATTTTCAATTAACACATCGGTCACTTTTGCACCAAAGCGAATCTCTGCACCCAGCGCAATCATTTCTGCCCGCATTTTTTCAACCATGCTCACCAGACGAAACGTGCCGATGTGCGGTTTACTGACATACATGATTTCTTCAGGCGCGCCCGCTTTGACAAACTCCGTCAATACCTTACGTCCATAAAACTTTGGGTCTTTGATTTGACTGTACAGCTTGCCATCTGAAAACGTACCTGCGCCGCCCTCGCCAAACTGTACGTTTGACTCAGGGTTAAGAATTTTTTTGCGCCACAAACCCCATGTGTCCTGCGTGCGTTGACGCACCGCTTGGCCACGTTCGACAACAATTGGTTTTAGACCCATCTGCGCCAGAACCAAGGCGACAAAAATTCCGCATGGTCCAAAACCCACCACAACGGGGCGTTTTTTTTGTGCCGACAACGCATTGGCGTGCCCCACAAAGTGATAGCGCGTATCGGGCGTTGCGCTGATGTTTTTATCGCCAGCGAACCGCTTCAACATCTGAGCGGCATCATCCACCTGCACGTCAACAATGTAACTCAACAAAATCTGAGTCGACTTGCCGCGTGCGTCGTAACTGCGTTTAAAAACCGTGTACACCAACGATGGACTGTGTTTCAAATCCAATCGTTTGGCAATGGCTTCAGCCAAGGCTTCAGGCGAGTGGTCTATCGGTAAGCGCAGTTCAGTGATGCGAATAGAAGAGGTGTGAGGCATAACATTCAAACAAAAATATCGTAAACCCACATTGTATAGGGGTTCATCACAACCGTATAGTTGTTCATTTGAGACATTCTATTTTATAAATATTTACCTTATTTTTTACGCTACACTGTTGGCTTTTCTCTCGGCTCTTGCCCACCCCTATCCAATGAACACCCAGCCCTCATACTTTTCGGTTTATCTCAAACTCATCGTCGCCACCCTGCTGTGGGGCGGTACTTGGGTGGCCGCACATATTTTAGTCGAAGAAGCCCCGCCATTTACAGGCGCATTCACTCGGCTGATTGTTGCGGTGGCAATTTTGGCTTGGATGGTGTGGCGACAAGAAGGCGGCTTTCCACCGTTGAATTGGCATAGTGGCCGCACGGTCTTTTGGATGGGCTTTACGGGCTTTTTCTTATACAGCTTTTTCTTTCTTACGGGCTTGCAGCACATCAGCGCGGGGCACGGGGCACTCATCATTGCACTTAACCCCGTACTTATCGCTTTGGTCGCGTGGTTGTGGTTTAAAGAGCCAATGACGGCACTCAAGGGGGCAGGCATCCTCACTGCGCTCGCAGGCTGTATTTTGGTCATTTCCAATGGTCACCCTGAAAAATTCTTGCAAGGCGATATCGGGGTTGGCGAACTGCTCATCCTCGGTTGCGTGGCTTCATGGGCGGCCTACACATTCATCGGCCAACGCGCGACCAAAACCTTATCGCCATTGGTCGCAACCTTTTACGCCAGCGCAGTGGGTCTGATTTTGCTCGGCTTCGCTTCATTTAGCGAAAAACCTTGGCTGCTGATTCCGCAGTTTTCACTCATGACATGGTTGTGTTTGCTGTATTTGGGGTTGTTTGGCACGGCAATTGCCTACACCCTATTTACAGACAGCGTCAAAATTATAGGAGCGGCGCGCGCCGCGCCATTCATCAATCTCACGCCAATTTTTGGCGTGTTGTTCAGCGCATTGTTGTTGAACGAGCGATTGCACATCATGGTGTTGATTGGCGGATTGGTAACGATTACGGGGGTGATGATGACGGTGTGGCAACGAGCAAAATAGGGCTATTTTGCTCAGGTTTAATTCAAATCGCCTGTGAATTGAATTGATGGGTCCCCCAAAAAAAAGACTAGGCTAAATGTGCCGCCACCTTGGTTTTATCACGAGTCAACCAGTACATTAAGAACACCATCGAATATAAAGTCACCAAGCTGTCATGGAAAAAAATCATTTTCCAGCCCCAGAACCATTCTTGCTGCTCGCCCCATACATGGGTCACAAAAAAATAAACAAAACATGCTTTTTCAAGACCACTGAAAGCCATCGCCATTAAACGCAGTTCTTTATGCTTGATTGAAATCAGTAATTGCAAGCCAACGCCAGCAACCATAATCCCCCAATGCTGGTAAATGACTTTCCAATACTCAAAACCCTGCAACATTTCTGGGCTGTATCCGTATTGTCCTGATAAGGTCTGTATGGGCCAAAAAGCAACGGACAACACAGTGAACGTTAGAAAACCCGTTATGATTAAATACCATCGAATGGTTTTTGCAAAAAAATGTTCTAACATAATCATCCTTTAAAAATCAGCCGACTGGAGCTAAGTTGTTTGTCAATCACTGTAAACGAATTGCCATTAAAACAAATATGGGTCATTTACGAATACTGAAGTGCAATAATTTTTAATCGTCGCCCAAAAAACCACCGCTTTGATGCGCCCACAAGCGCGCGTACAGTCCGTTATGCGCGAGCAACTCTGCATGCGTGCCCTGCTCGATGATTTTGCCATTATCCAAAACAATCAGCCGATCCATTGCGGCAATCGTAGACAGTCGGTGGGCAATGGCGATGACAGTTTTGCCTTCCATCAATTCGTACAGACTGGCTTGAATCGCCGCTTCGACTTCGGAATCGAGTGCGCTGGTTGCTTCATCGAGCAATAAAATCGGGGCATCTTTGAGCATGACTCGGGCAATGGCGATGCGCTGGCGTTGTCCGCCTGACAGTTTGACGCCTCGCTCACCAACATGCGCATCAAAGCCTTGCCGACCGTTCGCGTCGGATAATGTTTCAATAAAATCAATCGCTTCTGCTCGTTCGGCGGCAAGACGCATATCGGCTTCGCTCGCATCGGGTCGTCCATACATGATGTTGTCTCGTACGGCTCGATGCAATAACGAGGTGTCTTGCGTGACCATGCCGATGTGGGCGCGTAAGGAGTTTTGAGTCACTTGTTTGATGTCTTGACCGTCAATCAAAATCTGCCCTGATTGCACGTCATAAAATCGCAACAATAAATTCACAATCGTACTTTTACCTGCGCCCGAGCGACCAACCAAACCGATTTTTTCACCTGCACGAATGTTTAAATTGAAATTGTCAAGCAAGTGTTTGCCCGCTTCGTATTCAAAATGGAGGTCTTTAAATTCGATTTGCCCTGTTTTGACGGTCAATTGCTTGGCGGTGGGTTCGTCAACAATGGAATGGGGACGCGACAGCGTGCTCATGCCGTCTTGTACCGTGCCTATATTTTCCAATAACGAAGCGGATTCCCACATAATCCAGTGTGATAAGCCATTTAAACGCAAGACCATTGCTGTGGCGGCGGCAACTGCACCGACGCCGACTTGACCCGTCGACCATAACCATAACGACAAACCGACTGTGCCCGAAATCAACATCATGCTCAGGGCATGGTTTGTGGTTTCCAACTGCGTGACCAAGCGCATTTGGCTGTGCACGGTAACCATGAACTCGCGCATGGCGGCTTGCGCATAAGCCGATTCGCGGCGGCCATGCGAAAAAAGTTTGACGGTGGCGATGTTGGCGTATGCATCTGTGATGCGCCCTGTCATCAATGAGCGTGCATCGGCCTGTCTTTGTGCTGTTTTGCCCAATCGCGGCATGAAATACAACACGGAGCCAAAAAAGCCGACAAGCCACAAAGCAAAGGGTAAAACCAACCACGCATCAAAGCCGCTTAAAATGGCGGCACTGGTGAGTAAATAAATCGAGACATAAACCACCATATCGCCGATGTTCATCACGGTGTCTCTGACCGCAAGGGCTGTTTGCATGACCTTAGCCGATACGCGCCCCGCAAACTCGCCTTGATAAAAACTCATACTTTGGTCCAGCATGAGGCGATGAAAATTCCAACGCAAGCGCATCGGAAAAGCACCTTGTAGCGCCTGAAGTTTAATCATGGACTGTGTGAGTACGACCAGCGGGCTGAACGCAATGAGCGACAACATCACGATAATTTCGGTGCGGTGGTTCGCCCATAGCTCGGAGGGTGAGGTGTGTCCAAGCCAATCAACGACTTTACCCATCATGCTAAACAAATAGGCCTCAAACCCACCAATCAATGCGGTTAATATAATCATCATCAACATCCAGCCGCGCATGCCGTCTAAGCACGCCCAAATGAAAGGCAACAAGCCTTTGCGAGGCGGCTGCATGATGGTATCTGGATAGGGGTCGATGCGATTTTCAAACCATTGGAAAATTGTATTCATATTGTTTTTTCTTTGTGTTTTTTTCTTTATGTTGATAAGGTGTTTTTCGTTGGTGGGTTACAATGCAACGGCTTTTTGCCAACCATTTTATCAGTCAACGGATGACCATGCGACCGAATCATTTTAAATATCTTATTTCTGCCACTCTGATATTGAGCGCTTCTTTTTTAAGTATCAATATCCATGCCCGTGCGCCATTACCTGAATCTTCCTTGCTCTCTCCAATCCCTGTTGATGAGCGCCTCACAAAAGGACAACTGGCCAATGGATTAAATTACTACATCTTGCCCAACAGCACGCCTGAAAAAAAAGTTGAGTTGCGCCTCATCGTTAAAACAGGCTCACTCAATGAACGCGATGATGAACAAGGCTTGGCTCATTTCATGGAGCACATGGCTTTCAATGGTACGACGAATTTTCCTAAGCATGAGTTGGTCAACCAACTGGAAAAAATGGGTGTTCAATTCGGTGCGGATTTGAATGCCTACACTGGTTTTAATGAAACCGTATACATCCTACCCATTCCCACAGCAGACCCAAATAACTTGGCCAAAGGGATGCAAATTTTAGAAGACTGGGCTTTTAACGCCACACTCGCTGATTCAGACATTGAACAAGAACGCAACGTCATCTTAGAAGAATGGCGCGCAAGCACTCAAAATCCGCAAGCCCGTATCCAAGAACAAAGTCTGGCGGTGCTGACCAAAGATTCTTTGTATGCCAAACGATTACCCATTGGCAAAACAGACATCATTGAACATGCGCCACCGAGCACTTTACGCGCATTTTACAAACGTTGGTATCGCCCAAACTTGATGGCGGTGGTTATGGTTGGCGATGTCACGGTCGCGCAAGGCAAAGCCTTAATTCAGCAGCATTTTGCCAAATACAACAATCCAACTGAAGCCATCACCTTGCCAGAAGTAAAGTTGCACAATAATCCCAAGCCCATGATTGCGGTATTTGAAGACAAAGACTTACCAAGCAACACCATCTCGTGGCTACAAAAAGAACGCCAAGATAAGATGCTCACACAAACCACTGCGGATTATATTCAGGTTCTCAAATATACATTGCTTTCACAAATGTTGAACAGTCGTTTCAATGAGCTGCTTGACTCTGCACAGCCTCCGTTTGTCAGCGCATCGGCTTATATTGGCAGTGTTGCGGGCATTGTGCGCAGCAAATCGGCATTGCACCTTACTGCCGATGCCGCGCCTGAACAGCAAAAATCCGCCCTGACTGCCTTGCAACGTGAAGTACAACGCATTGTGCAGCATGGTTTCACGCAGGCTGAGTTGAGCCGTGCCAAAGCACAAATGCTGTCGCTGACTCTGAATCAGTTTAACAATCGAAATAAAATTGAATCGGCTGATAAAGCCGCCGAGTACATTCGCGGCGAAACAGAAGGCGAATATTTACCAAGCCTTGCATGGGAAGCATCGAGCCAACGTGCTTATTTACCCTACATTGAGCTAAAAGACATTGATGCCCTAGCACGCAGTTATTTTACGCCCGACAATCGCATTGTTTTAGTCAGCAGCCATGATGGTGACAAGGCTTTGTCATTAAACGACATCGAGCAGATTTTGGCTCAAAATTCAAAGGTCGAAGCTTATGCCGAAAAGACCAAGCCCACCTCTTTACTCAACAACCTACCCAAGGCGGGCCAAATCATTGCCACTTCGTATGATAAATCTCTTAACTTAACCACTTGGACGTTATCCAATGGCGTCAAAGTAAGTTTTAAACCAACTGATTTTAATCAGGATGAAGTGCAATTCATCGGCCACCAAGCTGGCGGCTTTTCGCAACTATCGGATGAAGTGTGGCGTAAGACGCATTGGGCATTTGATGCCTTGACCGAAGCTGGGGTCAATGGTTTATCTAAAACCCAGTTGTCTCATTTGCTCGCCGATAAAATTGTAAAAATCACCCTGTCATCCGATGAAACCCATCAGGGCGTCAGTGGCAGTTTTGCCCCCAAAGACATCGAAACGGCGATGCAAATGATTTACAGCCTTATCACGGGTTTAAATCACAACCCTGATAGTTTCAAAGGTTATTTAGAACGCGCCGTTGCCGCTACTGCCAACCTCAGCAACGACCGCATGGCCGCATTTCAGGACACCGTTGAGCGCAACTTAAATCGTCACAACCCTCGTTTTCATGGGGCCTACCCAAGCGCAACCGATTGGCAAGCGACCGATTACGATTTGGCCTATCAATCCATGCGTCAGGCGATGGATAACGCCAATGGCATGCACTTTACCTTTGTGGGTCAAATCAATCCAAAAACCTTACAACGTCTGAGCGAATTGTATTTGGGCAGTTTACCAAGCAATCTTGATGCAACGCCTTCTTTTAAAGACAATGGTTACCGACCTGATTTTTCTAAACGCACCATTGAAGTTGCTAAGGGCAAAGAACCACTCAGCCTTGTTCACATCGCTTGGGGCGGCGAAACTACCTATGACCGCTCAGAACGTTTGGCTTTGGACGCCATTGGCCACATCATGACCATGCGTTTAACTGATCAATTGCGCGAAGAGCAAGGCGGTGTTTATAGCATTCAAGCACAAGGTGATGTCGATAGGCTGCCTTATGCACACTTTAGCTTTTCAATTGATTTTCCCTGTAAACCCGAAAACAGCGAGACGTTGATACAAAGCGCATTGTCCGTTCTGCAACAACTTATCGATAAAGGTCCAACGGCTCAAGAATTAGAAAAGTTTCAAAAAGCCCGTGCGGTTGGTTATCGAGAGCAACTAAAGAACAATTCTTTTTGGCTCAATCAATTACAAGCGACCCAAAAAAATGGTGTGTCTGCGCAAGACATTTTGACTTATGAACAACGTTTGAATGCGTTGAATGTATCTGATATTCAAAACACCGCTCGTAAATATTTATCCAGCGATGGGGTGACTGCAGTTTTAAAACCAGAGTGATGCTTCGCTTACCGCCCACACTCCACACTATCCATGAGTGCTTCAGATTTTAGAAGCGACAATCATAATCGGCAACCATTTTTTAACTGTTGGTTTTTAAGCCTGCCCCAGTTGATGCTATTGTTGGATGATGTTCACACGCCCGATGATTTTAAAGTGCAACTTTGGCGAACACGTACCATAATGCACGCTTCTCAAGATTTTTATTATGAATACCATTTAATGCAACGCTGGCTGCATCAATCAAAAATGAGTCACTACACTGTTGAGCTATTAATAACCCGCGTTAGCCAAAGATTGTGCGGCAGCCTGTCTAAGCACTGGGATATTCGCTCCATCCCCATAACCGTTTGCCCAGCCGACTAACTGCTCAACTGCTGCGTTCTTGCGACTGGAGAAATACAGATATTTATCCAATGCTTCAACTGCACCATTCAAGTCACCACGCACCGAGCGAAGTTGACCCATCAAAATCCACGATGCGCCACGCTTAGGTTTGATACTCAACGCACGATAAAGTACCTGCTCTGACGCTTCATAATGCCCCTGTTGATAATGACTATAAGCAAGATTGCCCAAAATTTCACCATCGTTTGGGTTTAATTGTGCCGCTCGCTCAAAGGCTAATAACGCTTGCTCGATGTTGCCTTGTTTGCTTAAACGAATACCATCAGCATTTAATGAGCGAGCATCAACAGAATTTAATGGTGCAGTTTCTTGCTGTATCAACGGCTCAGGTGTGCTTGATGCGGGTGCTATAGGAATATATTCAGGTGTTGACTTGAAGTTTTCAGCAGGCGTATTGTTAACCATTGAGGGATTGCTCTTATTATTAAATGCATATGCAGGGGGTGTTGAAAGTCTACAGTCAAAATTTGATTTGATATTTTTGCCGTAAAATCTTCCCATTGAATCAGCTTCACGCCAATTTGAAATAATGTTACTCGGCACGCCACAATAATGATAATACTCATTTTGTAAAAGTACCACCGTATACCTTTCAATCGCGTCATAACAAAGACGGTTGATAAATGAACTGCGTGTAATAGTCTCACATTGCATACGTGATACATCAACCATGCCCTGATATTTCACAAAAACGAGCTCTGATGTTTTA
Organism: Hydromonas duriensis; assembly: GCF_004363775.1. GTDB lineage: Bacteria > Pseudomonadota > Gammaproteobacteria > Burkholderiales > Burkholderiaceae > Hydromonas > Hydromonas duriensis. Next base: position 23,437 of record NZ_SNZE01000003.1, read on the forward strand.
CCTGCCGTGCTGGGTGGTTTGTTTTCAGTTTTACCACAACCCAAAAGGGCGGCAACTAAAAAAATAATTAGCGTGACATTTTTCAAGCCGCTATTTTTTACCTGCATCGTGCATCCATTTCGCAATAATCAGGAATTTCTCTTGTGTCTTCTTCGTAAGTGTCATTGCTCATTTCAGATTCTCGTTCGGATACATACAGCAAGCACCCTTTCGTAAATGATGGATTACGCCCATCACAGGCTGTGTCTTTTGATACTCCAAGTCGGTCAGCCCAATAATAACCCGCTTGAAGTTCCGCACAATTTTTTGTGCAAATTTCACCCTTGAAAAAAAAATCGCCTGTTTTGGGTGATTGCACCAATGGTGTTTTATCCGAAAGCGATTGAATTTTTGTGTCTACATTTTGACAATCACGACTTACCAAGCAAGCCGCCTCTTTAGCCTCTTTTTCTTGTTTGCGTTGGGCTACTTTGTGGTCGTCATAGATCGCCCATGCGATAAAGGCAACCCCAAAAAACAACCATATTTTTAATTTATCACTCACGGTACAACTCGTTGTAAATAGGCTTTGTGTGTACAAGCGGCTTTATATCCCATCTCACCCACCGAATTTGGGTTAGTTGCTACAAATTGTATCGGCGTTTGAACACGACTAATTGCCTTGCCAAACCTATCAAAAGCAATTATGTTTGTGACTGCAGAAAGGAGATTTGAACAATCAATGATTTGACGCGTTTGAGTATAGCCTTTTGAGCTTGCAGGAATATATTTGAACCAAGCATAAACCAAGTTTGGATTTATGGCGTCAAATTGAATGCTGGGGTAATGGATAAAAAAATTATTTCCAGTGTTATCACTTGCTGTCCAAGTATAACCATCCTCCATTTGCGTAGCATAAACAGCTGTTATGTTTGAACAAAAAACACAAGCAAGTGAAATAAATGATTTCTTATATTTGCTCATGATTTTACACCTTGTTCTTTTTTATTTTTGAACAAAAAAAATCGACTTTTTGATTTAAAACATGGTTTTTAAAAACGGCTTTCCCTGTATGGCGATTCAAATAAAACTCGACACCATCACCACCTGCAAGTACCCCTGATGCAGAAAAAAGAATACCTGCTTCATTCTTCCAAAAATAAGTTAGAGTATCACCATCACTTGCATCTTGCCAACTCTTTACAAAGGAAAATAGGATACCTGAATTAGCATGCAAAGCATAGTAACCATTCGCCGAACAACTGTTCCCATCAACAGCCCATAAATCGCCGCTGATACAGCTTATAGTTTTTCCTTTAAGCTTACCAGTATCAAGATAAAGCATCATCTCATCAAGAGTTTTAGATTGGCAAACAATGGTTTCTTTTGCAAAACAGGCACTGCTAATTGTTAAACCTAACAACAAAAGACTTTTCTTTAAATTAGTTGATTTTTTCACTTACCCGCCTTTAAATCTCGATGCCGAAGGGCATTTTTACATTGGTTATTTGCAGCAGCAAAACGCATATCACTTGAGTTAATTTCAAAATTAGGAACTTGCATTCCTATCCGTGAAAACCCCATTTCTACATTGAGACTGCTCACCTCTCTGTCATTTAAGAGCCACGCTTCTTGTATCTATTGACCAATCATCGCCTGCAAAATACCCGTATGGTTTGAATTTGCCCGTCCCACTCAAATGTCTCGCAGTTTAACTTGCGCCACCACACACAAATGATTAACCGCTCAAGCTATACCTTCAGTTGACAAAATCGAAACTCTAGCTAATTGGCTGGGTGTTTCGAGTGTGTGGTTAAAAACTGGTCACGAACCTACAAAAAATATAGAACGCGAGTATACAGAATTACAAAAAATGATGATTAAAAAGTTTGCTTTGCTGCCTATACGACAACAACAATACATTTTTGAGTTGGTGAATGACTTACAGAAGAGATAGCCCTAAAAATTTCAGTTCTATATCTCACGCATTACCCCCATACTTATAATTCTCCCCAGCCCCAAACTCCTTTTTCCCAATAGCGAGATGTAATTCAATATGACGAGCAAAAAAAAATGCCCGTTAGGGCATTTTTTATTTGAGACAAATCCGATACATATTAGGTATCTACGTTGTTTGCATACACCGCATTGGTCTCAATGAATGCGCGACGAGGTTCAACGTCATCGCCCATCAGTGTCGAGAAAATTTGGTCGGCGGCAATCGCATCTTCAATTTTCACTTGTAACAAGCGGCGTACTGAAGCATCCATTGTCGTTTCCCATAATTGGTCTGGGTTCATTTCGCCTAAGCCTTTATAACGTTGCTTGCTGATGTTACGCTCTGCGTCTTCAAGCAACCATTTCATTGCTTGATGAAAATCTTTTACGCGGGCTTGACGCATTTTTTCGCCTTCACCTCGGCTAACAGTGACCCAATGTTCAGATTGAGCAACGCCCATGTGTTGTCCAAACAGTTTCGCGCTTTGTTTCAGATTCAAACAATCGGCACTTTGGGTAAATTCTTGCGTGACGTACGAAAGTTTAACATTACCAAAATGGCGACGATGTATCATCAAACGTGGCATGCCATGCGCATCTTCTTGCACCCATACATCCAATTTAATCGCGGGCTGGTGTGAGAAATAGTCACGCAATGCAGTTGCGCTTTGTTCCGCACTTTCTTTGCTGCTTAAATCGAGCATTAAGCCGTCGCCAATGGCGCGCAATAGTAAGGGTTCATACGAGTTGGATAAACGGCGCACAATGGTTTCGGCCAGTTGGTATTGGCGCGCCAACTCAACCAAGGTGTCTCCTTCGATGACTTGTTCGGTGTGCGTCGTTAAACGGGCTTTTTCCAATGCAATATTGAGCACGTATTGGTTCATTTCTGCATCGTCTTTGATATAGCGTTCGTCTTTGCCTTGTTTGATTTTATACAACGGTGGCTGTGCGATATAAATATGTCCCCGCTCAACCAAGTCGGGCATTTGGCGGTAAAAGAACGTCAACAACAGGGTGCGAATGTGCGCACCATCAACGTCCGCATCGGTCATGATAATGATGCGGTGATAACGCAGTTTTTCAACGTTGTAATCGTCTTTTCCAATGCCTGTACCAAGTGCTGTGATTAAGGTCACTACCTCTTGGCTGGACAACATCTTGTCGAAACGGGCTTTTTCAACATTTAAAATCTTACCTTTGAGCGGTAAAATCGCTTGGTACTTGCGGTCTCGCCCTTGTTTAGCTGAGCCACCTGCGGAATCACCCTCGACAAGAAAAATTTCACACATGCTGGGGTCTTTTTCTTGGCAATCGGCTAATTTTCCTGGTAAACCAACGCCGTCTAATACGCCTTTACGCCGTGTCATTTCGCGCGCACGACGCGCTGCATCACGGGCGCGGGCAGCTTCAACGATTTTGTTGCAAATGATTTTTGCTTCGTTGGGGTTCTCTTGTAAGAAGTCGCTTAATGCTTTTGCCACAATGTCTTCTACGGGTAAACGGACTTCGGATGAAACCAATTTATCTTTTGTTTGTGATGAGAATTTGGGCTCAGGCACTTTAATTGACAATATGCAGGTCAGCCCTTCGCGCATGTCATCGCCTGATGTTTCGATTTTGGCTTTTTTAGCAAAATCATTTTCATCAATGTATTTGTTAATGACGCGCGTCATTGCTGCCCGTAAGCCTGTTAAATGTGTACCGCCGTCACGTTGTGGAATGTTGTTGGTAAAACATTGCACCGATTCGTTATAGCTGTCATTCCACTGCATGGCGACGTCAACAGAAACATTGTCTTTTTCGCCCACCGCATGAAATATTTTTGAATGCAGTGTGCTTTTAGAACGATTGATGTATTCGACAAAACCAGCCATACCACCACTGAACGCGAATTCTTCTTCTTTGTTGTTGCGTAAATCGATTAAACGCATTTTCACGCCGTTGTTCAAGAAAGACAATTCACGGATGCGTTTAGATAAAATTTCGTAGTGAAATGTCACATCGCCGAAAATCTCAGTGCTTGCTAAAAAATGCACTTCAGTGCCTTTTTTGTTGGTGTTGCCTATAATTTCTAAAGGTTTAACACGCTCACCTGCACGAAACTCCATGGCATGGGTTTTACCTTCGCGGTGAATGGTCAATTTAAGCCAGTCTGATAAAGCATTAACGACTGAAACACCCACACCATGCAAGCCACCAGAGACTTTATAACTGTTTTGGTCAAATTTGCCGCCTGCGTGCAATTCTGTCATGACGATTTCTGCTGCACTTCGACCAAACTCATCTTCTTTGTGAATATCGGTTGGAATGCCTCGACCGTTATCACTGATAGAGACGGAGTTATCAGGGTGAATTGTGATGACAATATCGTCGCAGTGTCCCGCTAAGGCCTCATCAATGGCGTTATCCAGTACTTCAAAAACCATGTGGTGTAAGCCCGTTCCATCGCCTGTATCACCAATATACATCCCAGGGCGTTTGCGCACGGCCTCTAGGCCTTTAAGCATTTTAATTGAATCGGCACCGTATTCAGCGGGTTGGTTTACTGCTTGATTAGTCATTTTCTTCCTTAAGAAAATACGGAAAATATAAAACTATTTATTCGTATCAAATTCAACAGCGTTTAAAAATCTAAATAAATCAAATGGTTGAACCATTATTAGCTTAAAAATCGCCTTTAATTTTTTATTAAATACGCATTGGCATCACAACATATTTAAATGTGTCATCTTCGGTTACGGTGATTAAAACACTTTGATTTGCGCTGTTACCCAAGTTCAAAATAATGTTTTCAGTTTTTTGGTTACTGAGTACATCAAGTAAATAATGAACATTAAAACCAATGTCTAAAGGTTCACCTGAGTATTCAACGTCCAGTTCTTCCAATGCATTTTCTTGGTCGGTGTTTGTTGAGCTGACTTTAATCGTATTTGCTTCAACTAAACAACGAACGCCTTTGAATTTTTCATTGCTCAAAATGGCAACACGTTGCAAGGCCTGTTGTAGAACTTGTCGATTGATTTGTACAGCTTTGGTGTAATCTTTTGGAATCACTTTTTGATAGTCAGGGAACTTACCTTCAACTAACTTTGACGTTAATTCAATGTCATTAAAAGTAAAACGAATTTGATTGTTCGACAATTCAATTACAACGTCTTCATCATTGTCTTTTAATAAGCGTTGCAACTCTAAAACTGTTTTACGAGGCAAGATGAATTCTTTCTTTTCACCTAAATCTTGGTCTGTTGACGTCTGTGCATACGCTAAACGATGTCCGTCCGTTGCAACAACGACCAATTCATTGCCTTGAACCATCATTAACATGCCATTGAGATAGTAACGAATGTCTTGCACAGCCATTGCAAAATGAGCTTTGTTGAGTAATTCAGTCAGGCTTTTTTGTTTTATGGTGATTTTATGAGTAAATTCACCTGTCTTTGCCATTTCTGGAAAATCATTGGCTGGCAATGTTTGTAAGTTGAATTTACTTTTGCCTGAGCTGATGGCCACTTTGTTGTCTTTTAAATTTAAGGCTACATCTTTACCTTCTGGCAATGATTTTAAAATATCCAGTAATTTTTTAGCATTAACCGTGGTGTTGACATCATTTGCTTCACCATCTTCGACAGACAATTGGGTTTTAATTTGAATTTCAATGTCCGTACTGGTTAATGTCAAGGTGTTTGCACTCTTTTTGAATAACACATTGGCCAATACAGGCAGTGTATGACGGCGTTCGACAATGCCACATACCACCTGGAGTGGGTTTAATAATGTGTCTTTACTGCATTTCACCAATTCCATAATAAAAATCCTTTTATTAAACTATATTTATTTACTCACACTTTTTCTGTGGATAAAGCTAAAAAAACAATCAATACAACATTTTACAGTAGTTTTTATCTTGTGGATGCCTTGTTGATAAAACCTTGAAAAAGACAGAATTTAATTGGCTTTTAAAAGTTATCCTTTTTTATTAAAACTTATTCACAGCTTACCCACAACTTATTCAAAATTTTAAAAAATACCCTATTAAATAGAGTCATCCTTTTAGAATTTGTTCTAATAAATGTATTTCGTGATTTAATTTACTGTCAACGCGTCTGTCCTCAGTGATTTTTCGTACTGCGTGCAGAACAGTGGTATGGTCTCGCCCACCAAACGCTGCGCCAATTTCAGGTAAACTTTTTTGGGTCAACTCTTTCACAAGAAACATGGCAATTTGTCGAGGAAAGGCAATATTTTTTGGTCTTTTCTTAGAATGCATGTCAACGAGGCTGATTTTATAAAAGTCAGCAACTGCTTTTTGAATGGATTCGATGGAAATCTGGTCTTGGTTGTTGTTGAGCAAATCTTTAAGTGCGCTTTTTGTGCTTTCAACCGTTATATCTTGTTTGTGAAAACGAGAGTATGCAATCACTTTTCTTAGTGCACCCTCAAGTTCTCGTACATTTGCACGCAGAAGTTTGGCTATGAAAAAAGCCACATCTTCTGACAAAGCAATGCCTTCATGAGCTGCTTTTTTTAACAAAATGCCTACCCGCATTTCTAATTCAGGTGGTTCAATTTCAATGCTGATGCCCGACTCAAATCGTGAGCGCAGTCGTTCTTGAATGCCTTCAAGTGCTTTTGGGTAACGATCGCTGGTAATAATAATTTGCTTGTTGTCACGAATTAAAGATTCGAATAATTCAAAAAACGCAAACTGTGTGCCTTCTTTTTTACCATCGCCAAAAAATTGGATGTCATCAATTAATAACATGTCTAAACTTTGATAGTACTGTTTAAACTCGTCAAATTTATTATTTTGATAAGCCTTTACGATTTCACTCACGTAAGTGTTGGCAAATAAATAGCGAACTTTTTTACTTGGGTTTTGCTCAAGAACCGCATTTCCAATGGCATGCATTAAGTGAGTTTTACCCACACCTACACCACCGTAAATAAAAAATGGATTGTATTTTCGACCCGGTTGCTCAACCACTTCATAGGCAATCATTTTGGCCAATTGATTCGCTTTACCCGTGACCAAACTATCAAAAGTTAGCTCTGCTTCAAGGTTAGAATCTTTGAATAACTTTTCGTTTGCTTCATCTGTTTTTTCGGTAGAGGCTTTTTTGTCTTGAATTTCAGATGAGTGAGTATTAACTTCTTTTTTATTGGGTACAGCTGTTTCTGTTGCGACGGTTGTCTTTGTAACGGCTCTTTTGGCAGATACAGTAAACGTGATTTGAACGGGATGCCCCCAGTATTCTTGAGCCAAAGCTTGCAATCGTTCACCAAATTGACGTGCGCATGCATCGGCTTTGATGCGGCTGGGCGCGCTGATGGTTAATACCGCGTTGTCATTGTTATTGTCGTTGTAATCAACAGGAGCCAAGGGCGTAATCCACGCTTTAAACTGTTGAGGCGTCAGCTCTTTTTTTAGTTGATTTAAACAGGCTTGCCAAAATACCAGCATATATACACTCGAAAATAGATGATTAACCCATTTGAGTCTGAACTCAAAAAAGCAAATTCGTTTTATTGGGGGGATAAAACTGCGCCATCAGCCAACATCGGTTTTACTTTTAAAAGTCAAATGATGGATAGTTCTGATTTAGAGTTTTTAAGATGTGGCTATTTTACACTTTTTAAGCATCAACAGGCAAAGTTATCCACAGTTTTATATGTAAAAGCGTTAAATTTATGAGAATACATCAGTAAACTATTGCAATTATTAGAGAAATCGGGTTTAATGCTTGATTCGTGAAAGCGCAAAGTGCATCCAAGATTGATGTGCAACACAGCGTTGCTTTCGGAAGAATTTTTTGCAACTGTGCAATTTTTGTTTGGGTAGAGATAATATGAAACGTACTTTTCAACCTTCAGTGGTTCGTCGTAAACGCACTCACGGTTTCCGTGCTCGTATGAAAACTCGTGGTGGTCGTGCTGTTTTGAGCGCTCGTCGCGCTAAAGGCCGTACACGTTTGGCAGTTTAATTTAGTCGTATGGCTGGTTTAGCCGATAGATGTTTTGGTTGATGCCATGGTGCGACCTAATTTAGGCTTGCCTCGTACACGTAAAATACTCAAAGCGGATGCGTATGCATCCGCTTTGCGCATGAAAACGTGTGCTCAAACAGAATGTTTTGCTTTGCATTTTTGTGCGCACTCCCCCCAAACTTCAGGTACAAAAACAACTTCTGTAACCGAGCCTTGGTCAAAAATTGGCATCGTGGTACCCAAAAAGTTAGCAAAGCATGCAATACGTCGGAACACGGTTAAGCGGTTAACGCGTGAGTATTTTCGTTTGCATGCTGCCGATTTGTCTGATGGTTTATGGGTGGTGCGATTAAAGAGCAAGGTGAATCATTTGCCCTTGTCGTCAGCTTTAAAACGTGAATGGGCTGCTCAGTTGTTTGACTTATTTGCTCAAGGCATGGTTTTTGCAACGCAGCTTAAAACCCGAAAAGGTTCGCGTGACGAAGGCACTTCGCTATGAAAAGCATATTTATTGCTTTGGTGCGTGCGTACCAGTTGTTGATTAGCCCTTTGACAGCGAATCATTGCCGTTATTATCCAACGTGTTCGCGTTATGCCATTATTGCGATTGAACGACATGGTGCATGGCGCGGTGGTTGGTTGGCGGTGAAACGCATTGCAAGGTGTCGTCCCGGTTATCCAGGTGGTATCGATGAGGTACCGACGGTCGAAGCGTTAAATCAAAGCTGCGGTTGTCGCAGGAGTTGATATAATAACCAGCTTGTTGTGCGTGTTTGATGAGGTGTTTTAGTAAGTGTACTTACTTTAGCAAATGCGGGCGGGTCCTAATTGTTTGATTTAATTGTTTAGAGAAAAAATAATGAAGAATTTTTCACCACGTACCCTATTGTGGTTGGTCTTTGCAGGTTCTTTGCTGTTGTTATGGAATAACTGGCAGTTACAGCACATGCCAGCGCCAACGGCATCAACTGCTGCTGTTGAATCTAAAACCAGTGGTGCGGTTACGCCTGCTTCTGCATCGTCTACATCGAGCGATGCTAAACCAAGTAACAGCGCAGAAGGTTTTCAGCTCAAGGGTCAAGCTTTGCTGTTAGAAAATGATGTGTTGCGTCTGAAAATCAACACCGAAGGCGGTGTGGTGCAATTGGCTCAATTGAAGCAGTTTAAAAACAACCACGACGATTCTTTAAATACAGTGTTGTTTAATAGCGCGTCCAGCGACCCTGAGGTTAAAAATCCAAATCAAGTGTATTTCGCTCGCAGTGGTTTAGCCAATGCAGAGTTGGGTTTAAATCACAAAACCATTTTTACTGCGAGCGCGCCTGAAAGCGTAATGAAAGACGGTCAAGATGCGGTGAGCATCACTTTGACTGCGCAGAACAATGGCGTGACTTTGCGTAAAATTTACACGTTAAAACGTGGCAGTTACCTTGTTGATGTCAAACACGAAATTGATAATGCCAGTGCCAACGCGTTTGTACCCCGCTTGTACTTGGATCTTGCGCGTGACACATCGGATATAGGTGACTCGCGTTTTTATGTGACCTACACGGGTCCTGTGGTGTATAACGAAGAAAATAAATTTAAAAAAGTTCCGTTTGCAGACATTGCAAAAGGCAAAGTTGATTACACCACCAAGGCTGACAATGGTTGGGTCGGTATGGTGCAGCACTACTTCGTTTCGGCATGGGTGATGCCTGAAAAAGTTGAGCGCACTTTTTACACGGATACGATTCAGAGCCGCCCTTTCGCCGCGTATAACGTTGGTGAAATCACGAGTTTGCCTGAAGTTGCGCCTGCAGGTCAAACCAGTTTTGACGCTCAACTGTATGTGGGACCGCAAGACCAAAAAACTTTGGCGGCCATTGCACCAGGTTTAGAATTGACCGTTGATTATGGTTGGTTGACGATTATTGCCAAGCCTGTGCATTGGTTTATGGGTTTTTTGCATGCATTCATCGGCAACTGGGGTTGGACAATTATTGCTTTGACAATTTTAATGAAATTGGCATTCTTCCCCTTAACGGCGGCGAGTTATAAATCCATGGCGAAAATGAAAGCCCTTGCGCCTAAATTAAAGGTTTTACAAGAGCAGTACGGTGAAGACCGCATGAAGCTGAATCAAGCTACTATGGAGTTGTACAAAGCAGAAAAAGTAAACCCAGCAGGTGGTTGTTTGCCAATGTTGGTGCAAATGCCAATCTTCATCGCTTTGTTTTATGTGTTGCAAGCCGCAGTTGAAATGCGCGGCGCGCCGTGGATGGGTTGGATTAAGGATTTATCCGTGCCTGACCCGCTTTGGATTTTGCCCGTGTTGTACATGATTACCATGTTCATTCAAACCAAATTGAACCCAACACCAGCCGATCCGATGCAAGCACGTATGATGCTGATGATGCCTTTGATTTTTGGTGTGACCTTTTTCTTCTTTCCATCGGGTCTTGTTTTGTACTGGGTTGTCAGCAATATTTTCTCTATTGCGCAACAGTGGTACATCACCAAGCACATTATGGATCCAGCACCTAAGCCTTAATCTAAAGTATACGGTGCAGTCTTAGACTAAAAAAAACGGCGATGTTATATCGCCGTTTTTTTTTATGTATTTGAATTAATTTGAGTCAATCTGTTGTTCGTCGTGCTGTGCGCGCCAGACCTTGAGCATCTGGCTGAACAAATGACCTTGTTCGAGCGCATCATCCAAAGCGATATGGGTATGAGGCAAATCTTCGGGCAGCCATTCTTTTGGCAAACGCGGCTTGATGGCTTGTTTAAAAGGCAATCCCGTTATGGCCATGGCAAAGGTTTTCATGTCCAAAGCAGACCATGAAAACGGCGATTCGCCCGTGAATTTGATTAAATACCAAAATATAAATGTAAAATCAAATCCAGCAGGATAGCCAACAAACACGGGGCTGTTGCTGTTGCCGCAGGTCTGTCGAATCCATTTCACAAAATCTTTCATGGCCGTTTCTGGAGGAACTGGATTGAGGCGACACGCTGACCACGCCTCTGGTTCTCCAGCCCAAAATTTCATGGTAAACGGATGACCGCTCGCGCCTTCGAGCATTTCTAAATTTGTGCTGAATGTGCCAAGCAGCTCACCCGCAGCAGAATACGCTGCGCTGGCAAACGACAGCATGGAGTGAGGCCCTGGGATGGGGCCGTCGGTTTCAATGTCGGTGACAAAATAAATTTCTGATTTGGCCATAAAAAAGGTGTTTGTAATCACGCTTCTATTGGAAGCTGATTGGGTGGGGTGAATGGTGAATTAGGGATGATAGCGTGTTTATGGCTGAATGGAATGAGTTGAATGATGAGGTTTGAAGGATATTGATAAACATGCCGACGGACGGCATGTTTTTTTGACTTTATTGAGGCGTGCCCAGTTTTGCCATAATCCCATCCAATACGTCCAAATTGGCAAATTCAATGACCATCTTGCCTTGATTTTTTTTGCCCATTTTGAGTGAGACTGCTGCGCCTAAACAATCTGACAATTGCTGTTCGAGGCGAATGATGTCGCCAGAGACGACGCGCATTTTTTCTTTCTTGTCGCCCTCGCCTTTTAAAATTGCTTGCACGCGTTTTTCAGTGTCGCGTACGGATAGGCGACGGGCGTTAATTTCTTGTGCGAGCATCACTTGTTGGGCGGATTCAAGACTAAGCAAGGCGCGTGCGTGCCCCATGTCAATATCGCCTGCAAGTAGCATGGTTTGCACGGCGGGGGCGAGGTTCAATAGACGCAATAAATTTGACACCGCACTGCGTGAACGGCCAATGGCGCTGGCGCAGGTGTCGTGTGTGTAATTGAATTCGGCGATGAGGCGTTGCAAGCCTTGTGCTTCTTCGAGTGGGTTAAGGTCTTCGCGTTGGATGTTTTCAATAAGGGCAAGCGAGAGCGCTTGCTTGTCATCCACATCAACGATAAGCACAGGTACTTCGGTTAGCCCAGCGATGCCTGCGGCTCGATAGCGGCGTTCACCTGCGATGATTTCGTAGAGGTCGTTGCCGATGGCGCGGACGGTGATGGGTTGCATCAAGCCATTGGAGGCGATGCTGCTGGCCAACTCGGTCAGTGCGGTTTCATCCATGTGGTTACGCGGTTGGTATTTACCCGCTTGCATTTTGTCGCGCGCGAGCATTTGCAAGTTGCCTGCAGGGTTTTCTGCGGCGTCATGTGCTTGTTGATTCATGCTGTTGGATGCGCCGAGTAACGATTCAAGTCCGCGTCCAAGCCCTTTTTTTTGTTTAGTCACCATGTCTTGTCCTAATAGTTGCGTGTCAGTAGTTCTTCGGCAAATTCAATATAGGCATTTGCACCGCGTGATGAGGGGTCGTATATGACGCCTGGCAAGCCGTAGCTGGGTGCTTCGGCTAGGCGTACATTGCGTGGAATGACACTGTTGAATACTTTGTCGCCAAAATGTGCTTTGAGTTGATCAGAGACCTGTTGTTGCAGTGTGATGCGCATGTCAAACATGACGCGCAATAGGCAAATCACTTCTAAATCAGGATTGAGGTTGGCGTGCAAACTGCGAATGGTGTTGACCAAGTCGCTCAAGCCTTCCAAGGCGAAATATTCGCATTGCATGGGAATAATCACACCTTGCGCGCTGCACAAGCCGTTTAGTGTCAACATCGACAGCGAGGGTGGGCAATCAATCAACACATAATCGTAGTGTGTTTGCACTTGCGCAAGCGCTTCTTTTAAACGGTATTCGCGTCGTTCTAAATCAACCAGTTCAATCTCAGCCCCAGCCAAGTCACGGTTTGCGGCGAGCAGTGAGTATCCGACTTCGGGCGGTTTCACAATGGCACTCTGGATGCTTTTTAGTCCGAGCAACACGTGGTATACCGTTGAGGGCAAACTGTGTTTGTCGACCCCGCTGCCCATGGTGGCGTTGCCTTGTGGGTCAAGGTCAACCAAGAGCACCCGTTGTCCAAGTTTGGCGAGTGCGGCGGCTAGGTTAACAGTGGTGGTGGTTTTACCGACCCCGCCTTTTTGATTGGCAATGCAGAATATTTTTGTCATGTATTGGCCTTTTTTAACTGCGTTTTAGTTGTATCAAATGTCGTTGTGCATCCAATTGGGGGACGTGCAGTTCAACCGAAGTGGCGTTCCATTTTCCTATGAATGCTCGATGAAGCTCTGCCATTTCATCTTCGGGAAAGACCCCTTTCATCGCAGCAAAGAAGCCGTTGTCGGCAAGCGCCTTTTCTGACAATTGCACAAAATCAATGACACTGGCGAAAGCGCGGCTGGTGATGATGTTGTGACTTTGACTTGTCGGTAAGTCTTCCACTTTCCCTGTAATCACATTTAAGTTGGTGAGTGCTAGCTGTCCCTTAACTTGTTGTAAAAACGCTGTTTTTTTATGGACAGGGTCAATTAAAGTGAGTTGCCAATTTGGACGCATGATGGCTAATACCACACCAGGCAAACCACCGCCCGTACCGACATCGAGTACGGAAATGGCGTGTTCACTCATATTCAAATCAGTTATCCACTCTTCTAAAATGGGCAATATGACAAGGCTATCCAGCAGGTGATGACTGACCATTTTGTCTGCATCGCGGATGGCGGATAGGTTGTAGACATGGTTCCATTTTGCCATGAGACTGAGGTATTCAACGAGCTGGCTGCGTTGCTCAAGGCTGACTTCAAGGGCAGTCTGTGCTAAGCCTGCGTCAAGTTGGGCGCGAACGTGAATTGGGTTGAAAGCGGTGATACGAGTCATGCGCCCTGCTCCATTTTTTTCGCATGGGCTTGGTTGGTGCGTTTGATGTGCACCAGCAGCAGCGAAATGGCGGCGGGCGTGATGCCTGATATACGTGCGGCTTGTCCAACGGTTTCGGGTGCATTTTTAGCGAGCTTTTGTCGCACTTCGATGGATAAGCCTTTGACATCCATATAGTCTAAGTCACTTGGGATGCGCGTGCTCTCGTGATTGGCGTGTTTACTGATTTCGTCTTTTTGTCGCTCAATGTAGCCCGCGTATTTAATAGCTATTTCAACCTGCTCTTTGACAATCTGCTCGTCAATCGGGTTGTCAGCCAATGAAACGCTCGGCGCAAAACGTGCATTGTCGGCCGTGATGAGTTTGTCATACGTCACTTCAGGGCGGCGAAGCAAATCAGCGAGGCTGTATTCGCGCTCGATGTTTTTGCCTAGTAATGCGGTCGCGCTTTCTGTGGAAAAGTTGTTTGGATTGACCCAAGTGGACTTGAGACGTTCTTGCTCACGCGCAACGGCTTCCATTTTGCGTTCAAAGTAATGCCATTGCGCATCACCAACCAAGCCCAACTCACGACCAATCGCGGTTAAACGCGCGTCTGCATTGTCCTCGCGGAGCGATAAGCGATATTCTGCGCGGCTGGTGAACATGCGGTAAGGCTCGCTGACCCCTTTTGTGATGAGGTCGTCCACCAATACGCCGAGATACGAGTCGTGTCGTGCGGGTCGCCATTCTTCTTTGTTTTGTGCGCGTCTGCCCGCATTTGCACCTGCGAGCAGACCTTGCGCAGCGGCTTCTTCGTAGCCTGTGGTGCCGTTGATTTGCCCTGCAAAATACAAGTTGGCGATGGCTTTGGTTTCAAAAGTGGCTTTTAACCCGCGAGGGTCAAAGTAATCGTACTCAATGGCGTATCCAGGGCGCAAAATATGCGCATTTTCCAAGCCGACCATGGAGCGCACAAGGTCAATTTGCACATCAAATGGGAGGCTGGTTGAAATGCCGTTTGGGTAAAATTCGTGCGTGCTTAAGCCCTCTGGCTCTAAGAAAATTTGATGTTGTTCCTTATCGGCAAACCGATGAATTTTGTCTTCAATTGATGGGCAATAGCGCGGCCCCACGCCTTCAATCACGCCCGTGTACATGGGCGAGCGTGATAGGCCGTTGCGAATAATCTCGTGCGTGCGTGCGTTGGTGTGGGTAATCCAGCACGGGACTTGGCGCGGGTGTTGTTCGGCTCGACCCATGAATGAAAAAACGGGGACAGGGTCTAGGTCGCCAGGTTGTTCAGTGATTCGGCTGTAATCAATGGTGCGTCCGTCAATTCGTGGCGGTGTGCCTGTTTTTAGCCGTCCTTGTCCAAGGTTGAGTTCTTTTAGCCGATCCGATAGGCGCAGCGCCGCTGGGTCACCTGCCCTGCCGCCCGTTGTGTTGTTTAGGCCGACATGGATTTTTCCACCTAAAAAAGTGCCTGCTGTCAACACCACGCAAGTGCCATTGAATTGAATGCCGATTTCAGTGATAACGCCTGTCACTTTGTCGCCTTCAACAATCAAGTCGTCAACCGCTTGTTGGAATAAATCAAGGTTTTCTTGGTTTTCTAATGCGTGACGTACCGCAGCCTTGTACAGCACTCGGTCGGCTTGCGCGCGTGTGGCACGAACAGCGGGACCTTTACTTGAATTTAAAATACGAAACTGAATCCCGCCTAAATCGGCTGCTCGCGCCATAACCCCGCCAAGCGCATCCACTTCCTTAACCAAATGTCCCTTGCCAATCCCGCCGATAGATGGGTTGCAACTCATTTGCCCTAAAGTTTCAATATTGTGCGTCAGCAAAAGTGTTTGGCAGCCCATGCGTGCCGAGGCGAGCGCAGCTTCTGTACCTGCGTGTCCACCGCCAATGATAATCACGTCGTAATTTTTTTGGTAAATCATGTTTAAACAGCTTTCTTAAAGTAGCCATAATTATACCGTAGTTGTTCTTTTCTTCATTTGTGTTTCACGTGAAACATACAAATGAGTTGTTTTTTTGAACCTAATCCATCGGGTTTGATAACTAGAAAAGCGATTATGTTTCACGTGAAACAAAAAATGCGCAGTGAACTGCGCATTTTCATGAGAATATGTATGGTGTTTTAAAGAAAAACCTTGATGGTGTCGTAAGTGAATTTAACAATCGTGACTGACAGAATGACGATAAAAACTTTGCGAATAAAAGGCGTTCCGTATTTTGTAACGACATGTGTGCCACACAATGCGCCCAATATATTGCTCATTCCCATCAGTGCGCCAGTGAGCCAAAGAACATGCCCTTGCAATCCGAATAGTGCAAGCGCACCAAAATTGGCGGCAAGGTTTAAGATTTTTGAATGTGCAGTGGCTTTCAAAAAATCGTGACCAAATAGTTTAACAAATACAAAAGCTAAAATAGAACCAGTCCCTGGCCCAAAAAAACCATCATACAGGCCTATACCTACCCCTACCGCTAAACCACGCTTTTTTTCTTGGTTCGTGCTTAGTTTTAAATCAATGTGCATTTGACCCAAATCTTTTTTCAAAAAAGTATAGGTGACCATCAAAAGCAAAAGAACCAGCATGATGGGGCGTAAATACTGGACGGGTAACAAAACGGCGGCGTTTGCGCCAACAACCGAAAAAATGAGTGTGGCTATAATTGCGCCTTTGAGCATGTTCCAATTGAGCTGGACGCGCTTGGCGTATTGTTTGGCTGCGATGGCTGTTCCGCAAATGCTTGATAATTTGTTCGTACCCAATAGGGTTGCTGGTGTTTGTTGAGGCAGGATGCCGAATAGACCAGGCACTTGAATTAAGCCGCCACCGCCAACGGCGGAGTCAATCAAGCCCGCGACGAATGCGAGTGGTAATAGTAATAATAGTTCGGGTGTTAAAAAGTCCATGGTTGTCTCTTTTGTTGTTGAATAATATTAGTGAGGCAGTTTGAGTTGTTGAAAACCTTTTTGGATGTGGTCGATGGCATCATCGTTGTTGTGCTGGGAGCGCGATAACAAAAGCTGTGTATAGAGGCGCGCTTTGTGTGCGGGCAAGTCATGTGCAAAACATGTGCCCAGTTCAGCTAAGGTTTGCCCTCCCCCTTTGTAGCCATAAACAGGTTCGCATAATCCCAAAGGTGAGCGGGAGGCTATCACAACAGCAACTCCTTGTTCGATGGCTTGCACGATGCCATCGTACAACTCGAGGTTGACACTGCTCGCGCCAACAGCTTGCACCACAATGGCTTGTGCCCCGAGCTTGATGCTGGCGTGAAGCAGGCTTGCGTCTGCACCTGCATACATGTTGATGATGTCTACGCGCGGGAGTTCGGATGTTTCACGTGAAACATCAATGTGAGGGGTGAAACGTTGGGCGGGCACAAGATATTGAACGGTCTGATTGTGTGAGATGCGTCCCAGAGCGGTGAACTGAGGCGAGCAAAAAGTGTGTAAGCTGCTGGTATCCATTTTGCGCACATATCTAGCACTATGAATTTCTTGATTCAAGCAAACCATGACGCCGCGCTTGAGAGAGTCATCATCGGAGGTCACGCGCACTGCAGCCAGCAAGTTTGCCATTCCATCGCTGGACAGTTGATCATTGCTGCGCATTGCGCCAGTGAGGACGACGGGCTTGTTGTGGAGCTGATTGTCTCCAAGCGATGCATCCAATAAAAAGGCGGTTTCTTCTAAGGTATCTGTGCCGTGAACAATGACGATGCCCGCAATGGATTCATCCGTTAGTGTGTCTATGATGTGTTGGCGCAGTTCTAGTGTTTTATTGGGTGACATTTGTGCCGAGGGTAAGTTAGATACTTGAGTGCTGCTAATTTCTGCAATTTCCTTTAATGCGGGAATGGAGGCTGTTAATTCGTCTCCAGAAACGGCTGGAACAAGTAAACCTTCGGCATTTGTGCGCATGGCAATGGTGCCGCCTGTAAAAAAAACATGTATTTTTTTCATATTGTAGAAAATGAAAGCCGACTATTGATTGTCGGTGAGTGTTGAATCTTTTTAAAAAGCGCTGAGGTTTGCCATTGTTTTGTAATATTGCAACAGATGTTGCTTTGATTGGAGCTGCTTGACAACAATCTAAGCTATTGTAGCTGAGTTCGTGTATGTATAGGTAAAGGTGTTTATGGGTAAGCTCAATATCGTTGTTGTCCAATGTTTCAACTATATTTTTAGCGCGTTGCAGTACAGCTCTGGTTGTGCCTTACTGCAATTGTGGCAAAGCGACACAGAATGTGGACATAGTGTGGCAATTTCAAATCGAATTGCATTTGAATGTGGCTTAACCATTTATTTATTATGGTTTTAAGATTACAATAGAGGTATTCATTGAACCGCACGGCTTTACGGCCTCACGCTACAGGAACTTAAAATGACACAGTCGCAACAGCCCCTTCACACCCCACATGACGAAACTGAACAACTCGACGCTAAGAGTGCTTTAAGCGTCGCTGGCGTTGCTTTTGGCTTGGCCGCTGCCCCATTGGTTTTATTGTATTTACTGGCGCAAGCGATTAACCCATCTACGGCAACGACAGGCGAAAATATGAGTGCCGCGGCTATTGCAGACCGCTTGCGTCCTGTTGCTGGTTTTGAGCTGGTTCCAGCGGTTAAGGGTCCGCAGACAGGCCAACAGGTTTTTGAAGGTTTGTGCACAAGCTGTCACACAGCGGGTACAAATGGCGCGCCTAAAATTGGTGCCAACGGTGATTGGGCGCCTCGCATTGGTAAGGGTTATGACATGTTGTTTCAACATGCGGTGCAGGGTTTTAACCAAATGCCTGCTCGAGGAGGTAACCCTAAGTTATCAGACCTTGAGATTGGTCGAGCCATTGTGTACATGACGGGCAAATCAGGCGGTCATTTCCCTGAGCCTGTTGATCCAGCTGCTAAAGGTGCAGCGGCTGACGCAACTAAGAAATGATTTTTTACTTTATTTGCCTAACTAGGTAAAAATAACCATGCTTAAAGCGCAAATAAGTTGGATGAAAAACACAAATCTCTAAGTATTTTCCACAAAGCACTTGTTTTTTTTATCCATTTGTATTACATTATGACCTAGGCGCAAGCCTCCCCCGCTTTTCCTCCCTAAGCGGGGTGGTCAGAAATGACGTTTAGCCTCAAGTTTTTAACTTGAGGCTTTTTTTATTTCAAAATGCACCATTGGTATTTGCATCAGTGACAAAGTCTCCTCGTGTCGCATTTTTGATTGGGCGAGGGTTAAAGAATAGACTAAGGTTTATATTAATTGACAAAATAAAATAATCAGGTAAACTGATTATTAAAATAAATGATTAAATATTTACAAAGTTTTTATGAACTCTAAAACCGAGAAAAAAGACTGTGTTTTTTCAGCCATCCCTAACGAGATGAAACCAGTGATTGCACTAATCAACCGAGCAGCACATGGCTGTACGGATTTGTTTAATAAACATTTGGCGCGAGTTAATTTGACTGTAAAAGGTTTTTTGATTTTGTGTGCCGCTTATAAAAATACGTCTTTTTCACAGTTAGATATCGCCAAAGGCCTATTGATTGACCGTAGTACAATGGTTAGTCTGGTAGACGCGTTAGAACAGCGTGGCTTGGTTGAGCGGGTGCGGCATGTAGAAGATAGGCGCCAATACCGTGTCGTGCTGACGCTAGAAGGTGAGCGTCTGTTTAAAGAGGCGCGCGAAATTGCGTATCAAACCGAAGATGAGTATTTGGCGGTGTTGTCGGACAAACAAAAATCTGATTTGAAGGCATCGCTGTTGTTGGTTTTGAATGCTCAAGCCGAAAAAGAGTCGCAACTCTCTCAAACAGCACCTTTATTGCTTGCTACTCAAACAACTGCTGAATAATCAAAATAAATGAGTGGTGCAAGTTTGTGTCCGATTAGGTGAATGGGTAACCCCTCCGTAAATTGAGTAAATGATGGAAAAACAAAAAACAGGGCTAAAGCCGATTGTGAACAGTATCAGCCGAGCAGGCTTGATTGTGACGCTGACGGCACTCGGTTCGGGCTGTGCCATTGTCAGCGGTACGCATGAACCGCTCAAACAAGTGTCTTTGAGTGAGCTCAAACTGCCAGAAGCCAGCGCGCAGGCGCGTGCGAATTGGCCGAAAAATGGCTGGTGGCGGCAATATCAAGATGAGCAGCTCAATGCCCTAATTGAGCAGGCGTTTGCAGGTTCGCCGAACTTACAGGTGCTCGCAACTCGAGTGGAAAGCGCACAAGTTGCGGCCGATGCGGTTAAAAAACTGTCGTATCCATCGGGCGGTATTCGATTGGCGCCGATGGGGCAAACCTATTCTGAAAATTATATTTACCCACCCGCTTTAGGTGGCGAGTGGAAATATTCAGGTGTGGTGGCCGCCTCATTGTCGTGGGACTTGGACTTGTGGGGGCGCAAGCGTTCGCAATATCGCGCGGCATTGGGTCAAGCCGCTGCGGCCGACCTCGAATACGAGGCGGCGCGACAAACCATCGCTGCAAATATTATTGGATTGCATGCGCAACTGGCGGCGCTTGATGGTCGCTTAAAATTGTTGTCCTCGCAAATTGACTTACAAAACACCAATAAAATGCGCTGGTCTGAACGTGAGCGAGCTGGCTTGCAGCCTGTGCAAGCCAGTGTGCAAATTGACAGCGTGATTGCTCAACTTGAACAACTGCGCGGCACATTTGTCGCGCAACGAGAAATTTTAATGGCACAACTGGCCGCTTTAGTTGGTACAACCCCTGCTCAATTGCCTCATGTCGCAATGCCGAATCGCTGGCTTGGGTTAAGTCTACCCAATGAGCTGCCTGCCGACATTTTGGGTGCGCGCCCAGACATCGCCGCTGCGCGTCATTACATCATCGCCGCCAGTGAGAATGTTGATGCCGTACGAAAAGAGTTTTATCCGAACATTAATTTGAGCGTATCAGCGGGTTTTCAGGCGATTGGGTTAAATAATTTATTTAAAGCGGGCAGTCGTTTTGATACGGTAGAGCCAGCCATTACGCTGCCGATTTTTAGTGGTGCGGCTTTAAATGCAAAATTGCGAAACCAGCAGGCCGTGCTGGACTCAACCATCGCGCAATATAATCAGACGGTATACCAAGCGATTTCGGATGCAGGGCAACAATTGGCGAGTTATCGCAATACAGCCACGCAAATCACGCAGCAGATACGCCTCGTAAACGATAACGAACACTTGGCGCAGTTGTCACAGTCGCGCTACGCACAAGGCATTGCGCCACAAATGGAAAGCCTCGTGGCGCAAGCCAGCGTGCTGAGTGCGCAAGACACATTGATTGCCCAATATGCCGCTCGTCGCGCCCAAGAGGCCAAGCTCGCCGTTAGTCTTGGCACAGGGTTTGAAGGCTTGTGGGGCGAAAGCAAGCAGAGCGTAACGCCGCAACAATAACGAATCGTTTAAACATTTGAAGTTAAAGACACAGATTAAACAAGGAACATCATGAGTACAGAGCACAATAATGATGCTGCGCAGACAGAAGTGACCCAACCTGCAACCGTCAGCGTGATACCGAAAGACCAAAACACCGACAATAGCGAGAATGAGCGCACGCGCAAACGCAAAATGTTGCTCATCGGCGGCTTGTTTTTGCTGGCGGGTTTAGCTTGGTTGGCGTATTACTTTGTTGTCTTGCGTTATGAAGAAGAAACAGACAACGCGTATGTGAACGGAAATATCGTTGCCATCAATGCCCAAACAGGCGGCACGGTTGAAGCGATTTTAGCCGATGAAAATCAAGAGGTGCATGCAGGCCAGCCGCTGGTCAAGTTAAGCCCAACCGATGCAGAAGTGGCGTTATCACAAGCGCGCGCTCAGTTGTCGCAAACGGTGCGCCAAATTCAACAAAGCTTTAATAACGCCAATGTCGCTGATGCTCAATTATTCCAAGCGCGTGTGAATTTAAAAACAGCACAAGATGCCGTCAACCGCCGTGCGCCGCTGGTCAAAACGGGTGCGGTGAGCAAAGAAGAATTTGCTCAAGCGCAAGATACCCTAGCTCGAGCGCAAGCCGCTCTCGGCGTGGCGCAGGCCCAACGCAGTACAGCCGTGGCGCAGGTTGCAGGCACAACCATTGCCAATCATCCCGTGATTGAAGCGGCTAAAGCCAGCTTCCGCACCGCCTACATCAACAACAAGCGACTTGCGGTGCTGGCGCCCATGGATGGTTTTGTCGCCAAACGCTATGTGCAAGTCGGGCAACAAATTTCACCAGGCACGCCACTCATGAACCTTGTTGCGGCGAATCAAGTCTGGGTCGATGCCAACTTTAAAGAAACGCAATTGGCCAATTTGCGCGTCGGTCAGCCTGTGACCATCAAATCGGACATGTATGGCAGCCGAGTGACTTTTGACGGTGAAGTGCAAGGCATCGCAATTGGCACTGGCTCTGCATTCTCAGTGTTGCCCGCACAAAACGCCACGGGCAACTGGATTAAGATTGTGCAGCGAGTACCTGTGCGCATATTGCTCAAATCAGAGCAGTTGGCAAAAACGCCTTTGCGGGTAGGCATGTCAATGATTGCTCGTGTGGATACGCATAAACGCGATGGTGCGGTTTTGGGCGCGGTGAATGGCATGGCCGCTCCTGAAAATCTGCAAACCACGGTGTACCAGTCAGACGAAGTGGAAGCCAATGCAGAAGCGGACAAAATTATTAAGAGCAATTTGCATTAAGTTGCTTTAAGGCGAGCCAACACGGATTGATATGAATGCAGGTCAACCCACTGTTTGAACAAAAAAGAATAGCGTATGTCGATAAAACCACAAAAAGTAGCTTTGATTGTAGGCGCCACAGGCTTGGTTGGGCGACTCTTGCTCAACCGTCTGCTTGAATCGGACACTTATGGGCAAGTCATTGTACTAACCCGACGTGAGCTGGGGCGCACACACCCCAAGCTGATAGAATTTAAAGTGGATTTTGACGCTTTACCCACGTTGGGCATACCTGTTGACGACGTGTTCTGTAGCTTGGGTACAACGATTAAGGCGGCGGGTTCACAAGAGGCTTTTTATCAAGTGGACTGCGTGTATCCGCATGCTGTGGCTAAGTGGGCACAAAAACACGGCGCTCGGCAGGTTCTGATGGTGACTGCGCTGGGTGCGTCGGTCACATCGAATGTGTTTTACAACCGCGTCAAAGGTGAAGTTGAACGAAAAGTGATTGCGCTCAAACTCCCAACCACAGTCATCGTCCGACCCTCGTTGATTTTGGGCGAGCGACAAGAGCGTCGGGTCATGGAGCGTTTAGCACAATCGCTCGCGCCATTGCTCAATCGCTTCTTGATTGGCCCGCTCAAAAAATATCAAGCCATACACGCGGAGCAAGTGGCGCGTGCTTTAGTGTCTTTGGCGCAAAAAAATTATTATGGCGTGCGCATCGTTGAATCCGATGTGCTGCGCATCCTTAAATAAAGAAAAAAATGAGTTCTGTCACCACGGTCGATTCGATTGAGTCAAACGGCACTGAAAGCAAGGAGCGCGTCGAGCTTCCTCCACTCAAAGGCGCGGCGCTTGCCATGCTCACGGTTGCCACAGCATTGGCGACTTTTATGGAGGTGTTGGACACCACGATTGCCAATGTCGCCGTCCCAACGATAGCGGGTTCGATGGGGGTTTCTGCCAATGAAGGCACGTCCATTATCAGCTCGTATTCGCTTGCTGCGGCAATCGCGGTGCCATTGACGGGCTGGTTGTCGCGTCGCGTTGGCGAAGTGCGCTTGTTAATCTTGTCGGTTACTTTATTTACGCTGTTCTCGGTATTGTGCGGTTTGGCGACGAATTACAATATGCTGGTCGCTTTTCGACTGATGCAAGGCTTGGTGTCAGGCCCAATGGTTCCGCTGGGTCAGGCCATTATGATGAACAGCTATCCACCCGCCAAGCGTGGAATGGCAATGGCATTTTGGGCCATGACGGTGGTCATTGCGCCTGTGGTCGGCCCCGTGATGGGCGGGTACATCACCGAGAATTTCTCGTGGCCGTGGATTTTTTACATCAACGTCCCGATTGGCGCATTTTGTGTGTATAGCATATCCACCCTGCTCAAGGGGCGTGACACGGAAGTGTCATACGAACCGATTGATGCCTTGGGCTTGGTCTTTCTGGTGCTGGGTGTTGGCTCGTTGCAATACATGCTTGAGCATGCGAACGACTTGGGTTGGTTTCAGTCCAATGAGGTTGTGACCTTAAGCATCATCGCTGTGATTGGATTGACTTTTCTTGTGGTTTGGGAATGGTACGATAAGCATCCTGTGGTGGATGTGCGGCTGATTAAAAACCGTAATTTCGCCATCGGCACAGCCTTGCAAACCATTGGTTTTACTGTGTTTTTCGGCAATATGGTGGTGATGCCGCTGTGGTTGCAAACGGTCATGGGCTACGACTCTTTTCACTCAGGCTTGGCGGTGTCGCCTGTGGCGATGTTCTCGATATTTTTCTCGCCCGTGATTGGCATGAATATGCATAAGGTGGATTTACGCTACTTGGTGCTGACAGGGTTTGGTTTGTTTGCATTTGGCGCGTGGTACAGCAGCTTGTTGACGCCCGATGCCTCCATGAATCAAATCATGCTGGGACGCTTCTTGTTCGGTTTGGGAATCCCCTTCTTCTTCATCCCTTTGTCAGGCATCATCATGCAAGGCTTGGAAGGCGAGGCCATCACGGCGGCCGCAGGTTTTTCAAATTTCTTGCGCACCTTGGGTGGGGCGATTGGTACGGCGGTATTCGTGACGCTGTGGTCACGTCGCACCACCTTTCACCATGCGCGGTTGGTTGAGGATTTGCATCCAGGCAACCCGATGTACGACCAATACATGCTGCAGTTGACGCAGCGCGGTTTAAACGAGGCGCAAAGGTATAACGCACTCAATGGCATTGTCAATCAACAAGCGGGCACCATGGCGACTTTAGATGTGTTGTACCTCACCGCAGGCCTATTTGTCATGCTCATGTTCTGTGTGTTTTTGGCGAAACCCGTGAAAGGCGCGGTAGCGTCAGGCGGTCATTAAAGGCAGCGGTTTGTTTCTGATTTGAGATAAAATGGCGCGATAATTGTCGTGCCATTTGTATACAAGAGAACCGAAGAGAACGAAAGAGAAACATGAAACCCGCTCATATTATCCGCTTTGAAAAACTGCTGGCAAAAGGACGGTTGGTTTACATCCTCAGCACGGCGATGCTGGTTGCGGTGCTCATTACCTTCATACAATATTTAGGCGATCGGGCCATCTCGTGGCAAGGCGTGGGGCTGTACGCTTTTATGGGGGCGGTCATTGCACAGATTGACTGGCTGATTTTAGCTAAACGCTACGAAGCTTTTAACAATCCACCCGATGTCAATCGTAAAAAATGAATAAAAAAGCGCGGATAGAACCGCGCTTTTTTTAAATATTAAACAGGATAGACCCCCGTTCGCGCCATTTCTTGCAAGCGCGCAATGCGCTCCTCAGTCGCGGGATGGGTTGAAAACATTTTGGAAACGCCACCGAATAAAGGGTTGATAATCATCATCTGCGCAGTGGCGGGATGGCCTTCCGCCGCTTCGAAGGGAATACCTTGGGCGTATTTTTGAATTTTGTCCAAGGCAGAGGCCAAAGCCAAAGGCTCTCCTGCAATTTCGGCACCGCCACGGTCAGCCTCATACTCGCGCGAACGAGAAATCGCCATTTGAATCAAACTGGCGGCTAAAGGCGCGAGTATCATCATGGCAAGGGTGGTGAATATATTTGAGCTACCGCCCTCTTCATCATCGTTGCCACGTCCACCAAAGAACAAAGCCATATTCGCCAATGACGAAATCGCACCTGCCATGGTCGCAGCAATGGTGGAAATTAAAATGTCACGGTGCTTGACGTGCGCCAACTCGTGCGCCATCACGCCGCGCAATTCACGCGGAGACAAGGCGCGTAGAATGCCTGTGGTCGCCGCCACGGCCGCATGGTTTGGATTACGCCCTGTGGCGAAGGCATTGGGCGCATCCTCGTTGATAAGATAAACCTTGGGCATGGGCAGCTCAGCGCGAGTGGCGAGCTCTCTGACCATGCTGTAAAACTCAGGCGCGGACTGCGCGTCGACTTCGCGTGCGTTGTACATTTTCAAGACCATTTTGTCTGAAAACCAGTATGAGAAAAAGTTCATCGCCAGAGATAAAACAACAGCAAAAATCATACCCGTCTGGCCGCCAATGGCTTGACCGAGCGCAACGAACAGCGCGGTAATCGCCGCCATTAACATGAAGGTTTTGGTCATATTCCACATGGTTGTGTTCCTATAAAAAAGTTGGAAGCGCACAATGCTTCAAAAACAGATTCAGGACTTAAGCTTAACACACTAGCCGCATGCCTGCAGTCAAGGAGCAGCTGTCTAAAAACTGCGCCACAGGCAGGCGTTTTCCACCTGCCCGCTGTGCTTCGGTGATGCGTAAAGTACCGCTCCCGCATGCCACGTCAATGCCTTGCTTGCTGACATTGATAATCGTACCCGCTGGTAGTGATGAGGCGTCATGGCTTAGAACCTGTGCCGCCCATACTTTGAAGGACTGTGCATCATCGACTTTAGCCGCGCATCCTGGAGCAGGGTCAAACGCCCGAATTTTATGTTCTAAAATGGAGGCATCTTGCGTCCAATTCAAGAGCGACTCGGCTTTGTCTATTTTTTGCGCGTAAGTGATGCCTTCGGCGGGTTGAGGGGTTGCGCTGGGCGGGTTGCCGTTTTGCAACGCCTGTAAGTACTCAACCACCATGTTTGCCCCCATTGTGGCCAAGGTGTCGTGGAGTGTCGCGGTGGTTGTGTTGGCAGCAATGTCGCAAGATTGAATTGCCAGCATATCGCCCGTGTCCAGCCCCACATCCATTTGCATCAAGGTGATGCCTGTTTGAGCATCGCCCGCTTCAATTGCACGATGAATCGGAGCTGCGCCCCGCCAACGTGGGAGCAGTGAGGCATGAATATTGATGCAGCCATGTTTGGGCATGGTCAAAACGTCCGCAGGCAGTATCAGACCATATGCCGCTACCACCATGATGTCCGCTTCAACCGCCGCCAAAGTTACCCGCGCTTCGGCTGCTTCTAGCGGGTATTTGCCATCCAGTTTGAGCGAAGTCGGTTGTGCAACCGCGATATTGTGGCTCAGGGCGACTTGTTTAACTGGGCTGGCGGTCAGCTTCATGCCACGACCGCTGGGGCGGTCAGGTTGAGTCAAGACCAGCGGCACATTAAAGCCCGCGTCAATAATGGCTTGTAGGGCTTGCGCTGCAAAAACAGGCGTGCCTGCGAAAACGATATTCATATCCGTCCGAAAAAATCAGAGCCGATGGCTCAAGGTGGGGCTACTTTAATGGTGCGGTTGTAAAAATTACTCAGCACGCGCTTGTTTTTTAAGTTTCGATTTAATGCGAGTTTGCTTTAAATTTGATAAATGTTGCACAAACACCTTGCCATTCAAGTGGTCGATTTCGTGCTGTAAACACACGGCCAGTAGCTCATCACAGTCCAGCTCAAACCAGTTGCCATCGAGGTTCATTGCGCGCACGCGCACGCGGTCGGGACGGGTGACGATGTCGTACACTTCTGGCACAGACAAGCAGCCCTCTTCCCATTCTTTTTTTTCCAAACTCTGAGCAATGATTTCTGGGTTGATAAACACTTGCAACTGGTCACGCTCCTCGGACACATCCACCACCACAATGCGCTCGTGAATATCCACCTGTGTGGCGGCCAAGCCCACACCATTGGCGTCATACATGGTGTCGGCCATATCCGCAACGAGTTGACGCACGCGCTCGTCCACAGCGGTCACGGGTTTAGCCACCTTGTGTAAACGCGGATCTGGGAATTTTAAAATAGATAAAATGGCCATAAAAATTATACTCAACTATTCATTTAGACTATCATGCCACATTGACTTTCTTTGATTTTAACCAGCGAAAACCAGCATGAGCACACGTAACGAGCGGTATTTTACCACAGCCCTACGCCCTTTCATCGCGGGTGTTTTGATGATGAGCTCGCTGGCATGGGCGCACAAACAAGCGCAATTGATGGGCGTGAGCTGTACCACAGATTTGGGCATGGCGGCGCATGTGGTTTTGGAGCAAACGCAGATGCAAAAGAGCTGGTTTGTGCCCATAGATGAAGGGGCTCAAACAGATTTAGATGCACAGTTTCTACCCTTTATGGCTGCTGATGGACGAGCGTTGCTTCAAAAAAACGATGTAATTTTTGTGCAGTTGCCCGCGCGTTTAGAGGTTGAGGACAAAAATGTTGAGGCAGGTGACATCAAACCCGATGTTGTTCGCATCGTGCGCAGCCGCACAATTAAGGATGGTGTTGACAACAAAACACTGGGGCTGTTTATTGAAACGGTCGGCTGGGCGCAAGTTTCTGCGCAATCAAGTGTTGTGTCGACCGCAAGCGCCAATACACCCAAAGATTTTAGAACCCTTCCCTTACGCATTAGCCGTACTTACAGTGAAGTGGTCTCCACCGACCGCTTACTGCCTGTTGGGTGTGATGAACAGTCAACAATCGCTATTGAGCAAGCCTCTGTCGACAACCGTTCAGCTAAAATTGAAGGCTTTGCGCGTATTTTGGCTTTGCTGAATGCCGAGCGCATTGGCGGGTCATCTGCATTGATTGTGATTGATAAGGGCCGTACTCAAGGCGTGGCGTTGAATCAACAATGGCGTTTGCTAAAAGAAGTGAAGCCAAATTTAGATATGGCTCAAGCGTTTGGTGAGGCGGTTGTGGCACAGGTTTTTGATAAGATGAGCGTTTTAAAGGTGCGCCACAGTGCGCACGAAGTGCAGGTTGGTGATGGGTTGCAATACGAAAAATAACGGCTATGGATAACAATGACTTTTTAACGGATGATGAACTGGCCGCGTGGTTGCGGTTGATGGCAACCAGCGGTGTGGGCGATATGACTGCGCATGTGTTGCTCAAAGCGTTCGGCTTGCCGCAATCGGTATTTGCACAAAGTTATTTGAGCTTAACCAAAGTGGTGAGTGAGCGGGTCGCCAATGCCCTTTTGTCCGAGCCTAGCGAGGCGTTGAAGCGACAGATTGATGAGACGCTGATGTGGCGCGGGCAGCCTGAAAATCATGTGGTGTCGTTGTCTTGTCGCCAATATCCTCAACACTTATTGACCACCGCCGACCCGCCCGCGGTGTTGTACGTCAAAGGGCGTTTATCGCTGCTTAATCACAATGCCAACCTTGCCGTTGTTGGCAGCCGTCATGCAACGGCACAGGGCGTTAGCAATGCCGAACAGTTTGCCCAACAACTCGCAGCGGGCGGTATGAATATCATTTCAGGCTTGGCTTTGGGCATTGATGCGGCGGCGCATCGCGGCGCACTGGCTGCTTTCAAGGCAAATGCGCACGCAGGTTCTACAATCGCAGTGATTGGCACGGGGTGCGACATCATTTATCCCGCTCGCAATCGCGATTTGGCGCATCAAGTGGCACGAGACGGCGTCATTGTCAGTGAATTTCCGCTCGGCACAAAAGCCATGGCGAGCAACTTTCCTCGGCGCAATCGGATTATTTCAGGGCTGTCACAAGGGGTTTTGGTGGTTGAGGCCGCGTTGAAATCGGGTTCTCTCATCACTGCGAGGCAGGCGGCGGAACAAAACCGAGAGGTTTTTGCCATTCCTGGTTCGATACATTCACCCTTGGCGCGTGGTTGCCACGCCTTGATTCGCCAAGGGGCAAAATTGGTCGAGACCGCGCAGGATGTTTTAGAAGAGTTGCAGATTGTGCCGAATGAAGCCTTAATGCCAGTCACAGCCAATTCCAAAGCGCTCGCGCCCGCATCGGATGTGCAAACACAAATCCTGACGGCTTTGGGGTTTGACCCTTGCGATTTAGACACGTTGGCCGCGCGAACCAAGTTGTCGATAGCGGAGCTCTCGAGCGAGTTGATGTTGCTGGAACTCGATGGACGGATTGAAAAAAGACCAGGAAATGTGTATAACCAACGTTCTTAAAAAATGTAACCAAAACATGCAACCCATGGCGAGCGATGGCTGAACCTAATGGGGCTGAAAGTAAAACACACATGAACTCACACACTGTAAAAAAGAAAAAAGTTAGGTCAAGGGTGCTCACGGTGGGCAGTCGCCAAGTGGTCATTCACGGCAACAAAACCCCACTGTGGCATGACCTGTATCACTACGCCCTGTCAGCCACTTGGACGCAGTTTTTCACCGTATTTACGCTTCTTTTTGTTTTGATTAATTTGGGGTTTGCCGCTTTATACATGCGTCAACCAGATGGAATCGCCAATTTATTGCCTCAAAATCTCTTGGGTGCGTTTTTCTTCAGTGTCGAAACCTTGGCCACCGTGGGCTATGGTGACATGCACCCTGTTTCAACATATGCTCATATCATTGCCACCACTGAAATGTTTGTTGGGACGGTGAACGTCGCTGTATTCACGGGGCTGATTTTTGCACGCTTTTCAAAACCAAGGTCGCGCATTATGTTTGCCAACTCACCTTTGATTTCGGTCGTCAACGGTCAGCCGACTTTGTTGATTCGCACCGCGAACGCGCGCCATAACTTCATCGTGGATGTTCAAGCCAAATTGTCCGTGTTGTATGTAGAAACCAGTGTTGAGGGCACGGTATTTAGACGCATTCACGATTTGAAGCTCATTCGTAACGACCAGCCCATGTTTTTTCTCGGCTGGACGGTGATGCATGTCATTGACGAAACCAGCCCTTTATATGGCATGACTGCAGACGACTTGGCCAAAATGGATTTGGATATGGTGCTGATTTTACAGGGGCTTGATGAGTCAACCACACAGCAAATGCAAGCCCGACAAGTGTACAGCCACAGGGATATTAAATGGAATCATCGTTATATTGATTCGATTTACATTGATGCCGATGGGGTGTCGCATGTGGACAACAGTTTGTTTCATGAAACCGAAGCCATTTCCCCCGTTGAAACCAGCAAATCGTGAAAACAATGCGTTTTTGACGTAAAATAGCAACACAGAGCGGCGTACATTTGGAAAATGGGTGCGCCGCTATCTTTTTTTATGGAATGTTCAGTGGTCGATATTTTCTTTTATTTGTTTGAAAACTATGGCGGCATTGCCCAATGCCCAGATGCGCTCACCCTTGCTCGTCGTTTGGCGAACGAAGGTTTTGAGGAGCAAGAGGTTCGCTCCGCCATTTTATGGGTTGAGCAGTTGCGCACACCTTTAAATATTGTGCAGGTTGCGGGTATGGCTGCGTTTAGTCAAAGGATTTATCATGTCAGTGAACGTTCACAAATTGGTGACGCCAACTTGGCGATGCTAGATAGCCTTGTGCATGCAGGCAGCATTGATGAAAAACAACGTGAAATCATCATTGAGCGTTGCTTGATGTTGCCTATTCAAGCGATGGGTCAGCCCGAGAGTTTCAAAGCCTTGTTGCTCACGATTTTGTGGGCCGACAATCAAGAGATCAATGATGTGCTGTTGCATGGCTTGATGGATGAGGTTGAGGGCGAGACGCAACATTAGCAACAATTAAAAAATGGGCGAAGGCTTAAGCGGCCTGCCCTGCTAGAACCAGCCCTTCTTTTAGAAGGGCTTTTTGTTGCCCAATGCCCTTATTTTCCGATACAAAAACTTGAAAAAATAACACCCAGTAAATCATCGGACGTAAACGCGCCCGTGATTTGATTGAGCTGTTCCTGAGCCAAACGCAGTTCCTCTGCGAATAAATCTAATTTTTGGTCCTGTGTTAGCGCGTGCGCGTATGCGGTTTGGATGTGTTCGTCGGCATGGCGCAATGCGGTTAAGTGGCGTTCACGGGCGATGAATACGTCACTGGCAGTTTTTTCAAAGCCGACGATGAAAAGCAAGCGGGCACGTAACGGGTCCAGACCTTCGCCTGTTTTTGCGCTGATGTACATTCGAGAGTCATCATTGACGGCGGATTGTTCAAGCAAGTCGGATTTGTTAATCAGCGTCAAACGGGGTGCGCCCGATGGAATTTTCTCATCAAGCGCCTTGAGCAGCGAGGTGTCACCGAGGCGTTCTTGTTCGGCTTGGGTGGCGTCAATCAAATGCAAGACAACATCCGCTTTTTCGACAGCGGCCCATGTACGCTCAATGCCGATTTTTTCAACCACATCATCCGTGTCGCGTAGCCCTGCGGTATCAATGATGTTTAGCGGCACCCCGTCGATTTGTACGCTTTGGGTGACCGTGTCGCGGGTGGTGCCTGCAATGGGCGTTACAATGGCGACATCTTGCCCTGACAGCGCATTGAGCAAGGAGGATTTGCCAACGTTGGGCTGTCCAACCAAAACCACGTTGACGCCGTCCCGCAGTAATGCGCCCTGCTTTGCCGTGCTCAATACGCCCGCAAGTTCAGCTTGAATGCGGTCGAGTTGGCCAAACGCATCGGCCTTTTGTAAAAAATCAATTTCCTCTTCGGGAAAGTCTAACGTGGCCTCGACCAACATGCGCAAGTGCACCACTTTATCAACCAATGTGTGAATGCGCGACGAAAACTCGCCAGAAAGTGAGCGAACAGCACTTTTCGCCGCTGCTTCGGTTGAGGCTTCGATGAGGTCAGCGATCGCTTCTGCTTGTGCCAAGTCAATTTTATCATTCAAAAAAGCACG
The DNA here is from genome assembly GCF_004363775.1 of Hydromonas duriensis. Classification (GTDB taxonomy): domain Bacteria; phylum Pseudomonadota; class Gammaproteobacteria; order Burkholderiales; family Burkholderiaceae; genus Hydromonas; species Hydromonas duriensis. The sequence goes on from NZ_SNZE01000003.1 coordinate 55,793, forward strand.
TTCGGTAAACTCGCCTGCCGCCGCCAAACGCATGCCGTGCGCAGCGCCCACTGAGAGGCAGCGGCGTAAGAGCAATTGCATGACCACGGGGCCACCGTGCCCTTGTAATTCAAGGACATGTTCGCCCGTATACGAATGAGGTGCGTTGAAATACAAAGCCAAGCCGTGGTCAATTGGCTGATGATGCTCATCCAAAAAAGCACCATAATGTGCATGGCGAGGCGTGAGTGTGCGCCCACATATGGCTTGTGCCAAAGCATCAATGGCTGCAAACGAGCCTGAAGCGCGCACGACGCCGACCCCGCCTCGACCTGTGGCAGTGGCAATGGCAACAATCGGGGGGCTGGTTGGGTGGTTGGGCATAAAAGAACCGTCAAAAGGATGGGTGATTTTTCGGCGAATTGTAGCATTTTTGCTGGCCCAATTGAGCCGAATCCAAACGCATGACGAGATGGTGGCGTTTGAGGGTAAGTGTTGCGTTGGGCTTCTGTTTAAAAAGTAAGTGGTTAATCAGCGCAAATAAATTTCATTTTTTGAGCATTGTCCTTGGTTTTTTAAAGCATGAAGCGCACGTGCAACCACAAGCATCGGCAAGAATTTGTGCGTTGTGTTCGCAAGCAGGCTCGGCATAACGGTCAAAATTCTTATCTTTTTTAATAATTCAGATAGGTTCAGAAAACAGCGAAAGCGGCAGAAAAACCTTGTTTGAAAAATGGTTTTAACTCGCTTCGCTTGCATAAATTACCTGCTTGCGCGTATGATAGCCCGAAAATCAACCTTAACCATTGCTCGTATTTAAATGCGGGACAATGTCAACGGTCTGTTTTGCACTTACCTTTATTTTAAAACCTGCGCAAATTGTCAATTGTCGCAGGTTTTCCAACTTAGCACATAGACAGGCACACCATGAGCAAAACCCTCATCATCGCCGAGAAGCCCTCGGTCTCTAACGACATCGCCAAAGCCATCGGCGGATGCACCAAAAAAGATGATTTTCACGAAAATGAAGACTACGTGATTGCGGCGGCAGTCGGTCATTTACTTGAATTGGTCGTGCCTGAAGAATATGACATTAAACGCGGCAAATGGAGTTTTACTCACTTGCCGCACATCCCGCCCCATTTTGACTTGCGCCCTATTGCCAAGTCAGAGGCGAAACTAAAGACGTTGACCAAGCTGCTCAAACGCAAAGACATCACCAACGTCATTAATGCCTGTGACGCGGGGCGAGAAGGCGAATTGATTTTCCGCTACATCATGCAATACACCAAGGCCAAGCAACCATCGCAACGCCTCTGGTTACAAAGCATGACGCCAACAGCAATTCGTGACGGCTTGGCGCACTTGCGCAGTGATGCACAAATGCTCAACCTTGCCGATGCGGCACGCTCACGCTCGGAGGCGGATTGGCTGGTTGGCATCAATGGCACGCGTGCGATGACCGCTTTTAACTCAAAAGACGGTGGGTTCTTTTTGACCACAGTGGGTCGCGTACAAACACCGACTTTGGCGGTGGTCGTTGAGCGCGAGGAAGCGATTCGTGCCTTTAAACCGCGAGATTATTGGGAAGTGCATGCTGAATTTGTGTGCGCCCAAGGCGTATACAAAGGTCGCTGGTTTGATCCCAAGTTCAAAAAAGACGAAACAGACCCCGAGCGCAGAGACTCGCGCTTGTGGAGCAAAATGGCGGCGCAAACCGTCGTTATGGCATGTGAAGGGCAAACAGGCACGGTCACAGAAGAAGCCAAGCCCAGTACACAAATTGCCCCTGCTTTATTTGACCTCACCAGCTTGCAGCGCGAAGCCAATGCACGTTTTGGCTTCTCTGCAAAAAACACCCTCGGCCTTGCGCAAGCCTTATACGAAAAACACAAAGTGTTAACATACCCGCGTACGGACTCCAAAGCCCTGCCCGAAGACTATATCGGCACGGTCAAGCAAACGATAGGCATGCTCAAAGAGCAAAACAACTACACCCGTTTTGCTCAACAAATTGAAAAAAATGGTTGGGTCAAACCAAACAAGCGGGTTTTTGACAACAGCAAAGTGTCCGATCACTTCGCCATCATTCCGACCTTACAAGCACCTAAAAGTCTGTCTGAGCCAGAACAAAAACTATACGACCTCGTGGTGAAACGCTTCATGGCTGTATTCTTCCCAGCGGCCGAATACATGGTCACAACCCGCATCACCCAAGTCTTAAGCCATCACTTTAAAACAGAAGGCCGCGTCATGGTCAACGCAGGTTGGCAGGCTATCTATGGTCGCGACCAGCAAAAAGAAGACGATACGCTCGTCGCCGTAGCAGCCGATGAAAAAGTCAAAACAGACCTCATCGACTTAATTGGACTGGCCACTCGCCCGCCCGCACGCTACTCAGAGGCGACCTTGTTGTCGGCGATGGAAGGCGCAGGAAAACTCTTAGACGACGAGTTGCGCGAAGCCATGAGCGGCAAAGGGTTGGGCACGCCAGCAACACGCGCCTCAATTATTGAAGGCTTGTTATTTGAAAAATACCTCGTGCGTGAAGGCCGCGAGCTCATCCCCACCGCCAAGGCCTTTCAACTGTTGACTTTATTGCGAGGTTTAGGTGTTGAAGAGCTAACGTCCGCAGAGCTTACAGGTGACTGGGAGCATAAATTGGCCCAAATGGAGCGCGGCGAAATTAAGCGCGATGCCTTCATGCGCGATGTACAGCAAATGACGCAAATCATTGTTAAGCGCGCCAAAGAATTCAATGCCGACACCATTCCAGGGGACTACGCCACGCTAAAAACGCCTTGTCCGAATTGCGGTGGCGAAATGAAAGAAAACTACCGCCGTTTTGCGTGTACCCAATGCGAATTTTCGATGTCAAAAACACCAGGTGGTCGCACTTTCGAGTTGCAAGAAGTAGAGGACTTACTTGCCACTCGAGAAACACCTCTGTTGCAAGGCTTCCGCAGCAAAATGGGTCGGCCATTTGCAGCAATATTACGCATCGTCGAAGACAAAGAGTCGCCCGCTCGTTACAAAATGGAGTTCGATTTTGGACAAAGCAGCGACGAAGAAGAAATGCCCGATTTTTCAGCACAAACCCCTGTGGGCGCATGCCCAAAATGCGGAGGCAAGGTTTACGACGCAGGCACACGTTATGCGTGTGAACACAGCTTTGGTGCTGATAAAAAATGTGACTTCCGTTCGGGCAAAGTGATTTTGCAACAAGAAATTGCTCGAGAGCAAATGGAAAAACTGCTCAGTACAGGCCGCACGGACTTGCTCACGAGTTTCAAGTCTGCCCGTACGGGGCGCATGTTCAAAGCGTTTTTGGTCAACACCAACGGAAAAATCGGCTTTGAGTTTGAAGCCAAAGCACCAAAAGCTGAAAAAGGCACAAGCAAGTTGGCAAAAGCAGTGGATGAGGCGGACAAACCCGTGAAAAAAACGACAACTAAAAAAACGGCGGCAAAGAAAAGCAGCTAAATGCAGATATAAGGAGTTCGGTATGCTGAAAATTTATGGAAAGGCCTCATCCATAAATGTACGTAAAGTCTTGTGGACTTGCGCAGAACTCAATCTTAACTACACACGTGAAGATTATGGTACGGGCTTTGCGCCAACCACTACGCCAGAGTTTTTGTCAATGAATCCGAATGGAATGGTGCCTGTGATTCGCGATGAAGAGTTGGTTTTGTGGGAGTCAAATACGATATGCAGGTACTTGGTGCATCGTCACAAGCGTTTCGATTTGTTGCCAATTGATGCGGAGCAAAAGGCAAGGGTTGAGCAATGGATGGATTGGCAGGCGACTGAACTCAATAATTCATGGCGTTATGCTTTTATGAGTTTGGCTCGTCAACATGTGGATTATCAGGACGAACAAAAAACGAATGCTGGTGTGGCGCTTTGGAACAGTCAGATGAGCATCCTTAATCAGCAATTGGCACGTACAGGTGCTTTTGTCACGGGGCAAGCCTTTACTTTGGCAGATGTTGTACTTGGTTTATCGGTCAATCGTTGGGTGATGACGCCAATGGCGCATGCGGACTTGCCATTTGTGATGGGGTACTATGAGCGATTGAGTCAGAGGCCCGCTTTTATGGTGCATGGGCGGAACGGTTTGGTTTAGTTTATGGCGTCAGTTGTGGTGGCCGCAGCAACTGCGGTCAGACTGGTGCCATTGCTTTAATTGCTGGTTTTATTGCGCAAGTAAAAGCTGATTTTTGAGCGGTTGGAGCACGACAGCGTTGGCGTTAAGAAGTTCTACGAAACGCGAAGACGCAAAGAACTTGTATTCAACCACACGCTGTTTGCTGATGGAGTCGCTTTCATCCTCGCCTTGGCTTGGATGGCACATGATGAGTGTTTGGTTGTCGGCGCGCTTGAGCCACAACTCAAAAATTCGGTCATATTCTAAAATATCAAACCCGTATACGCCTAAAAAACCATGGTTGGTGGGGATGCCTGCTGTGGTCAGCCGTCGTTGTAATGAACGACCGCCAAGGTGCTTTAAAACCAGCTCTTTGAAGTTGAAGTTCGCGGTGCTGGGGACGGTATTGCGCACCCAAACCTTGTGGTTGTTGTAACGCGATTTAAGCACTTTCAATAATGTTTTCTGAATTTGAGGGAATTGATGGGCGTGTTGATGACCGTCAATAAAGTCGGGCTGTGCGTTTAACCCGTGCTCAAAAGCATCCAACTGGGCGTGAATGCGCTTCTCTATGGTCGTTTGGTCAAGCTGGCCTAAATAATTTTTGATAATCAATGTGTTAAGCGGCATCGCCGCTTCAAGCGGGAATGGCTCAGTCCAGTTCAAATGCACCCCTTTTTCAAAATTACCCTGTTGTTGTCGCAGCAAAGGCGCGGAGTCCGTGAGCCAGCGTGGGGAGCGGGTCATGCAACTGACAGTGCTGAGGCGACCTTTTTGCAACAACGAGACGATGCCGAGGTCAATGTTTTCGCTTAAGCCATAGTCGTCGGCACACAATGCCAAGTGAATGTGTTTAGTTGCCATGATGTCGAAAGACCCAAGTTGAGCTGATGATATACACAAAGCAGGCGGAGCCTGCGATGGCCAGTAGCAATGCCAACGGGTACGGCAGATTGATATACAGAGCCATGTATAAAAAAACGGTGTTGATACCGAAGCCCGTCAGTGAGGTTAAAAAATAACGGGGCAACGCATGTTGACGTGGTGTGTTTTTGTCTGCAAACGTCCACAAGGACTGCCCTAAATAACTCACACTGAACGCCACAAGAAAGCCTATCACATTGGCTGCGTATTCGTTTTGAGCCAACACATACACGCACAGCATCGCAGTGGCATAGTGAGTCAGTGCCGCTGCGCCGCCAACCAATGCAAATTGCATCAAGCGTTTAATGGGTAGATGGGTCTTCATTTGCTTGTGATGGGGTGTTGGTCAGCATGGGGCTGGCTTGGTTTTTGTCAATCAGGTACAGCGGTCGTTTTTTGACTTCTTCATAAATTTGACCGACATATTCACCCAGCACGCCAATCAAAATCAGTTGCACGCCTGAAAAAAACATCATGCCAACCGTTAAGGTTGCCCAGCCAGGCACTTCATTACCAAACACAAGGGTTTGCCATGCAATATATAAAGCGTAGATAAACGCAGCTAAAGAAATGACGATGCCTGCTACGCCGCTCACCCGCAAAGGCAGGGATGAAAATGAGGTGATGCCTGTCACCGCCAAGCCAAAAAGTCGTTTGGCATTGAAACTCGATTCGCCACCTGCGCGGGGTGCGGGTCGGAACGGCAGCGCGGCTGATTTGTAGCCGACCCAAGCATACAAACCTTTCATAAAGCGATTGCGCTCAGGTAGCTGTTGCAAGGCCTCCACTACTTTTCGATCCATGAGCCGAAAATCGCCTGCATTGCGTGGAATTGAGAATTTACTGTTTTTCGCATCGAGCAGTTTGTACAGCACATTGCTGCCCCAACGTTTCAGTGTGGATTCGTCAGAGCGGTCGTTGATGACGCCATACGCCATATCAAAACCAGAACGCCACAGCGCAAACATCTCGGGCACCAGCTCCAGCGGGTGTTGAAAATCAGCGTCAATCAGCAGTGTGACGTCACCATCCGCAAATGCAATGCCTGCGGACAAAGCCGCTTCCTTGCCAAAATTACGCGACAAAGACAAATAGCGAATCGGATAGTGATGTAACAATTTTTGCACAATCGCTTCGGTGTTGTCGGTGCTGCCATCATTGACAACGATGATTTCAACATGAGGGCTTTCAGCGCTCAATGTTTGCGTCAACGCGGCAATGAACGCTTCGATGTGTGACGACTCGTTGTGTGCGGGAACGATACAGCTAATTTTAAAAGGCGTATTGGGCATGGCGGCTTTACTATTCGTTATTGAGCGTGGTAATAGTATACCGTTGCGGTTAATGTCGCAACACTTGTGCCGAACCATGCGGGCGCAGGCACATTGAATGTTTTTTTGTCAATATTGCTTTGATGGGCTTGCAACCAAGTTTCGGTATTGCTTTTACATGCCAGATAATCCGCAGGCGCGGCATACTTAGCTGGCAACAAAACACAGACGATCAGCCCATTCATGTGCTGCCAATCTTTCAGAGGGTTCAGCAAAGCATCTTTAGAATCGGGCGTTGTTGGTAAAGCCCTTGGATGGTTGGCATTTTTCGCATCCATAAAATAAGCCAGCGATGCCGCTTCTTGCCACATGCCGCTCACCCAGCCAATGTGCTGTGTGTTGGGGTCTTGCGCAATGGCGTTGGCGAGGGTTTCTCGAGGAATGCTGATTTGACCATACGGGGTGTTGACCAACACGCCTCGCCCCGCGCCAACCAACGCAACCAATGTCCAAATACACAGCATCACGCGCCACAATTGAGCTAATGTGATGCTGTCCATCGGGCGTTGCCTTTTGGCAATGGCTAAAATAGGCAGTGCGTACCAAATAGGAATGGCCCAGTGCGCCGTCAGTTCAACAAAACCCGTGATGGCAAAGGCAATCGAAATCAACATGGGCAACAACGCAAACGCTAGACACAAGAGACCATCGGACGCTCGTGGGAATGTTGTTTTAAAAAACATCGACACAGACTTGGTTATATTGGCTATAGACTGCTTAGAGTTGTGCTCAGAATCAGGTCGTAACAAGCAAATAAAAGCCGCCAGCCATAACAACACCGCATAATAGTAATAACTTGCCGCAAAGCTAATCAGGTGCTTAATCGACACATGCCCATCACCCTGCTCTTCGGCGTATTTAAACGTGATGTAATCGTGTGCTTTAACCCATTGAAGATGAGGCATTAAGAAAATCAAAAAAAGCACAAGCGACACGTAAGGCTTACTGCTTCGATACCAACGGCGTCCAACGGGATGAAGGAGCGAGGCTATAAAAAAACCAAACAACAATACCCCCGTGTAATACTTGCCGAGCATGCCCAGCGCAGCAAACAGAGCCAAAGCCACCGTGCTCAAAATACCTCGCCAGCCCTTTTCAAGCCAACTTTTCAATAAAAATACCGTGGCCCAAACCCAAAAAGGCAGCAACACAGCATTCGCATTGTACTTTGAGGCCAACGTGCTCAAAGGAAACAGCAGGCTGCCGAAAGCAACCGCAGTCCACTGTATATCTGCGACCGTTTCATTGCTGCGCAAAGGCGAGTTGGATAATGAGGCATTCAGAGCGAATATTTTGGCAAGTGCCGCAATGCCCCATAAGGTCAATCCGACATTGAGCCAAGCGAGTAAGTAATAACTCCATACCGTTGTTGGCATCCACATAAACCATGCGTGCACAATCCAAGCCACCAAAGGCGGGTGTTTGAAAGTCCCCCAATCCATGCTTTGTGCCCACGCATAGTTTTCAACCATGTCGCCGTAATTGTCCAAGCCTCGATTGAATAAGGATGTGACCAGCCACCACAACAAAACGTGGATTAAAATTAAGTACGGCCAAGTTGGTCGGCGAGGAACTAGGTTGTTCATTATTTGAGTTGTGTTCGCTACAAGTTGAGATGAAATGCGCTTTATTGCTCGCTATTTGAGCAACCCGTTATTAAAGCATATTTCGACAGTCAGCCAAAGGCTATGGTAAAAATAAGCCATTCATAATGGCTTGACCCTTGGTTCATTTGCTTCGCTGAAGGGGGTTATTTTTGAATGTCTTTGTATAGTTTAAACACGGCCAAGCTGCCACGCGCATTGGGTGCAAACCGAATCACTTTGTCATCGCGCAGCACCACTTGCTCAAGCACTTGAGTGCCCACATCATGGGCAAGTTGGATAAAGTCGGGAATGGTTAAAACCCGAACATTTGGCGTGTTATACCACTGGTAAGGCAGCGTTTTTGAAACGGGCATGCGTCCTTTGAGTACGGATAAGCGGTGCGGCCAATAACCAAAGTTGGGAATGGAAACAATCGCGGTTTTGCCAACGCGAACAATTTCGCGCAGCATTTCTTCGGTCTTGTGTACGGCCTGCAAAGTTAACGACAAAATGGCGACATCAAAGCTGTTGTCCTCAAACCACGTTAATCCTTGTTCTAAATCTTGTTGCAGCACATTCAAACCTTTGCTGATGCACGCCTGTACATTGCTGTCCTTAAGTTCGACACCGTACCCCGTGATGTCTCGCTCCGTGCGCAGCTTGTGTAACAAGCTGCCATCGCCGCAGCCCAAGTCAAGCACATGCGCACCTTGAGGCACCCACGCGCTGATGACGTTAAAATCAGGCCGCTCAACGCCTGCAATCAGGTCCGCCAAATTGAGTTCTTTTTCGATAGCCGTTGTGTGCACACTCATGCCGCCCCTCCCTCGCTCAAGCTAATATTATTGAAATAAGCGCGCACCGCCTTGTGATAACGTGCGTCATCGAGTAAAAAAGCATCGTGTCCGTGAGGCGCGTTGATTTCTGCGTAAGTGACTTTACGCTTGTTTTTAACTAAAGCCTGAACCAATTCGTGGCTGGTTTCAGGTGAAAAACGCCAATCGGTGGTAAATGAGGCAATGAAATATTGCGCCCTTGTCGCAGCCAATGCGCCGCTTAAACTGCCACCAAACTCACGAGCAGCATCAAAATAATCCAAGGCTTTGGTGATTAATAAATACGTGTTGGCATCGAAATAATCAGCGAATTTATCGCCTTGATAGCGCAGATACGATTCTATTTCAAACTCCACATCGTAATTGAAACGATAGTCATCGCTAGTGCGCAATTCACGCCCAAATTTTTCGGCCATTGCATCGTTTGATAAATAAGTGATGTGTCCAATCATGCGAGCCACGCGCAAACCACGACGAGGCACAACACCATGCGCGTAAAAATGCCCACTATGAAAATCAGGGTCAGTCAAAATGGCCTGACGCGCGACATCATTAAAAGCGATATTCTGTGCCGAAAGTTTTGTGGTGGAGGCGATGATGACGCAATGACGCAAGGCAGTTGGATAATGTATGCTCCACGCCAAGGCTTGCATGCCACCTAAGCTACCGCCCATAACGGCCGCCCATTGTTCGATGCCCAGTTTTTCCATCAAGCGTTTTTGCGCATCCACCCAGTCTTCGACGGTCACCACTGGAAAATCAGAGCCATAGGGCTTGCCTGTGGCGGGGTTGGTGTGCATGGGGCCTGTTGAACCAAAACAAGAGCCGATATTGTTCACGCCCACCACAAAAAAACGATTGGTGTCCACAGGCTTACCTGGGCCGACCATATTATCCCACCAACCTATCTCACCCGCCTCGTTGACGCCTGCCACATGATGTGACGCGTTAAGGGCATGGCAAATCAATACCGCATTGTCGCGTGCCGCATTCAGTGTGCCGTATGTTTCATAAACCAAATGGTAATCGCGTAAACTGGCTCCGCTTGCCAGAGGCAATGGCGCATCAAACGACATGGTGTTCGCTTTGGTTTGCAAGGTGGATGATGGTTGTGTTGACATAAAAAGTATCCAAACAAAAACCCAAGGGTTCGTTCAACGATTCGCTAAACGCCCCCTTGGGTGAATCATTTAGCCGTTTTGGGTTTAATACTGATTAACCCGCGCCCGCAAGCAGATGACAAATCGGCGCATGGCGGTAATGTAACACAGCCCTGTTTTTTAAGCAACGCCAAGCCGCCGTCAAGCCTGACGCTGGATGCGGTGTTTGTTAGATTGTTTTCATTCGGTTGTTAAAGCTTAAATTAAAACTTAAATTTAAGCCAATCACTTGCTTTAATATTCAGTTAAATGGATAGGTATACAATCGCTGTATATTGGGCGAAGGCTGGTTTTGAAAAGGAAAACACATGCGTTTATTGTTGGTCGAAGACGATGCGCTGCTTGGTGAAGGTTTGGTCGATGGCTTGACCGAGGCAGGTTTTTTAGTCGATTGGTTGCGTGATGGCCAGTCAGCGATAACGGCCTTGCAAACGCAACAAACATTCGATGTTATGGTACTGGACATTGGCCTGCCCGTGAAAGATGGCTTGCAAGTCTTGCAGTGGATGCGGGCTCAAAAAATGCTGCTGCCTGTTTTGCTATTGACAGCGAGAGATGCAATTGAAGACCGTGTACTGGGTTTGAACGCGGGCGCGGACGATTATTTGATTAAGCCCTTTGCTTTAACTGAGTTAGTGGCGCGTTTGCTCGTGTTGTTGCGCCGTCAAGCCCAGCAGCCAACCAACGTATTGATGTGGCGTGATTTTGAGCTGGACATCGCACATCAAAGCGTATCGCAACAAGGCAAAGGCTTGGCTTTGTCGGCGATTGAATTTCGCCTCATGCACATTCTGGTCGCCAATCGACCGCACCACATCTCGCGCACGCAGCTCGAAGAAAAACTATATGGCTGGCAGGTGGACATTGAAAGCAACGCTTTAGACGTGCATTTATCCCATTTGCGCAAAAAACTGGGCGCAGATGCCATTGTCAATACGCGCAACCTTGGTTGGCGCATGGGCGATGAGCAGGGTGAGTCCACTCAATCGGAGACATCTCATGATCCGCTGGTTTAAGTCTTTTCAGTTGTCATTGATTTGGCGCATGACGGTTTTGTTGCTGTGTTCCACAGTGATTGTTTGGGGCTTGTTTTCGGCGGTCTTGACTTGGGAAGCCAAACGAATGACGCGTTGGGCATTGGTGCAGCAACATATCCAATTTGCCGACATGCTGTGGGACAACCTTGATGATGACGACGACGATAATCAAGGCCGTCAAGCAACGCGCGATACAAATCATGAGCCACGTGAACACCGACAAAAAACACCAGCAACAGACATGTTGTGGGAAAAACTGGATGGTCGGTTGAGCGAGTCCAATAATCGAGGTCATGCACTCGGAATGGGGACGGGGTTGGAGTTCGCCATTTATGATTTACAAACGGGGGCTTTGCTCAATGCCAGCAGCACCCCTGCACTGCCCCGTCAGTATGATTTCTCAAAAAAACCTCATATTGTCCAGTTCAATGAGCGTAACTGGCTGGTTTCTGCACGCCAAAGTGACGAGTTGGAATTGGTTGTCGCCTCCCCCAATGACGGTGCGACCGAGTTGGCGATGATTCTGGCCCAGCGCATGGCGGCGGTGGCATTGTTGGGATTGTTGCTACTGATTCCTGTTTTGTACTGGGCTTTGCGCCGTGGACTAAAGCCCATTCATGCGTTCACGGATGATGTGGCGACTCGGGCGGTGGACAATCTGGCTCCAATGACGATGAGCGTTCCCAAAGAATTAAAGCCTTTACAGGAGCGGCTGAATTTATTATTCCTGCAAGTGGAACAAACCCTCGCTCGCGAGCAGCGATTTACAGCGGATGCGGCACACGAGCTGCGGACGCCTTTGGCTGCAACACGATTACAGCTTGAGCTCGCCGCAACTAGCCAGCGCCTTGATATTCGTGAAAAGGCCTTGAATAAAGCCACGCAGGCGGTTGATCGCGCCACTCATGTGGTCAGTCAATTGTTGCTCTTGGCGCGATTGGAGCATGGTTCTGAGATTGAACATCAACCGATTGATTTTGAGCGATTGGTCAAAGATGCGTTGGTCGAGGCGGGGTTTCCAGATGATGCACATCATATTCAGGTGGACGCGCGTCCGACCGTGCTCGGACAACCGCTGTTGTGGGCATTGGTCTTGCGCAACCTCATCGACAATACCCAACGTTATGCGGGTGAGGGTGCGCAGATATTTGTGCACATCACTCAACGGGCCTTGGTCATCAGCGATACAGGTTGCGGCCTCGATGCGGCACAAAAAAGCCGTTTAGGTGAGCGTTTTTATCGCCCCGCTGGGCAAACGGCGACGGGTGCTGGTTTGGGGTGGTCAATCATCATGCGAATCGCGCAGTTGCACCAAACCGAGATTGAAACATTTGATGTGCAACCTCATGGTTTCGGGGTGAAGTTCAGCTTTCCTGTTGTGTAAAGTCGCTTGTTAAAATCGTTTATTTAAAATGTTTAATATGCCTAAGGTTTATTATTGACCCGTTTACCCAAGCTGTTGCCTTCGTTTGGTATCTGCTTGGTGTTTAATAGATGCCTTTGTGATGTGTTTAATAAATAAAAGAATAAAGGGCTGGCGTGTTGCGTTGATGACAAGTTTACTCGGTGGCCTTGTGTTGCTCAGTGCGTTCGCGGGCTACCTTTTGTTGGCCCATGCCTCTGTATCGACCATCAGCGCAATTTTGGCATTTGGCGTTGCGGCTTTATTGTACTTGGTGACGGATGAGTTGTTGGTTGAGGCGCATGAGGTTGAAGAAAAACCTGTTTCAACTTTGTGCTTATTTGCTGGGTTTTTAGTGTTTTGGGCCATTCAATTAATGAACAGTTGAGTTGAGGCGGTTGATATTTTCAATTAAAAAAGCCATGAACGAATGTCATGGCTTTTTTATTGTCCGATGCGCTGCTGCTAAAAGTTAGGCTTGCGCTTCTCTAAAAAAGCAGTCATGGCTTCGCGGGCGTCATTTCCTTTTAACAACTGAGCGAAAGATGAAATTTCAGCGTCTAGGCACTGATGTAAAGCATTGGCATTGGCGGTTTTAAGTAAACGCTTGGTTTCACGCATGGCGCTGGGGCTTTTTTCTGCCAACCGATGGGCTTGGTGCACGGCATAACGCAAGGTTTCATGATGCGGCAGTATGTGTGTCACCATTTGCATATCGAAAGCGTCTTTAGTACTAAAAAACTCACCGAACATGAGCTTTTCGGCCGCACGCAAATAACCCGCCCGTTGAGGCAGCAACAAACTCGAGCCACCTTCTGGGCATAAAGCCAGATTGATGAAAGGCAGTTGAAACTTGCTGTCTTCTGCGGCCACAACAAAATCGGCATGCAATAACATGGTGGCACCAATCCCAACCGCCACACCGTTGACGCACATGACCAAAGGTTTTTGCAAGTCACGCAAGGTGTATAAAAATTGAATCACGGGACTGTTCGCGTCATTGATGGGGTTTTCGAGAAAGTCGCTCAAGTCGTTGCCCGCGCAGAACATTTCAGGTAACCCGTATAGCAAAATGACGCGCACATTATCATCGGCATCGTATTCGCGCAAAATCGTCACCATGGCATCATACATGCGGGCGGTGAGCGCATTTTTGCGCTCAGCACGGCTGATTTGAATGTGTCCGACATGAGCGTCGTCAATGTGAGAAAGGATGCTCATTTTATGTCCTCATGAGTTTGAAGGTGGGGGTTACGACAACGCAGACGCGATGTATAATCCAAGAATACACACCATGCCTACTGTCCAGACCAACGAACGTTGTGTCGCCAAGTCCTTGGCGTAGCACCATAAATATACGATGCGCGCAACAATGAACACACCAGCAAGCAGATTCAAAGTACTTGCTTGAACATGAAGCATCGTCGCCAACAATACGGCGGGCGCAAACATGATTAAAGCTTCCCAGCTGTTCGCTTGGGCGGCCACCATCCGTTTGTGCATAGAACCTTCGGGCAACTGCTCCAAATAAGCGCGTGGGTTGTGGTTGTCAAAGCCTGGTTGCGATTTGGCGATTGCCACTGCAACGATGGGTAGGATAGTCGCTAATAACAGCATCCAATGAGCAAAAAGCATGATGATTCCAATCTAAATTAAAAAGCCCATTGACATGGGCAAAGTGAGGTTGAGAAAATTACAAACGCTCAATGATACCAGCTGCGCCCATCCCTGTCCCAACACACATCGTCACCATGCCATAACGGCCGCCCGTGCGCTTTAATCCGTGCAAAACGGTTGCCGCGCGAATCGCTCCTGTTGCACCGAGTGGGTGACCCAAGGCAATGGCTCCGCCGAGGGGATTTATTTTTGATGCATCCATGTTGAGGTCTTGAATCACTGCCAAGGCTTGCGCGGCGAAGGCTTCATTCAATTCAATCCAGTCCATGTCTGACATGCTCAATCCCGCCAGTTTCAAGGCGGCGGGAATGGCCTCCTTAGGGCCAATACCCATGATTTCAGGCGGAACCCCACGCACTGCGAATGAAACAAAACGACCCAATGGGGTTAAATTGTGTTCTTTAAGCATACGTTCGGATACAACCATTAACGCGCCCGCCCCATCCGACATTTGTGATGAATTGCCAGCAGTCACGCTGCCTTTGGCGGCAAACACGGGTTTGAGTTTGCCCAAAGTTTCAACCGTCGTGCCCGCTCGTGGCCCTTCGTCTTGTGACACGGTGAAGGTGTTGGCTTTGAGTGTTTGGTTCTCTAAGTCGACGCCCATGTCCGATACATCATACGGCGTGATTTCGGCGTTGAAGTGCCCTGCCGCCTGCGCCGCTAAGGCGCGACGATGTGATTCTTCAGCAAAAGCATCTTGCGCTTCGCGGCTGATGTTCCATTGCTTCGCCACATTTTCAGCGGTTAATCCCATGCCGTAAGCAATGCCGATATTTTCGTCTTTTGTGAAAATAGCGGGGTTCATGTCGGTCAAAATCGCATTCATCGGTACCATGCTCATGCTTTCTGCACCTGCGGCAATCATCACGTCCGCTTGCCCTGTACGAATGCGGTCGGCAGCCATGGCCAAGGCCGTGATGCCTGAAGCGCAGTAGCGATTGACCGTCACGCCGCCAATCGTGTTGGGTAGGCCCGCGAACAGTACGCCCATGCGAGCCATATTTAAACCTTGAGGCCCTTGTGGGATGGCGCAACCGACGATGGCATCTTCAATGAGTTTAGGATCTAGGTTTGGTACTTGATTGACGACGCTGCGCAAAGCGTGCGCGAGTAAATCATCTGGGCGGGTGTTCTTAAATACACCACGAGGTGCTTTGCCCACGGGTGTCCGTGTGGCCGCAACGATATAGGCATCTTGTAATTGAGTCATGAAAAACCCCTTTGTCTTTTCAATGGCGTCATGCGTGAAGTCATGACGATGGTTGTTTTGGCTGTCAAGCTGTGCTGGGTGTGTGTACACCCAGCACAGTAAATTCTGACGTGATTAGTTGCGAACAGGCTTGCCCGTTGAAAGCATGCCCATGATGCGCTCTTGGGTTTTTGGTTGTCCCAAGGCTTCAATGAAGTTTTGACGCTCCAATTTGAGCAGCCACGCCTCATCCACATTCGTGCCCGCTTCTACTCCACCCGCTGTCAATATATTGGCGACACGAGTGGCCAACTCACCATCGTAAGCACTGATAAAGCCGCCATCACGCATATTGGCGATAATGGATTGCAATGTCGCTTGCACAGAAGGGCCCGCAGCAGTGATGTTTGCCGTCGCTAATGGTGGGCGATAACCCGCATTTGCCAGTGCTTTGGCCTGAGCTTTAGCAACGTATAACAACTCATGTACATTAAATACAACGGTGTCAGATGTGGCAACGTATCCCATTTTTTGCGCTTCGAGAGCTGATTTAGAGACTTTCGCCATGGCGACGTTTTGGAACCAAGGTTTGATGAATTCCGTCAAGTTGGTAAAGCCATACGCGCCTGCAGCTTGTGCGGCGCGCAAGGCCGCTTCTTTTAACCCGCCGCCTGCGGGTACAAGACCGACCCCAAGCTCGACCAAGCCGATGTAGGTTTCAAGATGCACCACTCGATGCGCACAATGCAACGGTAATTCGCAACCGCCACCTAAAGCTAAACCTGCCATGGCAGCCACCACAGGGACTTGTGCGTATTTAAGACGCATTGCGGTGTCTTGGAATGCCTTAACAAAAGGCTCAACGGCCGCTGCCCCGCCCTTCATGAATAATGGCATTGCGGCTTGTAAGTCTGCGCCCGCCGAGAATGGACCGCCCGTGAGCGAAGCGGTTTGCCAAATGACCAAGCTGTTGTATTCTTTTTCAGCCAATTCAACGGCTTTTTGCAATCCTGCGAGCACTTCAGGGCCGATGGTGTTCATTTTCGATTTAAATGAAGCGATTAACACGCCATCGTTTTGGTGCCATAGGCGAATCGATTGGTCTTCGTGAACCGTCGTGCCTGCTGTTTTGGGGTCGGCGGTGTTCTCGCCAAATAAAGCGGCTGGAAACGCTTGACGCGCATAAACAGGTAAGTCTGAGCGAGGTACAACAGTCTTTTTCGCAGGTGAATACGAACCCGCTGCCGAATGAACGCCATCCACTTCGCCAACCCAAGCGGGCAATGGAGCATTTGACAAAGCTTTGCCTGCGGCGATGTCTTCTGCAACCCATTCTGCGATTTGCTTCCAGCCAGCAGACTGCCATGTTTCAAACGGCCCTTCATTCCAACCAAAGCCCCAACGGATAGCAAAGTCGACATCACGCGCATTGTCAGCAATGCTGTCTAAGTGAATCGCGATGTAATGAAACACGTCGCGGAAAATTGCCCATAAAAATTGAGCTTGCGGATGGTCGGTTTCGCGTAAAAGTTTAAAGCGTTCGGCGGCAGGACGTTTCAAAATACGCGCGACCAGTTCGTCCGCTTTAGTGCCGCCAGTGACGTACTCACCTTTGGCGGCATCCAATACTTTGATGTCTTTGCCTTCTTTTTTGTAAAAACCCGCGCCTGATTTTTGACCCAGCGCACCCTTGTCAACCAATGCTTTGAGTACGGGAGGAACGGGGTAACAGCTGGCAAATGGGTCATCGGCCAGATTGTCTTCCATGGTCTTAATCACGTGCGCCATGGTGTCCAAACCGACCACGTCGGCGGTGCGGAAAGTGGCAGACTTCGCTCGTCCCAACTTGGTACCCGTCAAGTCGTCAACGACATCAAAGGGTAGACCATATTTTTGCGCTTCGGCCATGACGGCTAAAATCGAGAATACGCCAACGCGATTGGCGATGAAATTAGGCGTGTCTTTGGCGCGCACCACGCCTTTACCTAGGGTGGTCGTGGCGAAGGTTTCGAGTTTGTTTAACGTGTCTGCATCGGTGGTGGCCGTTGGAATCAACTCGACCAAGTGCATGTAGCGCGGCGGGTTGAAAAAATGCACACCGCAGAAACGTTTTTTGAGTTCGGCTGAAAAACCATTGGATAATTCATTAATGGATAAACCAGAAGTGTTGCTGGCAAAAATCGCATGTGGCGCGAGATGGGGCGCAACTTTAGCGTATAAATCATGCTTCCAGTCCATGCGTTCAGCAATGGCCTCAATGACGAGGTCGCATTCTGCAATTTTGCTCAGGTCAGTTTCATAGTTTGCGGCTTCAATATACGCGGCGTCGGCACTGTTGCCAAATGGCGCAGGGGACAGTTTTTTCATGCCCGCCAAAGCTTTGTCAACGATGCTGTTTTTGGCGCCTGTTTGGGCTGCTAAGTCAAACAGTATGACGGGGACTTTAGCGTTGGTCAGGTGCGCAGCAATTTGCGCGCCCATCACGCCTGCGCCAAGTACGGCGACTTTTCTAATAACCAAATTACTCACTTTTCACATCCTTCATTCACTGTTATGTTCAGCCGTGCGTTCTGCCGACAGATGAACACCATTCACGAAAAAACGAAACGGGCGGGTTTCAGCCCGACCCGTCCGTCATTGGATACTGCTGTTATTTCACGCGTTGCCATTTTTGAGTGCGACCCAAGGCACTCACGCCAATATATCCGCGTACATCCAAGCTGTTGCCATTGTCGACCATGCTTGCATTATAGGTTTTGCCGTTTTTTGGGTCCTGAATGCGTCCGCCGCCGTACTTATTGTCCCCCTCGGATTTCAGTCCCCACAAAATGGTTTGACCAATGAGATTCTTGCCATGAAATTCGCCTTCACAAATGTCACAGACGCTCGGGCCATTCAAGATTTCGGCGATACGACCAACATACTTCCCGCCTTCGTTGCTGATGCGAACAAGTGATTTGGCTTGACCTGTTTTGTCGTCAATAGTGCGCCATGTGCCTGTTGGATCGGCGAATGCGGCTGTAGAAAGGGTTAAAGCCGCTGCGATGAGGCTTAATTTTTGCCATGTTTTCATTGTTGTCTCCTAGGTTGAACAAACGATGTGTTGCAATAAATATTATATGTGTATGATTTTTTAGAACCACGCGTCTTGCATTTCAGCTAACGATGCGTTGCCTGCTCGTGCTTGGCGGATATAACCAGCCGTTTCAGGTAACAATTTGGCAAAGTAGAACCGTGCCGTTGCCAATTTGGCTTTGTAAAAATCATCTTGGTCTTGTTTATTCAAGGCGATTTTTGCCATGCGCGCCCAGAAATATGAAAACACCATGTGCCCAACCACGCGTTGATAAGGCACGGAAGCTGCGCCGACCTCATCTTGATTCGTCATGGCTTTCATGCCGATTTCCATGGTTAATTTCTCGACCTTAACCGCGATGTCTCCCAACGGATTAACAAACTCTTGCATTTTTGGGTCTACGCCATTGTCCTCAACAAACTGGCGGACAATCTCTCCAAATTTTTTCAGTTTGGCCCCCATGTCAGACAAAATTTTACGCCCCAGTAAGTCTAAGGCTTGAACGCCATTGGTGCCTTCATAGATTTGCGTGATGCGGGCATCACGGACATATTGCTCCATGCCCCACTCGGCGATAAAACCGTGCCCACCATAAACTTGTACGCCGTGGTTGGTACATTCAAACGCGTTGTCGGTAATAAATGCTTTAACAATAGGCGTTAATAATGCCACCAAGTCAGCCGCATCTTGGCGAACCGACTCATCGGGGTGGGACAACTCTTTGTCTATTTCAAGCGCAATCCAGTAGGTAAAGGCGCGTGCGCCTTCGGCATAAGCACGTTGCGTGAGCAACATGCGTCGCACATCAGGGTGAACAAGAATGGGGTCTGCTTCTTTTTCGGGGGCTTTAGCACCAGACAAAGAGCGCATTTGTAAACGTTCTTTGGCGTAATTGCGAGCATTTTGATACGAAATTTCGGTCAAGCCCAAGCCTTGCATGCCAACACCTAAACGAGCCGCATTCATCATGACGAACATGGCTTGCAGTCCTTTATTCGGTTCGCCAACCAACCAACCCAAAGCTCCATCTAAGTTGATGACGCAGGTCGAGTTGCTGTGGATGCCCATTTTATGCTCAAGAGAGCCGCAGGAAACGGGGTTGCGCTCGCCAATCGCTCCTTCGCTGGTTGGGATAAATTTTGGTACGACAAACAGTGAAATGCCCTTGGTGCCAGAAGGTGCGCCAGGTAAGCGAGCCAGTACGAGGTGGATGATGTTCTCAGCCATGTCATGCTCGCCGCTCGAAATGAAAATTTTTGTGCCTGTGATGGCGTAGCTGCCGTTCGCTTGTGGTTCGGCCTTGGTGCGCAAAAGCCCTAAATCGGTACCGCAATGAGGCTCGGTCAAGCACATCGTGCCTGTCCATTCGCCTGATGCCAGTTTAGGTAAGTATGTGTTTTTTAACTCTTCTGTGCCATGTGCATGCAAGGCGTCGTAAGCGCCGTGTGATAAGCCTGGGTACATGGTCCAAGCGATGCTGGCAGAGTTGAGCATTTCGTACAAAGCGTTGTTTAAGCTGATGGGCAAGCCTTGCCCGCCATAAGCGGGGTCGCATGATAACGAGGGCCACCCTGCTTCAACATATTGCTTGTACGCTTCTTTAAAGCCTTTTGGGGTTGTGACCACGCCATCATGCCAGTGGCAGCCTTCTTGGTCGCCTGATTGGTTCAGTGGGAACACCACTTCAGAGGCAAATTTACCTGCTTCTTCAATCACGGCATTGATGGTGTCTGCATCAATGTCTGCGTATGCAGGCAAGGTTTTGAGTGTGGATTCAACATCCAACATTTCGTGCATAATAAACTGCATGTCGCGCAGTGGCGGTACATATGAACCCATTTTTGTCTCCAATGTAATGCGCGACAGTTTTATAGTTAAGTCACGCGTTGGTACTGTTTTAAAATTCGTTCAAAAATTTGGCGAATGAGGCTTGAACCATTGTTGCGACCCATCAGTCGAGCGCTGTGATGAAACCCCAAAGCCAACCCATACAACTCAAAAATAACCAGGTCAATGGGCACATCGTCACGTAATTCGCCCGTCTCCATTGCTTGACGAATTGCGCGTTCCAACTCTTTTTCCCAGCGAGCAATCATCCCCACCAGCTCATCGCGTACGGCTCCAGGTCGGTCATCGTATTCAACGCCGCCAGAAATGTACAAACAACCCTGCTCATTTTCGTGACCCAGTCGAGTGAACCAATTACCTAAAATTGTTTTCAATCGTGCCAAGCCGCGAGCCTCTTTAACGGCAGGTTTGAGGACATCATTTAAAAAACGATGTTCGTATTCTTTAAGCGTGGCGATAAGGAGTTCTTCACGAGAACCAAAATGTGAGAAGACCCCGCTTTTACTCATGCCTAATCGGTCTGCCAAAATGCCGATGGTCACGCCTTCTAAACCATCTCGTGCAGCGACTTCAAGTGCTACGTCTAAAATCGCTAAACGGGTTTGCTCACCTTTGCGAACGGCGGAACGCTCATTCGAAGTGTTGTTATTTGTAATAACCATGATGGATCCCAACAAAATCGAACGTCCGTTCTATTTTCAATAAAAGCAGCCTACCTGTCAATAGGCGTACGTCAAAAAATTTCATTTATTTACACTTAGTTGTCATGTTTGTGTCAAAGCTTGTCTGTTTAAGGCGAAAGAGCCTAAACCCCTGTTTGTATTTGCGCATAAACCTCCTCCGCAATGATGTGTTGCCCAAGTAAGCGAGCGATGGCGTCCTGAGTGGCTTTTGCCAAGTCTTGTCGCGTGTTGTATTGCGCTGCTGGAATAATCGTGCCAAAACGTGCGTGTGCCGTGATGCCGCCGCTGGACGCAATTTGCCATAGGCTGCTGACGAGGCTGGTGTCTCCCGCATAAGCCGCGTGGGGTGTATATCGACCGTTTTGGGTGTACGTCACGCCAAGCGGATAAATGTGCATTTCATTATCAATTGCGGGTTGGAATAAATTGCTTTTAAACGGCAAAATATGCGTGCCATCGGTGGTTGTGCCTTCTGGGTATAAGCCTACCAAATCCCCATTTTTGGCTGACGCTGTGATTTCTTGATTGGTTTGACTGATGGCGTGTCGGTTTTTGCGTTCGACGTATAAAGTGCCGACGCTTGACACTAATGTGCCGAGCACAGGCCATTTCTTAATCTCCGATTTGGCGATAAAGCGCACAGGCTGTACGGCATTGGTCACAAATATGTCAATCCATGATGTGTGGTTGCTGACCAGCATACCGCGCATGGGTTTGCTTACAGGAGGCTGGTCAATTTTCAGGCGCACACCCAGTAGGATTAACAGTATTCTCGACCATATGCGAATGAAATTTTGGCGCGTATGCCAGTTGAAAAAACGAAATATCGTCAAAGTAATCAGTAAACCATCGACAACATGAATCAGAAACAAAAACAACCGAATTGGCGCAAATAATAAACCAAACACTTTCATAAATATCCTATAAATACGGCAAAGCCAGCTATCTTGCTTTGTCGATGGGTTTTGATGTCTTGTCGAATACGTTGACACATCGCAATCGACTTAAATGTGAACTAACGGTTTAAACAGTCTAAACAGTCAATCGTTCTCAAAATATGGATTGCAACAATATCGAGTCATTTATTTTGTTCTTTTTGGGCGAGCCAATATTTCATGGCCTTTTAGCATTAAGTGCCAGTAGACGCGTGGGAATAAGTATTTTTTCATGTACCAGCCCGAAGCGTGAGGCGTGGTGGGGTCATTGCCGAAGGTGGGCATTAACACGCCGTTGTAACCAAATTCAGCTAAAATCAATTTGCCGTTGCCGACTGTGATTGGGCAAGCGCTGTAACCATCGTAAGCCATCGGAAGCGGACGATTGTCACGCAGTGCCAGCAGGTTTTCAGCGAGCACCACAACTTGCTTGCGAATCGCCGCAGTGGTTTTTGAGTTGGGCGCGCTCATTGCATCGCCTAAGCCGAATACATTGGAAAAGCGCGGGTGTTGCAATGTGGCATTATCGACCTCAACCCAGCCGTCTGCATTTGACAGGGGGCTGTCTTTAACAAATGCATGGGGTTTTTGTGGCGGCACCACATGTAGCATGTCAAAAGATTTTTCGATGCGTTCAATTTGACCATCCGCATTTTTACGTTCAAACCATGCTTTTTTTGCCGCGCCATCAACTGCGACTAAATTAGAGCCGAGATTGACTTGAGCGTTATAGGCTTGCATTTGTTTCGTCAAGTTCGGGATGAAATCGGCAACGCTGAACAATGCACCGCCTGCATTGTGAAACTCGATGTGCATGCGATTGAGGCGATTGTTTTTTTGCCAATGGTCGGCTGAAAGATAGAGGGCTTTTTGCGGCGCACCTGCGCATTTAATCGGCACCATGGGCTGCGTGAATAGAGCAACGCCACTCTGAAGGTTTTGTACGCATTCCCAAGTGTAGGGCGCAAGGTCTGCGCGGTAATTCGATGTCACGCCATTTTTACCCAAGGTCTCGACCAAGCCAGGAATTGAGTCCCATAACAATGCCAAGCCAGGCGCTACAACGAGTTGTTGGTATGTCAACACTTCACCTGTGGCGCAAATCACAGTGTTTTGTTCGGGTTGAAAACGTGTGACGGCTGCTTTAATCCATTTGGCTTTAGCAGGAATCACAGCGTGCATTTGACGTTTGGTCTTTTTTACATCATATTCACCCGCGCCAACCAGCGTCCATGCGGGTTGGTAAAAATGATGCTCTGCGGGCTCAACGATGGCGACATCCAAATCAGGCTGACGCTTAAGTAAACTGGCCGCCAATGCAATCCCACCCGAACCGCCACCGATGATTAAAACATCGTGGTGACGATGGAGATTTTGCTTCCCTTGCCCTAATTCAGGAGTTTTTTTTTCCGCTGTATCGTCTGTGACGGAATGATTTGAATCGCTAACGAAGCTCAAATCATTTGGGTTGAGTAAGCCCATCGCAACTGCGGCTTGAAAAATGTTGGTTGAGCGAGTGCCTGTGCGACAAAATGCCAAAATCGGTTTAGGCGCGTCCCCAACCGCCTTAGCAAACTCTTCAACGAGGGATGGAGTGACTTGAGAAGGCGAAAAAGGCAAGGCAATAAAATTCAATCCCGCTGCCGTTGCTGCCTGAGCGATGTCCTCTGATGTCGGCTGATCGGCCCCACCCTCAAAATCAGGTCGGTTGTTGATGACCGTTTTATAGCCTGCTTGCGCGATTTGCAACATGTCTTCTGGACAGGTTTGCGCGGTGGTGCCAAAAAGAGGGGTATGGGCAGTGATGGCGATGGTCATATATATCCTTTGGTTACGATGGTTTATCTCGCTCGTATCAATCCATTGTATTGTAATTGAATTGCACGCATTAAACAACGCAAGCCCAATCGTGCCAAGAGCGCCGCCAGCAGGTTTGTATAACTGCGATTATAATCAAGCCTTCAAAACAAACATAAAGGAAAATCATCATGGCACAAGTTTTATTACGTGGCAATCCAGTCGATACCGTAAGTGAGTTGCCTGCGGTTGGCAGCGCAGCGCCTGCATTTCAGTTGACGAATGCCAAACTTGAAAAAGTTACTCTTGCTCAGTTTGCGGGTAAAAAAGTTGTCATCAGCATTTTTCCGTCGATTGACACGCCGACTTGTGCCACCTCAACCCGTAAGTTCAATGAGCAAGCAGCATCTAAAGCGGATGTGACCGTTCTCACGGTATCCGAAGATTTACCGTTTGCTTTAGGGCGGTTTTGTGGCGCAGAAGGCATTGAAAATGTCCATACCTTATCGGCGTTTCGCAGCACTTTTGGCAAAGATTATGGTGTCGAAATGGCAGCAGGCCCTCTTGCTGGATTAACCGCTCGCGCTGTCGTTGTGGTGGATGAAGCGGGGAAAGTGATTTATACGGAATTAGTGAACAATGTCTCGGATGAGCCGAATTACGAAGCTGCTTTGACCGCATTAAATTGAATATCAATCATTTTATGAGTCGTTTTTTTAAGGCGATGCTGAAGTAAAAATACCCCGCCAAAGCGGGGTATTATCTAATTTGTGTCATCAAACAATTAGAAAGAATGGCGCAAGCCAATATCCCACTTGGTGTATTTGATGGGGTCATTCGAGTCTGGAATCGCAATGGTGTTACCGTCAGAATCCACCGTCGTAGACAGCCCTGCTTTTGAGTTAACGAGCGCAACATTAGCAAAAATTTCAGTGCGCTTGCTCAAGCTGTGAATATAGCCCAAGCCATACTGGTATTGTTTTTCCATCGTCGCACCTAAAGAGGTTGTCTTGATGTTGTTATAGTTTACAAACAGTTTGTCATTGGAGGTGAGCTGCCCCACAAGCGAGGCTTGCCAAATTTTACGTTTGGCGTCATTGTAAAACTTAGCGGCCGCATAGGATGCATTAAAAGTCACGGGTTTGTATGTATACGAACCTGTCACTAACCATTCGTTTTTGATGCCCCATACATTAAATGTATCTGGAAGCTGTGCTTTATATGCGGACGGCACATTCGCGCCAGTATTGTCATTATCCGCTTGCCATGCCGCACCTAAGCTCCAATTGGTAGGCGCGTATAAAACGTAAGCACCATAAGATGATTTCGTGCCACTTTGACCTTCGGTGACAGTTCCTGATGAAATAGTTGTACTTGAGTTCCCTGCGGCTCCACCTTTAGTCGTGACCGCAGCGCCCACAGACAAAGCACCAGAAGTATAGTCATAGTAAGCACCGTTTCTCCAGCCGCCCATTGAAGACTTAACCGCAATATCGGTAGACAGATGACCTACATTGTTACCAATGCGGTCAATCGGAGAGTTCGACTTACCAAAATAGATTTTGTGAGCGCCATTCGCAAAGCTAAGACCAACAATGGATTTTTCCTCAAAAAAATCACCGTTGTTCGCACCCGTGTCGGCATTGATTTTGTGCTCCAACTGAAAGAATGCTGACATGCCGTTGCCCAAGTCTTCTGTTCCCTTAAATCCCAAACGAGACTCACCTGCAGCGCCCTGAGTGGTACTCAAGTTGTCTTTGGTTTGGTTCTGGTATGCGGTCTCAACCTTGCCGTACAGCGTCACGCTAGATGCTGCTGAAGCAGCTCCAGCAAATGAGCCAAGAACTGCCAATGCTAATAAAGTTTGTTTCATATTGTCTTCCTCACAGGTAGGTTTTTTTGTAATTAAAGCTTATTGAGTGTCATGAATTAAGCCTGCCTTTTGCTGCTTGCGTAGCAAATTGACAACCACATTATCGTTAAATTATGGGTTTTTTGTCTAGTAAAACTCAAAATTAAATTTTTAAAAATGTAGATTAAGCACAATACGTCTCTTTTTTGCAAAACAGTTTTTCGAAAATACAACGCATGTTTTATACCTTAAAAATACAAAAAACCTCTCCGAAGAGAGGTTTTTTTGCTTTTCAATTTAAACTAGCCATAAGCTAGCATTAAATTAGAATGCGTGACGCAAAGCGATGTCGTATGCAGTCGTTGAGTCGTCGTTTTTGTAACGAGCAACGTCAGCATAGATTGAAGTGCGTTTGCTCAAAGCGTGAGAGTAGCCCAAAGCGTATACTTTTGCTTTGCCATCCAATGTGCCGCCACCACGTTTTTCGAGGTAACGAGCATAAACAGAGTCATTGCTTGTCACGTCAGCAGTGATGTATGCGCCCAAAGTAGTCAATCGTTGTTTGCCAGTAACTGAACTCAAAGCAGCGATGTTGTTGTTGCTATCGAGTAACGCGTAAGTTACTTTAGCATTGCTTGCAGACTCAGCACGTGCATAAGTGGCGCCGAACTCAACCATTTTGTACTTGTAAGCCATACCTAAGCCCCATTCATTTTGAGAACCAAAAGTCAAGTTCTCACCAGTAGAGCTTAATGGTGTTGGTGTTACTGAGCTTACGTTTTGACCTACTGTCGCAGTATTGTAGCTATTGATGCCAGTGCCGTTTTTGTCAGCTTGGTAAGCTGCGTTTACACGGAAACCACCAACTTGGTAGCCAGCGTGGATGCCGTAGCCCACTTTTTGACCGTCAGCACCTTCGTTGGTGTTGCCAGTAGCGCCGCCTTTAGTTGTCACGTCAAAACCGAAGTTAAAGCCGTTCATAGCGAAATCGTAGAACATGCCGTTGCTGTGGCGAGTGTTTGAAGAGTATGGGTCAAAAGCTGTTGCAACGCGTTCGCCTGGAGCGTAATCACCCAAAGCGCGTTCCATTGCTGACTTAGAACGACCGAAACGAACGTGGCCGAAGTTGCCTTTCAAACCGACAGTTGATTCACGATCAAAAAAGTCTTTGCCTGAAGTTTTTGCGCCTGTGTCTGCATCAAAGCGACCTTCCAATTGGAAAGTAGCAGCCAAACCGTTGCCCAAATCTTCTTGGCCTTTGATGCCCAAGCGTGTTTCACCAGCACCAGCTTGAGTCAAAGATGAACCTGACCACTTTTCGTAGCCAACGTCAACGCGACCGTACAAAGTCACACTTGAAGCTGCGTTTGCTGCACCAGCAGCTGAAGCCAATACGGCCAAAGCCAATAATGATTTTTTCATTTGTTTATCCCCAGAAAAGTTAAACTTAATTGTTGCTCTCAGTATTGAGTACAACAGCCCCTTGCGGAGCACGCCGACAAATCGTTTCGTACAACTTATCGATGCGCCCATTATTCTACTGCGATTTCTTTTTGTCTACCCTTATGAGGTTGGCGAGACGGTCATTCGGCATTAAAACAACAGTTTGTTTCTAAAATACAACAATTTATAAAGTTTGATTTGCTTCTATTTCAATTGCAAATAAAAAACGTGATTGTAAAATCACGTTTTTTATCAAGCCTTACGTTTCTATGATTAGAAGTAGTGGCGAATGCCAATGTCGTAAGATGTGTAGCTGCTTGAACTTGATGTCGTGCCTGTGGTGTCTTTTTTGATGCGGGCGATATCAGTGTAAACAGAAGTACGTTTGCTTAAGTTGTGAACATATCCAAGACCATAGTGAGTGATTTTTTCTTTGCTCAGTTCAATGCCTGTTGTCGTATTTTTATTCTTTAATTCTTCACGACGGTACATTGCCATCAGTGAGTCGTCTGCTGTTAAGGCGGCTTGGATGTAGCCACCATAGTTTTTGAGCTTGGCTTGTGTGCCGACGACATCGTCTTTACCTGCTGCATAGGACAAACCAACGGTGACAGGTTTGAATGTGTAGGCGACACCAATGCCCCATTCTTTACGAATTTTTTTAGCCGTTTGTACGCCGTCGTCTTGGTAAGCAACGCCAGCTTCTAAGCCGTTTGCTTTATATTTAGCAAATGCGCCCCATCCTGCTTTTGTACCTGAATTGCCCTCAGAAGTAGAGACGCCGTCGTTGTAACCGCCTTTTGTTGTCACATCAAAGCCGCCAGAAAATGCGCCAGCGGAGTAGTTGTAAAACATCGCATTACTGTGGCGTGTGGCAACGCCGTAATTTTCGTTGTAAACAGAGTGTGCAGATGAGCGGCGACCAATGTCAATATAGCTAATACCTTGCTCAAAGGCTGAGATTGAACGACCGAAGCGAACATGGCCAAACGCGCCTTTAATACCAACAGTTGATTCACGATCAAAGAATGTACGGTTTGATGATTTTGCACCCGTATCGCCATCAAAGCGGCCTTCTAATTGGAAGGTGGCTGACATGCCGTTGCCCAAATCTTCACTGCCCTTTAAACCGAGACGAACGTCGCCGCCGCTTACTTGTTGTAATGATGTGTCTGATTTTTTCAAATAGCCAATATCAAATCGACCGTATAAGGTGACGTTTGATGCTGCATGTGCTGCGCTTACTGCTGTACTCAAAATTGCCAGTGTGATTAAACTTTTTTTCATTTTTGCTCCTAAAGGGCTGTTAAATTAAGGGTAATGGTTTGGCGGGGCAAGCCTTTCTTGCCAAAACCTTGCTTGTATCCTCAAGCTTATTGCTCCTAATTCGACTTCTCGTGATTAAGATGTGTGAATTATGAACATAATTTGTAGTTGTTTTTACTAAAATTTTAAATATGTAGGGTTTGTGTAGTTTAAAAACAACAATGCACAGCCGAGCGCAGAGGCATCGTTTGTGTGCTGTGCTTCCCTACTTTTTGAATGCTAAAACCAAAACCCCTGCCGCCACTAGCAAAATGCCTAGCCACTCTTGTCCGCTTGGGCGTTCACCTAAAAAGATAAAGGCAAATACAGCGACCAAAACAAGGCTGAATTTATCCACGGGGGCAACTTGAGAGGCTTGACCGATTTGTAGTGCGCGAAAATAACACACCCATGATGCGCCTGTGGCTAGGGCAGATAAACCTAAAAAGACCCATGTTTTTATGGGGAGTGTCAACGGGTTTTGCCAT
The DNA here is from genome assembly GCF_004363775.1 of Hydromonas duriensis. Taxonomy (GTDB): domain Bacteria; phylum Pseudomonadota; class Gammaproteobacteria; order Burkholderiales; family Burkholderiaceae; genus Hydromonas; species Hydromonas duriensis. The sequence goes on from NZ_SNZE01000003.1 coordinate 84,494, forward strand.
TTGCCTGCGTAGGCCACAAATGCGGATAAGACAAACACAATGATGACGGTTCTAATGAGCGTTGCAAAGTCAGAATCGACTCCTTGAATGCCAACTTTAGCAAAAATGGCGGTCATTGCAGCAAAGCACGCCGATAATGCCGCCCAAAAGAACCAACTGTTTGATGAAGTCATATCGTTTCCTTCTTAATGGTTTAGTTAGATGTGTATTGTCAGTCAGCGGCCTGATGTGGCGGGTTGAGATGAATTATAGGTTCGTTGAACTGGCATCGGGCTTTATCTTTCTTTATCTTTGAGTGGTTTTTGCTTTTAAACCACCAATTGCCTATAATTGAGAGCATTATTCTTCTGCGGTTGTATTTCACTGACCGCTTTCCCCTTTTGACTGGATATTTCATGACCCGCGTCTATAATTTTTCCGCAGGCCCTGCCGCCCTGCCGCTGCCCGTTCTTCAAAAAATGCAAGCTGAACTGCTTGATTTTAAGGGTACGGGTATGAGCGTGATGGAAATGAGCCATCGCGGTACGGTTTTTACCGAAGTGCTCGTGCGCGCGCGTGATACCTTACGTCGATTGTTGAATATTCCGTCGAATTATCACATTTTATTTATGCAAGGTGGGGCGATTGGTGAAAACGCCATTGTTCCGATGAACTTGCTTGGTGGTGAACGCACTGTTTCTGATCACGTGATTTCGGGCGCATGGTCGATTAAAACGCAAAAAGAAGCAGGCAAATACGGCGAGTCACGCATCATTGCCAACGCCGATGATGGCCAAGGTCGTTTTACATATTACCCCGAGCCAAGCTCATGGCAGTTGTCCGACAACAGCGCCTATGTGGCGATTTGCACCAACGAAACGATTCACGGCGTTGAATGGTATCCGTCCGCCGAGTTGACTGCACGCATTGAAGCCAGCGGCTCGTTTTTGGTATCCGATATGTCCTCGCACATTCTGTCGCGTCCATTGGATGTGAGCCGATACGGTGTGATTTATGGCGGCGCACAAAAGAATATTGGCCCATCGGGTGTGACTTTTGTCATCGTGCGTGACGACTTGCTCGACCGTGCACAGGCGATTTGCCCTTCGGCGTTCACTTGGCGCAATGTCGCTGACAATGACTCGATGTTCAACACCCCGCCAACATTGGGCATTTATTGCGCAGGTTTGGTGTTCGAGTGGCTCGAAGCCAACGGTGGGTTGACTGAAATGGCAAAAATCAACGATGCCAAAGCCAAATTACTATACGACACCATCGACAACAGCCGCTTGTACCGCAACGACGTGCAGCCCACATACCGCTCGTGCATGAACGTGCCCTTTTTCTTGAATGACGAATCGCTGAATCAAACCTTCTTGGACGGTGCATTGGCCGCAGGCTTGGCAGGTTTGAAGGGGCACAAAATGGTCGGTGGCATGCGTGCCTCGATTTACAACGCCGTCTCGATGGAGGCGGTGCAGGCTTTGGTTGCCTATATGCAAGCATTTGAACGCCAACACGCTCAATCATAAGATAATAAGGACGCAGCATGTCGGACAATCAAAATTTACATAATGTTGACAGCGAACTCGCACCGTTGCGCGTACAAATTGACGCGCTAGACTCGCAACTCATCGAACTGCTCAACCAACGCGCCAAGCTCGCGCAAGCGGTTGGTCACGTCAAACAGAAATACAATCAACCTGTGTTTCGCCCCGAACGCGAAGCGCAGGTTTTAGAAAAAATCGCCCAGCGCAATCCCGGCCCGCTGCCCTCGCATCACCTGCAAGCCTTGTGGCGCGAAGTCATGAGCGTATGTCGCGCGATGGAAGAAGCCGTCAAAGTCGCCTTTCTCGGCCCCGCAGGCACGTACACCGAGCAGGCCATGGTTAAGCAATTCGGTCATGCGATTCGCGCGATTGATTGCAGCACCATTGATGATATTTTTCGTACCGTTGAGGCTGACGGCGCGGCGTTTGGTGTTGTACCGATTGAAAACTCAATTGAAGGCGCGATTAATCGCACGATGGACCTGTTGCTGTCCAGCCCGCTAAAAATCTGTGGCGAAGTCTCGCTTGCCATCAACCATCACTTATTGCACATCAACGGCGACATGAGCGGCGTCACCACCATCGTTGCCCACCCGCAAGCCTTGGCACAATGCCACCATTGGCTCAAAGAACATTACCCGCACATCAAGCAACAACCCGTTGGCAGCAACGCGCAAGGCGCACAAATGGCGCAAGACGACTCGAGTGTAGCCGCCATCGCCAGCGACATTGCCGCGACCACGTATGGCTTACAATCCGTGGTCGCGGGCATCCAAGACGACGCCAACAATCGCACGCGCTTTATCATCATCGGCAAGCAAATCTGCGGCCTCAGCCCGAACGACAAAACCTCCATCATTCTCGCCACACCCAACAAAGCGGGCGCGGTCTACGCCTTGCTCGAACCTTTTGCCAAACACGGCGTGTCGATGTTGCGCTTTGAGTCGCGTCCTGCCAAACAAAAAGGCTGGGAATACTTTTTCTACATTGATTTTGCGGGGCACATCGAGCAAGACAACGTCAAGGCCGCGCTGGCGCAACTCGAAAGCAATGCCGCTTTTTATAAATGTCTCGGCTCGTATCCAGTGACTGAATGAGCGCACCATGAACACACACATGAAAATTTTTCCGCCTCAGTCGGTACCGAAAATCAACAACCTCCTCCTCATCGGCGCGGGCTTGATTGGCGGTTCGCTCACCCTTGCGCTCAAACAAGCAGGCGCGGTGAGGCACGTCATCGGCTCGGGGCGCAGCGCAGCGGTGATGGACGAAGCGATTCAATTGGGCATTGTCGATGCCGCCGTCATGGCCGATTCGGCTGAATTTATCCAAGCCGTGCGCACCGCCGACCTCATCGTACTCGCCATGCCTGTTGGGCAAACCCGCGCCGTGTGTGAAAAAATCGCCCCGCACCTGCAACCCGACACCGTCATCACCGATGTTGGCAGCACCAAAACCTCGGTTTATCAAGACGCGCACGCCGCACTGGGCGATAAAATCAATCAATTCGTTCTCGCGCACCCCATCGCAGGACGCGAGCTCAACGGCCCCGCCGCCGCACTGGCCGATTTGTACGTCAACAAACGGGTCATGATTTGCCCGCACGCTGATAATCGCCCCGCCGACATCGACACCGTCGCCGCGCTGTGGCAAGCCACGGGCGCATTGGTCTACGAACTGAGCCTCGCCGCACATGACGAAATTTTCGCCGCCGTCTCGCACCTGCCGCACGTCCTCGCTTACGCACTCATGAATCATGTTGCTGATTCCGACTTGTCGAACGACAAATTTGCCATGGCAGGCGCGGGTTTTCGTGATTTCACCCGCATCGCCGCCGCCAGCCCTGAGATGTGGCGTGATGTGTGTTTGGCGAATAAAAGTGCCATCGTTGCCGAAATGGATGCCTACTTGCAACACGCGCAACAACTGCGCGATGCAATAGTCGCGCAAGACGAGGATGAGATTTTGGAGCAGTTTAAAAAAGCCAGTGAAAAACGACTGGCTTGGGGTAAAGAACAATGACTGGCTTGATTGCGCAAGCGGCGTGGCGACCTGTGGATGATTACGGTTTGGAGCATGTTCATGTTTTGGAAACGGGCATGGGTCTGCGCATCGACAGCCGCTTGTTGCGCGAACAGGAAGGACAAGTGTATAGCGCGGCGTACAGCATTCTATGCACCGATGATTGGCGTTTTCAATTACTCGAACTGCGCGTCAGCAGCGACGGCATCCATACGCTAAAGCTGTCCATAGATGCCGATGGTGTATGGCACGACGGCGAAGGAGTTGAACACCCCGAATTATTTGGTTGCTTGGAAATTGATATTTCTGCTATCCCCTTCACCAACAGCCTCGCCATTGGCCGCTTGAAATTACAAGCTGGACAAAGCCAAGACATTCAAGCTGCATATATTCACTTGCCTGATTTAACAGTGAGCAAAATGCCGCAACGTTACACCGCTCATGGACAAGCACGCTACACTTACGAAGGATTGTTTCGTGGCTTTCGCGCTGATTTGGCGGTGGATGAACATGGATTGGTTTTGGATTATCCAGAGACCTTTATTCGCTTGGTTTCGTGAGGTCACTATAGGCAGTCTTTGACTGTTTTTCAAACTAGTGAATAATACCAGCATACTAAAGTGCAATGACTTTTACCGAGGAGGGCAAATGAGAACTTTTAAACTTAAAAAACTTATCGTATTAAGCATGTTTTGCTCATCTGTTGCTTACGCACAAAATTCAAATGAAAAATTATTAGGTCTATCTGAAATCGAGCTTATCAACAAATATATTCGCAGCAGCAATACTGAAAAACTATTTTTAGGCTCAGGCGTTACGGAATTAAGGAAAGGCTTTACTAAATATCGATTAGGTCAAGGAGGGTATTTTTCTTCAGGCACTTCGATGAAAGGTACTGTTAAAACATTCAAGAATTGGTGCATTTCAAATGGCGGCGAAATATTAGATGATCCGAACGAAACGGAGCTTTCTTTTTACACAAACTATACTTTATATAAAAAAGCTGAAATTCAAAAACTTAGTAGTTTGTTTTGTAAGATGAACGACAAGAACTTTACGTGGATATATGATGGTAATACTATAAATCAAGCAACTTCTTACAGTTCTCCTGAAAAATTTATCTATGTACTTGACTCAAGTACTCGTGATACCGCAATTTTTGAGGGTCTTCAGCTCGCAGCATCCCTAACTGAATTACAGAACAAACAAAAGGAACAAGCACTTGCTTACCAAGAAAAACGCAATAAACAAAGACAATGTTTAAGCCAAGAAAGAGCAATCGCCCTAAAGAGTTTAAGAGTTGGCTCAAAATTAGAAGATGGTAGTTTAGTCATTGAGCAAAAAAATGAAATGTTACTTATCCAAAAACAAATTGGAACCATTTTTCAAAACCATTCCTCAAGCCCTGAAGTTAAAAGTTTTTGGGTTTTAAAAAGTGACCTAACAGCCGAACAAGTTGTCAATGACAGAAAATGTAGAAAGATATAAATTGGAACACATCACCCTCCCCCCCGCCACCGCTGCCCGTGGCGACATCAAACTCCCCGGCTCTAAAAGCATTTCCAATCGCGTGTTATTGCTGGCCGCACTGTCGAAGAAAGGCGAAGTCACGCGCGTGCGTGATGTGCTTGATTCGGACGACACGCGGGTGATGCTAGATGCGCTGAATGTGTTGGGCGTTCAGGTTAAGCAAATCGCCGAGCACGATTACGACGTGACGGGTACGGGCGGTGACTTTCCAAATAAAAATGCCGATTTGTTCATGGGCAACGCGGGTACGGCGATTCGGCCGTTGACGGCGGTGCTGGCGTTGCAAAAGGGCACGTATCATTTACATGGCGTGCCGCGCATGCATGAGCGGCCGATTGGTGATTTGATTGATGCCTTGCAGCAAATTGGTGTGCAAGTTGAGTACAAAGGTCATGCGGGTTATCCGCCGTTTGTGCTGTCGCCCGCGCAGTTGCCCGATGGTGACCTGAGCCTGTCGATTAAGGGCAATGTCTCGAGTCAGTTTTTAACGGCTGTTCTGATGGCCGCGCCGTTATTGAATCGCCGTGTGACGATTCATGTGGTCGGCGAGTTGATTTCTAAGCCGTATATTGAAATTACATTGAATCTCATGGCGCGTTTTGGCGTGCAAGTGACACGCGACGGCTGGTCGTCGTTCACGATTGAGGCGGGTGCGGCGTATGGGTCGCCCAAAGACATTTACGTGGAGGGTGATGCATCATCGGCCTCGTACTTTCTTGCGCTGGGTGCGCTCGGTGGTGGGCCGTTGCGCGTGACGGGCGTTGGTTTGTCAAGCATTCAAGGTGATGTGAAGTTCGCCAATGCCCTGCAACTCATGGGCGCAAATGTGATGATGGGTGAGAATTGGATTGAAGTGCGCGGTATTGAAAATGGGCAACTGCGCGGCATTGAGCTGGATTGCAACCACATTCCCGATGCGGCCATGACATTGGCCACCGCCGCCTTGTTTGCTCAAGGCACAACCAAGTTGACGAATATCGCTTCGTGGCGGGTGAAAGAAACCGACCGCCTCAGCGCGATGGCGACTGAGTTGCGCAAGGTTGGGGCGACGGTGGAGGAAGGCGCAGATTACATCGTCATCACCCCACCCGCAGCGGATGGCTGGCGACATGCTCACATTGATACGTACGATGATCATCGCATGGCGATGTGTTTTTCGCTCGTGGCGTTGAGCGCGGTTGGCGTGACGATTAATGACCCGAAATGCGTGGGCAAAACCTTTCCGACGTATTTTGAGGTGTTGTCAGGATTGCTTTCATAAAACCATGAACAACATTCAAGCCCAAACATTCGGCGGTCAAATCCTCCGCGCCCATCTGCTCGGTAAAGAGATTTTTTATTGCCCTGAGGTGTTACAATCGGCGCCCACGCCTGCTCGTGGTGGCGTGCCTGTGTTGTTTCCACAATTTGGCACTTTGGGTGCATTGCCCAAGCATGGTTTTGCCCGCACGTTGGATTGGCAGGTGTTTTCGATGCTTGAGGGCTGTGTGTCCGCCAACCTGTTGTTGACCGAGCAAGAGAATTGGCCACATCGGGCGCAATTGAATGTGGATGCCTCGGTTGAAGATGAGCACGTTGCGATATATTTTGAGGTGCGCAATGTCGGCGAGACGGCTTTCACATGGACGGGCGGCTTGCATCCGTATTTTTTGGTGGGTGATGTGCTAAAAACGCGCGTGGAGGGTTTGTTGGATACGCCCGTTTTAGACTTCGGTGCGCAACAACTGGAAACGCGCGACATCGACCAGCACCATCCGATTTCGCCATCCATTCGCTTGTATTCGCCGAATATGAATGTGCAATTAACGCAAAGCGGTTTTGATGCGTGGCAGGTGTGGAACCCATCCGCGCAGCATGCCTTACAAGACATTCCTCATGCCGATTGGCAACGCTTTGTTTGTGTTGAGCCTGTTGTGCTGACGCCCAAGACCCTCGCGCCGAATGAAACGTGGGTCGGGCAACTGACGATTACTTTAATAGATGAATAGATTGCATACATGGCTCTGAAACACACGATTTTTAAAGTTGAATTATCAATCGCCGATATGGATCGGCATTATTACGAAACACACAGTTTGACCGTGGCACAACATCCATCCGAAACCGAAGAACGCATGATGGTTCGGGTTTTGGCGTTTGCGCGTCACGCGCACGAGCGGCTGGTGTTTGGCAAGGGTTTGTCGACTGACGACGAGCCTGATTTATGGCAAAAAGACTATACCGAGGCGATTAATGTGTGGATTGATGTCGGCTTGCCTGATGAGAAGCGCATTCGCAAGGCATGTGGACGTTCCGACAATGTTGTTGTGTATTTATACGGCGGCAACATCGCGGATATGTGGTGGAAAGACAACGCGTCAAAAATCAAACAATTGGCAAAAGTGTCGGTGTTCAATCTGCCCGATACTGAACCGCTGAAACAATTGGTTAAACGCAATATGACTTTGCAATGCAGCATCCAAGACGGTGAAATGTGGCTCAGTGACGAGGCGGGGGCGCATTTGATGCACGTTGATGTGTTGCAAACGGCGGCCGCCTTAACTTAGTTCGATTATGAGGTTGATTAGTGAATGTTGTTGAGTGCCAATAGCTGCTTGACATCATGCACGATGCTGTCCGCCGATGCGCCGTAAGGCACAGACACCCGCGTGCGACCCGTGCTGTCAATCAGGTACAAATTGGCGGTGTGGTTCATGGTGTAAAACTCGCCTGTACCGACTTTTTCAAAAGTCACATTGTAGGCCTTGGCCACTTCCTTGGTGCGCGTCAGGTCGGTCGATACACCAATAAAACTGGGGTCAAACGCTGCGGTATATGCGTTCAAAATTGACGCGGTGTCGCGCTCGGGGTCTACGCTAAGAAAGACAACGCGCAATAGATTCGGGTCTACGCCCTCTTTTTGCAAGGCTTGCTTAACCAATTTCATCGTGCCCATCGTTGTGGGACACACTTCTGGGCATTGCGTAAAGCCAAAAAACAGCGCGGTGACGTGATTGGGCAAGGCCGCGTTCAGTTGCAATGGCTGCCCCGCCGCGGTGGTCAATTCAACTGATGTTTGCAAGCCTGCGCCGCTGACGTTTTGATTCAAAAACTGCGGGGCAGGACTGCATGCCGTCAAGCCCAATGCAGTGAAGCCTAACGCCGTCCACACATGCGCTCTGAAAATAGGGTTCAAAAAATAGCTTAATAAACAACTGAACCATTTCATTTAAATGTTCTCCTGTGTTCCAATTGAGCCGTGAGGCTTTCCAAAGAAACGGTGTGTTCCGTGCGTTCAGATTTGGGTGCTGTGGGCTGCCACACTTGACCGTAGAGCACTTGTAAGCTGAGGTCTCGCAAGCCGTTGTCAAACAAATGTCGCAGCCGCTCTTTCCAAGGCTCGGCCGATGCCGTGTCCATGTGGCGCAAAGCAGGTACAAAAGCCGTCACATCATGCCACGTGGTATTGAAGTCGCTGTATGACAAGGGTACGGCTTCCACATCCAACACAGGCAGTCCGAAGCGTAAGTCTTGCAAGCGTGCGCCCGCATCCATGATGCTGGGCCAATGCCCCAGCAGTTCCAGCCATTCAGGTTGTGCATTGACCAGCTCGGGTAAACCGCCCGCCGCAAGGGTGGCGAACAACAAAACGCCATCATCGGCGAACCATGCGGGTAAGCATGCCAAGGCTTGTAAAACGTCCTCGGCGGCATCCAACACCAACGGCGCGAAGACCAACTGCGCGGCGGGTTGATGTGCTGCTCCCGTGCTTAATTGCGCCCATGTTTGACGTGTAAAACCGATGCCCACAGTGCTTTTTAATCGCTCTAACAAGGGCAGCGATGTGTTCGCGCGGTCGCTCAACTGCCATTGTGCGCATGTTGCTGTTAAGCCCGCTTGCACAAAATATGTTTTAGGCAACGGCGCAGGGCTAATTTCGCGCATCAGTGTTGGCAAAATTTTAATCGACACACTGCGTTCAATCAAACCTTGGGCAACATAATGCACCAGTGCGGCGGGGATATTCGGTGAGTTCATGGGGTATAAGGCGTGATAGGACGTAATAAGGCGTAATAAGTCATGATAAGATGAAACTATGAAAAACAGCATTCTATCATGGTCGCATCAGTCCACCCTACGGCTCCGCAACCGCTTGGCGCGTTGGGTGGGCGGCTGCGTTCATTGTGGCGCATCAGGGCGAGCCAGTGATTTTTCGCCGCGTTTGTGTCAACAATGCGCCGATGGTTTAACGGGACGCTCGGCGTACCGTTGCCAAAGCTGCGCGGTTGTTTTGACAACGAATGACGCTCAATGTCTCAGTTGCTTGCAATCACCACCGCCCGTGCGTTACACATTCGCTTTTGCCGATTATCACGGCGCGTTGCAACACCTGATTTTGAATTATAAATTTCACCATATGCTGCAAGCCGCGCCTGCGCTGGGCGATGCGTTACAAAGCACGCTTCTTCCTTATGTGAGCGCGCATGCCCCAGACCTGATGATGCCCGTGCCGCAGTTCAATGCGCTTACGCACCAGCGAGGTTTTGTGCCGTTGAATCATGTGTTGAAGCAAATTGTCTGGGCGCGGGGACAACCGTCACCCCTACTCGCATTTGATGCGAGCATTCGCTTACATCATGCCGCCTTGCAAGTGTCCAGCAGCCCTGAGCAACGCCGAAAGCAAATCAAAGGCGCGTTCGCGGTCACGCGCGATTTAACGGGGCAACGTGTCTTGTTGATTGATGATGTGTACACCACGGGGGCGACACTGCATGAGTTGGCGTCGGTGTGTTTGGCCGCAGGTGCAAAAAGCGTGGACGCGCTTGTGTTGGCACGGGCGCGACGCGTAAAATGAGCGCCATTCGTTGGCTTCGCCCAATTCCATCGTAGAAAGAGTCATATGACCGTTGAACACATCAACCAGCTGTATCAGCAAAAACGCTTTGATGAGGCGGAGCAGGCCGCCAAGCAACTTTTGCATCATGAGCCGCATAATGTAGACGCCTTGTATGTGTTCGCTCTTGTGATGCAGGCACAAATGCAATTTGCCAAAGCCCTTGAACTGATATTGAAGCTGCTTGAGCTTAATCCGAATCATCTGTTTGCTCACACTGTTTTAACCTTTTGTTGCGCCCAATTGGGATTGGCTGATTTGGCTTTACCTTACTTGCAGCGACGCGAGCAGAGCAACGTTGCGGGTGAGCAGTCTTGGCTCGCAGGGTTGTATACAAATTTAGCCATGTATGACAAGGCGCTTTCAATTCAACAGGCCGCGAGTCTAGCCCACCCCGATGACCCTTATGCCCAATACACCATGGGCACCATCCAAATGGCGGCGGGGCAGACTGCGGTGGGCATGTTGAATTATCGGCATCTTGCCAGTCGAAAAATGTTTCGAACTTTCCGCCAAGACTTGTTGAACCAAGGTTGGAACGTTGAGCAATACTGGGAAGGTGAGTCCGTTGTAGGCAAAACCATTTTGCTGTTTCCCGTGGGGGGCTATGGCGATTACATGCAATTTTGCCGTTATGTCAAAGGGTTAAAGGCATTGGGGGCGAAGCGTATTCTTGGCTTGGTTTACAACCACCGCATTCACGGTCTATTGCGCTCGTGCGCAGATTTAGAAATCATAGACAACCATAATGGTCATGAATTTGACTGCTGGACGGACCCATTTGGGTTGTGTGCTTATTTGCATCCTAAATTCGGCTATCTCGCCCAACCCAAGTATTTGACCGCCCCCGTGTCAGCATCGGCCGAGGAGCTGGTTCAGAACATTCGAATCCGAGCCGCAGGTCGGCGTTGCATTGGTCTGGCTTGGCATAGCGAAACACACGATGCTGTTGGGCGTAACATTCCGTTGGCAAACTTATTGCCGTTGTTTGGTATGCCAAACGTGCATTGGGTTATCTTTCAACGCGGCGTTGCTTTAACCGAATTTCAAAACACAGGGCTGGCTTCGCTGTGCACGGTGGTGGATGAGGATGTCACTTTTGACGAAGCGGCGGCGATTGTCAGCGGCTTGGATGGTGTGGCGTCGATAGACTCGTTTATGACGCATCTGTCGGGCAGCATCGGGCAAAAAGTATATTTCCTCGCGGGTCGTTCACTTGATTGGCGACACATGAATGAGGAAACCGTGTCGTTATGGTATCCCAACACCACCATCATTCGTCAACCAACGCTGGGCGACTGGCGCGGCGTGATTCAGCAACTTCAAGTTGACCTGAATCTCAGTATTTAACCTCTCGAAAGTCCCATGTTTAATCTCGTTCTTGTACAACCTGAAATTCCGCCCAATACGGGCAACATCATCCGCTTGTGTGCCAACACAGGTGCGCAATTGCATTTAGTCAAACCGCTGGGTTTTCCGTTGGATGACACGCGCATGCGACGTGCGGGCTTAGACTATCACGAATTTGCCAATTTGAAAGTGTATGAGGATTGGGGTGATTTTATGGACAAAGCCCAGCCCGATGTAGAACGAATGTTTGCCTTGACCACCAAAGGCTCACACGTTTTGAGTTCAACGCGCTTTCAAGCGAATGATTGGTTCGTGTTGGGTTCAGAAACGCGCGGCTTGCCCGACCATGTGCGCGATTGTTTTCCAACCCAACAACGCATTCGCTTGCCCATGATGCCAAATAATCGCAGTTTAAATTTATCCAACACCGCCGCCATCATTGTTTATGAAGCGTGGCGACAATGTGACTTTGCAGGTGGGCAATGAACGGGTTATCAAACGGTTTACCCATCGAGGCGCAATCACAAATCGACTGGTCTGCGCCTTGGTTGTACCATCTAAAACCACTTCAAAACTTAGCCCACAGCAGCGATTTAATCTTGACGTTAAACAACACGCTTGCGGGGCGACATCAAAAGACAGGGCAAGGGCAACCCCTGCATTTCATTCCGCAAGATGACTTGCCCGCTGGGGTGGCTTATGAAGCGCACATCGCTGCGACAGGCGGCGTGCCGACGCGCTTGAATTTGCATGATTTTTTCAATGCCTGCATCTGGTTGACCTTTCCATTGAGCAAGGCGGTTTTAAACGCGCGCCAAGCCATCCATATTGCGGCTCATGGCGTACAACACACCCGAGGGGTCGCCCGCGATGCGTTGACTTTGTTTGATGAAAACGCAGCGATTTTAGTCACCAGCGCACCTGAGATTGGCGACGCTTTACGCGCGTTTGATTGGCACAATGCTTTAATCGCTCCGCGAACCGATTGGGACGAGCCTTGTCTGAATCGCCCCGATGCCAAAGCCGCGTTGTATACCTTTGGCCACGCCCTCATGGATAAACTCACAACGCCGCGCAAAGCCATGTGCGCTCATACGTGGGTCATGGTCGTTGATGCGGATTGGTTTGCACAACCCTTGACGGAGCGTTTAAACAGTTTGGACGTCCAACTGGCGAACGAATTACAAAATTGGTCAGAAAATCCGCGCGATTTTTGTCCCCTCCCCATGCTCGGCGTGCCGCATTTCTGCGCAGACAACGAGGATGAAACGTTTTACAATGACACTCGTGTTTTCAGGGCTGGGCGCACGCGCCTCATGCCTTTAGCATCGACATGACCCGCTTACGGATGAATACAACCCCTTTTTCATAGAGAAGAACAATGGCCGTTAATTTTCCCACCATCACAGCAGAACAGCTTCACCCCGTTGCGGGTGTCGAACTGGGGTTTGCACAAGCAGGCATCCGCAAAGCGGATAAAAAAGACCTTTTGGTGATTCGGCTTGCGCCACAGACCACCGTCTCTGGCGTATTCACCACCAATGCCTTTTGCGCCGCACCTGTTCGTGTATGCAAAAACCACCTTGCACAGCGTCGCGGCATCCGCGCCTTGGTCGTCAACACAGGCTGCGCCAACGCAGGCACAGGCGCATTGGGCTTGGCGAACGCCGAGCGCACCTGCGCCGAATTGGCAAAACAACTGGGCATTGATGATACCCAAGTCCTGCCTTTTTCGACGGGGGTGATTTTAGAGCACCTACCAATGGACAACCTGCTCGCAGGCTTACCCGCCGCCATTGAACATCTAAAAGAAGACAATTGGTACAACGCCGCGCAAGCGATTATGACCACGGACACATTGCCCAAAGCGGTCTCGAAACAGATTCAAATTCAAGGCAAAACCATTACCCTCACAGGCATCTCTAAAGGCGCGGGCATGATTAAGCCCAATATGGCCACCATGCTCGGCTACATCGCGACCGACGCGGGCATCGCGCAAGCCGACCTCGATGACCTCACCAAAACCATCGCCGACCGCTCATTTAACAGCATCACCATCGATGGTGACACCTCAACCAATGACTCGTTCATCATCATGGCAACCCACCAAAGCGGCGTGACGCTAACCCAAGGTACGGCCGATTACACCGCTTTCGCCAACACCTTACAACAAGTCGCCACCGAACTGGCGCAACTCATTGTGCGGGATGGCGAAGGTGCGACGAAATTCATGTCGATTGTGGTCGAGCGCGCCGAAAACGACAATGAAGCCAAACGCATCGCCTATAGCGTCGCGCACTCCCCTTTGGTCAAAACCGCTTTTTACGCCAGCGACCCAAACCTCGGGCGCATCCTCGCCGCTATCGGCTACGCGGGTGTGAAAGACTTAGACGTTGATGCCATCGACGTGTATTTGGACGATGTTCATGTGGCCACCGCAGGCGGCCGCCACCCAGACTACACCGAAGCACAAGGCCAAGCCGTCATGAATCAAGCCGAAATCACCGTGCGCATTGTGCTCCACCGCGGAGAAGCGCATGCGACCGTGTGGACGTGCGACTTTTCACATGAATATGTGACGATTAATGCGGATTATCGCTCGTAAAATCGACACACTTCCACTTAAATAAAAGCGATGTGCGCTTCCGCTGGGTGTTTCAAACCAGAAAGACCTCGAATAGGCTGGAATATGACTGGAATATGAATTGAATGGACAACACTCTCCTTAACACAACCCTCGAAAAGATTAAAGACACCCTTTCTCGTGTCCAACTGCTTTTACCCTCCAACGAGCAGGATGTCGATTGGTCAGCGCATGCTTATTTATGGCAAGTGCGGCATGGGCGTGGTTGTTTGGTGGGATTGAAAGAGCCGCGTTTGCAAGATTTGGATGAGCTGCAGTCGATTGACCGTCAAAAAGCCGCCGTGCTGCAAAATACCCGACAGTTCATCCATAAATTACCTGCGAATCACGTGTTGCTCACGGGCGCGCGTGGTACGGGTAAATCATCGTTGGTGCGTGCGTGTTTGGCTGAGTTTGCAACGCAAGGGTTGCGGGTGATTGAGGTGGAGAAAGCACATTTACATGACTTGCCGCTCATTGTTGATTTGATTCGTCATCGTCCTGAGCGGTTTATTGTGTTTTGTGATGATTTGTCTTTTGAGGCGCAGGATGCGGGTTATAAGTCGCTAAAAACAGTGCTGGACGGCTCATTCAATGGGTATGCTGAGAATGTGTTGGTGTATGCGACGTCAAATCGCCGCCATTTGTTGCCTGAATATGATTCGGATAATGTCGGTTATTCGCACCCATCCGACCATGAGTTGCACCCTTCTGAGACCGTGGAGGAAAAAATTGCCCTCTCGGAGCGGTTTGGTCTGTGGCTAAGTTTTTATCCATTTAAACAAAATGATTATTTAAGCATTGTTGAGCATGCTTTGGCGCGACTGGGTTGGAGCGCGGCGGATAATGAGGCGCTTGTAGCGATGCAACAAGCCGCTTTGCAATTTAGCCTTGAGCGCGGTTCTCGCAGCGCACGTGTGGCGCAGCATTTTGCGCGGCAATGGGCGGGGCAAGTTTTGTTATCCAATATGATACAAGGACAATCGTGAGCGAACCTTCACATTTTGATTCAACCATAGACATTGCGCCCAAACGGCTTGATGTTGCTGTGGGGGTCTTGCGCAATACGCAGGGCGAGTTTTTATTTGCGCAACGCCCCGAGGGTAAACCGATGGCGGGATTTTGGGAGTTCCCTGGCGGCAAGGTGGAATCAGGCGAAAGTATTCACGCTGCACTTGCGCGTGAGTTGCATGAAGAATTGGGCATTGACATTGCCGATTCAATGCGCTGGTTGGAGGTTGAGCATGTGTATCCGCATGCGCATGTGTTGCTGCATTTTAGAATCATCAGCGAATGGCGCGGCAAACCGCACGGACGCGAAAACCAAGCCTTGCATTGGCAAAAATTGTACGTCAACGATGATGGTACGGTCAGCACGCCATCAACCGAACCCGTGTTGCCAGCAACCGTACCGTTGTTGGCGCAATTGGCGCAATGGACACCAAACCATTAAAGCGTGCTTCATCATTTAAATAAACATGCGTTTGCTGTGTCAGTATCCTCTTAAATTTGTATGGCTGATGCGTAAAAGTCTTTTTTTGGCTCTTTTTTTCTGTTATCGTTCTCGGATTAAGCCCGCGCTTAATGAATCAGGGGTTGGTTTTAGCCCATCTCATTCGAAAACTATAACAATGGAGTCAGACTCATGTTTCATACATCGTTCAAAAAAAATGTTCTCAGTACCACCGTTGCACTGGCTGCGCTTGGCTTGATGCACAACGCATGGGCGTTTGATAGCGCCTCGCCCGAAGCAGCCAGCGGCTTTACCAAAGGCAAAACGTCGGTATCGGCTAAAAAATTCATGGCGGCAACCGCCAATCCTTTGGCAACGGATGCCGCTTATGAAATGCTCGCTAAAGGCGGTTCTGCGGTGGATGCGGCGGTTGCGGCGCAAATGGTGTTGGGCTTAACGGAGCCACAGTCGTCGGGCATCGGTGGTGGCGCATTTTTATTGACCTTTGACGGCCATCACGTCACCAATTACGATGGACGCGAAACCTCGCCCAAGTCGGCGACTGAAAAGCTGTTCCAAACAGATGCAGGCGCAGACATGGCGTTTTATGATGCCGTTGTCGGTGGTCGTTCGGTCGGTGTGCCAGGCGCGGTGGCGATGCTTGAGTTGGCGCACAAGCGCGAGGGCAAATTGCCTTGGGCGACTTTGTTTGAGCCAGCGATTCGATTGGCGACCAAAGGTTTTGCGATTTCCCCTCGCCTGAACACCTTGCTTAAAAGCGAAAAATATTTGAATAAAGACGAAGCCGCTAAAGCGTATTTTTACCAAGCGGACGGCGTGACGCCCAAAGAGGTCGGTACGGTTTTAACCAACCCTGAATACGCGGCGGTTCTGAAAGTTATCGCGCAAAAAGGCTCAAAAGGCTTGCTCACGGGCGAAGTGGCAAAAGCCATTGTGGATAAAGTCAACAGTCACCCAACCAACCCTGGCAAATTGACGCTTGCGGACATGGCGGCGTATAAACCCAAGATTCGCCAAGCCGTGTGTGGCGATTACCGCAATTACAAAATCTGCGGCCCTGCCGCCCCAAGTTCGGGTGGCGTTGCCGTGCTGCAAATGCTCGGCGCACTTGAGCGATTTAACCTCAAAGCCATTAAACCAGATTCGGTACAAGCCGTGCATTACTTCGCCGAAGCGGGGCGTTTGGCTTTCGCCGACCGTGGTAAATATTTAGCCGACCCTGATTTTGTGCGCGTACCGACTGCGGGCTTAATCAACAAAAATTACCTTGCAACCCGTTCCGCCTTGATTTCTGAAGACAAAACCCTCGGCACCGCCAGCGCAGGCGAGCCAGCAGGTGCAAAAGTCGCCCAAATCGACAGTGGTTCGCCTGAGTTGCCCTCAACTTCGCATATTTCCATTGTTGATGCGCAAGGTCATGCGGTTTCAATGACCACATCGATTGAAGACCAGTTCGGTTCACGTCAATTCGTCAAAGGCTTTTTGTTGAATAACCAATTGACCGATTTTTCATTTGCCGATAAAGACAAAAATGGCCTCGTTGCCAACCGCGTTGAAGCGGGTAAACGCCCACGTTCGTCAATGGCACCTGTCTTGGTGTTCGACAAAACAGGCAAAAAACTTGAAATGGTTGTAGGTTCACCAGGTGGTTCGCTCATCATTGGCTATGTGGCTCAAACGTTGACCAACTTAATTGATTGGAAAATGGATCCGCAAACCGCCGTGAATGCGCCGCACTACGGCAGCCGCAACGGGCCAAAAACCCAAGTTGAAAAAGGTACAGCTTTAGCAGGACTCATCCCAGAACTGAAAGCCAAAGGGCATGACGCGGTAGAAGCCGAGATGGTCAGCGGCTTGTCTGCAATTGTTAAAACCCAAAATGGTTATTTGGGTGGTGGGGATGCACGTCGTGAAGGCACGGTGCGCGGAGAGTAATTCATTCTTAGCCAACATCAACAGCAGCTTTCGAGCTGCTGTTTTTTTGTGCCCATTTGATATAAGCCCTATAATGTCGCCATGATTACCCTTGCCACCCTTAATGCCCGTTATTCTCACGCCTCGTTGGGCTTGCGTTATTTACTCGCCAATTTAGGTGAACACGCAGCTTATACGCGTCTGGCCGAATACACCATCAAAACCCCGCTTGCTGATATGTGCGAGGACATTCTCAAAGATGCGCCACGCATCATCGGACTGGGCGTTTACATCTGGAATGTCAACGAGACACTGGCTTTAATCGAAGCGATTCGAGCGCGCGCACCTCAGACCGTGATTATTTTGGGTGGCCCAGAAGTGTCTTATGAAGTGGACGCTCAAGCGATTTGTAAAGCCGCTGATTACATTGTGACGGGCTGGGGCGAAGTGACGTTGCCCAAACTGCTTACCGCATTGATTCATGGCCCTAAGCCGCTCATGAAGGTGCATGCAGGCGAACAGCCGCCGTTAAACGACATCGCCTTGCCTTATGAGCTGTACACCGACCATGATTTAAAACATCGTAATATTTACGTTGAAGCCTCACGCGGCTGCCCTTTTAAATGCGAGTTTTGTTTGTCGAGTTTGGATAAAACCGCATGGGCGTTTGACTTGGATGTGTTTTTAATTGAAATGAATGCGTTGTACGCTCGCGGGGCGCGCACGTTTAAATTTGTGGATCGCACATTTAATCTTAAACCCGAAACAGGTCGGCGCATTTTGGATTTTTTCTTAGAAAAAATCACGGCGGCACCCGATGACCCATTGTTTGTGCATTTTGAGGTGATTCCCGACCACTTGCCTGAACTGCTCAAATCCGCCATTGCTCAATACCCTGCGGGCAGCTTGCAATTTGAGCTGGGTATCCAAACCCTAAATACAACAGTGCAAAAGCACATTTCGCGCAAAACCAACTTAACCAAAGCACAAGACAACATCACTTGGTTGCGCGAGCACAGTCAAGCGCATCTGCATGTGGATTTAATCGCAGGCTTGCCGAGTGAGACCATGCAGAGCTTTGCCGAAGGGTTCGACCGTTTATACAGTTGGCGAGCGCATGAAATTCA
The DNA here is from genome assembly GCF_004363775.1 of Hydromonas duriensis. Taxonomy (GTDB): domain Bacteria; phylum Pseudomonadota; class Gammaproteobacteria; order Burkholderiales; family Burkholderiaceae; genus Hydromonas; species Hydromonas duriensis. The sequence goes on from NZ_SNZE01000003.1 coordinate 102,936, forward strand.
ATTGGGCATTTTAAAACGCCTGCGCGGAACGCCGATTATTCGCCATACAAAAACCTTCAAAATGGTTTACAGCGACAGCCCGCCTTACGAAATCATCAGCACGGCCGATGTGACTAAAAATGAGCTGGATGATTTTAAGCACTTTGCCAAATATTGGGACAACATCGCCAACTCAGGGCGGTTTAATCAAACTTTGCCCTTGATTTTAGGCGATGCGCCGTATGCGCGCTTTAATGAGTTGTCACAATATCTGCATGCACAATGGCAACGCAGCCACAGCATTGCGCTGGAACGACTGTACACGGAAGTGGCGAACTGGCTGATTGGTCAAAGTGAACCGCATGCGCATGATGACATTCGCGCTGCTGTCACGGCGGATTATGTCAGCAGCGGCTCGCAAGGCAAACTGCCGTGGATGGCGCGGGGCTTAACCATTGAAACCAAACAACGCACCGATGCCGCACTGGCGCGGCAAGCGCGACATCAGATGGGTTGATTTTTTGAAAATACTTTATACGTCATCATCAACGTATAGTAACAGCGATTACCTTACCGTTGATGAGTGTGTTAGAACGCCAATTTTTTCGGATTTTCGCCGTATCGATTCTGTCCAGGGTTGCTATCTTGAGTCATAAATACCAGAAGTACTATTGCCCCGACAATTGGAATCAGCGCGATTAAAAGCCACCAACCACTGCGTTCTGTATCGTGAAGTCGTCGTACTGATACAGCAATATTTGGACTTAATACTGCTAAAGCATAGAATCCTTCAAGTAGGCCCACCCCCACTTCAGAACTAAAACTGCCAAAGCGGATGTCTATGATTCCCAGTGCAATGCTAATAATAAAATTGAATAATGTGAAATACCAATATTCCTTTCTTCTAGCTCTTCCACTGAATTGTGCATACTTTTTCAAGACATCCAAATACCAGTTCATATCATTTCCTCTCATTTTAACCCCAAGATTTTTGGTTTGATGGCAGTGGGGCAAACAGCCGTCTAATTTGTCACCAGATTGCATCAAAAAAATGTTGCCACCGATAAATTGTAATTGTATTCGTGAAAGCCATAGATTGATTGCAAATATTGAGGGAAGTATTTTTTAATACCCCTTGTCAAAATCAACCACATATTTCAGCGGCAAGCCTTGATTAAACCGCTCAAAATTATCTTTGAAAATATCAAACACTTCGGCTGGAATGCTCGGTGCGGCGGTATGTGAGGTCAAAGTTAAATGTGGCGTGTCCCAAAACACATGGTGCTCAGGCAAAGGCTCCGTGCGATACACATCCAGCACCGCGCCCGCGATGTCGCCTGATTGTAATGCCGTCGCCAAGTCCGCTTCAACCACGGCCTGCCCACGCCCAACGTTAATGAACAGAGCATGTTGAGCCATGAGCTTAAAAAACGCCGCGTCAAAAATATTTTGTGTGGCGGGGGTGTTGGGCAATACGTTCACCACATAATCGGCTTGAGGCAATAACTTCTGTACATCCGTCCAACCACCAACCACATCGACATGCGCCACTTCACGGGGGAGGTTCATCACACCGAACACACGCATCCCCAAAGCCTTAAAGGCTTGTGCCATGCCCGCACCAATTGAGCCAACGCCAAAAAGCAAAATCGTCTTGCCACGAATCACGCCGTTGAGTGTGTTGTGCCAGCGTCGTTCAAGGAAGGCTTGACGATGCGCAAACAGTTGTCGCTCGTGTGCCAGCACATGCGCGAGTACATACTCGGTCATCAACGGTGCGAATAACCCCCTGACGTTGGTTAAGGCGTAATCGCGCCGCATGCCTGCCGCCAGCAAACCCTCAACCCCAGCCCATGTCGACTGCAGCCATTTCAAGGCGGGCAATTCATGGAGCACTTGTATCGCTAAACTTGGCTCTGCAAACACCCATGAAATCTCTGATTTGTCGGCGGCCGATAAGTTCAATACCGCATCTGCACGCTCACATACAAACATGTCTTGGATGGGTAATGCCATTGTGTGGCATAGCAACTCATAATCTTTTGCAGATTTGGATAAAATCAATCCTCGCATGTCTCGCCCTTACATGTATTAATTGGATTTAATGTTGTCTCTTTTAAACACATTTTTGACTTTAGGTGGCCTCTAAAAGTGAAAAAAATGTATTCTTCATCATTTTTCCACCTTAAACCTAACTTCAACAGCACGTTTACGTAATAAATTATATTGATTTTATTGGCAATAACAATAAATACAAAGCAATTAAATCTAGTCTAACCATAAACTTTGCGCTTTTATCAATTATGCCATTTAAATACTTGAAAAACAGTTTTCAGCCTTTATAATGCGATATCTTTTTCGGGGGCTTGGTGAATTTTTTTAGTGCGTAGCACTCACAACACATTCATTGAATCATCCACACGGGGTTTCATCCCGCGAAAAGGTTGAGGTAAGCCGTAAGGTTAAACGGGGGAGACAAGGCAGCGCCACCCCTTTAAAGTGACACATAAAGTAAAAAGGTAAAAGGAAATATGATGGCTAATATGAATAGCAATGCATCAAAAAGCGGCAGTGGTCGTTTAGCGGCTTATATTCTTATCGCAATGGTTTTGGGTATCGTTTTCGGTTGGATGGTGTACTCGAAAATGTTTGAAGTCGATATGTCATATATCGGTTTACTCTCAACATTGTTCTTACGTGCAATTAAAATGATTATTGCACCATTGGTATTCTCAACTTTGGTTGTGGGTATCGCGCAAATGGGCTCAGGTAGCGAAGTGGGTCGAGTGGGTCTGAAAGCCCTGTTGTGGTTTGTCACGGCTTCGATTGTTTCTTTGTTCATGGGTTTAATGTTTGCTAACTTATTCCAACCAGGTGTTGGCAGTACGTTAACGGCGTTGACACCTGAGCAAATCGCTGCGGGTAAGGCCAAATTGGATGGCTTTTCTCAAGGTGTGAAAGACTCTGGTTTCGTTGCGTTTATTACTGCACAATTGATTCCAACTTCATTTGTTGATGCGGCTGCAGGCAACAAATTGTTGCAAATCGTGTTTTTCTCTGTGTTCTTTGGTGTGTCTTTGGGTGCCATCGGTAACAAAGGTCATGGCTTGGTTGACATCATCGACCAGTTAAGCCACGTGATGATTAAGCTCACAGGCTACGTGATGAAATTCGCGCCTTTGGCTGTTTTTGCGGCTATTTCTACAGTGGTTGCAGAAAAAGGCTTGTCGGTCTTGGTGACTTACGGCAAATTCATGGGCTCGTTCTACATCGCGTTGTTTGCATTGTGGGCGCTGTTGATTCTCGCAGGTTATGTATTCTTGGGCAAACGCGTGTTCACTTTGATGCGCGAAGTAAAAGAAGCTTTCTTCTTGTCTTTTGCAACCGCATCATCTGAAGCGGCTTATCCAAAAATCTTGGATGCTTTGGACCGTTTTGGCGTGAACCGCAAAATTTCAAGCTTCGTGATGCCTTTGGGTTATTCATTTAACCTTGATGGTTCAATGATGTATTGCACGTTTGCATCATTGTTTATTGCTCAGTTTTACAATATTCCGTTGTCAACAACTACGCAAATCGCCATGTTGTTCACGTTGATGGTGACTTCTAAAGGTATGGCTGGTATTCCTGCCGCATCTTTGGTGGTGATTGCGGGTACTTTGGCGCAGTTTGGTCTGCCTGTTGAAGGTATGTTGTTGATTTTGGGCGTGGACCGCTTCCTCGACATGGGTCGTTCTGCGACTAATGCAGTGGGTAACTCAATTGCCTCGGCTGTTGTGGCAAAATGGGAAGGTGAATTACTTTCGGCGGATGATGCCGCAAAACGTGCGGCTGATATTGAAGCTGAAGCCAAAGCGACTTTGGATCATCACGCGGCATAAAAAAGGCTTTATTACCCGTACTGACGGGTAATAACCTTACTATTTACCTCATAAAAAATGCGAGCTTAGGCTCGCTTTTTTTATGGGTTATCACAAACCATCAGAAAGCAATCGGCACTTGCACTTGTGCTCGAAGGGGGATGACCGTTAGAATGAAGCCTCTCTTGAAAAGGCTGTTCTAATGTTAAAAAATCTGTTTATTTTATTGATATCGTTGTTTAGTCATTCAGCCTTTGCTGCTGAAGGCGGTGGGCTGTCGAGTCTGGGTTTGATATGGGCACTGCCTTTTGCTGGGGTTTTATTGTCTATTGCTATATTTCCACTGGTTGCGCCTCATTTTTGGCATCAACATTTTGGCAAAGTGGCTGCGGCTTGGGCGGCCGCATTTTTAATTCCAGCCGCGGTTCAATTGGGCATCGGTGAAGTGCTTCATATCACCGCGCATGCTGTGTTGGCCGAGTATATTCCTTTCATTGCGCTCATTGCCAGTTTGTACATCATTTCGGGCGGCATTTACATCAAAGGCAATTTGCATGGCAGCCCTAAAGTGAATACCGCTTTTTTGGCGATTGGTGCTGGTTTAGCCAGTTTAATGGGCACGACAGGCGCGGCAATGTTGTTGATTCGCCCTCTGTTGCGAGCCAATGACAATCGCAAACATAAAATACATGTGGTTGTGTTCTTTATTTTTTTGGTGGCCAATATCGGTGGTTCATTAACCCCGTTGGGTGACCCGCCGCTATTTTTAGGGTTTTTAAAAGGCGTGCCTTTTTTGTGGACTTTACAAAACATCTTGCCTGAAACCTTGCTGTCCGTTGCGCTGTTGCTTGTGGTCTTTTACTTGATTGACCTTTATTACTACCACAACCGCGAGGAGGATATGCCCGCCATTATGGATCCGACGCCCGACACGCGCGATATCGGTTTTGAGGGTGGTTTGAATTTTGTATGGCTACTTGGCGCAGTTCTGTTCGTGTTGCTCAGTGGCTTGTGGCAATCGGATGTGGTGTTCCATGTTTTAGGCACGCCACTTCCTTTGCCGAGCTTGGTGCGCGACGTCGGTTTGGTGCTGATGGCGGGATTGTCTTGGCGCTTCACCGCGCAGGATGTGCGTTTGCTTAATCATTTCAATTTTGAGCCTGTATTTGAAGTGGCAAAATTGTTCATTGCCATTTTCTTGACCATTGCGCCTGTTATTGCCATGTTGCAAGCAGGTTCACAAGGGCCGTTCGCCAGTTTGGTGAGCGCGGTGCATGATGCCAACGGCGTACCGATTGATGGGCGATACTTTTGGGCAACAGGGTTGTTGTCTGGCTTTTTAGACAACGCGCCGACTTATTTGGTGTTTTTCAATCTTGCTGGGGGCGATGTGGCGCATTTAACAACCAGCTACGCCAGCACTTTGGCCGCAATTTCCGCTGGCTCGGTATTTATGGGTGCACTCAGCTACATCGGCAATGCACCGAACTTTATGGTTAAAGCCATCGCCGAGCATTCAGGCTTAAAAATGCCATCGTTTTTTGGTTATTTGGCGTGGTCTTTTGGAATCTTGATACCGCTGTTTTTAGTCTTAACGGTGATTTTTTTCAGGGCTGGCTAGCAGCCATACACCGCGTTATCATGCCCAAAGTGCGATGCGTAATGCGGTCACTAATGCATCTCGTTGTTCGGGCGATACACATGGCCGCGCAGTTTGCGCGGCTTGTTCTTTGGTGAGTGCCCAGATGGGGGTGGGGAAGTTAATGTCATTCGCGAAGCGTGGGATAACATGCCAGTGTAAATGCGGCGTCATATTGCCCAAGCTGGCAAGATTGATTTTAGTGGGTTGCAAAACTTGGCGCATCACCGTTTCAACCAAACACACCGTTTGCATCAATTGACTGCGCTGCGCAGGTTGTAAATCGGTCATTTCGGACACATGCGCCTGCCACACCACCCGAACAAAACCAGCAAAATGTGGGTCGTCGACCATGATGACGCGCAAGTTGTCATTCTGCCAAACCAGCTCGCCGCCGTCAGAAGAGCATAATTCACAACTCGGATTAGGGGCATAAATAGGACGCATGATTTCTCTACTAAAAAAGGTTGTATAAATGATTGTATGATTGTTTACAACAATAAAACGAATGGGCGAGGGATGTTAAAGACAAATGCCCCCACCTTAGCCGCTCGGTCAATTTGAAATCATTGTGCCCACGCCCGCGTCAGTCAAAATCTCCAGCAACAAACAATGTGGTACTCGACCATCAATAATGTGGACTGAATTGACTCCGCTTTTTGCGGCATCAAGCGCGGATGAAATTTTTGGCAACATGCCGCCTGATAACGTACCATCTGCCACCAACGCATCGATTGTCCCCGTGTTTAAATGCGTTAACAGCGTACCGTCCTTATCCAGCACCCCTTTAATATTGGTCAACATCACCAATTTTTCCGCATTCAGCGTCCGTGCCAACTCGCCTGCCACAACATCGGCATTGATGTTGTAAGACTGGTTCTGCTCATCGGAACCAATGGGTGAAATCACAGGAATAAAGCCGCCATTAATCAAAGCCGTCACCGCGGCAGGGTTGATTTTGGTAACTTCACCCACCTGTCCAATGTCATGTTGAATAGACGCGTCTTTGATGTCCTGCAAAAACATTTTTTTCACTTGAATCAAATGCCCATCGCGACCAGACAAACCGACCGCCGCCCCACCCGCATGATTAATTAAACCCACAATCTCACCCTGAACCTGCCCGCCCAGCACCGCCTCAACAATGCCCATTGTGTCTTTGTCCGTCACCCGCATGCCTTGAATAAACTCCCCTTTTTTACCCAAGCGAGTTAGGGCATTGTCAATTTGGGGCCCGCCGCCATGCACCACAATCGGCTGCATGCCCACGAGTTTAAGCAACACCACATCACGGGCAAAACACTCTTGCAAGTATTTATCGGTCATGGCGTTGCCGCCGTATTTGATGACAATGGTTTTGCCTTGAAAACGGCGAATATGTGGCAAGGCCTCGGCCAGAATGCCAGCTTTTAAATTCGGTGAAATGGTTGCTATTTGTTCGTAAAGTTCTTTAACGTCGGGGTTGTGTGGCATGATTGGCTTTCGGTTTTCCATTAAAAGTTCAATGTGATTTGATTGATGAGGGCGTTCGAATCAACCGTATAATTCAAACCTCAAAAGTATAAACGCTTCATTATCAGATGGCGTGAAAAAATATGTCGCTTTATATCAAGGTCGATGATTGAGTTGATTGGTGGAGCGGTTGGCTTGGCGATAGTGAACACACAATTTTCGATTAAACAGAGTGTTTGTTAATGAATTGAACAAAATCAATCGGCAATTCAGCAGTGAGTGCCAACATTTCACCCGTCACGGGGTGCTTAAGACGCAATTCATGCGCATGTAAAAACATGCGGTCGAATTTTTGTTTCGCCAATGCCTTGTTTAAATCAAAGTCGCCATACTTATCGTCACCGACAATGGGATGGCCTAAATGCGCACTGTGTACTCGAATCTGATGGGTGCGCCCCGTGTAGATTTTTACGCGCACCGCAGTGTAACCATTCAGGACTTTATCAATATTAAAGCGACTGTGCGCGCTTTGCCCCGTTTCACTGACCAATACTCGGCGGTCGCCATTGGCTGCCACAAATTTATATAAAGGCACGCGCACATGGTTCTCTTTATCGGTCACCTCGCCTTTGAGTATGGCGTAATAGCGTTTGTCCATTTGCCCTAAACGAATGGTTTCATGCAGCGCCACTAAAACGCTGCGCTTTTTGGCCAACATCAGCAAACCCGAAGTTTCTTTATCCAGCCGATGAACCAGCTCGATAAATTTAAAATCTGGATAAGCCGCACGCAACTGTTCAATCACGCCAAATGACACGCCTGAACCACCATGCACCGCCAGACCAGCGGGTTTGTCGATGACCAATAAAGCATCATCCTCGTACACCACGGGCAACTTGGTGGCGCGAGCCGTAGGAACGGGTTTGCTGGTTCTTTCAGCAACCCTAACGGGCGGAATGCGCACCACATCACCAACTTGCAATTTGTATTCAACATCCACGCGGCCTTTATTCACGCGAACTTCGCCCTTGCGAACGACACGATACACCCAACTTTTAGGCACGCCTCGGCAAATTCGCAGCAAAAAATTGTCGATGCGTTGCCCTGCTTCCTCTTCGCCAACAGTGTGCAAACGAACACTGACGGGCGCAGGCGTCGTATTTTTTTCGGCGATTTGCAGCGAACTGACATTTTTTTGTTCAAAAGTCTTGCGTAAGTGTTTCATTTTGTTATAATTTGTCGGCGTTATGTGCAGCCTAGAGACTTTTAACTTAAAGTCACAGACCAATGGGTCCTACAAACTGCACGGGCGATCTTTTGTGACCAAAGACCGTTCATTGACGCTATTGTAAACAGGTTTAACCGATTTTCCCTAATGGTTTGCTATTTGATTGGGCATCGTCGTTAAGAAACGACCCCCATGCCAGCAGCAAGCCACCGAAAACGGGTGTCCAAACACGGTGTTGGTCACACATGCGAACGGCATTTGTGAGAACACCATGTGGACGTCATGTGAACTTTGAAAAGAATTTAGATGGCACGATGCGTCGTGTCATTGCGCAGTGGGTTTGAAATACCAATATTCATTTTGAATCCACTTAAAAATTGGCAATGGTTTTTACCAACGCCACGCGGTGGTGCACAGTGTTAGATATTGATTCGACGGGTACATATTAAAAATGAAGTGCTCGCCGAATCGCTCGTTGATTCGCTGATGACGCATGTTGATGCGCGCAGCATTTTGAGTGATGCAACGTCGTTTTCGACTGCCAATATTTCACGCAACGCCCCCATACCGTTGGATGTTCGATGCTCATTTCATATTTGGGCTTGAGCTACATCTACGTGTTTAAATGAGGCGCGTCAGCAATGCCAGCATTCGCAAGCCTACAGTGCGCTTGCGTATAGCGTCTAATGTGCGCCTTGTCATTACAAGTATGCGACACAACTTTCTTTTTTAACTCCACACGTCCAGGACTCGGTCTGCAACGCCTCGGTTGCTAGAACGCGAGTATTGACTCGCATTGGAGTTTATAAAAATGAAACGCATGTTATTTAATGCCACGAATGCAGAAGAGCTGCGCGTGGCAATTGTTGATGGTCAAAAGCTCATCGACCTCGACATTGAAACCGCTGGACGCGAACAACGCAAAGGCAATATTTACAAAGGCATCATCACCCGTATTGAACCTTCTTTGGAAGCATGTTTTGTGAACTATGGCGAAGAGCGTCATGGTTTCTTGCCTTTTAAAGAAGTAGAGCGCAGCTATTTTAAACAAGGGGTCGATGCACGCAACGCCAGCATCAAGGACGCCTTGACCGAAGGTCAAGAAATCATTGTTCAAGTGGAAAAAGAAGAGCGCGGCAATAAAGGCGCGGCCTTAACCACATTTGTATCATTGGCGGGTCGTTACCTCGTGCTCATGCCGAACAACCCACGCGGCGGCGGTGTTTCTCGTCGCATTGAAGGTGAAGAACGCAACGAATTGCGTGAGGCGATGAGCCAACTCGACATTCCACAAGGCATGAGCATCATTGCACGCACAGCGGGTATTGGCCGTTCAGCCGAAGAATTAAAATGGGACTTAGACCACTCGTTGCGTTTGTGGAACGCCATCGCGGGCGCGGCTGAACCCGATTTGAATGAAAAAGGTCAACGCAACAACCCTGCGCCCTTTTTGATTTACCTCGAGTCGAGCCTTGTGATTCGCGCCATTCGTGACTACTACCAGCCCGATATTGGTGAAATTCTCATCGATACGCCCGAAATTTTTGAGCAAACCCAGTCCTTCATGGGCGCGGTCATGCCACAAAATGTTCATCGTGTGAAGTTGTACACCGACGACATTCCATTGTATTCACGCTTTCAAATCGAGCATCAAATTGAAACCGCTTATGCGCGCACCGTGCCTTTGCCATCAGGCGGCGCGATTGTGATTGACCACACAGAAGCGTTGGTTTCAATTGACGTGAATAGCGCGCGTGCCACCCGTGGTTCTGACATCGAAGACACCGCCTACCGCACCAATTTGGAAGCGGCCGAAGAAGTCGCACGCCAATTGCGCTTGCGTGACTTGGGCGGCTTGATTGTGATTGACTTCATTGACATGGAGTCGTCTAAAAATCAAAAAGACGTTGAGGTGCGTTTAAAAGAAGCATTGCGTCACGATCGCGCGCGCGTACAAATGGGCAAAATCTCACGCTTTGGCTTGATGGAGTTGTCGCGACAACGCCTGCGTCCGTCATTGTCAGAAGGCTCGCACACCACTTGCCCACGTTGTAACGGCACAGGTGTGATTCGTGACATCGAATCGTCGGCGTTACACGTCTTGCGTATTATTCAAGAGGAGGCCATGAAAGAGCACACGGCCGCGTTGAATGTCCAAATTCCCGTGGACGTGGCGACCTTCTTGTTAAACGAAAAACGTGCTGAAATTCACGTTCTCGAATCCCGCACAAAAACCAATATCATCTTGATTCCAAATAAATATTTGGAAACGCCGCACTATAAACTTGACCGCATGCGTCACGACGATGAGCGTTTGGACTTGGTACAGGCCAGCTACACTCAAGTTGAAAAACCAACGGAAGAAGTTGAATACAATTTAAAAGAAGCTCAAGCCGCCGCACCTCGTCAAGAAGCGGCAGTCAAAGGCATTTTGCCAACGACACCCGCGCCAACGCCAACGGAGCGCGCCCCAGCAACTAAGAATGCTGCTGCGGGACAAGCCCTCGGCTTTATCGCTCGCTTAAAAGCATTTTTCTTCGGTGCACCTAAGGCTTCACCCGAAAAAGCGGCTCCTGAATCGGAGAAAAAGTCATCTCAGCGCGGTCGCAATGCGCACAACAACCGCAATCGTAACGAAGACCGTGCGCAGCGTGGCGAACGTCGTCGCAACCGTAACGAGCGCAATGACCGCAATAGCAAGGCAGAGGATGGTGAGCGCAAAGAAAGCGAGCAGGCACAACCCGCACAACGTCAAGAGCGCCAAGAACGCCGTCAACGTAACGACCGCAATGAGCGTAAAGATAATAACGATGCTGCGCGTACTGAAAAAAATGCAGAACAGCGCAATGAAGCTCGCAAGGAAAATGAAGGGCAAGAAGAGCGTCAACCCCGTCAGCAACGTCAGCCCCGCCAACAACGTCAACGCCAGCGCACTGAACGTAAAGACGACGCGGATACGTCAGTCGTTGTTGAGACCGTGAATGCTGTTGCAAATGTTTCACCTGCTGCAAGTCAGATTGAAGCGAGTGCGGCCACAGTATTTGCTGTTGAAGCCGAACACAACGTAAAAAGCAGCGAGGCAACAACACAAGCCGCGCACAAAGACCAAGGTGAGCAGGTTGAAAAAGCCGAGCGAACCGAACGTCGCAGTCGAGGCGGACGCGACCGTCGCGAACGCCGCGAACGTCGGGAGCAGCGTGAGCAACAATCAGGCAGCGCATCGTTGGAGTTAAGCCCAACAGCCAACACCATTTCGCAATTGATGCGTGATGATGCCCCTGCGTTGGATCACTCGCCCATCACAATTGAAATTCCAGCACAGCCCACAACACAACACAGCACCACCACGTTTGTTGTTGAGCCTGTTGCAGTTCAAGCACCTGTTGTCGCTCCAACTCAAGAAGCCCCTGCGGTTTTAGTAGAGGAAGAAAAAGTAGCGCCTATCTCGGTGGCAACACCTGCACAAGTGGCGGACATCCGCTTCGTCAATGCCCCTGCAACAGACGTGTTCGAAGCAGAGCCCGTGCGTGTTGTGAAAGAAGAGACTGAAGCCGCTGCCGTACCTGCTGTTGTGGCTCCAATTGCAGCCCCTGTTTTACAAGCGGTAGAGCCAATAACAGTGCCTTTGGATGAAGTGCTCAATAAAGTGGGCTTGGAAATGGTGCAAACCAAGAGCGAAGCCGTGACACCCTATGTCATGACTGCGCCTGTGCCCTCGCATCCACCACGCGAACGCAAACCGCGTGTACAAGCATCGGAAGAGCCATTGCAATTGGTTGAAACCAGTCACAACGCTTAATTTGTGTCAAAAAAGCAGCTTCGGCTGCTTTTTTTATACGCCCAATATACGACCCAAAGAGAACAATATGAATTTAACCCATACGGCGTCTTTTGTTGAATGGATGGAAAACGATGAGCTGCAACGTGCGGTTTGGCACTCAGAAAATGGAGCACCTGCGCCTAAGCGTATTGTCATTGCAAATGATGCCACGCCTGCAGATGTGGCCTACCGATTGGCCTGCGAAGGAACGGCTTTACTTTGGCGCGGCGATTATCAAAATGCTCGACAATTATTGCAAGCATTGACCCGTCGCATCGACAAGCGGCCTAAAAAAAGTAAAACAGACATTGATGCGAAAACGGCTTTTCATTTGCACCGTCAAGCACAAGCTCAACGCGCCCGAATTTTAGGCATGTTGTTGTTGCCTTTAAACGGTGATTTCAGCATCCCGCTGCGCCGCGCCCCAGATGTGAGCGAGGCTTGCCAACAGGCCTATGGCGCACGTCATGACGGCCAGACGACTTTAGTTTCTTTGCGAGAAATTTTGGGTGTCATCGGTGCGCATCAGTGGCGTACAAAAGGCGTTGAAATCAATGCGCTTGGTGGTCGTATCCATCCGTATTACGGCGTTTTTTCGCCCGTGCGTGGCGAGTACATCGACTTGGTCGCGCAGGCTAAATTACCCAGCACAGAGCTGGCATTTGACATCGGTACAGGAACGGGCGTGCTCGCTGTGCTATTGGCGCAAAAGGGCGTGCAGCGCATTGTCGCGACCGACATGAGTTTAAATGCGTTGGCATGTGCAGCGGAGAATATTCATCGTTTCGCTTTAAACCCGTCAATTGAATTGAAGCACACCGACTTATTTCCAGAAGGGCGCGCCCCTTTAATTGTGTGCAACCCGCCGTGGCTGCCCGCACGACCAAACGCGGCGATTGAGTTTGCTTTGTACGATGACAACAGTCAAATGCTCAAAGGTTTTTTAAATGGTTTGAGCGCACACTTAACTGTTGACGGAGAGGCATTTCTGATTTTGTCGGACTTGGCGGAGCACTTGGCCTTGCGTTCTCGTGCAGAATTATTAAGCTGGTTTGTCGAAGCAGGCGTTGAAGTCATCGCCCGTCATGATGCGCGGCCGCAACATGCGAAAGCCTTTGATAAAAACGACCCCTTGCATCTGGCTCGCTCAAAAGAAGTGACTTCGCTATGGCGGCTTCGCTTGGTCGATGCGCCATGAAAAAAGCCCATCACATGCGATGGGCTTTTTTTGAGACAAATGCGGCTTAACCTCGTGGCATTATTTAATTTTATCCACGGGTACAAACGCTTTATTTTTCTCTTCCAAAATAGTGATGACGGTGTCTTTACGCTCGCCTGTGGCATCATCAAAAGCAATTGGACCGCTCAAGCCAGTTAAGGTCAAGCCTTTCATTGCGGCAGCGACTTTGGCGCGGTCTGTTGAGCCTGCTTTTTTAACTGCAGCGATGGCAGTGTAAACCCCATCATAGTACAACGGTGCGTAGGCTTGGACGGTTTGTCCAGGGAAGCGTTTTTCAAAGTTCGCTTTGAATGTTGCGCCATCTTTCATGTCCGCCAACGATAAGCCTGTTGCTGAACAAATGGTACCAGACGCCGCTGTGCCTGCGAGTTTGAGGTAGTTGTCTGTGCACACGGCATCAGGCATCAAGAATGCGGCTTTGATGCCCAATTCGCGAGCCTGTTTAACTAAAGATGCCGCCGTGTCATCATAACCGCCCCACATGATGGCATCGACATTTGATGCTTTAATTTTAGTCAATACGCTTTTGAAGTCAGTGGTTTTATCTGTGGCAGACTCATGGGTGGCGATTGTCATGCCTGCTTCTTTGGCTGTTTTTTCTACTTGGTCGGCTAAGCCTTTGCCGTAAGCAGTGGCATCATCAAAAATTGCAATGGTTTTATAGCCTTTCTTCTGAGCATAAGCCGCTAAAGCAGGGCCTTGCTTACCATCATGGCTCGCCATGCGGTAAACCATTGGGATACCGCCTTCACCTTTGGTGGCCTTGAGGGTGACATCTGGGTTACTGCTCACGGTGAATGAAACGAGGTTGGCTTTGGCATAGATGGGTTCAGCGACCATCGTCACGCCTGAGTTGTAATGACCCACTACAGCTGAAATGCTTTTGTCATCAGCGATTTTTTGCGCAACAGTTGTGCCCTGTTTTGGGTCGCCTGCATCATCTTCGACGACCAACTCGATCATGTATTTTTTACCTCCAATATCAACGCCACCTTTGGCATTGATTTCTTCAACGGCCAAGCGCGCACCGCTTTCGTTGTCTTTACCAACAGTCGCTTGACCACCTGACATGGGCGATGCCGTGGCGATTTTAATCACGCCAGCACCTGCGGGGGTGTCCGCTTTTTTCTCGTCTTTTGCACCACCACAAGCCGCTAGCGCAAAAGTAGCCACGAGTGCTGTTGTCAGGCTTAATTTTTTAAATATCATACCAGTCTCCTATTTAAGGTGTGTTGCCCAAGTGGGCTTAATAAAAAATACAGCAGTTTTATTTTAGAACGCCTAAATTCATATTAAATATGGTTTAAATCGCTCATGTCAAAATTTAATTTGATTCTTTTGATTTGCCCTCAATTAAATATTCTACCTAAATTTTACCCGCTCTGGCGCGGGTCGTTCGAGTAATATAATTATAAAAACCGCCAAATACAATTTAGCGGTTTTAGGTGAGATGCAGCAGCTTATTTGATTTTATCAACGGGGACAAAGGCTTTGCCCTTCTCTTCTAAAATTGTAATCACGGTGTCTTTACGCTCACCCGTCGCATCATCAAAAGCAATTGAACCACTTAAACCCGTGGCTTGAATGCCTTTCATCGCAGCGGCCACTTTGGTAGGTTCTGTTGAACCTGCTTTTTTAATGGCTTCAACCAACGTTAAAACGGCATCATAAGCGAATGGCGCAAATCCTTGTACCTTTTGACCCGCAAAACGTTTTTCAAATCGTTCTTTAAAAGCAGCCCCCTCTTTCATTTCTTGCAATGGCACGCCCGTCACTGAACAAATCGTCCCCTCGGCGGCGGTTCCCGCCAGCGAAATATAGTTGTCGGTGCACACAGCATCGGGCATCAACAGTACCGATTTGATACCCAGCTCACGCGCTTGCTTGGCGAATGTGGCGGCCGTGTCGTCCAAGCCGCCCCACATGACGGCATCTGGGTTGCTTGCTTTCACTTTGGTTAAAATGTTTTTAAAATCAGTTGTTTGCGCGGTGGCTGCGTCATGCGATACCACACTCAAACCCAGCTCTTTGGCTTTTTTCTCAACTTGGTCGGCCATGCCTTTACCATAAGTGGTTGCATCATCGACGATGGCAATATTCTTAAAGCCTTTTTTGTGGGCATAAGTGGCTAAAGCAGGGCCTTGCATCGCGTCATGTGCGACCATGCGATACATCATCGTTAAGCCGCCCTCGCCTTTACTGGCTTTAATCGTCACGTCTGGATTGGTGGCTGATGGTGTGATTGTCACCAAGCCAGCTTTAGCGTAGATGGGTTGTGCGGCCATCGTCACGCCTGAATTGTAATGCCCGATGACGGCGGTGATGGTTTTGTCATCCACCACTTTTTGTGCTGCAATTGTGCCTTGTTTTGGGTCGGCGGCATCGTCTTCCGACACCAGTTCAAGCATGTATTTTTTGCCGCCAATGTCCACGCCGCCCTTGGCATTCACTTCTTCAACAGCCAATAATGCACCGCTTTGGTTGTCTTTACCAGCATTGGCAGTGCCGCCTGATAATGGGCTAACGCTGGCAATTTTAATCACATTGCCTGTGTTTGTACCCATTGGTTTTTTCTCATCTTTTGCGCCACAAGCGGCTAAAACAATGGCAGAGGCCACTGCTGTCATCGTGCTCAATTTTTTGATTAACATGGAAGTCTCCTAAAGTGTGATACTGTTTTTATAAAGGTGCTGCACACTCATTGTAAAACCACTGTAAATAAATAAAATACCTTTTTGATTAAAATCGTATTTGTACACGTTTATGGTGTGCCATCAGTCAGTCATCCGTTGTACGAGAAAGTCTAAAAATACACGAACCTTGGCGGGCAGTAATCGGGTTGTGGTGAGCGCATAGACCGAAGCGTTGGGAGGCGACCACTCGGGTAACACACGCACCAGCTTGCCATTGAGTACGTCGGCCTTGGCCCATGTTTCGGTGGAGCGAAAAATACCTGCGCCATCAATGGCCAATTGGCGCAGCATGCCAATATTGTTGACAATAAATTGCCCATTGACGTCAACAACTCGTCTATCGTCATTTTGAGTTAGCGTCCATGGTGCATCGTTCATCCGTAAACAATCATGCGCGAGTAAGTCCTCGGGGGTTGTTGGTGTACCACGTTCTGCTAAATACTCGGGGGATGCAAACAAAGCACAGCTAAAATTGGCAATATTTCGCGCGATTAAATCGCTTTCTTTAGGCGTGTTCATGCGAATGGCGATGTCGATAGAGTCGGTGAACATGTTGGCTTTTTTGGAGGTTAAATCCAAGTCAAGCTCTATTTTTGGATACTGTTTTGTAAAATCCACCAAAATTGTATTGAGGTACAAGACGCTGAAATCAACGGGTAAAGAGGCTCGAATCAATCCACTGGGTTGCGTTCTCATTTCGGTTAATTCGGTGTGTGCCAATTGGGCTTCTTGGATGATGCGCGTGCAGCGCTCAAAATACATCTGCCCCCCTTCGGTGAGTTCAACGCGACGAGTGGTACGATTGAATAATCGCAGTCCGACATCACGTTCTAATTCTGAAATCCGCCGTGACACCGTTGAATTGGGCATGTCCAATATCTCTGCTGCGCGGCGAAAGCTTTTGGCTTTAGCCACTTCGGTAAAAATGTGCATGTTTTTAAAAATTTCCATATCAATATTGTACCGTTTATGGAGCAATTAATTTCATTTTAATGTCTTTATCCCAATGTTTCTCGTATTTATAATCAAGCTCTTTGTTTGATTTTTATTTTTAGAAGGAGTCTGTATGAACAAAAACACACGACCAGCGGTTGGTTTAGCGGCCAAAATAGGAGCCGCATTGTTTGTTTTATGGGGTATTTTGCACATTTGGGTTGGCTTTGAGGGTGCTCATCAATACCTATTGGGTAATGTTCAAAATCAATGGAATATGGTGATTGGTGGCGTGAACGCCCCACGAGCGGCCTTTCAACACACTACGGATGCCATGACGGCACATGCGCAATCACAATTGATTCTGAATTTTTGTATTGATGTTGCAGGCTATGGGGTACTTGGCATGATTGTTGCGGCCATGATTTGGCGAACAGGCTCTTGGCGCGCGTATTTTATAGGCTTGCTTGTTATTGGTATTGCGGATTTGGCTTTCTTATTTTCGTTGGTTACATCTGGAATTATCGAGGCCAATATACCCACCATCAGTGGGCCAATCATTTGGTTCTTGGCCATTGCCATTACGCCGTTTGGTATGCCCTCTCTGCGACAAAAATAAATCCATGCTATTGTTTCACCTCAATAAAGACAAAAAAAGGAACCAAATGAACACCACACATTTATTTCAACCATTGCAGATGGGTGCGCATACTTTAAAAAATCGCATGTTGATGGCCCCTTTGACCCGTGCGCGTGCAGGTTTTGAGCACATCCCCAATGATTTAATGGCGGAACACTATGCTCAACGTGCCAGCTCGGGATTGATTGTGACTGAATGCACCATGATTGCGCCCAATATTTCTGCGTTCGCCGCAGAGCCAGGGATTTATTCCGACGAGCAAATCGCGGGTTGGAAAAAAGTCACGGATGCCGTTCACGCTAAAGGTGGCAAGATTTTCATGCAAATTTGGCACGCGGGTCGCGCCGCACATCCATTGCTCAATGGTGGTATAGAACCTGTTGCACCGAGCGCATTGGCGATTCAAGATGAAGTGCACACGCCAGAAGGTAAAAAACCACATGCCGTGCCACGTGAATTACAAGTGAATGAAATGCCTGCGATTGTGGCTGCATTTGCTCAGGCCGCAAAAAATGCCATTGCGGCAGGTTTTGACGGTGTTGAGGTGCACGCCGCGAACGGCTACTTGTTGGACGAGTTTTTACGCGATGGCGCGAATAAGCGCACGGACAATTATGGCGGCTCGTTAGAAAATCGCGCACGTTTGTTGTTTGAAGTTTTGACGGCAGTGACTGCAGCGATTGGCAGTGATCGCGTGGGCGTGCGCATTTCGCCGCTGAACAGCTACAACAGCATGGTCGACAGCGACCCCGTTGCTTTAACGACTTTCCTTGCACAGCGTTTAAACGAGTTTAATTTGGCATATTTGCACTTAATGCGCGCTGATTTTTTCCAAGCGCAACATGGCGATGTGGTCACGCCTGCTCGTGAGCATTTCAAAGGCACTTTAATCAGCAATATGGGCTATAGCGCGGAAGAAGCCGAACAAGCGATTGCGGAGGGTAAGGTCGATGCGGTGGCGTTCGGCACGGCATTCTTGGCGAATCCTGATTTTCCTGCGCGTGTGAAAGCGGGTGCACCTTTAAATGCACCGAACCCAGCGACTTTTTACACGCCTGGCGCAGAGGGCTATACCGATTACCCAGTGATGGAAGCGCAATTGGCGTGATTGGGTGATGAATTGGTGCACGCAATTAAAGTGCTAAAAAAACAGCGTGATGTTCACGCTGTTTTTTTTATGTGATGCTCATTTTATGATGTTTTTTTGACTGGTTTTGTCGGCACTGCTTGAATTCAACAGTGCGATAATGCTCGCATCACCGCGCCCGACCAAACGGCGTGAGCGAAAGTAATACAACAAGCCGCACGTGACCGCCAGCATGCCGCCCATCATCCACCAAAAGCCATTTGGATTGTGCAACCCAGGGATGACATCAAAATTCATGCCATAAATTCCTGTGAGCAAAGTCAAAGGCCCAAAAATTGCGGATAGAATCGCCAAAAAACGCAGATTTTCATTGGTCTGATGCGCATTGGCTGAAAAGTGCAATTCAACCGCAGACTTGAGGGCGTTTTCGAGTCGAGCGGCGTGATTTTGCACACGCGTGACGTGCTCCATCAAATCGTTGATGCGCACCATCATCATGTCTCGACGTAGCAGCGAATCATGCACGCTCGAGGTCGATGCTTTATCAAGATACTCATCGCGCAGCTCTTGCAAGGCATCGAGTTGCTCCTCGCACAGATTGTCCAGTTGATGCAACGCCAGTCGTTCCTTGAGCAGTTGAGACCAGTTGTTAAAACGATGATTGCCTTGTAGCAATAATGTTTGCCACAAATCAATGCGCCGAGTCAGTGGCGTACGCAATTCCAAATATTTATCCACCAGCGCATTAATGATGCGCAACATCAAGTCCAGCGAAGACACAGGTTGACGTGAACCGTTTGGATTATCAAGGGTTTGAATGATGCGGTTGCGCACCGCATTGAACGTTCGGCTGTCTTTTTCGTGCACCGTAATCAAGGCTTTTTTAGTGATGATAAACACCACAGGTGCCGTCGTCAAAGCGGCAGGGTCAAGCGTGACCGTTCCATCGTGTTGGCTGATGAGCTTACGAAACGTTAAAATCTCATAATCGTGCGTTAAATCAAAAAACGATGGGTGTTGCGTATTTAAAATATCCGTGATGTGAAAATCGTCAATCCGACAACCCACCTGCGCAGCAATATAGTGTTGCCATGCGGTCGAATCTTGCGCGACATCTTCGCGCAAAGCATCAATCCAAACAAATTCTTGAGTGATGTGTTCACCATTGGGGCGCAAGGGGTGTTGGCTCGCGGCATTGAAAGTCAGCATGTCCATATTTAAAGCGCGTTTTTTTCATGAAAAGACGCTTCGATAAGCTCAATTTTGTAGCCATCGGGGTATTCAACAAAAGCAATCACCGTCGAGCCACCCAATACAGGCCCTGCTTCGCGGGTCACGCGCCCACCTGCAGTACGGATGCGCTCGCACGCCGCCGCCACATCCGACACACCAAGAGCGATGTGGCCATAAGCCGTACCCATGTCGTAATCCGTCACGCCGTAGTTGTAGGTCAACTCCAGCACCGCCTGTTCAGATTCATCCGCATAACCGACAAACGCCAGCGTGTATTTGAACTCAGGGTTGTCACGCATGCGGAGTAACTTCATGCCCAAGACCTGTGTGTAAAAATCAATTGAGCGTTGTAAATCGCTCACGCGCAACATCGTGTGTAACATTCTCATGACTGTTTTCCTTGTAATAAACGTGCGGCATCCAAGGCGAAATACGTCAAAATGCCATCCGCGCCCGCCCGTTTAAACGCCATCAAAGATTCCATCATACAACCGTCCAAATCCAGCCAGCCATTCGCCGCCGCCGCGTGAATCATTGCATACTCGCCACTGACTTGATAGGCGAATGTCGGTGCTTTGAACTCTTCTTTCACCGCACGAATTACATCCAAATAAGGCAGCCCAGGCTTAACCATCACCATGTCCGCCCCTTCAGCCAAATCCAACGCCACCTCATGCAACGCCTCATTGACATTGGCCACATCCATTTGATACGTCTTTTTATCCGCCTTACCCAAATTACCACCCGAACCCACCGCGTCTCGGAACGGCCCATAAAAGTGCGATGCGTACTTCGCTGAATACGCCATGATGCGCGTGTGAATCAATTGGCAATCTTCCAGGGCCGTGCGAATCGCCCCGATGCGCCCATCCATCATGTCCGACGGCGCAACCATATCCGCGCCCGCGCGCGCGTGACACAAGGCCTGCTGCACTAAAATTTCCGTGGTTTCGTCATTCAGCACATAACCGCTCGCATCAATCACACCATCCTGACCATGCGAAGTGTATGGATCCAGCGCGACATCGGTCATGATGCCCAACTGTGGAAAATGCGACTTTAACAGACGAATTGCCCGTGGCACCAGCCCGTCGGGATTGTGCGCCTCCTTGCCGTCGAGCGATTTTTTATCCGCATCAATTACGGGGAACAAAGCCAGCGCGGGAATCTGCAAATCCACCGCTTCTTGCGCGATCTTGAGCAGCTCATCAAGAGATAAGCGGCTCTGCCCCGTCATCGACGGAATCGGCTGGCGAATGCCTTCACCCTCCGTGATGAACACAGGATAAATGAAGTCGTGGGCGGTTAAAGTGTGTTCACGCATCAAGTTGCGTGAAAAAACATCGCGGCGCATGCGGCGTGGGCGGGTATGGGGGAAGGTGCGGTTGAGTGTGGTCATTGTCGATTTAAAAATGTAAGTTAAGATAAAACTATTTTGGTGGCGTAATTAGAGTGAAAAATCATTAGCAAAAAAATAATTTTTTGTGAGTGCAGCAAGTTAGAGCATCAATGGTAAGGTTGTTATGCTCGTGCTTTGCCCAGCATAACGAAGCTAGAATATCGGCTGCCTGAATTCCTAAATGGTTTTTGCTATCGTATGGGGTTGTGTTTAGAATGGTAGGGTAGGTGTTTGCTGTGTCAGCTTTAATGATTGTCTGTTCCAGTAACATTTGTTCTAAATACTGATGCAATGCATGTTTATAACTTGTTTTAATTGAACGTGAGTCTGGCAAAAAATCGATGATTTTATAAGAAGTCATTGACTCAACTAGCAGCAATTTAGTCATGTAATTATATAAACCATTAGGGTTTTTCCTGAAGGAGTCATTAACCTTTTTTTTATTAACAGTAATGCTCTTGAAATAAATTTCTCTGTGTTTTTCATTTAGCTTAACTAAAGCATTCACAAAATTTTGGCGTTCAATAGAGGATAGCTCAACAGACTTTAGTTCGTTTTTTAAACAGCGTTTACGGCTTTTATATATGCCACGCACCAACCGTTCCAAATGATGGCTGAGATGGGCTGGTATGATAATCGCCGCCAGTGTCAAAAAACAGCTCGAACCTAAATTAAAGTTCCATCCAAGATCTCCGCTCTCATCCAAGTAAATGTGTGCGTGCATATTCGTCGCCCTGTTTTTGCATAGAAAAACGGCTTCCTATGAAGAAGCCGTTTTTGAAAAAGGTGGTGCTCAGATTTGACGTACTCAAAGTACGCTTACGATGATGACGGCATTTGTCGCAAATGACCTGAGCGTTTGATTACTTATACCAAACCGTCACTAGGATTTCATTCTAAAGGGAACCCCTTCCCCTGTCAATAAACGCCATTAATAAACGTTACGTTTGGTTGTTGGTATGCAACGATTCTAGGGGCTTGTAACAGCAACTTTGTACGATTTCATCATCTTCTTAAACCCTTTTGTAGTGCTGTATAGGATTTAGCCCACCACAGGGGCAACCATCCTTAAACATGACAAATTCGCCCACCAGCATTTTTTGCCACACCTCATTGTCGGTTAAAGGCGCAGTGGCCATGACCGCCACGCGGTCTTGCGGGGTTGTGTGTTCGGCGAAGTTGATGGCCACGTCTTTGTCTAGTAAGTGGGCGTGTGCAAAAGGATGTTCGCGCACGATGTAGTATAGATTGGTGGAGCAGTGCGCCCACATGGCTTGACCGTTTGACAAGCAAAAGTTGAATGTGCCAAAACGCGCGATGTCTTTGGCAATTGCGCTGAGCGCGGCATGGATGTCCTCAAGGCTGGGCGGTTGAGCCGCACTGCTGTTTGGGCAGGCTTCGCGTAATTTTTGTAGCATGTAACAAAATGCGCGCTCACTATCGGTCGTGCCAACGGGGTGGAAACGCCCGTCAAGCTCTGGGTGAAAGTCGACCAAGTTGCCATTGTGCGCAAACACCCACTGTCGTCCCCACATCTCGCGCACAAATGGATGACAGTTTTCCAAGTTCACTTCACCTTGTGTGGCTTTGCGAATATGGGCAATCACATTCAAGGATTTTATCGGGTAGGCGCGTACCAAATCGGCAACGGGGGAGAGAATTGACGGTTGACAATCCATCAGCAAACGACATGCTCGCCCTTCAAAAAAAGCAATGCCCCAACCATCCGTGTGATGGTCGGTCAATCCGCCGCGTTGCGCAAAACCTTCAAAAGAGAAGATGATGTCGGTGGGCGTGTTGCAGTTCATTCCGAGTAGTTGACACATATTAAAAAAGGAAAAAGCCACGTGGCTTTTTCCGTAAATCCTTATGGTTGTTGATGTTAAGCGGGTATGTTGTGGTTCAAATGGCGATGGGATAAGAACCTTTTAACAAAATGGTGCTATCCACATCGCTGACTCGAGTGCGCCCACAAAAAGCCATGGTCACGTCGAATTCTTTATGAATGATATCAAGTGCTTTGCTCACGCCTGCTTCGCCCATTGCGCCCAAGCCGTACAACATTGGGCGGCCAATGTATGTGCCTTGTGCGCCGAGTGCAATGGCTTTGAGCACGTCTTGTCCGCTGCGAATGCCGCTGTCTAAATGAATTTCAATCTCTTTACCCACAGCGGCCACAATGGCTGGCAAGGCTTCGATTGAAGACTGCGCACCATCCAACTGGCGACCGCCGTGATTCGAAACCACAAGTGCATCCGCCCCGCTGTTCACGGCAAGGCGGGCATCTTCAGGATCCATGATGCCCTTGATGATGAGCTTGCCGCCCCAACGGTTTTTAATCCACTCCACGTCGCCCCAATTGAGTTGCGGGTCAAATTGCGAAGCTGTCCATGCTGACAAAGAGCCCATATCAGACACGCCGCTGACATGGCCAACAATGTTACCAAAGTGTCGCCGTGATGTGCCCAGCATGCCCATACACCAACGGGGTTTGGTCATCATGTTGATGATGTTCGGCAGGGTGAGTTTAGGTGGTGCGGATAAACCATTTTTTAAGTCTTTGTGACGCTGCCCCAGCACTTGCAAGTCCAAGGTTAAAACCAAAGCAGAGCAGTTCGCCGCTTTCGCGCGGTCAATCAAACTCTCAATAAAACGGCGGTCACGCATGACATACAATTGAAACCAAAATGGATGCCCGCCCGTGCTCGCTGCAACGTCCTCAATTGAGCAAATGCTCATGGTCGAGAGTGTAAAAGGAACGCCGAATTTTTGCGCCGCCCGCGCCGCTAAAATTTCACCATCGGCGTGTTGCATGCCTGTTAAGCCCGTGGGTGCAATCGCTACAGGCATCGCCACGGGCACGCCGACCATGGTGGTTGCTGTGCTGCGTTCTTCCATATTGACGGCGACGCGCTGGCGGAATTTTATTTTTTGAAAGTCCGACTCGTTGGCGCGGTAAGTCGATTCCGTCCAAGAGCCAGAATCCGCGTAGTCGTAAAACATTTTCGGGACGCGTTTTTTGGCCAAAATCCGTAAATCTTCAATCGTGGTAATGATGGTCATGCGCGCTCCCTTTTTAAATTTTTAAAAAATATGCTTGATATGCCGCCAAGATTTAAACTAGGCCTGCGAACCGCCAGCCTAAGGTTTCACCCGAGTTGAGCGGAACCAGCGGTTGTTCAGTAAAGCTCAATGATTTGGGTATGGTCCATGTTTCCTTCGCCAGTCGAATTTTGCGAGTATTGAGCGGGAGACCATAAAACTGTGCGCCAAATATGCTGGAAAATCCCTCTAATTTATCCAACGCGCCCGCTTGTTCAAAAGCCGTGGCGTACAATTCCATCGCGTGCAATGCCGTGTAGCAACCCGCGCAGCCACACTCCGCTTCTTTGGTCGGTTGGGCATGTGGCGCGCTGTCGGTGCCTAGAAAAAAGCGTGACGCGCCCGATGTCGCGGCGGCAACCAAAGCCTCGCGGTGGCTTTCGCGTTTCAAAATCGGTAAACAGTAATAATGGGGGCGAATCCCGCCCACCAGCATGGCGTTGCGGTTGTAAAGCAAATGATGGGCCGTAATCGTCGCTGCAATGCCTTCTTCGCTGGTTGCAACGTATTCAGCCGCTTGACGCGTGGTGATGTGCTCCAATACGATTTTGAGCTTTGGATGACGCTTGCGCAATGGAATCAATACTTGGTCAATAAACACCGCTTCGCGGTCAAAAATGTCCACATCCGCATGGGTCACTTCGCCATGAACCAGCAAAGGGATGCCCATTTCACTCATCATGTCCAGCACCGCCGTGCAACGGTCCAAGGAGGTCACGCCCGCTTCGGAATTGGTTGTGGCTCCCGCTGGATAGAGTTTAAAGCCCACGATGTTGGCGGCCGCTGCGTTCGATACGTCCTCCACGCTGGTGCGGTCTGTTAAATACAATGTCATCAATGGCTTGAATTGTGAGTCAGCAGGCACAGCCGCCTCGATGCGTTCACGGTATTCGCGTGCCATGGTGACTGTGGTGACGGGTGGTTTCAAGTTGGGCATCACTACGGCGCGTCCAAATTGTCGCGCCGTATCGGGCACAACTGCGCGAAGTGCTTCGCCATCACGCAAATGAACGTGCATATCGTCTGGCTGGATAAGTTCGATGTAAGTCATGGGTGTTTTTTTGCCTTATTTTGGCCAATGGCGACTCATTAATGTCAAATCAATGTCGATTGAAAAATAGATGCTAAATTGTAATATAGTCGCGCGACAAAATCATGTGAAATCACATGGTTAAGCTTACTTTCATCAGGCTTTGGCGCATTTAAGCCGTCGTGACCTTAAATTTATGGCTCAAATCTTTAGGCAATACCGCCAAGCGCGCACTCAATTGCCGAGCGATGCGGCGGTAGTGTTGAGCATGGATGCCCTCTGGCTCGGCCGCCACGGTTGGTTCTCCTTTATCAGCCTGCACCCGAATGTCCATCGCCAATGGTAATCGTCCTAATAACGGCACATGACAGTCTTCACTCATTTTGCTCGCCCCGCCTGTGCCAAAAATAGCCTCTTCGTGACCGCAGTTTGAGCACACATGCAACGCCATGTTTTCCACGATACCCAATACAGGAATATTGGTTTTTTCAAACATTTTTAAGCCTTTACGCGCATCCAGTAAGGCCAAATCTTGCGGCGTGGTGACAATCACTGCGCCCGTTACAGGTATTTTTTGCGCCAACGTCAATTGAATATCGCCCGTCCCTGGTGGCATATCGATGATTAAATAATCCAAGTTATCCCATGCGGTTTGACTGAACAGCTGTTGTAACGCTTGTGACACCATCGGTCCGCGCCATGCCATTGGCGAGTCGGCGTCAATCAAAAAACCAATTGAATTGGCCTCAATGCCATAACGCGCATGCGGTATCATTTTTTCTTCTGCGTTCAAGGCGGGCTTGCCATTCACATTGAGCAAAAGAGGAACGGATGGGCCGTAAATATCCGCATCCAGCAAGCCCACGCGCGCGCCTTCATACGCCAGCGCGAGAGCCAGATTAACAGCGGTCGTGCTTTTGCCTACACCGCCCTTACCTGAAGCAACGGCAATCACATTTTTAACGTGTGGCAATACCGATACGCCCGCTTGCACAACATGCGCTTCAATCTTGACATCAATCCGCACGTCCAACGCCAGCCCAGCGGCGGTGCTCATTCGTTCGCGCAAATGTTCATGCTGCGAAGCGCAAGCAAAGGGCAGGCTGAGATGCACCACATGACCGCTAATTGATTTAATCGCCCGCGCTTGCCCCAAAGTTAAATCCGCATCTGCGCTAATGGCTAAATTATCAAGTGCTGCTCGCAACTGTTCTTCATTCATTCCGTTGTCCTGTGTGTTAAAATTGCGCCTTTATGTACCGCTCAATTGATATGCAACGGGTGCGAAACAACTGCGCCAAAGCGGTACAAATAGCCTAATTACTTTTGTCTTTCAGAAAACACGCCCATGTCTACACCACGTCAAATTCTCGTCACTTCAGCCCTGCCCTATGCCAATGGTCAAATCCACATCGGACATTTGGTCGAGTATATCCAAACCGACGTTTGGGTGCGTTATCTAAAGCTCAATCAGCACGAAGTATACTACGTTGGTGCTGATGACACACACGGTACGCCCGTGATGCTACGTGCGGAAAAAGAAGGCTTAACCCCCAAGCAATTGATTGATAACGTGTGGAAAGAACACAAACGCGATTTTGACGCATTTGGCGTTTCGTTCGATAATTACTACACGACCGACAGCGAAGAAAATCAGCAGCTGTGCAGCGACATTTACTTGGCATTGCAAAACAACGGGCTGATTGAGGCGCGCGACATTGAGCAATATTTCGACCCTGTCAAAGAAATGTTTTTGCCCGATCGTTTCATCAAAGGCGAATGCCCGAAATGTCACAGCAAAGACCAATATGGCGACTCTTGCGAAGTGTGCGGCACGACCTATTCGCCCACTGACTTAATCAACCCGTATTCCGCCGTTTCAGGCGCGGCTCCTGTTCGCAAAACCTCAACGCATTACTTTTTTAAACTATCGGACACGCGCTGCGAAACGTTCTTGCGCGGCTGGGTGCGTGGCTTGGCGCAACAAGAAGCCACCAATAAAATGCAAGAATGGCTCGGCGCAAGCGACGAGCACAAGCTCAGCGACTGGGATATTTCTCGTGATGCTCCCTATTTTGGATTTGAAATTCCGAACGCACCAGGCAAATATTTCTATGTTTGGTTAGATGCGCCTGTTGGCTACTACGCCAGCTTCAAAAATTTATGCGCACAAAAAGGCATTAATTTCAACAACTGGGTGAAAGCCGATTCAACCACCGAACAGTACCACTTCATCGGCAAAGACATTTTGTATTTCCACACCTTATTTTGGCCAGCGATGCTCAAGTTTTCGGGCTATCGCACGCCAACCAACGTCTTTGCGCACGGATTCTTAACGGTTGACGGCGCAAAAATGAGCAAATCGCGCGGCACGTTCATCACCGCGCACAGCTACATTGAAACAGGTCTGAACCCCGAGTGGCTGCGCTACTACTTCGCCGCCAAACTGAATGCGTCGATGGAAGATTTAGACCTCAACATGGACGACTTCATCGCCCGCACCAACTCCGACCTCGTCGGCAAATACATCAACATCGCCTCACGTGCCGCAGGCTTTTTGGTCAAACGCTTCGACAGCAAAGTGCTCGACAGCGCAATGTCTGACGAGCTACTGACCCACCTGCGTCAAGCGCAAACCAATATCGGCGCGTTATACGAAGCCCGTGAATTTGGCAAAGCCATGCGCGCCATCATGGAATTGACCGATCAAGTCAACGTGTATATTGACGCCAATAAACCATGGGAACTGGCAAAAGACCCAGAAAACACAAGCAAACTACACGCCGTGTGCAGTATCTGTTTAGAAGCCTTCCGCATCTTAACCGTGTATCTATCCCCTGTCCTGCCCGCCACCGCAGCAAAAGCCTACGCGTTTCTAAACATCGGCGAACAAAATTGGCAAGACGTACACACCGCCCTGTCATCCGCTAAAGCCATCAACGCATACACCCATATGATGACTCGCGTAGACGACAAGCAAATAGCCGCCTTAATCGCTGCCAACGCAGACACGCTCAAAACAAGCAGCGACACACAAGCGAGTGCCAACAGCAGCACCATTGCTCCGATTGCCGATACCATCACCATTGATGACTTCGCCAAAATTGACTTACGCATCGCCAAAATCATCGAATGCAAATCTGTTGAAGGTTCAACCAAATTATTGCAACTTACGCTGGATGTCGGCGAAGGCAAATCGCGCAACGTGTTTTCAGGCATCGCAGGCGCGTATAAGCCAGAAGATTTGGTCGGTAAACTCACCGTTTTGGTCGCCAACCTCGCACCTCGAAAAATGAAGTTTGGTGTCTCTGAAGGCATGGTGCTATGCGCCTCCAGCGCAGATGAAAAAGCAGAACCAGGTCTGTATTTACTCGAGCCGCATCAGGGCGCTCAACCGGGTATGCGCATTTCGTAACTAAAAATTCGAGCAAAATTGCAAATAATGTTTGACACCGTTTAAAAACATAGCTACAATTTCGTTCTGTTGTTTTTGCCCGTTTAGCTCATCTGGTAGAGCACCTGACTTGTAATCAGGGGGTGGTGGGTTCAAGTCCTGCAACGGGCACCATTTATATAACTATTGTTGCCAATGGTTAGCAATAAAACCCAGTAAACTTAACTGTTTGCTGGGTTTTTTGTCGTCTATAGGCAACGTTTGTAAACCGTAGTAGCAAATTTTTTTGTGGGGTTATTTGTGGGTGTTTTAATCTCATTTATTAATCAGTAATACATCAAAAAATGCCGCTGTTTTTTTGCCTCGACTTTAAATTAACCAAATTTTATGATTAGTTTTTTTTAAATGAGGTGTGCATGAAGTTGACAGATACAGCAATCAAAGCAATTAAAGGAAATGGAAATAAACAGAGTTACACGGATGGTGGTGGGTTAACGCTAATTGTCACTGCTAAAGGCTCAAAATTATGGAGGTTGCGCTATGACAGACCTAATCAAGCTAAGCGCAAACAAAATGATTTGCCTTTAGGAAAATACCCAGCTATTAGTCTAAAAGCAGCTAGAGAGTTGAGGGATGATTTTAAAAAGCAAATTGCAAATGGAATAGACCCTGCAATCAAACGAAAACAAGAAAAGCTTAAAAAGGTTTTGTCTAATTCAACCACAGTGGGTTTAGTTGCCTTGCAGTGGCACGACTTATATAAAAGTAAGGTAAGCAAAGAGCAGGCAGATAAAACCTTACAACGTTTAAATAAAAACATTTTAAGCAGTATTGGAAACTTACCAGTTGAATCCATCACAACAGAAATACTAACTAAATTAATTGAAAAAATTGTAAAGCGAGGTGCTTTAGACATTGCCACTCGAGCATTGAGCACATGTAAAGAAGTGTTTAGGTTTGCAACTGTGAGAGGCTATATTTCAGCAAACCCATTGTTAAATGTTAAATCAAAAGACATCATACCCAGCAGGACAGTTGTCAATCAAAAGCGTGTTGATGTTGCAGACTTCCCCAAATTATTAAATGACATCAATGGCTACAATGGCAATCAATTGCATAAGCTCGCTTTAAAGCTAATGGTTTTAGTTTTTGTTCGACACGACGAATTGCGTTATGCGGAATGGAGCGAGTTTGATTTTAATAAAAATGAGTGGTTAATTCCAGCAAGCAAAATGAAAATGAATGCACCGCATAAAGTGCCTTTATCAGCACAAGCAATAACCATACTTGAAGAAATAAAAAAATACACAGGTTAGCATCAATACTTATTTGCCAGCAGCCTATCTTCAGATGGCGTAATGAGTGAAGTGGCTATGTTGAATGTTTTATATGACCTTGGGTACAAAGGGATGATCTGCCCTCGAATTGACGGACACCTTTTAACGTAAAAAGAGAGGTGTCAAATGCAACGCAATCGTTACGATGACTCATTCAAAGCTGAGGCAGTGAGTTTAGCATTATCAGGAGAGGTGAGTTACGCGGAAGTGGCTCGAGATTTGGGTATAAACTACGGAACATTAACGAACTGGATTTATGAAACCATGAAGAATCCTAAAGCTGCCTCAACCAAAGGCCAAAGCCCAAGTCGCCAAGACTATCAAACATTAGAGCGTCAACTCAAAGCTGCTCATAAAGAGCTTGATTTGCGCAAGCGGGAGATTGAATTCCTAAAAAAGGCAAGCGCGTACTTTGCGAGCCTGAAACCGTAAAGTACGCAATGATTGGTCAGGACG